>WTGN01000103.1 GCA_011523545.1 Chloroflexota bacterium | reverse complement strand
TGACTGGGTCACGTAGACATTGACCTTCGGGAAGGGCCGGGGATGGGGTAAAGCCCAGGCAGCCACTGCGCTAACAGTAGCGGACAAGCCTTACACGCTCTCGTTCGTTAGAAAAACCCAACGCGCGACCCTTTGTTCACCTGCCATCGAACATTAGTGCTAATCTCACGCATGAGATGGCTGATGGCGGACGCTGTCAGACGCTTAACATAGCGCGGGATCTGGCTTTCGCGGTTTCGCTTTCGGGCGGTGGCGGGGGCGGTCAACGCGCGACATGGCTGCCCGCCGCTGCGCCACTCGATAGCCGCGCGTGGACGGACTGAGGCAGACGGGATTGTGAAGGGGAATGCCGTTCAAGCGAGCGGAGGACATTGCAAATGAATGATGGCAAGACGATAGAAGCAATCAAGACGGTGAAGGCGATCGACGAGCCGGGCGGACGGATCGGCGGTTACCTGATCACCTGGGGCGATCGGCAAGAGCGGGATGTTCAGGGCGAGTACTTCACGCCGGAGACGGATGTCGGCCTGGACTGGTATGAGCGACGGCCGGTGTTATATCACCATGGCCTGGACGGGGCGTTGAAGGCGGCGGTGATCGGTGTCATCGACAGGCTGGCGCCGGACGAGATAGGGCTCTGGGCGGAGGCGCAGCTGGACCTGCACAAACGCTATGTGAGAGCGGTGCGGCGGCTGGTGGACCAGGGCGTGCTGAGTTGGTCCTCGGGCAGTTTGCCCCATCTGGTCGAGGTCGGCGAAGGCGGGCGGATAAAGCGCTGGCCCATCGTCGAAGGCAGTTTGACGCCGACCCCGGCTGAGCCGCGGCGGACGGATGTGCGGACCCTGAAGAGCGCGTACAAGGCGCTGGGTCTGGATATGTCGCGGCTGGGCTTGGGCGAAACTGAGTACCCGGATTCAAGAAGTGACAACGAGAAAGGACATTCAATGACGGAAGCGACAAAGACCCCGCTCAAACGCCTGCCACTGGCGGATGAGCGCGAGGCGCTGAAAATGGGACGGATCGAGGTGGGCAGCGAGTTCGATGCTCTGGACGCGCTGGACATGCTGCACGGTTATATGCTGCTGCGCTCGGCGAAGAGCTTTCGCGGCGTCAGCGAGCGCTACAGCAACGCCTTGGCGGCCAAGGTCCAGCGGGCGAAACTGAAGGCGATCAAGGCCGATGAGCTGGCCTACAGCACGCAGACCGGCTTCGGCGATGAATGGGTGCCGGATCTCTGGAGCCAGCAAATTTGGCACAAGGCGCGGCAGGACAATACGATTCTGCCGCTGTTCCAGAGCGTGGAGATGCCGAGCAATCCCTTCGAATTGCCGATAGAAGGGGCGGATCCGACGGTGTATTTCGTGCCGGAGACGCAGGATGAAGCGCAGTTGGCGTTGGATGCGGGCAATCCGATCCCCGATAGCAAAATCGGCAGCGGCAAGGTGACGCTGAACGCCAAAAAGCTGGCGCTGCGGGTCGGCTTCAGCAGCGAGCTGGTGGAAGACGCTGTGATCCCGGTGCTGAATATCTATCGCGAGCAGGCGGCCCGCGCGATTGCCGACGCGGTCGACAATGTGCTGCTGAATGGTGATACGACTTCTGGCGCCACCGGCAACATCAACAGCGACGCGGCGCGCCCGGCGTCAACCGAGAAGTTCCTGGCGCTGAATGGCTTGCGCCACCTGCCCCTGGTGGAGCGGACGCAGAACGCCGTCAATATGAATGGCGCGCCGACCCTGGCTAAAATGCGCGAGACGCGTTTCAAGATGACGGGCAAGTATGCCGCGCGCCCGTCCGACCTGGCCTGGATCGTCGACAGCGGCACCTACGCGGCCCTGCTGAACATCAGCGAGTTCCTGACGATGGATAAGGCGGGCCCGCTGGCGACGGCGCAGACCGGCCAGATCGGCTACGTGGACGGGATTCCCGTCTTCGTGTCGGCCGAAATGTCGCTGACGGAAGCGGATGGCAAGGTCGGCGGGGGAACGAACAGCAAGGGGCAGGCGGTCTGCGTTTATCGGCCGGGCTGGTATGTCGGTTATCGGCGCAAGATCGCGGTCAGCGTCGATTACCTGTCGTATTACGACTCGTATCAGCTGACGGCGACGGTGCGGCTGGCCTTCGTGCGCTTCGATGACGAGGTGGCGAGCTGCTTGTATAACATCGCTGCGTAGCGGTGTGCGCGGGGCGGGGGAGGGGTGCCTCCGCCCTTTTTTTCGAATTTACCTTGTGTTTACATTTGTGTGTTATACTGCGCGACACAGGAGTTATGTTCGCGCAATCGGTTGCGAAAGGCTTGGCATTGTTATGGCCGTCGATTGGCAAGTAGAATCGCTGCGACTATCTGTGTTTCCAATTGAAATCAATGACGTATCTCCTTCTAAGCTATGGGAACAACATATTGGAAAACCGGATCCAGAAGTCCTCATCCAGCCTGGAAAGATTAATCAGCGAAATGCAGAGCATGGAAACGGCAATGTCTACTTGGTCAAAACTCCGAATCAAATCGATTGCCGCTATGTCATTGAGCCCGACGAAAGCAATACAGACGAATTGATTCCAGCATGGGGAAGCTGGCAGCACGAAGTTGGTGTGTTTCTAGACTTGACCATTGACTTGCTTCGCAGTCCCCTTATCTTGCCTCTTAACCGCATCGCTTTTGGTGCTGTACTTATGAGTCCAGCTAAAGATTTATCAAGAACGCATGTACACCTAGCAAGTTTGCTACCAAGGTTTGATTTGGAGGATGCCTCAGAATTCAATTATTTGATAAACAGAAGGCGGGGAAGCACTATCGTTTCGGCCTTGCAGATCAATCGTCTGAGCCGATGGTTGATTGTAACACTAGAGCGTAAAGACTCCACGCTTGATCCCGTGATGGATGAAGAACAGAAACGAGTTGATAGGCTGTTTGCTTCAAGACTTGAGTTGGATATAAATACGATTCCAACTGACGGAAATGGAATTCAGTCGGAATCTTTGCCGACTCTATTTGAAGAGTTGCTGCAAATGGGATTGGAAATAGCGGAGAAAGGAGACGTCCGGTGATTCCCAGTCGTGAATCGACTAACATTGACCTTACGCTTGGCGGTGACGAACGATCGCGACTTTTTGACCGCGAGTGGATTGTCAAACCTGGTCCAGACATATTGGCAGAATCGAGTGTCCAGGAATCACTTCGCAATGAAGCGGTGGAAGCGTCTAGGACCATCGATAGGCCATCAGTTACATTCATTACGGATAGCAATGTTCTCCTTCAGTTTTTCGAAAGAGATGAAAAACTCATTCGACTGTTGAACACTACATTTGACGAGATTCTTCAAAGCAAACGGCTGTACGTGCCTTCTAATGACTTGGAATCTTCAACTTCTGCGCAATTCGTGGCTATTGATCCACGTACCAGCCGAGAAGTCGAGATAGAAGTAACACAGCTGTTTTCGCTTGCTACGTTTATCGATCTTGAACCGGGCATGACCAATGAGTTTAGTGACGGGCTCGAAGAAGCCATTGAGCGCTACGGGGAAAAGGCACTGCGAGCAATTGAAGACGTAATCCTGAGTAAGAAGACTAATACAGCGATTGCTATGGAAGCGCTGCAGTGCATCGGCCACACAGAGTCCCGTAAATGGCACGATGAGCGCCGAAAAATGCTAGAACGCTGTCTGCTCGAGAGCCCTTCGGCTTGGGTCCGCGATGGCGCGGGCTTAGGTATCGCGTCTCTTGACAATCCTGAGTCGATTATCGCGCTGAAAAGAGCGATTCGGAAAGAAGACAGCATCGCTCTTAAGGATGATCTGACGATGGTGTTGAATCAACTTCAAGACACACTGCTGGAATCTTAGTCTCTGTGTGCTATGTCTTCCGCGAAATAAGAAACAAGTCTTGGTGGGACAAGAGCCATGACGAGTTGCCTTGGCTCAAGAGTGGTGAACTCGTTGCCGATGTTTTCAAGGGATTGTTAACCAAGAAAGGCAGTTTCTCCACCTATCTCATAGACGAAGACAAGTCAAACCTAAATCGTGTATTAGCTGCCTACGCGTGTACGCGAGACAGTATTCAGCGAGTTGACTATGTACTAATCCCACTGGACATAGTTGTCTGCGCATTCAGGGTAATCTGTATTCCTGGCGACACCGCAGATGACTTAGTGAACAACTGGCATTGTGATGTCGTGGAGTTGACGTCACAAAGGCTTGAATACTTCGCGCAACTTGTAAACGATCACCGGGATTTGATGGTCAGACTGTATCCAAAACAGGTAGAGAAGATAGCAAGGCAATCATATATTCAGCGAAACATCGACTGTGAACGGATTAATCCGAAACTCAAATCAAAGATCTGCGACTAGCTGAGAAAACATCCCCCTCACCCCACCAACACCCACAGCGCCTCGAAGAAGAAGCCCCCATCCTCCTGCTGCTCCGCGTGCAGCGCTACCTCGACGCCCTCGCCATGACGGCATAACTCGACCACCGTGCCGCAGGCGGCGTTCGGCAGCAGCGCCTGCTTGAGCGCCAAAGCGACCCCGTCCGACCTTACATAAACCTGCACGCCCGGCAGCAGCAACTCACCGGCGATCGGCAGCCGATGCAGCTCGGCGTTGAACTTGTCGGGCGCGATGGCGACGACCTTCATTTTGGCAGACTTTCGTTTCGCTGCGCATAAGGTAACACAGGCGCGCCGTCCGCGACAGTCGCGACGGGAATTTCGGCGCGCTATTACGTAAGCCAAAACAATGATCGGAAAGGAACGACATGTACACGATTGCGACCTTGGAGGACTTGAAGCGACGCCTGAACCTGGGGGCAAACGATGGCCAGGACGATGACGATTTGCTGCGGGCGCTGGCTGAGGCGAGCCACCTCATCGAGTCGACGACGCAGCGCCGCTACTGCCCACGGCTGGCGACCTTGGATGTCAAGCCCGCTGCAGCGGCGCCACGCATGTTGATCCTGCCGGATGACCTGCTTGAGTTGCACGCGCTCAGCGATGGCGGCGGCGAGGTTGACCTTGCCCGCATTTTCAGCTTTCCAGGCGAGAGCGACGAGCCGTCCAGCATCTTGCAGCTCAAGCGGGGCCGGGCTTTTCGTATGGGGCTGAACCCGGTTGATTCAGTCAGCGTGACGGGCATCTGGGGCTGGCATGACAGATGGTCGGCGGCCTGGCGCGCCAGCCTGGACCAGGTCAGCGGCAACGCGATGAGCGCGCATGCGACGCGGCTGGACGTGGCTGACAGCGATGGCGCCGATGAAGATGGCGCCCGCCCGCGATTTCATGTCGGGCACATGCTGCGCATCGACGGCGAGTACATGCGCGTGACAGCGATTGACCGCCCAGCCAATATGATGACGGTGCTGCGCGGCGTCGGCGGCACGCGTGCGACAGCGCACCTGCAAGGCGCCAAAATCGAGACCTTCGCGCCCGCGCCGACAATGCGCGATCTGACCCTTCGATATGCCGAGCTGCTGCTCAAATCGGTCGGCCCGATTGAGCTGGACTCGACGCCCTTGCTGCAGCGGATGCGGCGTTTGACCGCTTGACGCGCTTTGGCGCGGACGATTGAATCTGGCTACTCGCGGGGCTTTGCGCTAAGGTTGCGGCTCGAATCCCGCTCCTGTTTCCGAGCCTGCCCATGGCCCGTCAGTTCAATCGCATGGTCGCCTTGCGTTATCGCGATTTCCGCTACTTGTGGTTCGGCGAAATGCTGTCGACGGCCGGCATGCAGATGCAGCTCTTCGCCGTCAACTGGCATGTCTTTGAGCTGCTGCGCGGGCAGTCTTTCACCGTGTATGTCTTCGGCCACGCGCTTGATATGGCCTCGGAGGCCTTCGGCTTGGGCCTGCTTGGATTGGCGCGCGTGATTCCGATCCTGCTTTTTGGGTTGGCGGGCGGCTTGCTGGCGGACCGCTTCGAGCGCCGGCGGGTCATGATTGCGATGCGTCTGCTGGCGGTGTTGGTGGCGGCTGGCCTGGCGCTGTTGACCTTATCCGATCGCATCAGCGTGGGGATGATCTATATCTTGACCGCTTCGAGCGCGGCCGCAATCGCGCTCGATTTCCCGGCGCGGCAATCGATTGAGGCGAACCTGGTCGAAGCGCGACACCTGAGCAATGCCATCAGCCTGAACATGCTGGTCACCAAGATCGCCACCATATTGGGGCCGGCGCTGGCCGGTCTGCTGGCGGCGACGGTGGACATTGGCCTGGTTTACGCCATCGGCGCGGCCGCTTTTCTGGCGGCGGCGGCGTCGACCGCGGGCATACGGCAGCGCGGCAAGCGCTTGAATGGCGCGCAATTCAACTGGCGAACGCTGGCCCTCGGTATCCGTTTCACCTTTCGCAAGCGCATTATCATGGGCACGATGCTGCTCGATTTCTTCGCCACTCTGCTCGCGTCCTCGCGGACCATGCTGCCGATTGTCGCGGGCGATATCCTCGGTATGGGCGCGGCGGGTTATGGCTTGTTGGCGACGGCGCAGCCCGTCGGCGGCTTGCTGGCGGGTCTCCTTTTGTCGCTGCGCGCGGAGCTGAAACGGCAGGGCGTCGTCTTTCTCGTCTGCGTGGCGGTCTATGGCTTGGCGACGGCGATCTTCGGCATCTCGACCGGCTTTGTCCTGTCATACGTCGTTTTCGCTATGACGGGCGCGGCTGATATCATCTCCAGCGTGATTCGCGGCACGATCCGTCAATTGATGACGCCGGACAAGCTGCGCGGGCGCATGGTCGCGGTCAATATGCTCTTCTTCATGACCGGTCCGCAATTGGGCGAGTTGCGCGCTGGCCTGGCGGCGTCAATCCTGGGCGCGCCGCTGGCGATATTCAGCGGCGGCTTGGCGGCGGCTCTGCTGGCCGGCTGGGTGGCCTGGCGTTTTCCCTCCATTCGGCGCTACAATAACGCGGCTGACCTCAAGCGTCAGCCTTTGCGCTGAAGGAGACAACGGGATGAGCAAGAAGAGACGCGGCTTGAAACAGCATAGCCCCGAGCAGCAGAAACAATACGAGCGCGAAGCCCGCCTGCAATATGGCCCGGGCGAGGTCAACGAGAGCATCGGGCGCTGGAACAGCTACAGCAAAGCCGAGCAGGAGGCGATCAAAGCCGAGGGCAATCAGATTTATGTCGATCTCGCTGAATCGTTGGAAGCGCGCCTGGAATTGAACGACGAGCGAGTGCGGGCGATTCTGGATCGCTGGCAGGCGCATCTGCGGCACTTCTATGAGCCCAGCCTCGATCACTTGCGTGGCCTGGGGCAGCTCTACAATTCGCATCCCGATTTCATCGCCAACTTCCAGAATATTCATCCGGAACTGCCGGCTTATCTGGAGCGCGTCATCGACGATTACGTTGACGAGCTGGAGACGGCTGAACTGGAGCGGATGCTGGCGGAAGACGAGGCGCTGGACCGAAGGCGCGGGCGCTTGTCGGGTTAAGCTATTCCGCTCCTCCCCCAACAGCTGACAACACCGGGACATGTAGGGGCGACATATTATGTCGCTCGTTCCGTTTTGCCCGGTTGCGGGCGACCTGTCAAATCACGAACTTCGTAGGGGCGAGACGGTGGCTCGCACATGCTTGTGATAGTGCGCGCATTAGGGCGTCTCAGCGAGACGCCCCTACAATTTCCGTTGCGGCGGGCGACGCAATAGATTGCCCCGGCGCATGTCACCCCATATTCAGCACAACACAATAAAAGAAAGGAGAAGCCGATGGCGAGCTTTCGCGCGGCTTTGACGCAATTGGCGGCGCTGAGTGTGAGCGGCGTGCGCAACAACTATGATCTCGACGAATTGCCCCATTCGCTGCACAGCGCCCAGATGCCCTGTCTGCTGGTCATGCCGATCGAGTTGAAGGCGGAGCGCCTGTTCCGCGAGCGAAAGGACAGCTTGCAGACGGTGGCATTCAGCGGCGGCGCCAAGTCAATCTACTACACCGTGACGCATTTGCTGCTGGCCGCGCCGGCTGAGAGCGGGCTGGGAATCCGCAGTCACTTGCCCGGGCTAGTGGACTTGATGGACAGTTATACGGCGGCTTTGGCGGCTGATATCACCATGGGCGATCAACTGCTGGCGCCAGCGCGGGTCAGCGTCGAGCCGGGCATTTTTCCCTACGGCGAGCGCGAGTTTTACGGCTGCGCTTTCCGGCATACCTGGCTGCTGGAGATTTAGCCATGACGATTCAGTACAGCATCGCAATCGACCGACATCACGATGGAAACTTCGGCGACGCGGACGAGGAGATCAGCGGGCGAGTGATTGCGTTGCGCTGGCGCCTGGGCATGGGGCGGGCATACGACAGCCTGGCCGAGCCCAGCTGGGCGCGCATCACTATGCTCAATGCCGACGGCGCCTTTTCACCCGAGCGCAACCGGCTGCAAAGCGGCACGCGCGTCCGCATCCAAAGCATAACAGGCGGCGTCAGCCGGACGCATTTCACCGGCGTTATCAGCCATATCGAACCGGACGAAGGCGACTTGGGCCGCAAGCAGGCGCTGATACATCTGCAAGATATCCAGCCCTGGCTGGCCGATAGCCCCGCCCGGCTCAAACCGCAGATTGATGTGACCGCCGATGCGGTGATTGCAGAGCTGCTTGACGGGGCCATCTTGCGGCGGCCGGCGCTGGCTGGTTATTGCCTGATTGATTTGGCCGGCTACAACCGGATCGACAGCGCGCGCATCTTCCCGCCGGCGAATGGCCAGCGGCGTTTGCAGCCGGGCAAATCGCGCTTCGCTTATGTCGGCGATTGGTGGCATGACTCCACATCGGCGCGGCAGGCGATCGGCGAGGTCGCCGCCAGCGAGCGCGGGCGTTTCTACCTGGATCGAGAGGGTCGAGCGATCTATCTCAACCGACATCATACACTGATTCAGCGGACGATCGTGGCGCGCTTCGACGACAACATGAGCGGCATGGACTACAGCTATGGCGAATGGCGCCTAAATCAGATCGCCATGCTGATGACCCCGCGCGAGATTGGCGCCAGCGGCACGCTGCTCTGGAGCCTGCGGAGCGCCCAGCGCATCGCGCAGCGCAGCGAAGTCGAAATGAATCTGCGCCTGGTTGACGGGCGCGATCAGCCGGTTGGCCTGCTCGAATTCGAGCGGCTCCTGACGCGCTTTCAGCTGGGGCCGGAATTGGGCGGGCAGGCGATCGACGCCGGCGTGGCGGCTGAAGTTGTGCAGCTAGGCACGACCTCCGTCCGCCTGCGCGTCGTGAACCAATCCCGGCGCGAAGTATTTCTGACGGCGCTGCAGCTTTTTGGCAAGCCGCTTTACCGCGGGGACAGGCTCGAAGTCAGCGTTGCCGATGGCGAGGGCATGCATGTGTACGGCCTCAAGCGGCTGGCGCTTGACCTGCCGGCGCTTTCCGATATCGAGACGGCGCAGGCATTCGCGTCTTACGAGCTGGCGCGGCGAAAGCACCCGCGCGGCACGATTCAAACGCTGCAGCTCAAGGCCCGCGACCATCTGCCGGCGGCGCTAGGCGCGTCCCTGTTCCAGCGCATCCGCATCCGCGAGACGCAGACCGGGCACGGCGAGCGCGATTATTTCATCGTCGGCGAGGCGCATCACGTGCATGACGGCGGGGCGCGCCACGACGTGACCTGGACGCTGGAGCCGGCCGATTCAACGCGCTTTGTCATCGTGAACAACAGCCGCATCAACAGCCAGGACGAGGTGATCGCGCCGTATTGACGGAAAACCCCATCCCCGGCTCTTCCCGCCATCTCTATGGCGGGCATCCCATAGAGAGGGAAGGGGGCTAATATGATCGACCCGCTTGCGGCAAAAGCCTCTCCCTCATTTTGGGGGAGGGGTTTGGGGTGGGGGTAATCTTCAGGCCAAGCCCCAGCGCATGACGCCGTTGCGCGCGCAGGTGACCTGACGCCGTGCGAGCAGGCAGTTCAGATGGGCGAGCGTCTCGGCCATGGCGAAGCGCCATTCATGCGCCGTCAAACGATCCAGCGGGAAGATGCAAGCGGCGACCTGAAAGACGGCGCCGGCGCCGCCCTCAATCGCGGCCAGCGTATGCTCCAGGCGCAAGTGATGATGGGCGATCAACTCGCCGATGCGGCCGCGCCAATCGCTGATGAGGTCGCGGTGCCCGGGCAAGGCCAGGCGCACATCCAGCGCGCTCAGCTCAGCGAGCGACGCCAGGAAGCGCCCGAGCGGGTCCGGCTGGGTGTGCGGCCAACTGCCGATATTGGGCGTGATCTTCATCAGCACATGATCGCCGCAGAGCATCAGGCGCTCGGCTTCGTGATAGAAGATGAGTTGACCATCGCTGTGGCCGGGCGCATGGATGGCGCGGCAATCGCGTCTGCCCAAGCGGACGGTACTGCCTTCGCGCAGGGTCTCCTGCCTTGCCGGATGCGGCTGGGTCAAATCGCGCGTGCTGCCCAGGGCGCGTTCCACATTGCCCACCGTCGCTTCGTCCATGCCGCAATCCAGCATCCACTGGTGATAAAGGGGCGTGTTGGCCCGGCGATAAAAGACATTCGCCTGCGGCATCTCGCGCTCGGGCAGGTAGACGGGCATCGGTGTTTCCGCCTGCTGCTGCCACCAGCCCGCCAGGCCGAAGTGATCGGGGTGCATGTGCGTGAGCACGATTTTCTCGATGTCGTCCGGCTTGAAATTGAGCGTCTTCATCGCCGCAGCCCACTGGGCGCGCGCCGCCGCCGTGTTCAAGCCGGTGTCGAGCAGGGTCCAGCCAGCCGCGCCGCGCAGCAGGTAGCAATTGACGATGTTCAGCCTGTATGGCAGGGGAATCCGCACCTGCACGATGTCGTCAGTGATTTGGGTGATCCCGGCGTAGGTCATGGTTGATCCAACCCCTCCCCCGGCCCCTCCCCATAGCAATAGGGAGGGGAGCGCCACGGGCAAGTTTCTCGCTTGAATCGGAGACTCCGCGCATGCGAGCAAGTCTCCCCCTGATGCGCCGGGGGGAGATTTAGAGGGGGGTTAGGGTTGCCGGCGTCGGTCATGCAAATGTCGCTTTCTTGCGATTTCTGTAGGGGCGACTCTGTGAGTCGCCGTAAAGCGCGCGCCTTTTCGCTTCTACGGGCGGCCAGCTTGGTCGCCCCTACAGTGCCACTGTGTCACATGCCCTAAGGATTCGCGTCGGAAATGTCGCCGGTGAATAGATAGAACATCAGCCCGTACGGCGTCATCAGCTTTTGATAGGTTAAATCGCTCGGATCACCGCCCATATCGAAGGGCTGCAAGTCGAAGCCTTCCGCTTTCAGTTGCCCGTTCACTTCTTTCATATCGGGGCTGAAATGGCAAATGGCGAAGGGCTCGTCGACATCATCCTGATGCAAGCCGATGAGCATGATCCGATCGAACCAGATGCCCCATGGCGACGGCTGCGCATAGCGGCCGATGGACTCATAGCCGGCCGCTTCCCAGAAGGCGCACTCCACATCGATATCGGGGATGAAGGCGGAGAGTTCGCCGAATTTGCCCAGGCGGGTGATGTCGGGCGCGCGCGCCACATTGTCATGCGGCAGTGCACGCGGCGGGGGATCGCTGCTGAGCAGGATGTTGACGCCGGCCGGGCTGATCAAGCGATCGCCTTCAATGGCCAGGCCGCCCGCCTTGAGCGCTGCGATATCGCTGCCGAAGTAACGCAAGGCAGGGTTAGGTCCCGCGCCTTGCACGAGATGCAAATGATAACGCCCGTCGGTATAGACGTCATCACCCAGGGCGTCCAGGCCGAGCTTCTGATAGTAAGCGCCGGCGGCCGCGAGGTCGTCGACATAGTGAAGGATTTCTACATAGCTGCCCAGTTTCATGCGGCGTTCTCCTTTGATCTCAACCGAAACAGGACGATGGCTGCAATAATCCACAGAGCGAGGCCGATGTAAAGGGCGGCTCGCCAGAGGGCAGGTTCAAAGCGGAAGCTGACGACGCTCTCGCCGGCGGGCAGGCGCAAGGCGCGGAACATCAGGTTCGCCCTATATATCGGCGTCGGCGCGCCATTCACGCTTGCCTCCCAGCCCGGGTAATAGGCGTCCTTCAGCACCAGCCAGGCGGGCGCCGCTGCCATGACGCGCAGCTCAATTCGCGTATCGCTGTAGCTGAGAATTTCGACTGTCCCGCCGCTTGGGTCATCCGCCGCCAGCGCTTCGGCGTCGCCATGGAGCGTCAACTCTTCGCCCGCGCGCAGCAGCCGCAAGGCTTCCGCATCGCCGCTTTCACTGTCGGGTAAGATATGCGCCGCCCCGGCCAGGAAGGCGCGCTCGCTAGTCGCCTGCCGATAGATCTTGACGGCGCTGACGTGCAGGCGTTCGAAGGGCGGCGGCTGCAATTGGAGGTAATTCTGCGGGTCCAGGCTGTCCACCAGCGCGACGGCCAGGATGTTCTCTTTGTCGCGCAGCGCGTCAATCAGGGCGGCCGGTTCGGCGTAGTCGGCTATCTTGAGCCAGTGCCCATGCGGCAGTTCGATGGCGCCCTCATCGCCGCTGACGGGCGCGCGGTAGAGTATGCGAACTTGATCGGCGCTTGTCTCTGGCGGGTTGATTGCGCTGACACCGGTCCAGTAGGGCGCCAGCGCCGTGTCGTAGGCGATATCGCCATGCTGGATATCGTAGACATAATCGGTGATGATGTATTGCGTATCGCTCGCGCGCAGCCAGCGCAATTCCGGCATGCAGGCGCCGCGGCAAGCCGGCAGCGCCAAGCGCTCGCCCAGCCGGCCGTCGATGGCGCTCGCCGCTCCGTCCGGCAGCAGCAGCGAACTGTAAAGCACATAATGCCGCGTCGGCGTGATGCCGCCCCCATATCCGTCGAGGCCGGGAATGCCCCAGGTCAGCGCCAGATTGGGCATGAGCGTCTCTTGCTTTTTGACGGCGTCCAGAGCGTGGAATTGCGCCCAATAACCCATCCCGAGCGCATCGTAGCGGCGGCGCAGTTCGGTGATATCGACCGGATCAAAGAATATCTGGCTGATGCCCAGCGTGCGGCCCGGCGCCGGCTCATCTGATTGCAATGCCAGCAGCTCAGTGATGGCGGCGCGCTGACCCAGGTAAACATCCGACGGCGACAGATCGTTGTAGGGCAAGTTCTGGGCGGCCAAGAATAGCTCGCCTGTAAGGAGCGCCAAGGCAGCGATCGGAATCCAGCGCCCCCGCGCCAGCATCAGCCCGGCCAGCAGGAGCGCCGCCCCCAGCCACAGCCCAATGGCCCGCGCGCTGATGGATGAATCGCCAAAGATCATTTCCGGGTTCGCCGGGCTGACGCTGATGGTCAGCGCGATCAGCAGCAGGAGCGGGCAGAGGGCAAGCGCGACACGGCGTGGCTCGGCTGGCGCCGGCTTGGCGGCGGCTTCAAGCGCTTCGACGCCAAGGCCGGCCAAGATCGCCATGCCGAGCGTGAACAAAGACAGGAAACGGGCTGGGGCGCGGAAATAATTCAAGGGCGGCAGGTCGTCCAGCAATCGATAGAGCGGGTTGTGGTTGCCAAAAGCCAGCAGCAGCCCAAGCGCGGCGACGGACAGCCAGATCCATTTCCGCCCGCATGAGCGAGGGCGCGAGGCAGCGCCCCAGAGCGCCAGCCCCAGGCCGATGACGCCGATGGCGCCGACGTATTCGCCGAAGAGTTGACCGTCATAACTTGGCAGCAAGGCGCGCCCCAGCAGATCCGGCGGCAGCGAAAAGGCGCTCACGCTGTGCGGCGCCAAGCCGTCGCTGCGAATCGACAGGCGCAGCAATTCAAGGCTGGGCAGCAGCTGTGGCAGCGAGAGACAGAGGGCGACTGCGCCGGAGCCAGCGAGCATGAGCAGGGCGCGCCCGCTGCGTTTCCAGCGGGTATCCGGCTCGGCCCGGGACGACAGCGCGATCGCGAATGCGGCCAGGCCGAGGCCGCTGATAAAGACGGTTTGACTGTGCCCGCTGAAGATCTGCAGCGCCCAGGCCATGCCCAGCAGCAGCCCGTCTCGCAGGGGCCGGTTGCGCGTCAGCAGGCGGTGGCTGAGGGCGAAAAGCAGGGGCAGCCAGGCAAGGCCCTGGAGTTGATTGATCTGTTCGACATGGGCGCCCAGGAATCCGCTGAAAGCGTAGACGACAGCGGCGGCCAGCGCGGGCAGCCAGCGTTGGCTGACGGTTTCGCGGTAGAGCCAGCAGGCGCCCGCCCCCGCCAGCACAACATGCAACAAGATGCTGAGTGTGATGGCGCGTGGCGCGCGAAATGGCGCGGTGAGCCAGTTCGGCGGGTAATAGATGCCGAGTTGTGGATTGGCCAGCAGAGGTACGCCCATGAAGAGATCGGGCGTCCAGAGCGGCAGGCGCCACTCGCGAAACGCTTGATTGCGCGCGTCCCAATAAGGATAGAAGTACTCGAAGGTATCGCCGCGCGCCAGGATCTTCCCGCCGATAGCCAACTGATGAAAGAAGATCAGGCTGAGGATGATGAGCAGAGCGAGCGCTAGCAGGCGCGTCCGATGGCGGGCGTTCATGAGCGAGCGCGCCCTCGCTGCGCCATTGCCCATTCGACGCTGTGAATCAGGCCGCGAGAGGCCAGAACCAGCCGCAGACGACGCAGCGCCGGCCTTTGACGCCGCTCGCGCTGATAACGTTTCCAGCGCCTTTCCGCCGCCGGGCCCCAGAGGAAGTCGGCTTCCGCCGCCGGCAGGGCGATGCGATCGGGATTGCCCCAGCGCTCCCAGGCTGCGCGCATCGACGTGGGGTTGGCCGGCCGCAGCTGGCCCCAATCGCCGCGCCGCATGAATATGATATTGACCTCAATGTCTTCGCGGTCGCCGCCGGTGTTGCTCAAGTTGTCGCCATGCACGATGAAGTCGCCGCCATCCGCCCTTCCGCGCTGAAATTTGACCCAGGGCAGAGCGCGGCTCGCCCATTCAGTATCGCCGGCGACCTGGAAGTTGGGGTCAAAGGGGCCGACCTGGGCATAGAGCGATTTGCTCGCCATGAAGAAGGGACCGATGCCGACCCGCCGCGTGAAGCTTTCGCCATCGAACATGCAGGGCACGGCGACCCGCCCTTCGCGCGGGAGCAGCCCGAAGCGGCGAGTTTGGCTGACGCGACTGTAATCGAAGTCGACCAGGTTGGCGCCGCTTTGCAGGGCATTGTAGCCTTCGCTGAAGGCGGCCGCCGAGCGGATGTCATCGGCGTTCCAGAAGGTGAAATAGGGCGCCTGGGCAGCCGCCAGCCCGCGATTCCAGGAGGCGTACAAGGTCTCACGCGGCACGTATTGCGGTGTCATGCGCCCGTAATAGCGCCCGTTGATTTCCCCCGCCAGCCGCTCAATCCCCTCGCGTTCATGGGTGCTCGCGTCGTTGACGATGGGCAGGAAGTGCACGGAGATGCCCGCGTCGCTTGTCTTCCTGGCCAAGCCAAAAACGGCCGCCGAAAATGTGGGCAGGTGCCGCTCGAAGCGGTACAGCGACGATATGACCGCGATCGGCATCGCTCAGCCCAGGCTCAGAACTTGCTCGGTGGTTAGAATCGTTGCGAACTCCTGATGCAGGTTGGCCAGCGCCAGCTCGTGCACCGTTTCCGCCGAGTGCAGCGTGCCATCGTAGCTGCGGACTTCGTGGGCGGCGGTGGCGTCGGCGACGACGATCGCGCGGTAGCCAAGGTCGCCAGCCATCCGCGCCGTGCTGGAGACGCAATGGTCGCTGGTCAAGCCGACGATGACTAGCGATTGAATGCCGGCCTGGTTCAGGCGTTGGCTTAAGTCGGTGCCGATGAAGGCGGCGTTGACTTGCTTCTGGATCACGAGCTCGCCGCCTCGGGGCGCCACTTCGCTTTTGATGGCGTTTCCGGGCAGCTCCGGGCGCAGGGGCGAGTCCGGCTCGGTTGACATGTGCCGTACGTGAAAGACGGGGCGGCCGCGCGCGCGCCATGCCGCCAGCAGACGGGCCATGTTGCGCTCGGCGTCAGGGTTGTTGCGGCGGCCGAGGCGCGGGTCGTCCAAGCCGACTTGTACATCTATGAGCAGCAGGGCGGTGTTGTCGTCAATCGCCTTCATGCTTGCATTCCCTCGGCTGCGGCAGCCTCTGTGAATCTGCGGGCGGCCTGACAGACTGCCCCTGCAATTTGCCTTGAAGCGGAACAATGATAATCTCACATCGTCCGCTTTTTGAGGGTCTTGTCTGCCGGATGAAGGCGCGCGGCAAATTCGTGGCGCTCTCGCTCTCATAATCGCCTTGAATTTATGATACGATGCTGCAAGCTTGGCAGGTTATGGGCAGGACAATGCTACAGGTTGTGAGTTTCAACATCGGTGGCGCCCGCAGCATGCGCCCGGCGCCGCACGATCATGAGAAACTGGCTGTGGATACCTACAGTACGCTGCGGCAAGTGATTACGCCCAGCCAACCGACCCTCATCGGCCTGCAAGAATCGGGCGTCGCCATGCTCAACGGCAGCAGCATGAATGTTGGGCGCAAGATGGCGCGGCTCCTGGGCGCGGATTACAGCGACGCCTTCGCGCCCGAAGTCAGCATGTGCGATCATCCGCATCCCAACTTATGGGATCGGCCGGCCTACCGGCGGATGACCGGCGCGGCGGAAGGCAACGCCATCGTCACCAACCTGCCGGTGGAAAACTGGTCCTGGGGCAGTTACCCGGATTACGAGGACTGCTACAACCCCGGCGCCTGGGCGCGGCACACCACCATCAGCCGCGCCACCCTCTACAGCAGCGGCAACCGCGATACGCAGCCGCGCAACCTCATGGCGGCCTCGCTCAATTACCGCGGCATTCCGTTCTATTTCCTGAATACGCATCTGGGCCTGCTCATCGGCGAGGACCGCCGAGACGCGACCTACGAACGCTCGCGGGCGGCGTCGCAAATCAGGCAGGCGCAGGTCAGCGAGATCCTCGGCGTCATCGACGAGCTGAAGCGGGCTGATCAATACAACGAGATGCCCGCGCGTCCCATCGTGCTGGCGGGGGATTTTAATGCGCAGCCGGACGCGCCCGAGATGGAAATGCTGCAGCGGCATTTTCGCTTGCTAAGGCCGGAGAACAAAAACAGCGAACTATGGACGCACAATACGCATCGCATTCTGATCGACCATATCTTGCTGCACGACCCCGCTGAACAGTTTGAAGTCATCTCCTGCCATATCCAGAGCAAGATCCCCTTTGATGATCTGACCGATCATCGGCCGACGGTGGGCATCTTCGCCCTGGCTTGACGGGGAGATCCCTGTCAAGTCCCATACGCGACCTGTAGGGACGAGCCACCGGCTCGCCCGTACGCACAGCAAATATGAGACAGAGCCGATAGGAATCCCACAGCGCAGGCGGGCGTTTCGGCGAAGCGCCCCTACCTGTCGGGATTGGCGGGCTTGCGCCGGCGTTGCTTTGCGCGGTCTTTGCGCAGTTTCTTGTTGCGTCTGTCGTGCTGCTTGTGCATATCCAGGAGAAAATCGAGTGTTTGCGCGGCATGCTCAGGCGGCTGGCGCAGCAACTGCGGGCAGCGCTCCAATCGCTGGCGCGTCAGCTCGTACATGAATAGCGCCGCCGTGACTGAGACATTCATGCTTTGTGCGATGCCGCGCATGGGAATCGTGACGGTGCGGTCGGCCAGCGCCAGCGCCTCGCGGGACAGCCCCGTCTTCTCATTGCCGAAGAGCAGCGCAATTTGCGGCGCGCATAAATCGGCCTCATGGATGGATTCGGCGGCCGGGTCGATGGCGGCGGCGACAATCTGCCAGCCCTCTTCCTTGAGCTCGCAGAGGGCCGCCTTCGTGCTGTGATGTATGCGATACGTCAGCCATTTGTTGGTGGCGGTTGAGCTGTTCTTGCCGACTTCTTTGGGGTCGAATTCGGGATGCGTCTCGAAGATGACGTGGAGCTGCTGAATGCCGAAAGCGTCGCAGCTGCGGCTGATTGCGCCCAGATTGTGCGGGTCGAAGATGTCTTCGATGACGACGGTGAGGCCGGCTTGCCGCCCCTCGGCGACGCGTTTCAGTTTGTTGAGGCGTTGTTCGCTGGGCATGGATTCAAGGGAAGAGGCGGCGCAGTTCAAGCTCGAAACCGGGCAAAATATCTTCACCGGAAAGCGAATCGCCTATCCCGAGGGTCTCGGCGGGCGGGTGGATTTCGACGCTCTCTTGCGCCGGCAGGATTATCCAGACCAGAGCCGTGCCCATGCGCAGGTAGCGCTCCGCTTTCTCGCGCACTTCGACGAGCGTGTTGCTCGGCGATTTGATTTCGACAGCGAGGTCAGGCATGGTAGGCATGAACTTTTCGGGAACGGGTACAGGCGCGTTCTCGAAGCTGATGAAGGCGACATCGGGCAAGAGCAGATTGTAGCGGTCATCGGCCGGGTAATAGCCGACTGCCCCGGTGACGATGCCCAAGTTGTTCTCTTCCGCGAAGATATCAAGATAACGCCCCAGCCTTATCTCAATCCGTCCATGCAGCACGCCTGGTCCCGACATCTCAATGATTTCCCCGTCGATCAGTTCAAAGCGCAAGTGGTCGTTTTCCCGTTGGCAGTAGAGTTCCCACAGGTCGTCCACATCGTATAGCCGCTGTTTCAATTCCATGATGGTCTCGCTTCATCGCTCCCGGTAGGCAAAGCATAACACGAATTGACGCCCCCGTCTCATAGCGCGCCGGGCGGGCCGGCTGTAAGCGTAAGAGCATATTCGTTATAATGTGGTGAATTAGTGCTGATACGAGGCTTCTTCTTATGATGAGCAAAACGATAGGCATACTGACCGCCGGCGGCGACAGCCCCGGTTTGAACGCGGCCATCCGCGGCCTTGGCAAGGTAGCCATCAACCGGTATGGCATGCGCTTGATCGGCTTCCGCGATGGCTTTCGCGGCTTGATGCAGAACCGGATTGAATGGCTGGGGCCGGAAGAGCTGAGCGGGATCCTGACGCTGGGCGGCACGATTCTGGGCACCAGCCGCGACAAGCCGCATAAGATGCCGATAGGCGGCAAGACGCGCAATATGATGGATGTCATGGTGGAAAATTACCAGCGGCACGACCTGGATGCGCTGGTCTGCCTGGGCGGTGGCGGCACGGCCAAGAACGCCTGGCGTCTCTCGCAGCAGGGCATCAACGTCGTCTGCCTGCCCAAGACGATCGACAACGATGTCAGCGGCACCGATGTCACTTTCGGTTTTGACACCGCCGTGAATATCGCCTCGGAAGCGATCGACCGGCTCCATTCGACTGCGCACAGCCATCACCGCATCATCGTTGTCGAGATCATGGGTCATAACACCGGCTGGCTGGCATTGGGCGCCGGCTTGGCGGGCGGGGCGGATGTGATTCTGATTCCGGAGATCCCCTTCAATATCGAGTATGTGGCCGAGTCAATACGGGCGCGCAGCCGTGGCGGGACGCGCTTCAGCATCGTCGCCGTGTCGGAAGGCGCCATGACCCAGCGCGTCGGCAAGAAACTCAGCGAAGCGCGCGCGCGTTTGGCCGAAGCGGAGGCCGAAATCGCCGCTGCCAGCGAGAAGAAATCGAAGCAAAAAGAAGCGAGAGCGCGGCGCAAGCAGGCGCGCGCCCACCTTGATGAGATCGAATTTGAGCGCGGCGGCGGCACCCAGCTATTGACCACCGAATTGGAAAAACGCACCGGCTTGGAATCGCGGGTGACGATCCTGGGGCATGTGCAGCGCGGCGGCGTCCCATCGCCGAGAGACCGCCTGCTGGCGACGCAGCTCGGCACGGCGGCCGCCAATTACATCGCCGAGGGGAAGCGCAATATCATGGTCGGCGTCTGTGGCGACGGCACGGCGGCGGTCCCGCTCAAGGATGTCGTCGGCGTACGCAAGAATGTGCCGCTCGATCATCCCTGGCTGCAGACCGCGCATGACCTGGGGATCTGCCTGGGCGACGCGGTTTGAGCGCTCAAGCAATGCCCTCGCGCACAGTCGCGACAGCCGCCGACGCCGCGCTCGCCATCAGCGACGTGTCATTCCCCACCGTCACGAATTCATAACCGCGTTTGAGCATATCAATCGCGTGATCGGCATCAGCGGAAAAGAGACCGGCTTTGACGCCATGCCGGCGCGCTGACGCCAATATCGCGTCCAGCGCCGCGTCCAGGGTCGCGTCCGAGGACGAGAGCCCGGCCTCGCCCGTCATCGTCAGACGCAAATCGCCGATGCCGACGAAGACGCAGTCCAAGCCCTCGACGCTCAAGATCTCATCACGATTGTCGAAGCCCGTCTGCGTTTCGATCATAGCCAGAGCGAGGATGGTGTCATTGGCATGCTCGGCGTAATCTTCGCCGGCATAAACACGGGCGCGGGTGGGCCCCAGGCTGCGGTAACCAAGCGGCGGGAAGCGGCAGGCGCCGACGAAAGCCTCGCATTCCGCCCGCGTCTCGACCATCGGGCAGATGATGCCATAAGCGCCCGCATCGAGCAGGCGCATGATATCGCCGGGGCTGTTCCAATTGACGCGCGCCATCGGCACGGTGTCGGTGGTGGAGATGGCTTGCAGCATTTGGATCGCCGTCTCCATGCCCATCATGCCATGCTGCATGTCGACGACCAGGCTGTCCCAACCTTGATGCGCCATTACTTCAGCCGACCAGGCGCTGGGGCTGTGCAGCCAGCCGTTGATCACCGCTTTGCCTTCCGCCCACAAGGTCCGCACTCGGTTTTCGCGCATGATTGGCCTTCTCCGTCTCCATGACTTCAGGCGCGGATTATAACCCGCGGGGACGCATTCCCATAGGCGGGCGATAGGAATACGAGTCGCTGCTGATATAATCGCTGCGCTTTCCCCATCTTGAAGCGGTCGCAGCCATGTATAGCTCGAACATCAACAAAATCATCATCATCAACTTCTGCCAGCGCTTCCACCTCTACATTCACGCTTACGCGCTGCTCTTGCTCTCGCGTGGCTTGACGCTGGTGCAGATCAGCCTGATTGAATCGATCGTTATCGGCACGATATTTCTGATGGAAGTGCCGACCGGCGTGCTGGCCGACCGCGTCGGGCGCAAGTGGTCGATCTTCGCCGCCACCGTCTTGCTGATGAGCGCCGAGTTCATCTTCATCTTCGCCCGCACCTTTGAGTGGTACATTTTCATCGCGCTCTTGACCGGCTCAGGCTTCGCTTTCGCTTCGGGCGCGGTAGAGGCGCTGGTCTACGACAGCCTGCCGCCGGAAAACCGCGAAGGGGCGATGAAGCGGGCGATGGGGCGGGTCAACAGTTACGGCATGATCGCCTTCGTCATCGCGCCGATCATCGGCGGGCTCATCATTGGCGATGCCGCCGTCGAGAACTTCATCCCCGCCATCGCCTTGACCGTCGTCGCGCTGTTGATCGGCGCCCTTGTCTGCTTGACGCTGCGCGAACCAGCGGTCGATACTTCAGAAGCCGAGCCGAGCAGCATGACCCTGCTGCGCGATGGCATGCGCCTGCTGCGTCATAATCAGCGTCTGCGGCGGCTCGTGCTGCTGATTATCTTCACGACGCCGATCACATCATCTTTGATCACGACGTTTGGTCCGCCTTATTTGACGCAAAACGGCGGCGCGCCATTCATAACCTCGCTGGTCTTGTCGCTGGGCAGTCTGCTGGCTGCTTTCACCCAGCGCTATGCTTTCAAGCTGGAGGAATGGCTGGGGCAGGCGCGCGCCATCGCCCTGCTAATCTTTCTACCGGGCCTGATGTATTGGCTGCTGGCGGCTGTCGCCGGTCCCGCGGCCACCGCCCTCGTCATGATTCTGATGCTGGGCGTCAATGACATGAAGACGCCGCTGTTTTCCGCTTATCAGAACGCCCTCATCGAGAGCAAGAACCGGGCTACCGTCTTGTCGCTGGTCAATATGTTCCTGAATCTCTTTGTCGCGCTGGCCGCGCCGGTCTTCGCCATCATCGCCGAGACAACGCTGATCGGCGCTTTTGTGACGCTGGGCGCGATGATTGTGGTCGCGGGCCTGCTGCTGCGCGCGCATCGCTTGCCGGCTTCTACTCAAAATCTGTAGGCCCCGGTCGCCCGCCGCGCAGATTACGTGGGTACGGGCGAGTCGGTGACTCGCCCCTACAATTCGTCGATGGGTGGCGCTCTAAGGCTATAAACCCCTCGCTTTGTATACACCGCGCCGCTCGGCTGCAAGTCGCTTTCATACAGGACAAATCGCTCGACGCGAAAGGGCTCGGCATGGAAGTCGATATGCGCGCTCAGCCACTTGCTCGCGGGGCCGCGGCGCAGCGGTTTGCGGAAGCGCATCAAGGTGATATGGGGGTGGAAGCGCCGCCGCTCGCGCCGGAAGCCCTCGCGCTCCAAAGCCGCGCCGGCCGCCTCATGCAGCGCGCGCAGGGGCGCCGTATTTTGTACCCCGGCCCAGATGACGCGCGGGCGATCATTGACTGGGAACTGCCCAACCCCTTGAATGCGCAGTTCAAATGCGGGCGCGTCTACTTGTTCCAATTGGCGCTGATAAGCCCGCGCCACCGCCTCGGGCACATCACCGATGAAGTGCAAGGTCAAGTGCAAGGCGTCGCGCCGCGGCCAGCGCCCGGGCGGCAAGTCGTCCTCGCGCAGGCTGAGGATCTGGTCTTTGGTTGCTTCCGGTAGGTCGATGGCGACGAAGAGGCGGGGCATGTATGTACCTGATTGACAGCTTTCTAGCCTGGAATTATACTGCATGCCATCATCGCGATAAAGCGCCAGACGAGTTGGTGTGGATACCGAATATGCTCAAAAACAACATCGCAACAGCATTTCTACAGATGGCTACGTCAGGCGCTGTGCGTGAGGCCTACGAAAAGTATATTCACCCGGACTTTATTCATCACAACGCCCATTTCAAAGGCGACCGCGAATCAATCCTTAGAGGCATGGAGGAAAGTGCACAGCAGTTTCCTAACAAGCAATGCGAGATTCTGCGCACCCTCGAAGATGGTGACATGCTTGCTGTCCACTGCAAGATTACGCTCGACGCCGAGACTGTATTTGCTCTCATTCACATATTTCGAATTGAGGACGAAAAAATCATTGAGGCGTGGGAGGCGAGCCAAGAAGCCCGAAAAGATTCACCGAATGAAAACGGGATATTCTGACGAACATACATAGAATTTCTGATTCCGACGCGCTGATTTTTGACGCAAAAGGCGGGGAGACTTTTTCTGGCTCGTCAAGTCCAGCATGACGTCAACGCGCAACGCCAGGTTATCAAACGCGACATGCCCCGCGCCGACGCGCGCGTTGCCCACACAGACCAGCAGCCGAGCGCCAAGTGCTTGTTTAATTGTCTGTTACGGCTTACTCTAAGTGAAGCTCTGTTACTGTCGCTTGTTCAGGAGCATGCCACTTTGAAAGCGTCAATGGCCAAGATCTGCATCATTCTGCCGCTAGTCCTTTTGCTGTCCATCAGCGCCAAAACCGATGAACACTGCGACTTCACCGGCGAGACGATTCGCATTGGCGGCGTCGCGCCCCTGTCGGCGCCCGGCTCGGTAGCGGGCGGCATCGGCATGGACTGGGGCTTTCAGCAGGCCGCCGCCGATATCAACGCCGCATGCGGCATACAGATCGGCGAAGACAGCCATCGCGTCAAGGTCATCACGGCTGATTCGGAAGGCGTCTCGGAATATGGTCAGTTGGTCGTGGAGCGCTTGATCTTCCAGGATGAGGTGCATGGCATCGTCGGCTTCTACCACAGCGCCGTCGGCCTGGCGACTATGAATCTGGCCCAGCGCTACAAAGTGCCGACCATTTACGCCCATCCGCGCAACGACAATATCAGCGCAGCCGGCTATATCGAATTCGAGGGCGAGCCCCCGCGCCGCAGCGCTGGCGTCGATTATGTCTTCCGCACCTCCCCGCCCAGCTCCATCGTCGGCAAGATCGTCACTGATTGGCTGGTCGAGCAGGGCGTCGAAGATGTTGTGCTCATCCTCGAGAACACCGATTACGGCCATCCGGCGGCGGCGGCGGAGCGGGCGCATCTGGAGCGCGCCGGCGTGCGGGTCGATCAGCTGGAGATCGAATTGGGCACAGAAGACTTCCTGCCCATTCTGAGCCGCTTGTACGCCCGGCCCGAACTGCCCGAC
This sequence comes from Chloroflexota bacterium, assembly GCA_011523545.1. Classification (GTDB taxonomy): domain Bacteria; phylum Chloroflexota; class Anaerolineae; order Aggregatilineales; family Phototrophicaceae; genus UBA6055. The sequence continues at coordinate 48,483 of WTGN01000103.1, read as the reverse complement.
GCCATCCGCATCCTGGTCAGCGGGGAGACATCATACAATCTGACGCAGCAAATGGCGGAGTTGGGCATCGCCCCGACCGCCGAGACCATCTGTGTCACCAACCATCTCGCCTTCCAATCGGAGCAGTATTGGAAAAACGTGCCCGACGGCAACTTCTGCGCCTTTGACCGCGTCGGCACGATCCCGAGCCTGTATAACGAGCTGGCCGCCGACCTGGACGCGCGCTATCAGCGGGATTTCGGCGATATCCTCGTCAGCTTCGCCATGGAAGCCTACGACAGCGTCTGGCTGATGGCGGACGCAATGGAGCGGGCCGGCAGCTTCACCGACCCCGACGCCATCGTGGCCGCCCTGGAATTGACCGATATCGACTTGTCGCAAGGCCGCTATTACTTCGATTACGGCGCGCACAACCCGGAGCTGCCCGAAGGGACGCCGGCCTATATGTGGCATCAGTGGCCGGTTCCGGTGGTGACGGTGATGCAGTACTTCGAGCCGGGGCAGAGCGGGCTGGATGCCGCCGTGATTTACCCCGAAATCTATCAGACGCACGGCGCCTCGTACTTCAAGCCGGGCGGCTAGCGGCGCTATGAAAACTTAAGGCTCAGCTGCTGGCGACGGCGCCGCCGTCCGGGCTGCTTCTTCCGCCATCCAGATTTATGATATACTGAAATTCCAACATCCCTTTGAGTTTGCAGAGGGCTAAACTATTAATATGGAGGTCAGCATGTTTACTAAGCCAAAAGCTGTTCTTACGATGTTAGTATTGCTCCTGCTGTTTCTTGTGAGCGCAGGCGGTGCTTTTGCCGACGGCCACTGCGAATTCGCCGACGAGCCAATTGTAATTGGCGGCATCGCCCCCCTCTCGCCACCAGGCGCGACTGGCGCCGGCGTCGTCATTGATTGGGCTTATCAACAGGCCGCGGCCGATATCAACGCCGAATGTGGCATAGACATTGCCGGCGTCAATCATCGGCTGGAAGTGCTGACGGGCGATTCCGAAGGCATTTCCGAGCGCGGGCAGGCGCTGGCCGAACGCTGGATCTTTGAGGATGGCGTGCACGGCGTGGTCGGCGGTTATCACAGCGCCGTCGCGCTGGCGATGATGAAGATCACGCAGGAGAATGGCATCCCGACCGTCTTCGCCGGACCCTGGAACGACAATATCACCGCTAACGGCATCATCGAATTCGAGGGCAGACCGCCGCGGATTGAAGACGGGGTGGATTACATCTTCCGCACATCGCCGGCCAACGCTATGGTGGCGGTGGTGGCGGTGGATTGGATGATTGGTCTCGGCTTAGAAGACGTGATCATCATGACTGAAAACACAGATTACGGCATTCCGGCCGCCGACGACGAAAAAATGCGGCTGGAAGCAGCCGGCATCGCCGTCGAAATCTACAGTGTGGAGCTGGGCACGGAAGATTTCGTCCCCATCCTCAGCCGCGTGCAGGCGCGCACTGAACCGCCGGACGCCATCCACGTCCTGGTCACCGGCGAGACCGGTTTCAATCTCAACCAACAGATGGCCGAGCTCGGCATCGCGCCCAGCGATAACACGATCTGCATCGCCGAATCTTTCGCCAGCGATTCCGGGCAATTCTGGCCCGCCGTGCCTGATGGCAATTATTGCGCCTTCGTTCGTTATGGCGCCACGCCGGCGCTATTCAATGACATTGCCGAGCGCCTGTTTGCCGATTACCGCGAAGACTGGAGCGAAGCTGGCGTCTTGCCGCCATTTGCCATGGAGCCCTATGACAGCGTGCATTTGCTGGCTCAAGCGATGGATATCGCCGACAGCTATGATGATGGCGCCGCCATCGTCGCCGCGCTGGAGACGATTGATACTGTCGTCTCGCAGGGGCGCTACTACTTCGACTACGGGTCGCACAATCCTGACTTGCCCGAAGGCACGCCCACCTATATGTGGCATCAATGGCCCGACCCGATTGTCGTGATTATGCAGTATTTCGAGCAAGGTCAGGACGCGCTGGACGCCGCCGTCATCTATCCGCCGGTTTACCAGACCCACGGCACCGATTACATCATGCCGGGCACATCGCCCTGATTTTGCCGCCGGGCGCTGTGTGTGCCCAAGGGGCGACTCACGGGGCGCGTAGACACTGCCCGTCAGTCGCCCCTACAACAACCTTATAGTATGATGCGTACAGTAGGGGCGATTCGGTGATTCGTCCGCTATCGGCATGAAGTAGTGAAGGATATCAACAATGACCTTTCCCGAATTGAGCGAGGAATTTCGCATTCGGCGCCTGCAGCATCCTGGCCGCAAACTGCGCATCGTACTGGACACCGATACCTACAACGAGATCGATGACCAATTCGCGCTTGTATATGCGCTGCTTTCGCCGGAACAGATGACGGTGGAAGCGGTCTACGCCGCGCCTTTTTACAACACCCGCTCCGAAGGGCCGGGCGATGGCATGGAAAAGAGTTACGCTGAAATCTTGCGCCTGCTCGAATTTCTGGGGCGCCCGGCCGATGGTTTCGCTTTTCGCGGTTCGACCGCCTACCTCGGCGCGGACCGCCGGCCGCAGGAGAACGAGGCCGTCCGCGACATGATCGACAAGGCGCTGGCCAGCGCTGACGAGGACCCGCTCTATGTGGTCGCTATCGGCGCGATCACCAATGTGGCGTCGGCCTTGCTGCTGGCGCCTGAGATTATTGAGAAAATTGTGGTCGTCTGGCTAGGCGGGCACAACCTGAACTGGCCGCACGCGCGCGAGTTCAATCTCGTCCAGGATGTGCCGGCGGCGCAAGTCGTGCTCGACAGCGGCGTGCCCTTCGTCATCGTGCCCTGCTACGGCGTCACCTCGCATCTGCTGACGACTCTGGCCGAGCTGCGCGAATTCATCGGCGGGACCAGCCGCGTCGGCGATTATCTCTGCCAGATCTTCAAGGAGTACCGGCCGGATTCATTTGGCGCCTCCAGCGTTATATGGGATATTTCGACCATTGCCTGGCTGATCAACCCCGACTGGACGCCGAGCGATCTGGTTCACAGTCCGCTGCTGACTGACCAGGTGACCTGGAGCGTCGACCGTTCTCGTCATTTGACGCGGGTCGCCAATTTTGTGCATCGTGATCCGATCTTCCGCGATCTCTTCGGCAAGATCCGCGCGCACGGCGGCCTTTGACCGGCGGCGTACCTGCGCTGTCCTCTTTTCTGTGTGTTTGCTTGATTCCGTCTTCAATCAAAGCGAAACCTGTAGGGGCGACTCGGTGAGTCGCCCTAAAGCACGCATTAACACAAGCGCGGCCGTTTGACCCGCTGAATCTACGCGCGGCGCCGCAACGCCGCTACAAGGCTTGTTCGCGTCTTGCTTGACCGTTTCCGCCGCCGGTCTACCCCCTCAATTCCCCCATCGCAATGGAGGCAAGCTGACTGGCATTGAATCAGCTTGGTCTGTCTGGCGTCAAACCCGCAAATAGCTGGCAAAATAAATAGAGTTCGGGCAGTCTTAGCTCCCCTCCCTGATGCTTCGGGGAGGGGCCGGGGGAGGGGTTTGAATCGCGGCCTTTAGGTCCAATCAAAAGCCCGGCGCGTTCGGCGCAGGCGCGCCCGCACTGATGGCGCGGCGTCGCCCTCGGCCGCGGCCAGCAGGTCCAGGGCCCGGTCGCGGTAAGCCGGATGCTGATCGGCGAGCACGGCTGCGCCATGGACGCTCCAGGCGCGGATGAAGGTGTTGGCGCCGCCGGCTTGGGCGGCCAGGGCATCCATCAGAGGCGCCGCCAGCCTGGTTGGCAGGACCAGCGTATCCATCATTTGCAAGACATGGATGCGCGGGAGCCAACCCGTTTCCGCCAGCAGCAGGCGCAGCAGCGTTTCAGTTTGCCCGGGAGAAAGCTGGGCGCCGGTCACGCCGAAGCGCTTGAGCAGCCAGGTGGCGGCCGCTTGCGCATTGCCGTCGTCGCCGGCGGCGAAATCGCACAATTCCGCGATCAGGCTTGCATCCAGTGTGTGCGCGGCGGCGAAACGTTCGAGGGCGTCGGTGCTCTTGCCAGTGAAATCCAGCAGCGCCCGCGTCAAGTCATCGGCCCGGCTGGGGTTCATCAGAGCTTTGGCAGCGTGCGGCTGGCTTCCTCAATCAAGGCGCGCAGTTCCGGCCGCTCCAGGTCGGCGGCTGAACGAATCTTGATATGCCGCAAGTCGGCGCCTTTGCCTTCGAGCAGATTCTCCGGGTCGGGCAGGCGCGCGCCGTACATGAAGCCGAGGTTGAGGTGTTTCTTGAAAGGCGCGATGTAGCAAAAATGCTGCGACATCTTCTTGGGGCCGACGCCGTAGCCGGCGATCTTCTGCCGCGCCCACGGCACCTCGGTGACGCCGGGCATGACATCAGCCAGCAGGGCGCGGGCCGCCTGCGCCAGCGCTTGAATCTCAGGCGGCGCCGCGGCGATGACATCTTCAAAACTGCCATTGCCGCCCACCGTCTTGATGTTCATTGCGGGCATATCCATTCCTCTGTCGAGCTCGCGTCGCCAAATTCTAGTCTTGCTTTATTGCGGCTGTCAACGCTAATCAGCACCCCCTCCGAATGGCAGATCGCATGGACGGCGGATTTCCAGCGCCATTCAATTCAGTTTGTGTTAGTATTCGCTTATCTTCGAAGGTTCGAATGGTTGCGTTCATGCCACTCGTTTCTGTCTTGATGCCCGTCTTCAACAGCGAAGCCTTTGTCGGCGCGGCGATCGAGAGCATCCTGGCGCAGACATTCACCGATTTTGAACTCGTGATCGTTGATGATGCGTCGCAAGATGGCTCAGCTGACGTCATCCGCTCATACGCCCGGCGCGATGAGCGAATTCGCTTCTTCCCGCTTGAGCTTAATGTCGGTCAGGCAGATTCCCGCAATCAGGCCATGGCCTTGGCCCGAGGCAAGTATATCGCCGCGATGGACAGCGACGATGTGAGCTTGCCCGAGCGATTGCGGAAACAGGTACAGTACTTGGAGGCCAACCCGCATATTGGCGCGCTGGGCGCCCGCTTCCGCGAGGTGGACCAGGACCTGAAGCCCTTGCGCGATCAACTGACTCCGCTGTCGCATCCGCTCATTGTGTTGAATATGTTCATCGGCGGGGGTTTTATCTTGCAGTCAACCTTGGTGACGCGGCGCGAGATTGTATCCTCGATAGGCGGTTATGAGCCGGGCCGGCGCAAATATGACGACCTTGAGCTGCATTCGCGCTTGCTCGCTGAATCGCGGATCCGCTACGCCAATTTGCCCGATATTTTGGTGCTCTACCGCCGGCACGCAGGATCCGTCAGCGTTCGCGCCGATCTTGCGAAGCAGTCGCCGCCTTATCAAGACCCGACGGGCAAGATGCTCGACAGTCTCTGGAATCGGGCGCCGGCCGATACGCTGTCTCGCTTCGCGCGCATGTACCGGGGCCAGAAGCTCAGTTGGCCTCAGCGGAGACTTGCCCGGAGAGATTTGAAGCGCTTAATCGAATCGATGGATGACGCCGGCTGGATTGACGCCGGCGACCGGCCGCAGCTACTGACCGAAGTTGACCGACGCCTGGAGCAAACGACGCCGCGCCTCTGGCAAATGTTCTGTCATTGGCGGCGACATCATTTCGGGCGCTCATTATGACAATCGCAGTGTGACCATTGAGTATTTTGATGCCTTTAGTGTCCGTTATCATGCCGGTCTACAACGGCGAACGCTATCTTGCCGAGGCGATTGATAGCATCCTGGCGCAGACCTTCACCGACTTCGAGTTGATCATTGTCGATGATGGCTCGCGGGATGGCTCGTATGCGATCATCAGCGAATATGCCGCAAGCGATGAGCGCGTCCGCCCATTGCGGCACGAGGTGAACCGCGGTATCGCCGACGCGCGCAATACCGCCATCGCCGCGTCCAATGGACAATTCATCGCCAACATGGATTGCGATGATGTCAGCCTGCCGGAGCGGCTGGAGAAACAGTTACGGTTTCTGGAAGCGAATCCTGAGATTAGCGGAGTTGGGGCATGCTGCCGTTATGTGGACCGAGATCTGAACCATCTGCGCGACGGGCTGGTGCCAGAGCAGCATGCTCTGATAGTTTTCCATCATTTCTTGGGCGTGCCTCTGTATGTCAGCAGCTTGATGCTGCGGCAAGAAGTCTTGAATGTGCTGGGCGCCTACCAGCCAGGCCGCCGCTTCGCTGAGGACACCGAGTTTGAAGGCCGTTTGCTGCTCGGCGCCTGCTACCGGGTCGCCAATCTGCCTAATACGCTTCTGCTATACCGCCAGCATCAGCAGCTCAGATTAGGCGAAACCGACGAAAACACGCATGACCGGGAGGCGCGGCGGGCGGTGAAACGACGTGGCTTGAAGATGCTATGGGGCGAGGCGCCGCCGGACGATACCATCGAGCGATTTGAGCGGCTCCTGCCCTTCAGGAAGTTAAGCTGGGGGGAAAGGCGGGCGGCGAAACGGGATATCAGGCGTCTCATCGACGCTATGATCAGCCGCAGCTGGATCGACCCAGGAGACAAGCCCCTGCTCATCGCCGAAATGAACCGCCTGCTGGAACGAGCCAGCCCGCGCCTTTGGCAGATGTTCTGTCATTGGCGGCGTCATCGTTTCGGGCGTCTGTTCTCACGGTTGCGGTCGGATAATTGAGTGATCTGATGCCATTGGTATCGGTTGTCATGCCTGTCTATAACGGCGAGCGCTTTCTTGCCGAGGCGATTGAAAGCATCCTGGCGCAAACCTTCACCGACTTCGAGTTGATAATTGTTGATGACGGCTCTCGCGACCGCTCAATTGAAATCATCCGCGACTTTGAAAAATGCGACGAGCGGATTCGCGTCATCCAGCATGAGACCAACCGAGGTCAAGCTGAAGCGCTCAATACCGGGACCGCCATAGCGGAAGGCGACTACATCACCACAATGGACTGCGATGATGTGAGCTTGCCCGAGCGCTTGCGGAAACAGGTGGATAACCTGGAGAGCCATCCCGAACTTGGCGCGGCCGGCGCCTGGGGGCGAACGGTCAAACACGATATGTCACCGTATTGGCGAATCTATCACACGCCGAAGCAACATGCGCTCATCGCCTGGGAGCTGTTACTGTTTCTCGATGAAGCTGTTCTAGGCGCGTCGCTCATGTACAGGCGCGATGTTCTGATCTCGGTCGGCGGCTTCGAGCCAGGGCGACGCGATAGCGCCGACCTCGAATTGCAATCACGCTTGCTGTTCGACGCCAAAGTACGCTTTGGCAATGTAACGGAGGAGCTATACATATACCGAATTCATAACCAGCCAAAGACTTATGACAAATCGGTTCAAGACCGGAAGCTGGCGTTCTACCACGTGTTGAGGCGGCGCAATCTGGAGCGCTTGTGGGGCGAGGCGCCCCAGGAGACATTAGATCGCTTCTGGCATTTGCGCGATCGGGGTAAACTGAGTTGGCGGGCAAGGCGCCTGGCGAAACGGGATTGTAAACGACTCATCGACGCCATGATCGCCCGCAACTGGATCGACCCCGGGGACAAGCCCCTGCTTATCGCGGAGATGAACCGCCTGCTTGAACGCGCGTCGCCGCGCCTCTGGCAGATGTTCCGCCATTGGCTGCGTCATCGTTTCGGACAATAGTCGCTGCAACTGTATCATATATCCGGGAACGAATCTATGCCCTCGGTTTCAGTAATCATGCCGGTCTACAACGGCGAACGCTATCTTGCCGAGGCGATTGAAAGCATCCTGGCGCAAACCTTCACAGATTTCGAACTGATCATCGTCGATGATGGCTCGCGGGATAGAACGGCTGCGATCATCCGCGACTTTGAAAAACGCGACGCGCGCGTGCGCCCGTTGCGGCACGAGGCGAACCGGGGACATGCCGACGCGCGCAACACCGGCATCGCCGCCGCTGCCGGAGAATATATCACCTGCATGGATAGCGATGATGTCAGCCTGCCCGAGCGCCTGGAGCAACAGCTGCGCTTTCTGGAGGCGAACCCCGATATAAGCGGGCTTGGCGTCGGCTGCCTCTACGTGGATGAGAACCTGAAGCGCCTGCGCGACTGTCATTTGCCAGAGCGGCATGCCTTGATCGCCTTCAATCATTTTCTAGGCGTGCCCCTTATATTCGCGACAGTAATGCTGCGGCGCGAGGTTCTGACAGCCCTTGGCGGTTTTCAGCCGGGCCTCAATTATGCCTATGACAGCGAACTCGAGTCGCGATTGTTTCAGTCGACGCGCTTCAAGTTGGCCAATCTGCCCGACATGCTCTATCTGTATCGCCAGCATCAGCAGCCTGGTTTGACGGACGCCAAGACAAGGCATAATCGGCGAGACGCGCGGCGTGAATTAAAACGGCGCAGTTTGGAGAAGCTGTGGGGCGGGCCGCCGCCGGAAGGGACTATCGAGCGATTTGAGCGGCTCCTGCCTTTCAGGAAGTTAAACTGGCGGGAAAGGCGCCTGGCGAAACGGGATTGTAAACGACTCATCGACGCCATGATCGCCCGCAACTGGATCGACCCCGCAGACAAGTCCCTGCTTATCGCGGAGATGAATCGCCTGCTGGAACGCGCGTCGCCGCGCCTTTGGCAGATGTTCTGTCATTGGCGGCGGCATCATTTCGGACGCTGATTCCCGCGCGTCCTGCATTACAATGCCCGGCACAAAACGATACATCAACCGAAGGCCACGGAAATGACCACGGACACGCTGCTTCAATGGCGCGACGAATTCCCCATTCTGAGCCGCTGCAATTATCTCATCAGCAATTCCCTGGGCGCCATGCCGCGCGGCGTCTATGACAGCTTGCAATGTTACGCCGATACCTGGGCGACGCAGGGCGTCTCCGCCTGGGGCAGCGGCTGGTTTGAGCTGCCGCAGACCGTCGGGGACAAGATCGCCCCGCTGATGGGCGCGGCCGAGAGTACGGTGCTCGCGCATCAAAACGCCAGCATCGCCAACAGCGTCCTCTTCAGCGCGCTGGACTTCAGCGATCCCCGGCGCGACAAGGTGGTCATCACTGAATTGGATTTCCCCAGCGATGTCTACGCCCTGCGCAGTTGGCTGCCCGACCACATGCGCATCCACATGATCCGCTCCCGCGATGGCATCCACATTGATGTCGACGAGCTGCTGGAGGCCATCGACGAATCGACCCGGCTCGTCAGCACCTCGCATGTGCTCTTCCGCAGCGCCTTCATCATGCCGGCGCGGGCCATCACCGAGAAGGCGCACAGCGTTGGCGCGCAGGTCCTGTTCAATGGCTACCACAGCGTCGGCGTGATTCCGGTGGATGTGGGCGCCTGGGATGTCGATTATTACATTGGCGGCGTCTTGAAGTGGCTCTGTGGCGGGCCGGGCGGCGTCTTCATGTATGTGCGGCCCGATCTGCTGCCGGCGCTCAACCCGAAGCTAACCGGCTGGTTCGCCAGCAAATCGCCGTTCGATTTCGATGTGGAGCGACTCGATTTGCGCGAGGACGCCTACCGCCTGATGAACGGCACGCCGGGCATCGCCTCGCTGCACGCCGTTCAGCCGGGCGTCGACATCATCGCTCAGGTCGGCGTCCCCGCCATCCGCGAAAAGTCGATGCGGCAGACCGCGCTCATCATTGAACTGGCCGACGAAACTGGCTGCGAGGTCGCCTCGCCGCGTGACCCCGAGCAGCGCGCCGGCACCGTCACAGTCAATCCGCCGCATGCTTATGAAGTCTCCAATGAGCTGCTGGCGCGGGACATCAAGATTGACTTCCGCCCCCAAGCCGGCATCCGCATCGCGCCGCATTTTTACAACAGCGACGATGAGATACGTGAAGCCATGCTGGCGATCGGCGAGATCCTGGCCGATGGCAGCTGGCGGCGGCACGCGGTGGATTCGCTGCCGACGTAGCGATAGCTAAGCCTTGCTTGACAGCGCCGCCACGACCCGAGTACGCTAGAAGTCAGTCGCATGCATAACGTGGCAAGGATGAATCAACAGCGCAGGCGCGGCATGAAAAGAAAGAACGAGGAGATAGGCCGCCTCAGCCGGCCGTTGCGGCTTGCCGCTTCGATTGTTGGATTCGCCTTCATCAGCGCGCTCACGATGCTGTCGGCGCAATTCGCCTTGCTGGAAAGCGTTGACGCGCGCATGACGCCGGAAGACTTGCTGCTCAGCCCGCGTTATGAGAAGGCGCAATCATTCATCATTCTGCATGAAGAGGCAGTGAGCGAAGGCCGCGGGACCCTCTATCTCGTCGAATGGCACAATGCCGAGGCGCTTCCCTGCCTCGGTCTCATCTGGATAGCGGCAGCTGACGATCCCTCCGGCCCGTTCCGCGTCGGCCTCGCCAACGCGCAATGCATCGCCGAACCCTACTCCATTGACCAATACTGGGGCATGCGCACCTGGCCGCGAGTGACCTTCAGCGTCGCTTATGGCTACAGCGGGGATGCGGACCATGTCGCCGTCATCTGGCAGGACGACAGCGTCACGCAACTGCGGCCCGTCAACGGCAGCTATCTCGCGGTCAACAGCGCCAAGTCCCGCGTCATTGAATCGGTCGCCTTCTACGATAGGTCCGGCGGCTTGCTGCACCGCTTCCCGGATTCGGCCGGGTCATGGCGGATCGCGTCATGATGGCGCCGGGCGGCGGACGAACCTGGTTGCGGCGCATGCCCCTGGCGCTGTGCATTGTTGTATTCTGGGCGGCATTGCCCTTCATCGCCGTGCGCGCCGGAATCAGCCTGCTTATGCGTATTGATGGCAGGCACGCGTTTGCCGAGCAAGCCTTGTCTTCACGCAGGATGAATGCGCAGGATAGCTTCGGATTCTTGCATCCGGCCGCTCACGGTTACGCGATTCTGCAGCGTCAAGTCTTGCGTCATCCCGCCGGCATCCTCTATGCGATCGCCTGGGAAGAAGGCGACGGGCATGTCTGCGTCTCAAACGCCTTCGTTGAGCGAATCCGAGATGTCTTAGGCGGCTGGAAAGGGCGGGAAGCCCGGGGCCATTGCATCGCGCGCGACTACAGCGCGGGGGTCGCTGGAGCGGGCGAATACGATGGCTTCTCGGTCGCCAGCGGCTTGAGCGGAGACGCCGCCCTGGTCAAGGTCACCTGGCGCACGGGCGATGTCACTTACACGCGCCCGATCGGCGGCGCATTCATGGCCGCGCTGGAGCGGCATGGCGCGCAGGCGGCAGCCGTCGAGTTTCTGGCGGCGTCGGGCGATCTCCTGCATTCGATCAGAGCCGGCCGCTGAACCGTCGCTAGCCCAAGCCAAATACAATCTGATACTATTCCGCTCAGGAATCGTCCTGTGGGGGAGGCTTCGTTATGACGCAAATCGGCATCATGATTGAGGGTTCGCGCGGTTTGAATTGGCCGCGCTGGAAGCGGATCGTGCAGACCGTCGAAGACTGCGGCTTTCAGTCCCTTTTCCGCTCCGACCATTTCACCAACCCCGCCGGCGAGGACGATCAGGATTCGCTTGAACTGTGGATGTCACTGGCCTACGCCGCCAGCCACAGCCGGTCGATTGAGTTCGGCTCGCTGGTGGCGCCGGTCACCTTCCGCCATCCCAGCATGCAGGCGCGCTATGCCGCCGGCATCGACGACCTCAGTGGCGGACGGCTCGTGCTCGGCATGGGCGCCGGCTGGCAGGCGCGCGAGCATCAGCGATTCGGCCTGCCTTTTCACCAAACCGCAACCCGTTACCAAATGCTGGAAGAGGCGCTGCAGGTGACGCGGCTGCTGCTGCGGAGCGACAGGCCGTTCAACTTTCAGGGCGCGCATTTCCAGTTGGAAGAGGCCATCCTGCTGCCGCGTCCGGCGCGCGCGGGCGGCCCGCCCATCCTGGTCGGCGGCAACGGACCCCGGCGGACGCTGCCCCTGGTCGCCAAATATGCCGATGAATGGAACGCCGACGCGCTTGATCTCGCTACCTACAAAGAACGCCGCGCAATCCTCGGCGATTATCTGAGCGCCGAAGGACGCGCAGCCGATGACATCAAATACTCGCTCATGACCCGCGTCATCTACCGTCAAACGCAAGCGCAGTTGGACGCTTTTCTGCATGAGAGCGGCATCAGCGACGCAGATCTGCGCGAGGGCAGGTTGATCGTGGGAACCGCCTCCCAGGTGGCTGATCAGATAAGCGAACGGGCCGCAGCCGGCGTCGACCGCCTCATGCTGCGCTGGCTGGAGCAGGATGATATGGTCAACCTGGAGCGCCTGGCCCGCGATGTGCTGCCGCAGTTTTAGGCTTCTTGTAGCCAAAAGTATAATGCTTCACCACAGAGGAACAGAGGAACGCACAGAGAACACCGAGGAAATTGAGAGTGGACAATGAAAAACTCAGATAGAGATCCATTGACGAATCGGATAATTGGGGAGGCGATGAAAGTGCCAAGCGCATTTGGCGCCGGGTTGCTTGAAAGCGTTTATCAAAAGTCCCTATGTCTCGAACTGAGGGCGCAAGGCATACGTTTTCAGGCGCAGCAAGCTATTGACATCACAAACCGTGACCAGCATGTCGGCCATTTGGTCGCCGACATCGTTGTCGAAGAACGCGTCATTCTTGAATTGAAGTCTGTGGTAAAGCTGGAGCCTATCCACACCGCTCAACTGATCACCTACCTCAAAGCTACTGGCATCAAAACGGGCCTGCTAATCAACTTCAATGTTCGTCATTTGCGCGACGGCATTAATCGCGTCGTGTATTGAAAGACAAATGATGCTTCAAAACCCTCTGTGCCCTCTGTGCGTGCCTCTTTTCCTCTGTGGTGAAGATTTTTTTATGAGCTCGACGCCAGCTCAAGCCTTGGGCCGGAAGGCTTTAATTCGGCGCTCATCCGTCGTCAGATAGGCGCCTTCGATCAGGTCGATGCAATAAGGGATCGCCGGCATCACCGCGTCCAGGCAATCGCGGATGGCGCTGGGCTTGCCCGGCAGATTGACGATCAGCGCTTTGCCGCGCACCCCGGCCGTCTGCCGCGAGAGTATCGCCGTCGGCACGTATTGCAGCGACACCTGCCGCATCAACTCGCCGAAGCCGGGCAGCATCTTTTCGCAGACCGCTTCGGTCGCTTCCGGTGTGATGTCGCGCACGGCCGGTCCGGTCCCACCGGTGGTCACCACCAGGCTGCAGCCGCGCGCGTCAACCAGCTCGATCAGCGCTGATTGAATCGCGTCCAGCTCATCGGGCACGACTATCGCCACCGGCGCCCAGTCATTGGTCAGGGCCTCGCTCATATAGGCTTGAATCGCCGGCCCGCCAAGGTCATCATAAACGCCGCGATAGGCGCGGTCGGAGACGGTCAATATGCCGATTTTTGCTGTCATACTTTCTCCCTTTCCGGTAGAAGGATCGCCCTATCATAGCTATACTGGCGGCGTTAAGACAATAGGAGCGCGAGAGCAATGAGCGAACAGAGTGATCTGAGAGCGCTGGTCGAAGGCGATGACGGCATTAGCGTTTTGCGCGGCGGCGGCAGGCAGCGCGATTGGAACGGCATCCACTACAAAACCGGCTTGTCCAGCAAGAATGTGAAGGCGAAAGAATTATCAATCAATGTCGCCACCATCCCGCCCGGCGGCGTCGCCTACGCCCATATCCACGTCGATTTCGAGGTGATGCTCTATATCCTCGAGGGCGATGTGCGCCACGAATACGGCGATGGCTGCAAGCAAGTGGTGGATAATACGGCCGGCGATTTCATTTTCATCGAGCCCGGCATCCCGCATGAGGTCTTCAACTTGAGCGATTCGGAGCCGGTGGTGGCCTTTGTGGCGCGCTCGACCGCGGATGAGTGGGACCAGATTATTCCCTACGAGCGGTAGGGGAAGGGTTAGTTGGATACGTCTAAAAGGAAGTGTTTGCCGAGATTAATCAAGAATTCCGTAATTGCTGAGAAGATATCGTCGGCTATCCACTGAGTTCCTGCGGAATCAAGCCCATATCTTTTGGCTACTTTATCATACTTTCCGCCTTTTCGATGAGCGGCGCTAGCTGACCGGAGTTCCTGCACACTGCGCAGGCAGCTCGATAAATCTTCCGCCCGATCGATTCCGCTCATTTGCAAATACTCTATCAGAATCTTAATGCTCCGTTTGTCTGTGCCGCGCTCGTCCTTGGTTTGAAAGTCGAGAATCAAGTATTTCAATTTCTTTATGTTTATGGAGTCAACCAACAGTTTCGAAAGAGATAGTACGATTTCGTCAAGTTCCGACAATTCTTGCGTAATTGGACGACGCAAAGTCTTAAAGTGATGCGAGTCTGGTTCAGAAAGCGGTAAGAACAGATGCCATCCCTGTTTGTTTTGCCATGCGTCTTGGAATCGCATGAATGTCTGTTGGAAGACTATTGCACTGTCTTCAGGCTCCGCGAATTCTCCAAGATACCAGCGCTTAAATGCTGTTCTGCTAAGTGGCCCGTCAGGCACTACATTGTTGTGCTTCCAGTGAGCCTGTTCCTTTTTAGGAAGATCACGGCCCAGGTCGCCCAGCAGTGCGATTACATAGTTAGGTTGGCTGGTGTCAATTCTGATTCCCCATAATCCCTGGCACGAGAGGTATCCGTCTTTGACTTCATACTTGCTCGGTTCACTGTAGTATCGGTTGAGCACACCACGCTTAAAGTAAACCGGCGTAACGTACTGTGGCGCATCAGGATTCTTTCCAAAGTAGTTGCCCAACTGCTCTGGATCAGAAGTGTATAGGACCAGTTCATCATCGGAATCTACTCCTATGATGAATTCTTCGTATTTTCGAGTATTCTCATCGTCAAATGGCCAAAGTCCGCATTTCTCAAGCGGGAGTCCCTCAATGATCTTTTTTCCCAGAATCCAAGACTGAGACTTTTCATCTCTATGTACCCACCAGTCTCGGTTGATAGTGGAAAACTGATAAGCACATTCGCCATTCTTTACATCTACGGCCGCTTCAAGGATTGAAAGCTGCTTCAGAGTGAGGACAGAAAAGCACATTCTCTCAAAGTAAATTACTAATGACATGCGTTTTGCGGCAAGAAACTGACGAATGTGCTTTCGCCGTATATCTACCGTATTGTCCGACACTCTTGCGACTCGAACGAGGTCACCGCTTTCGTCGTGCTGTACGTACGTTGTGTTGTCGTCATCAAGAAATAGATTGTGGAAAAACCTAAATTCTTCAACAATTTCAATGGTGTCCGGCCTGAGACCGTGGAAGCTTCGAACGATAACTAACGGCTCAATTTTGTGTTTCAGATGTCCGTACTGATCATAGAGTGTCTGGCGATTCCCGGTCTCATCATACGACTGCATGAAACCTGGCACGCCTTCACCTATGTAAATGTCCCATTTATACGTCTTCAGGGACGCTTGTACGTTGGCATTAGGTATCAATCCACAGAAGAAACCAACTTGCTCGGGCAAACCAGTACGACCCGGCTGATAAACTCGAATCCACTGACTACCGCCTAAGTTGGGAATAACCTTTTCTCGCCATTCCAGCTGCAGCAAACGCTCGCGTTCTTCCTGATTCGACATATCTTCTGTTTCCGCAATATCCCCTAACAGACAACAGCCGTCGATCATGACGGCAATCATAGGATATCATGATGCAGTTATATCTTGGAGACTTGCTTAGAGTTGGCCTACCCCCGCCAGAAGGCTTCGCTCAGGTACTTGTAGGCATTATCAGGAAACAGCGTGACCACCGTGCCGCTCTCTTCGCGCTCGGCCAGCGCCTCCGCCACCCGCAACGCGCCGATCATAGCCGCCGCCGAACTGATGCCGACCAGGAAGCCTTCTTCCCGCGCCAGCCGCAGCGCCATCGTGTGCGCGTCCTCGGTGCGAACCGACAGCGCCGCATCGGCGAAGCCCGCCCGAAAGATGCCCGGCTGTATCGCCGACTCCATGTGCTTCAAGCCCTCGAGACCGTGAAAGGGCGAATCCGGCTCGACGGACACAATCTGCACAGCGGCGCTGTATTCCTTGAGGCGCCGCCCCGCGCCCATCAAGGTGCCGCTGGTGCCCAGGCCGGCCACAAAATGCGTCACCGCCCCCGCCGTCTGCCGCCAGATTTCAGCGCCAGTACCCTGATAATGCGCCCGCCAGTTCGCGGGATTGTTGTACTGGTCGGCGTAAAAATAGCGGTCGGCTTCGCGCGCCGCCAAGCCCCGCACCGCCTCCAGCGCGCCATCCGAGCCTTCCAGCGGGTCGGTGAAGACGAGGTCGACATCATAGGCGCGCAGGATGGCGACGCGCTCCGGGCTGACGTTCTCGGGCAAGTAAAGCTTGACGCGATAGCCCTTGGCCGCGCCGATCATGGCGTAGGCGATGCCGGTGTTGCCGCTGGTGCTATCGAGGATGGTCTTGCCCGGGCGGAGCTGCCCGGCCGTTTCCGCGCTGCGGATGATGCCATAAGCGGCCCGGTCCTTGACGCTGCCGCCCGGGTTCTGCCATTCCGCCTTGGCCAATACGCGCACATCGGCCGGCAGATGCTGGGTCACGCGGCGGAACCGCAGCAGCGGCGTATTGCCGATCTGCCGTTCGATATCGCCCGAAGCGTCGGCGCTTTCTTTCAGCCTGTCCGCTTCCAGTTCGGCTGTGATTGTCATGCGGCTCTCTTTGCTAAGCTTCGCTCAATTCAAGAAAAAAGCCAACTTGCAGTGACGCGCGCCGAGCGGGCTTCCGTTTGACGGTGCCGCGCGCCTTCCTGCCAGTTGACTTCGGAATTCAGTGTCGAATGCTGTTGGCTGTTATCTCAGGCGGTTAAGCTCCCGTCCGTCGGCAACAACAACAGCAATTGTGCTTTCGCATTCGCATTGTCAGATCCGTTCGCTTCTGTCAATGAGCATAGCGATTATCTTGCGCCCTGTCAACTTTGCTTCTTGATGCGGCGGCCCAAGCAATAATGTGGAAACCGTTGCCTGCTTGCTTCGCTTGCCCGCTCTGCTGCCGACGCGCGCATTGTCGACAAATCGTAGGGACGACTCTGAGAGTGGCGAGACACTCATGACAACTACGAAGGGCGATTCACAGAATCGCCCCTACAAGCGCTTAGCATGCGCTCTGCCGTCATCAGCCCTCACTGCCGGAATCTTGCTCCGGCGCGACAAAGCGAATAGCCGGCAGCTCCAGCATATCCGCCGGGAAAGGGGCGGACAGCCGCGCTTGAAGGCCTTCGTCGTACCAGCCGATATAGACGCTGTGCGCCTCCGCGTAACCGGCCGGCAACTGGAATTCATGCCGCGTGAGAAATGTCTCGCCGGCTTCGAGAAAATCGAGGCGTGCCGGCGGGCTGGCATCCGCTTGCGCGGCGATTTCAAAAGGCGCGTTGGGCTGGTAGCGTTCCCGCATCGCAATGGCAAAGACGCGCAGATCGCCCGCAATTTCCCGCGTCAGCTGCCACTCCAGTTCCAGCATATGCCCGTCGCTGAAGCGCCAGGCATTGAGGCGGATGGCGTCGCCAAATACCGTGCCGTCTTCGGTGGCGTCCGCTTCCAACGTCTCTTGCGAGCCCACATCGACGAAAGCGCCCAGCGGCACGGTATAGGCCGCAAGCGCCTCGCCGGACTTCAGCAGCGGTCTAATATCGGCGCCGTCTGGAAACGGGTACCAGCCGATATGCAGCTGCACCGCCGAAAAGCCCCGCGCCTCCGCCGGGATCTGCAATATGTAGTCGTCCTGGTAGATGACGCCGGGCCGCCACCAAGTCGTCGGCAGGCTGCCCCAACCGGGAAAGCTGTCAATGGTCGCCAGCGCCCCGCCCTCGGCGTCGACCAGGCTGATGAAGAGAGCGTGAAGCCCGCTGCTGGCTTGAAGCGGCTGCCAATAAAGCGTGAGCGGAATTTCATCGCCGGGCGACCAGCGCCGCGGGCTTGGCGCCTCCTGGCCGATCAGGCGGATGTCGCCCCAGCGAACATCGGCGGGGTGGGCGGACGCGGGCAAGCGCTCGACCTGCGGCGGATGATCATATTGCGGGATGATATAGAGAAATGGCGCCGCGATGCTGAAGACGAACATCGGCAGGGCGATCAGGGGCGCGGGCAGTTTCAGGCTGTCGATCCCCAGCGCAAGCAGCAGACTGATAGCGGCGATATATGGAAACATCAAGCGCCCTTGCGACGACGGCGTTTGCATCGAATACCAAATCAAGGCGGCGCCGCCGGCGGCTGTGAGCAGGATGAGCGCCGCGCAGGCGCTCATGACAAAGGCATCCTCCCGGTTTCGCAGCATGTGGATTGCCAGCCCGACGATGGCCAGAGCGGACAAGATATCCATAGCGGCGTAATGGAGCGGGCTGGTGAATATGCTGAACCAGCCGAACAGACCCCAATAGCTGATGCGGAAGCCTTCGAATTCCTGCGTTAGCAACTGAAGCAAGGTCGCATTGCGGCCGCCGAAATGCTCGATCAGGGCGCCCGTCCCAAATAGCTCGCCATAGAGCGCTAAGTTGCGCAGATACCACCAGCCGGCCAGCGCCAGCCAGAAGGCAAACATGCAAGCGGCCAAAATGAGCAGACCGCGCCGGTTTCTTGTGCGCCAGGCGATGTAACAGCCGCAAAGGATAACCACCAAGCCCAAAATGAGCCCGCTGAGCTTGGCCAAGGACGCCAGCGCAACCAGCAAACCGATGAAGACGCTGCGCCGGCTGTGGAAGCCGTCGCGGAGCATCGCTATCAGCATCCATGTGGTCAGCGCGGCCAACATGGCGACAAGATTGTCGTTGCTGATCGACGAAGAAATAAACAGAAACTGCGGGTTAAAAGCGGCGAAAGACGCGGCCAAAACCGCCAGCCCGGTTGAAGCCGGCGCCAGCTTTCTAGCGGCTTGATAAATGGCGAAGACGGTCACCGTGCCCATAGCCAGCGACGCCAGCCTGATCAGATAAAGGGCGAGGGACGCGCCCGCCAGGTTAGGCGGATGAGGCTGCCGGTAGAATATCTGATTGCGATTGCCCAGCCGCGCCGGATGCCCGGCGATGACAAGCGGATTCGCCTGAAAAAAGTCAGCGAAATCGGCGCTGTCGATGGCGGCCCAGATGGGCGTCATCAGCAGGTAATAGAGAGGCGGCTGGCTGCCCTCGTGCCCGTAGAGATGTTCATGGTCGGGCGATTGTATCGGCAGCGCCCCGCCGTGATCCGCTATCCACTTGATCACGCCCAGGTGATAATAGCTGTCGGGCGATTCGAAATGCGGCGAGGCGTACAAGTAGGTCAAGCCGACGCAAAAGAACGCCAGCGGCAGCAGCCAGTGATACGGCAACCTCAGCCAGGCCGCGAAACGGCGCATACAAGCTCCAGACTTTTCCCAGCAGAGACCGCCGTGGCGTAATGAGGGCTTGACGGAGGAGACTGCCAACGACAGTCTTTCATGCTACACTATGCCTACCATAACCGCTATTGGCAGGAGACTTATCACAAAATGCGTCTGGCAGTCTTGGCCGATATTCACGGCAACTTTCACGCGCTGCAATCGGTCCTCGCCGACATGAAGCGCCAGGACGACTTTGATTTGATCTGGTGCCTGGGCGACCTGGCCGCGCTGGGCGGGGCGCCGCATGACTGCGCGCAAGCCTTGCTGGCGCTCCGCGACGAAGTCGGAGAGGACAAGTGCAAAATCATCGGCGGCAACACCGATCGCTACCTGGTGACCGGCGCCCGCATCGCCTTCCCCCCGCCGGAGGAAGCGGACGACTATCCGGCTTATCGCGACAATATCTTAAGCATGAGCGCCATCAACGCCTGGAACATGGAAAACCTCGCATGGGATGACTTTCAATTGCTGCGCGATATCCTCGGCCGCGAGCTGACGCTGGACGTCGAGGGTTACGGGCGCGTCATCGGCTTTCACGCCATCCCCGGCGACGATGAGTCGACGGCGCTGCGGCCGGACAGCCCGGATGAAGAAGCGGCTGACGCCCTGCTCGACCGCGGCGGACGGCTGGCCATCTGTGGCCATACGCACCTGGCGATGGATCGACAAGTGGGGTCCTGGCGCGTCATCAACCCGGGCAGCGTCGGCTTGTCATTTGGGAATCCCGGCGTCGCTGAGTGGGCGATTTTGGAATGGCGCGACGGCGCGCTCAGCGTCGATTTGCGCCGTCTTCCCTATGATGTGGACGCCACCTTGAGCGGCTGGGAGCGCGCGGGTCATCCGGCAATGGCATGGATCCGACCCAAGCTGGCGGGATGATGGAGGGGCGGCGCTTTCACCCCGACATACGATTAGCCATTGACCACTCTAATACGCGGCCGGCGCAGCCAAAAGCCCAGCGCGTACATGAGGCTCCCGGCGGCGGTGGCAAGCAGGCAGATGATCCAGACCATCGTCAGCGGCAGCAGAAGCTCGGCCATTGCAGACGGCGCCACCAAAGCGACATCTCGCAGATAGATTTCGGCGACGCCCCGGCAGGCTTGAACGATGGTCGCCAGGCCGGCGCCAAAAGCGATCAGCCAGAGCGGCATGTAGCCGGTCACGCGCCGATTGTCGCCGCGCAGCGCTGACGCAGCTTCATTGACGAAAGCCAGCGCAACCGCCAGCAGCGCCCAGCCGGCCAGCCACTCTTGCGCCGCGGCCAGGTCGGTCCCGCGCATCGCTTCGCTGATCGCCGGCTGAATGCTCAGCGCGCCCAGGAAGGCGCCGCCAACCAGCCAGAACAAAGTGGCCAGAGCGATCCAGTGCGGCGCGAGCGACGCATTGTCGTTCCGGCTCGCCAGGGCGCGATAGCTATGCCCGGCCAGGATGATGTAGCAGAGCGGCAGGAGCGCGGTGGCGGCCAGACTGATGACCGGTGGCAGCCCAATGCGCCCCAGGCTAATCAGCCCGCCGGCGAGGAAGATGAGCACCGAGACAATTTTCAGGCCGTCCTCCGCCCATTCCGCTTCGACCCGGCTGTAGCGCCGCATCAGCCAAAACATGGCGCTCAGGGCGGCAAAGGGGCAGGCGGCCTGGATTTGAAAGGCGCGCAGGGCTTCCGCCGTTTGCGTGTCCACAAGCTGCGCCGCCACGCTGCTGACGGCGATAAGCGCCAGGCCGATTTGCCATACCCGCAGATTAATCGCCGCGCCGCCGATAGTCGCCGCCAGCACGAGCAGCAGAATGAGCGCCGCCGCCAGGTTTAGCGCCCCATCGAGATTGAAGGGGCTGAGCGCGACGGAAATGACGACAAGCGCCGTCCAAAGCCGCAGCAGCCACCGGCAACGCTGGACGCTCAGCCTCTCGCCCGCCATCATGACGCCAGCGCCGACGAGCCCGCTGAGCACTGTAAGCTTGAAGAGCCGCAGCGTGATCCGGCTGACTAGCGCAGGATCAACGACCCCGGCGTTCGGGTCCGCTGGCAATTCCAGGAACGCGGACAGGCAGAAGCCGATCGCATAGAGGACGAGCAGAAGAACGATCAGCGTCAGAAACTGATAGAGCGCGACGCCGCGCGGCGACAACTGAATCAGCGCGCGCGTCACGTTTCGCCGCTCAGCTGATACGCCACTGCCCGCCCGTGGTCATAAATCGCCGCCGATTCGAATGCCCGTTCATAACGCGCGTCGACGAAATCCAGCAAGCGCTTGATGCCCGGCTCGCCGGCGGCAGTGAGCTCGGGGAAGACGATGATCCAGTCCGGCGGCTTGTCTTCCCATTGCGCGCCCAGCGTCGACAGAACGCGCGCCGGTTTGAAGTACCAGCGCCAGCCCTTGACCCAGAGTCCCGGCGGGGGCATGCCGGTCAGCGGGTGCAGCTGCGGCGTGCTGTCGGTCTCGGGCAGCACGAAGAGCGTATCGCCAACAACCGCGCGCTCCTTGATTTGGGCGGCCAAATCGCGAAACTCATCGTAGGCGAGGATGGCGCCCGGGCCAACCGGCGTCGGGATGTAGCTGACGGCGCCGGTCCAGAGCCAGCCGATGCCGCCGGCGACGAGCAAACCCGCCAATGCGGCGCGCGGCCCGTCCCACGCCCGCCGGTCAAGCAGGCTCGGCAACACTTGCGCCAGGGCCAGGCCGGACATCACAGCGGCCAGGGGCAGGTGCGCCATGGCGTGGTTTTCGCCCGCGCGCGGATAGAGCAGCGTCAAGCCGGCCAGCCACATCAAGACGAGCAGGAGCTGCCGCCGCTCGCCGCGGATGGCGAATATGGCGAAGGGGAAGACGAGCGCATTGGTCAAGAGCAGCTTGCGAAAGAGATCGCCATCGAGCAGCACGCCGTCCATCGCGCCGCTCAGATTGAAGGTCCAATTCCAGTAGATGTAGCTGTCGAGCAAATCGGCCCGCCACAGCAGGACCCATTGCAGCAGCGGCGGGGCGAGCGCCGCGCCCGCGTAGACCAGCAGCCTGCGACGCCGTCCTTCGCTGAATAACAGCAGCCAGCAGCCCAAGGCGCCAACGGACAGCCAGGCATGCTGCTTGAACAGCGTCGCCGCGCCCATCAACAGGCCGACCGCCGCCATCTCCCTCGGCGACGGACGATCGCCCGCGCGCATGAAGACGACCAGCGCAGCCACCACGCAGAGTGCCAGCAGCGTGTCGAAATAGAGCAGGACATTGCCATAGACCGGCGCCCACCAGGCGAAGACGAGCGCGGCCAGCAAACCAGCCCGGTCATCCCCCGAGACTTGCTTCGCCAGCAGATAGACCAGCGCGGTCATAGCGGCGACCAGCAAGACGTTGAGCAGCTTGACCAGCAGACCAGGGTCAATAGCGATGACAATAGCGATGAGCGATTGGGCGGCCGCGGCCAGCAGGGAACTGCCCGGCGCGTGCTGCTCCCAGATATCGCCGAAGAGCGTCATGCCTTGATTCATCATCCAGGGTATCGCCACCTGTCCCGAGTGTGCGGTCGGCGCAAGCCAGAACAGGTGCGTCAAAACTTGCAGAATGAGCAAGGCGTAGAGGGCGCGGCGTGGCAAAGAGGCCTCCTGATTTTCGGCGCGGCGCAATATGCCGACGCGTACTCAGACTGTCACTATTATAGGGCAAGCCAGGGCAATCGCTTCCAATGGCTGATTTATAATACGCCCACCCGGGGTCCCAAAATGCGGGAGGGGCTAATTTGCTCGATTATACTGGATATACTCCGCTTTCCTCGTTCTGGGGATGCGCCTCATAGAGATGAGGAGACGGGCCGGGTCACGTAGACATAGACCTGCGGAGATGGGGGCAATGACCGACGACAACTACTTCGAACAAGGCCTGCGGCTGCTGGAAGCCGGCGACTTTGACGAGGCGGTCGCCATGTTTGACAGCGCCATCAAGCTGGGCCTGGGCGACCTGGCCGAGATCTACCTCTGCCGCGGGGAAGCGCTGGCGAGCCTCAACCGTTGGGATGAGGCGCTGAAAAGCATCAACGCCGCGCTGGAGATCGAGCCCTATCTGGCGGCGGCCTATTATGAGCGCGGGCTATTACGCGTTCAGCAGGGCGAACCCGACCTGGCGATCAACGATTATACGATGGCGGTTCACATCGAGCCCGAGTTCGAGGAGGCTTATTTCAGTCGGGCGCTGGCTTACGAAGCGCGCAAACGCTATGCTGAAGCCGAAGCCGACTTGACGCAAACGCTGCGCCTGAACCCAAATGCGCTGGCCGCTTATGAAGCGCGCGGGCGCGTACGGGCGGCGCAGTTCAAATACGATGAGGCCATCGCCGATTTGAGCGCTTACCTGCGCAGCGGCGGCGGGCGCCAGTACGACAACCACAGCGAGACGCAGGGCTACCTGCTCGTCTTGCGCGCGCAGCGGCTGCTGCTGCGGCTGATTCCAAGGCGGCGGCGGGGCTAGGGCTGTGGCTCGTCCGGTATGTGGTCGCGCCAGACTTTGAGAAACTCGCGTTTGAGCCGGTCAAAGCGTTCCATCAGAAAAGTGTCGAAGCTATTCTCAGTTAACGAATCAGGCAGTGACCTGGCGGGGCACAGCAGTTGCCGTTCGTATTCCCGTAGCTGACGCGTCTGCTCTTCCGCGCTGATCTCTCCGCGCCGCCGCTTGTCTTGCAGCAGCACGTCAAATGTTTGCACGTTGTGCCTCAGTTCACCCGCCTGAGCCAGCAAGGCCAAGTTGCCAATGGTGTTTATATGCCATTCGTCGCCTTCGACCATGCGCGATTGAAGCAGGGACACAGGTAAGATGTGCTCGACATGGTAGGATTTGGCCTTCGCAAGCCGGTTTACAAAAATGTACTTCAGCAGCAGATATTCAGGGCGGGAATCCCGTATGTGCCGTTTCGCGTCTTTCGTATGGACCAGGTTGATTTGACTGTCGTAATACCAATCATCCAGCACTTGCTTCCATCGCTGTTCGGTCGGCGGCGCGCCGTCCACATATCGCAGGCTCCTGACCGCATCGTGAAGCTTGCTGTCCCCCGAGCCGCGCCAGTCATCGTGCAGTATCTCATAAAGATAAAACATCGACAGATTCTGCTTCAGCTTGCGGCGGTCGACCCGCCAATCGTCATTCTCAGAGAGATCCCGCTTGCCATATTTGACCTGAAAGGCGGTCGCGATCATTGAGATTATCATCATCTCGCTGTGGTAAATGGGCCCCAGCTTTCGTCCATACTGCGGCGTTGAAAGCACTGGCTTTAGGATGTTGTCGATAAAACGCGTCGATTCGAGCAGGCAGCGTTCCAGATCCGCCCACGGCAACGCGCCAATCTCATCTGGCAGGTCGGCCATATCTTGCAGACGCAATCCCATGCACGCGGTCACGAGGTTGAAGCCGACGGAGCTCGGTCGGTCGTCCTTGACCGGTTTGAAGAGCCGCGGGAATTTGTCCGCAAGATGCTGGCCTAAACCAAAGAGATAATCAAAGAGGGTATACGGCCGATTGCGGCGCGACGCTTCGTCAGGCGCTTCCTCCGAGACATCAAGCGTGAAGCCTTCATCTTCCAGCGTCTCGTACTTCTTCCATATCACATCTATCACGTCGGTATTCATGATTTGCTGGCGGACGTCTATCCAGCGCGCGGCATAAATTTCATATCGGCTGAGCACTGTGCCTTTGGAATTGAGCAACTCGAAGACTGTCGGCAGCTCGGAGGACGGTCCGCTGTAAATGAGCACTGGTATTTTGGCATCCAGCACAAGCTTGACTTCGCCGCTAACCGCATCGAGAAATCGGCCCAGGACCTTGGTCAATTCTTCATTGCGGTTCAAGTCAAAATAAAGGTCTCGGAATAAGCTTGAGTCCGCCGGGTACCTCAGCACCTTTTCGATAAGCGCTTCGACGAGATTCCCAGTAAGCCATCCCTCTTCCGCATCGTAGCTGTTTTTGCCTTTAACCCAGTCGACGACCGTCTGCCGGATTCTGTCTTTGTATTCATCGGTACGCTTTTCCAACTGAGCGGCAACCGCGTCTACGAATTCATCATCCAGATCTGCCCGCGTAAAGTAACCGTTCTGGTATTCGACATAACTCTTTAGCGCCTGCGTGCGCTGCAAGCCATCTATCAGGTTGTAGTGTCGCTTGCCGTCGCCAACGGCGTGCCCCCGGGCAATATCCTCATAAATGAGGATTGAACCAAAGGGATAGCCGCGTTTAATGGAGTCAATCAAACCTTTCCGCGTCGATTGGCTCCACACCAACCGACGTTGAAACTCAGGAATCGTTACTTTGTTGCTGCCGGATGGATTGCTTGACACCGCATCCATGAGTTTGCTAACCGGCCAAATGTCGATATCAACTGCATTGCGAAACATGGGCATCCCGACACCTCCAGGCTACGGATCCAAAAAAAACGCGAGATCGCTTCTCGCGCCAACTTTGAAAAATTAGATCAGAAACAATCGGGAATGTCAACCAATCGGGAGTGCATGGGAGTCGAACCCACCAGCGCCTGCGCTGCGCAACCGCTCACCGGTTTTGAAGACCGGGGCATCCACCGGGACACATCCACCCCCTCGCCGCGCCAATTATACCGAGCGCCGCCCCTACATCAAGCCGCCAACAGGCGTTATCATGTGGGCAAGAGCCAATCCGATGAAGGAGAGTGTGATGCCCGCCTACCTGATGGTGCGCGCCAACGTCACCGACATGGACCAGTACCGGCAATACATGAAGCTGACGCCCGCCATCGTCGAAAAATACGGCGGCGCCTTCATCGTCCGCGGCGGCGACAAGGTCATCCTCGAAGGGCCGGATGTGACCGAGCGCATCGTCCTGCTCAGGTTCGACAGTGTCGAGGCGGCGCAGCGCATGTATAACTCGGAGGAATACCAGGCCGCCATCAAAGTGCGCGCGGGCGCGGCTGAAGCCTCCTTCATCGTCATGGAAGGCGTGGAGTAAATGCATTGGCGATAGTTGTAGGGGCGAGCCATTGGGTCGCCCGCAGTTACGCGCGCGCAGCGGGGGAAATATGAAACTAGTCCTCTTTGATATTGACGGTACGCTGCTCATCAGCCGCGGCATCGGGCGCGAGGCCAAACGGCGCGCTATGCAAGAATGCTTCGGCATGACCGGCGATCTCGACAATCATGTCTTCGGCGGCAAGACCGATTGGCGCATCGTCGCCGATTTGCTGGCGCCGCAGGGCTTTACGACGGCGGCGATTGGCCGGGCGATGCCCGCTTATGAGACGGTCATGGCGCGGCACATGCGCGCGATCAGCCCCGGCTACCGCGCCGACGCCTTGCCCCACACGATGGAACTGCTTGGCGCCCTGCGCGAACGCCCCGACGTCCTGGTCGGCCTGGTCACCGGCAACACGTCGAAGACGGCGCGCATCAAGCTGGAGATGGCCGGCTTTGACCCCGCCTGGTTCCCACTCGGCGCCTTCGGCAACGAATCGGCCGATCGCGCGGATCTGACACGGCTGGCGCTGGAGCGGGCGCAGGATCATGCCGGGCGGGCGATCAAGGGCGCTGATGTATTTGTGATTGGCGATACGCCGGCCGATATTCAAGCGGCGCGCGCCATTGACGCGATTGCCGTCGCCGTCTGCACCGGCTACACGCCGCGCGCTGAATTGCTCAACAGCGATCCCGACTTCTTGCTGGCTGATCTAAGCGCGTTTCTCGAATTGGTTCCGCTGTAGGGGCTACTTGTTGAGTCGCCCGCCAGAACGCGAGATTTGTAGGGGCGAGCTATCAGGTCGCCCGCCGCAGCGGAATGTTGTAGGGGCGACTCTGTGAGTCGCCCGTAGCAGCGAAGGACAGGGCGGTCTGCTCATGCAGATTCGGACGCCAAAGAAATACCAAGGGGTGCAGCGGCGCAGCGTGATCGGCTGCCGCCGGCTCGGCTTTTACCTCTTGATGCTTGCGTTGATCGCGGCCGGGGTCGGCGCTCTGCTTAACCAGGCGACGCTGGCGCCCATCGTGCAGAAGGCCGTTTTTGATTTCATCGGCCGGCTTGAGGACACCGCGGCGACGATGACGGTGCCCGAGCCCACGGCAACGACGGACCGGCGCAACAGCCTGGTAGAAGCCAACAACTATTGGCTGAGCGGCGCGCTTGATGAGGCGACCGACCTGTACCGCCAAATTGCCGAATCAATGCCGAATTCGGTCGAGGTCTTCCGCCGCGTCGCCATCGGTTTGATCAACGCAAGCCGCTTTGACGAGGCGGTGACTTATGGCGCGCGGGCGATCAATGCCGACCCCTTCGACGCCGACGCCTGGGCGATTTATGCCTGGGCGCTGGATTGGGACAAGCGCGCGACCGATGCCCTTGGCTACGCCCTGCATGCGCTCGAGTTGGAGCCGGAAAACAGCCGCGCCGGCGCTTATCTGGCCGAGGTCTACAACAGCCTGGATCAGCCGGAACGCGCCGAGCTGCTCGTGGAAGACTTGCTGGAAGCGGACCCGAACAGCGCCGAAGCCATTCGCGCTCGCGGGCTCATCCGCTGGAACCGGAATGACTTTGCCGGCGCGCTGGACGACTTCAAGACCGCTTACCGCCTCGCCGCCAACATGAATCTCATCGCCATTGATATCGCCATCATCGAGAAGGATCTCGGCAATATCGAGACGGCCAAGGAGTTCTTGCAGCAGGTGATAGACGCCGATCCATACAATCCGCACGCCCTCTTTCGCCTGGGTGAAATCGCCGTGAGCTTTGAGGGTAATCCAGCGCAGGCCCTGCGTCATCTTCAGGACTGCGTCGATGTGAACCCGGACTATCTCCACTGTTATTTCATGCTTGGCCGCGCGCAGGAACGGCTTGGCTCCCTTGAAGACGCGGCCGATTCCTTTGAAAAAGCCATCGGGTTGGGCAGCCTCAACCCCCAGCATTATTTTTGGGCCGGCTTTTCTCAGATACAGCTGGGCAATTGCTCCCGCGCTTTGGCTTATCTTGAACCGGGGCTGCGGCTCGCTTTGGCGACAACGACGCAGAGATTCGCCGCCGATATCGAAGATGTGATCCCGCAATGCGACCCGAGCTACATCAGGCGCGCCGCTCTTGATGGAGCCTGAGCCGATGGATGGCGCGCGCATCCTGGTGATACTGCCGGCGCTGAACGAAGGGCGCAGCATCGCCACAACCCTGCGCGGCATCCGGGAACAGCTGCCCGGCGCTGACCTGCTGGTCCTCAACGACGGCTCGAGCGACGACACATCGGCGGTTGCCAGGGCGGCCGGCGCCGCTGTGCTGGACATGCCCTTCAACCTCGGCATTGGGGCGGCGGTGCAGGCCGGTTTCCAATTTGCCCGGGACTATGATTACGACATCGTCCTGCGCAATGACGGCGATGGCCAACATGCGCCCGAAAACAATATCGCGCTGCTGCAATGCCTGGAATCGCGCGATGTCGATGTGGTCATTGGCTCCCGCTTCATCGACGCCCGCGGCGACTATGGAACGCCGCTGTTCCGCCGTTTGGGCAGCGGCATCCTGGCGCGCTTGCTCACAGCGATTATCGGCCAGCGCGTCACCGACCCGACTTCGGGCTGTGCCGCCTTCAACCGCCGCGCCATCAATCTTTTCGCCCAAGCTTATCCCCAGGATTACCCCGAGCCGGAAGCGATCCTCATGCTGCATCGGGCCGGCCTGCGGGGGGCGGAGGCGCCGGTGCGGATGATCCCGCGTCAGCATGGCGATTCCTCAATTACGCCACTGCGCTCGGTCTATTACATGGTCAAGGTCATCCTGGCGATATTGATCAACCTCCTGCGGCGGCCCCAGTGAATTGCGGGGCCGAAAGCCCTCAAAATCGGGCCGGCGTCGGCGAAAATCGCGCCCCATTTCGCCATGTTAGTTCTTATACAAATAATCAAACGCAGATTAGATTTGATATTACTCGCGTTTTTCGTGTATTATGGGGCTGCCAGTTTTGAGTATCTGATTAATCACAAGTAAAGAAAGGAAACGACATGAGAGTCAAACTTACTCTATTGGCCGTCTTGTTCATCTTCAGCACGCTTTTTGGCGGCGCGGCGATGGCACAAGATATGCAAGAGGTCACCATCCTTTACTGGCAAGCCAGTTCAATCCTCAATCCCTACCTCTCCGGCGGCACCAAGGATATTGATGCTTCGGCAATCGTTTTGGAACCACTTGCGAACTGGTCGCCTGATGGCTCCTTGAATCTTTTACTGGCCACCGAGATTCCCACGCTGGAAAACGGCGGCATCAGCGAAGACCTGACGTCCATCACCTGGAATTTGCGCGATGATATCCTGTGGTCGGATGGCAGTCCATTCACCGCTGACGATGTCGTCTTCACCTGGGAATACTGCACCCATCCCGAAGCTGGCTGTGTCCAGGGCGACGAGTTTGTTGGTGTGGTCAGCGTCGAAGCGATGGGCATGCACCAAGTCACTGTAACCTTTGACGCGCCGAAGCCGAATCCCTTCCGTCCCTTCGTTTCTCACATCCAGCCCATCTTGCAGAAAGCGCAATTCGGCGAATGCCTGGGCGCGGAGATGTCGGCATGCAGCGAGCAGAACTTCGCTCCGATTGGCACGGGTCCATTCGTTGTTGAAGACTTCCGCCCCAACGATGTCGTCACTTACGTCCGCAACGAGAATTATCGCGATGCCGATATGGGCAAGCCCCACTTCGACCGCGTCGTCTTCAAGGGCGGTGGCGATGCCGAATCGGCCGCGCGGGCCGTATTGGAAACGGGCGAAGCTGATTACGCCTGGAACTTGCAGATTTCACCGGCGGTCTTGGACTCGATGGAAGCGGCTGGCAATGGCCAGGTGGTTGTGGCCTACGGGCAAGCGATTGAAACCATTTGGATCAACGGCACCGATCCCAGCCCAGATAGTCCAAACCGTTCAGTCTGGATGGAGGATGGCTCAAACCCGCATCCCTTCCTCAAGAACATGACCATCCGCCAGGCGATGTCCATGGCGATTGACACCAACATCATCGCCGAGCAGCTCTACGGACGGTCAGGGCGAGCGACATGCAACTTCATCAATTCACCGGCCTCCAACGTCTCGATGAACAACACTTGCGACCAGGACATCGCGGGCGCCAATGCTTTGCTTGATGAAGCCGGCATCGTCGATAGCAATGGCGATGGCATCCGCGAATACGATGGGCACGAAATTCGCGTCCAGTATCAGACTAGCACTAACGCCGTGCGCCAAAACACCCAGGCGCTGATCAAGCAATGGTGGGGCCAAATTGGCATCGAAACCGAGTTGAGAAATATCGATGCTGGCGTCTTCTTCGGCGGCGACCCGGCAAGCCCCGATACCTACCAAAAGTTCTTCTCCGATGTGGAGATGTACACGACCGGATCGGCATCCCCCGATATGGAGAGCCTGCTTTCCAACAATCGTTGCGGGCAAGCGCCAAGACCGGACAACAACTGGACCGGCTCCAACATCATTCGCTTCTGCAATGCGGATTATGATGCCGCGCTTGATGAGCTGAGCAGCACTGCTGGCGCCGAGGCGCGCGCAGCGATCATCATTCGCTTGAACGACATCCTGGTCCAGGAATACGCGCTGATTCCGCTGGTTTACCGTTCCTCGGCCTCGTCCGCCTACGCCAATTCACTGGGAGGCGTGGACATCAACGGCTGGGATTCGGAGATGTGGAATATCGAGGACTGGCATCGTTTGGATATGTGATCCGGCTTGATGCCTAATTCAGTCAGAAGAGGCGTGCGCTTGCACGCCTCATTTTTCTACGGCGTCGTCGCCGGCCGGTCACCGGCGTGATTTGCTCAATCGAATCATTATTCGGTATAATTTGCGCGGCGTTAATGTCTCGCGCAGTAGATAAACAGAGAGGAAAACATGAAGACCAAACTCACCCTTCTATTGATCGTGGTTATGGCGCTCTCGTCTTTTGGCGGCTTGTCCCTAGCCCAAAGTGAAGATACCGTGAACATCCTGTTCTGGCAGGCGGCGTCTCACCTCAACCCCTATCTCGGCAACGGCACCAAAGAATTCGAGGCGGCCGCGCTCGTGCTTGAACCGCTGGCGCGCTACGATCCTGACGGCGTCATGGTGCCCTGGCTGGTGGACGAGATTCCAACGGTCGCCAATGGCGGCGTCGCCGAGGATTTGACTTCCATCACGTGGAACTTAAGCGAAGGCATCACCTGGTCCGATGGCAGTCCCCTGACCGCCCACGATGTCGTATTCAGCGGCGATTTCTGCATGAATCCTGACACAGGCTGTACCGTGCTGTCTCAATTCGCCAATGTAGAATCCATTGAAGCGCTGGATGACTTGACCGTCCGCATCAACTTTGACGCGCCCAAGCCCTTCCCGTATGGCGCGTTCGTCGGTTACTTCACGCCCATCATCCAGAAGGCCCAGTTTGAGGATTGCATGGGGGCGGCCGCATTGGGCTGCAACGAGCAGAACTTTGCCCCGATTGGCACGGGACCCTTCGTGGTCGAGGACTTCCGCACCAACGATGTCGTAACGTACACCGCCAACCCCAACTATCGCGTTGAGGGGCAGCCCGCCTTCTCCCGCGCGGTCTTTAAAGGCGGCGGCGACGCCGAATCAGCTGCGCGCGCAGTCTTGGAAACGGGTGAAGCGGACTACGCCTGGAACTTGCAGATTTCGCCCCAGGTCTTGAACGCGATGGAAGCGGCCGGCGAGGGTACGGTCATCGTCGCATTCGCTACAAATGTCGAGCGCCTGATCATGAATCACACGAATCCAGACTCGGCATTGGGTGACGATATGCGCTCGGTGTGGCTGGAAGACGGCAGCAACGGTCACCCGTTCTTGCAGGTTCCGGCGGTCTGGCAAGCGATGTCGAAAGCCATCGACCGCAGCGTTATCGCTGGTCAGCTCTATGGCGCCGGCGGCACGCCCACCTGCAATGTCCTGCCAGGTCCCCCCATTTACGCATCGCCAAACAACGATGACTGCCTGGCGCAAGATATCGACGCCGCCAACGCCATGCTGGATGAAGCTGGCATCGTCGACAGCGACGGCGACGGCATCCGCGAATACATGGGTACGCCCTTGATGGTCTCGTACCAGACCTCGACCAACGCTGTGCGCCAGAATACGCAGGCGCTGATCAAGCAATGGTGGTCCGAGATCGGCATCGACACCGAGCTGCGCAATATTGACGCCGCTGTCTTCTTCGGCGGCGATATCGCCAGCCCCGATACCTACTCGAAGTTCTATACCGATATCGAGATGTATACCAACGGCTCGAACGGCACCGATCCAGAAGCGTACATGGGCAACTGGCGCACAACGGAAATCGTGGGACCGCACAACAGCTGGAATGGCTCGAACATTCCGCGCTGGTACAATGAAGACTACGATGCCCTGCTCGAGCAGATTGCGCAGACGGCCGTCCTCGAAGAGCGCGCCGCTCTGGCCATCCAGATGAACGACATGCTGGTGCAGAACGGAGTCATGATCCCTCTGGTCTACCGTGGCAGCGTGTCGGCCCATCACAACAGCGTCCACGGCGTTGACATGAACGCCTGGGATTCCGAACTTTGGAATATCGCAGATTGGACGCGCATGTAGCACGGTTTGCAATTGTTGTCGCCTTGCTCCTTATCCAGGAGTAGGGCGACACTTTTGTATTGAACTACAGAGAGCGCAGAGACTTGAAGGAATGGAACGCGTCTGAGAATTGGGATCCGCTTACGTACAAGATCATCGGCGCTGCCATTGAAGTTCATAAACGAATTGGCGCAGGTCTTTTGGAGAGCTTATATGAAGAGGCATTTTGTGTTGAACTCGAACACCGGCAACTACATTATGAAAGGCAGAAGCCGCTTGAAGTCCGTTATCGCGGACGCATAATCGGCACATTAAGGGTTGATGTCGTCGTTGAAAATGAGGTCATTGTAGAATTGAAATCAGTAAAGGAACTCGCTCCGATACATTACACGCAAATTATTTCATATTTGAAGATTACAGGTCTGACGCGGGGGCTGCTCATCAATTTCAATGTCAAACAACTGACCAAGGGCGGCATTGAACGCTTCATAAATCTTGAATAATCTCTGTGTTCTCTGCGTTCTCTGTAGTTCAATCACTGTCGAAGAGCAGGACGAGGCAATCACATGGGCAAATACATAGTTCGAAGGCTCCTGACCGCGATACCGACGATTCTCGTCATCAGTTTCATCATCTTCGCCATCCTCGAATTATCCCCCAGCGACCCGACCGGCAACCTGCCGCTGACCATCCCGCCTGAGGTGCGCGCCAAAATCCGCGAGGCGCTCGGGGCGGACGACCCCTTCGTGGTCAAATATGTCAAGTGGCTGAATCAATTCTTCATTGCCGAACCGCTGAACTTCATCGAGACCGTCACCAATATCACCTTCCCCGGCTCGGAAGAGCGGACGCGGGTCATCTCCTGGGCGACGCGCGGCCCCGTCATCGATATCATCGCCGAGCGCCTGCCGCAGACGCTCTGGGTGGTCGGCTCGTCCTATATTCTCGGCGTCTTGATCGCCATCCCTGTCGGCATCTATTCGGCGTATCGCCAGTATTCCATTTTCGATCAGGTTGGCACCTTCTTGATGATGGTCGGCTTCTCCGTGCCGACCTTCTTCACCGGCTTGATGTTCATCATCATCTTCAGCGTCAATCTCAAATGGTTTCCATCGGTCTACGACACCACCCTTGTGGTCACCGATATCGAGACATTGCAACTGCAGCTGCGGCAGATGATCATGCCGGTGACCGTGCTGACGCTCTACACCACGGCGCAGATGAGCCGGTATACGCGCGCGTCCACGCTGGAGAACTTGCAGCAAGATTTCATCCGCACGGCGCGTTCCAAAGGCTTGACCGAACGCGTGGTCGTCAGCCGCCATGTGGTGCGCAACAGTTTGATCCCGGTGGTCACCTTGATCGCGCTGGGCATCCCGGGCATCTTCGCCGGCGCCCTCATCACCGAGCAGATCTTCCGCGTCAACGGCATCGGACAGTACCTGATCATCGCCATTCAAGGCGGCGACCTGCCAACTGTGCAGACGGTCACCTTCATTTTCGCCGTGCTGGTGGTGCTGTTTAATATCGTCGCCGATGTCCTCTACGGCATTCTCGATCCACGCGTCACCTACACCTAAACCGCATGAGGGGCTGAGATTATGACCGCTAAAGCGAAGACGAAACCGGCGCAACTCGATGTGGCGGAAATGCAGCAGGCGCGCACCTTCATCGGCGATGCCTGGAATCAATTCCGCAAACACAGGCTGGCGATGATGGCCATCGGCGTGCTGGCGGTCATTCTTCTTGGCGTCTTGATCGGGCCGCTGCTATGGACGCTCGACCCGGAATACATCGACATCGTCGACGCTTATCAGGTGGCGTCGCCGGAGCATCCCTGGGGCACGGACAGCCTGGGGCGGGATACGCTGGCGCGCGCGCTGCAAGGCGGCCGCGTTTCGCTCATGATCGGCATTTCCGCCATGCTGGTGTCAATCACAATCGGTACGGTCATCGGCCTGGCCTCGGGTTATTTCCGCCGCCTCGATAACCCGCTGATGCGCATGACTGATATCTTCATCGCCCTGCCGCAGCTGCCGCTTCTGCTCGTGCTGATGATGCTCTTCCGCGAACCGCTGAAAGGGGCCTTCGGCGTTGAAGGCGGCGTCTTTCTGTTGATGGTCTCCGTCATCGGTGGTTTGCAATGGATGCCGACGGCCCGTCTCGTGCGCGGTGAAGTGCTGACGGTGAAATCGCGCGAATTCATCACCGCCGCCACCGCCGTCGGCTCGCAGGACGGACGCATCCTCGCCAGCCACATCCTGCCCAACGTGATGAGCCCGGTCATCGTCGCCGCCACCTTCAGCGTGGCCGCCGCCATCATCACCGAATCGGCGCTGTCCTTCCTCGGTTTGGGCTTCCCGCCCGATTTTCCCACCTGGGGGCGCCTGCTCTTTGATGGCAAGGATTACCTGACCATCACCTGGACGCTGGTGTTCTGGCCCGGCCTGCTGATCTCGCTGACCGTGCTCTGCGTCAACTTCATCGGCGACGGATTGCGCGACGCGCTGGATCCAAGGCTGCGGAAGTAAGCTTTGTCAAAGTCCAGCTCAAAAGTGGAGGTGTCGAGGTTTGCTGGTTACTCCATATAGCGGGCGAAACCAGCCGCCCGCAAGGCGTTGTCCATGCGCTCGTGGTCGTGCGCGATACGCTCCAGCGTAACATTTTGGCCTTGAATAGCCATTGTGTTTTCTTCCACCGCTTTTTCGAGGGCGTCAAAGCGCGTGTTTATGGCTTCAAATTGCGTTTTCATGTACTCAAACAGTTCTTCGTTAGTCATCGCGCTATTCTCATCGCTCATTGTGTATCTCCATTATGGAACGTGTTTAGCGGTTGGTTTGCGGTTTGCTAAGTTATTGATCAGAATCGGGAAACGTAGCGACCAGTTCCAATTCAATTCGTCTTGACCAAAGGATATACTAAGTTCGAGCGCGGCCTATCATTTTGCTGCTTCGACAAGACCTTACCTATATTATATCAGCGACAAAGAATTAGCTCAATTCCTAGCTGAATGAGACCCAACCATGCCCTACATCCGCCAAATCACAATCGACCAGGCCACCGGCTTGCTCAAGAAAGAACTCCAAAAAGCGGTCGCCCGCGCCGGCCGCGTCTGGAACATCGTACAAATCATGTCGCTCAACGGCCGCGTCATGAAGGCGTCGATGGATATGTACGGCGCCACCATGTTCGCCCAGTCCCCCCTCACGCGGCGCCAGCGCGAGATGCTCGCCGTCGTCGTCAGCAAAGCCAACCATTGCGTCTACTGAATCCGCTCGCATGCCCATGACCTCCGGGCTGAGGTCGATGAATTCGCCGATGATGAAGCGGCCGACGCCTTCGTCGATGCCATCGCCCGCGATTGGCGGTCCGCGCCCCTGAACGATGTCGATCGCGCTCTCTGCGCCTACGCCGAGAAGTTGACGCGCGCGCCCGCGGCGATGGGCGAGGCGGATGTGCAAGGGCTGCGTGCGGCCGGCCTGGACGATGTCGCCATTCACGACGCGACCCAGATCATCGGCTTCTTCAACTACATCAATCGCGTGGCCGACGCCTTGGGTGTGCAGCCGGAGGACTTCGTCCGCCCCTGGGGTGAAGACGAAACGGATCATAGCTAGCGCCGCCCCTGCAATCGCGCCTGCAATCGCGCAAGAATCAGAGTGTTCCGCCGGGCCGCCGAGTTTATGATGTGCTTACTGAACACGGGTGGAGAAGCGGGCATGGTCAGCAAAGAGTTGAACGAGAGTCAGGCGAATCTAGTCGCGCAGGTTTGCGACTATCTGCGGGATATCCGGCCCGAGGCGGCTGGCCTTCAGGAATTGGGCGCGCGCTTTCATGTCAGCCCTTATCATTTGCAACGACTCTTCAAAGGCGCGACCGGCATATCGCCCCGACAATATGCCGCCGGCCTGCGCCTGGAGGATTTCAAAGCGCAAGTTCGCGGTGGCGCGCGCATCACGGACGCCATCTACGGCGCCGGTTATGGCTCGGCCAGCCGCTTGTATGAACAGAGCGATGAAAAGCTTGGCATGACGCCATCGACCTATCGCAAGCTCGGCGCCGGCATGACGATTTTCTACAGCGCTGTGCCCTGCAATCTCGGCTATCTGCTTGTCGCAGTGACCGAGCGGGGCATCTGCAAGCTCAGCCTGGGGGAAGCGCCCGAGCCGCTGATTGCCGACCTGGAGGCCGAGTTCGCCCGCGCCGAGCGCATCCACGATGACGAGGGCGTTGGATACTGGGTGGAGCGCGTCATCGCATATCTCGAAGGCTGGCAGCCTGACCTGGACCTGCCGCTCGATGTGCGCGCCACCGCCTTTCAGC
Organism: Chloroflexota bacterium; assembly: GCA_011523545.1. Taxonomy (GTDB): domain Bacteria; phylum Chloroflexota; class Anaerolineae; order Aggregatilineales; family Phototrophicaceae; genus UBA6055. The sequence continues at coordinate 11,351 of WTGN01000103.1, read as the reverse complement.
TGACGGTCTGGGAGCGGCTGCAGTCGATCCCGGTCGGCGAGACGCGCAGCTACAGCGAGGTCGCCGCCGCCATTGGCCAGCCGAACGCGGTCCGCGCTGTCGCCAATGCCTGCGCCCGGAACCCGGTCGCCCTGGTCATTCCCTGCCATCGCGTCATCCGCCTCGACAAGAGCCTGGGCGGCTATCGTTGGGGCATCGAGCGCAAGCGCGCCATCCTTGAGCGCGAGCGGCGCTATCTTCAGCGGGCGGGGCAATCCTGCGCGTCGGAGCGCTAGCTAGCGCTTGTGGATCGGTCTGATGTTATGGGCGCGGTAAGAACATGAGCGACCGGCCGGCAGGCGCTCTCAGCCTGATTCAGTCCGTCTCGACGTCGTCAAAGAACTCAGGCGGCTTGGAGCCGATGAAGGCGAGCACTTTGTTGATGTCATAACCCACTTGCTCCAGAAAGCCCAGGATATCGATAAGCACCCAGTTCTCCGCCAACTTATCGCCCTCGACGCGCCAGAAGTCCATGTAGCGTAACTTGATAGGCTTTCCGCTGGCGGGGATTCCAAACCAGTCCCCGGTGTGGGTGGCATGTTGATAGCCGTGCGCGGCTACATAGTCCCCCTCGGCGATGCGGATCTCGTCGCGCGCCACTTTGTCGGGAATCGCATTAATGGCGGGCCGGCGCAACACCTCCTCAAACTCCTTAATGCCACGCAAGGTGCCGATACCCGCTGGACCGTACCAAGCCATATCCTCGGTCCAAAACTCCTCCATTATCCCGAGTACGCTCTTGTTGAGGGCAGTGTACAAACGCTCGATCAGTTCTTTGTTTTTTTCTTCTTTGCTTTTTTCGCTAGACATATCTTCATCTCCTTCGCTGTGAATTGGATAAATGCCCGTACCTGTCCCTAAGCCTCCGCGCGTCTGGCTCAGCCCTTCACTGCCCCGGCCGACAAGCCCTTCACCAGTTGCTTCTGGAAGAAGAGAATGACCAACACGATCGGAATGGTGCTGGACACGGCCGCTGCCGCCTGCATCGGAATCTGGCCCGGCATCTGCGCGCCGCCGACAAACTGGACCATCGCCAGCGGCAGAGTCCACTTGGACTGTGTAAGTATTCTCACCAACAAGAACTCGTGGTAGGCAAGCAAGAGCGTGAACAAGGCCGTCGAAAAAATGCCCGGCCACATGATCGGGGTGATCACCTTCAGGAAGGCCCCGAGCCGGGAGGCGCCGTCGATCATGGCCGCGTCCTCAATCTCCCGTGGTATATCCATAAAAAAGCTGCGCAACAACCAGATCGTGAACGGTTGGTTTACTGCCACCAGAGCAATTATCACCAGGAAATAGGTATCGTGCAGGCCGCTTAACCGGCCCATCCAATAAAAGGGAAGCAAGAACGCCATCCTGGGCAGGGCGCGAAAAGCGAGCGCCACGAGCAAAAGCGCCACGCCAGACATCCCGGAGTATCGCGCAAGGGCATAACCAGACAGACAGCCAATGCTGACCGAGATGGCGACTGCCCCCGCGCTCACGATCAGCGAATTCACAAAGTAGTCATAGAACTTTGCCGTATCCACGATTTTGGGAATGCCCCAAATGATCGCGATCAAAGCAGCCAGGATACCGATGTAGATGATGTTTCTCGGGATGGGCAGTCGTTGCGCAAGGACTCCAAGGAGTACCAGGACGACGACGCCCGTCAATCCAACAACGAGCATCGCGGGGCTGTCAGGGATTGAATCCAACCACAGACGGCCATAGTTCTCGAGCGTAGGCTTGAAAACGAACAGTGGGGCGCGCGCGGCCGCCTGCCGCTGCGTCTTGAACGACTGAAGCGTTATCCAGAGGATGGGGACGACGCTCCACAGCAGGAACATTATCAGCAGGGCGTAGATGACGAACCGGCCGACCGGGTTCGTGACTGGCCGCATATCAACGTTCCTCAATCTGCTCGCGGTAGGTCATGATTAGGAAGGGGATGACCACAACGAAGATCCCGATCATCGCCAGGATGGCCATGGCGCTCCCCTTGCCCAGGCGCTGCACGGTAATCGCCACTCTGAAGTTATAGGTCATGACGGTGTCAGCCTTGAAAATCGGATTCTGCTCCGTCAGGATGAACACGCTGTCGAAAAGGCGAAAGAAATCCATAAGAGCGATCAGGGCCTCAAGCACGATCAATGACCGCAAGTGGGGAATTACAATGTAGCGCAACTGCTGCAACCTGCTTGCGCCATCGATTGACGAAGCGTCGACAAGCTCCCCGGGCAGCATCTGTAGGCCGGCAAAGAAGATGACCAGGGCAAATGGCGTGCTCGCCCAGATCGTGTGCAGGATGATAAGCGCCTTCACAGAGAACTCTGTGAAGATGAAGCGCTGCCCAAGGACCTCACTGAAGAACCAGGCAAACAAGCCGGTAGGCTCGAACAATTGCCGGAACATGAGCGTCCCCACGACGGGAACCACGATCATGGGCATCAGCATCCGGGGCAGGAAGAGGCGCCGAACCCGCCCCGACGTCTCGTCGAGGAGCAGCGCCACCGCCAAACCGAATATGATATGCGCCGGGACACTGATCAAGGCGATCAGCAAGGTAAAGCTTAGCGCCTGCCAGAACCGCGCGTCGGAAAGCACCTCCCGGTAGTTTGCGAGCCCGATGAATTCCGGCGCGTCAAGGGTGCGAAACGTGATGAAGTTTAGGCTCAGCCAGACCGCCATCGCCAGGGGCACGGTCATCAGCGCGATCATCACGATGTTGCTAGGAGCAGTAAACCAGAAGAACGTTCCTCGTTTTATAGCCGCTTCCTCTTCTTCACGCCTTGGTCCGGTTCAGAATGAGGGGGTCGCGCCAGATTCGGTCCATCGAGCGCGACCTTTATCGTTGTATTGACTAGGGTAGGTAGCCCTGGACGGTTGCCTCGGCAATATACTCCGCCGCCGCCGCATCCAAGGCCTCCTGTGGCGTCATCTCGCCAGTGCCGATGAACGGCAGCCAGTTCCAGAGGGCAGTCTGCGCCAGGACCACCGCCGGGTTGGCGTCATAGATGCCCACGCCATGGGCGATTGTCTCGTTGATGGCCGCCGCATTGGCCAGGTATTCAGGGACCGACAATCGGGTCATCGGTTGAATCTTTGCGCCCTCCTCCTGGCTCTGCTTGTCCGTGGCTTCCATTATGAGCCGGAAGACGAAATCCGGGTCCACTTCGTTCGTCACCGGAATGATGAAGTAATCGTGCCAGGCGCTGCCTCCCAGCAGACCTCCGGGGTTGGGAGCGGCCGCGGGCGCGGACTCGATCAGGCCCACCACGCTCGACGTGTCCGGATCCTCAAAGATAGCGCCTTGACCCGCCCAGGTGTGTATGAACGCGATTGTGCCGTTCGCCAGCCCGTTCGCGCTATCATCGATACTGTAGGTGATGCCTTCGGGACCCATACAGGCGTCGATGACTGCCTTAATCTTGGTGGCGGCGGTGACGCCCTCCGGGCCGTTGAATGCTGGACTGTTGTCGTCGTTGAGGTAGTCTCCCCCGAAGGAGCGGATGAAGGAGAAGAACCTGAACTCCCAGGCCCAGCCGGCATGCACTTGCATGGTGAAGGGAAGGTTGATGCTGGGCTCGTCCTTCAGGACCTCACAGGCCGCCATCACTTCATCGTATGTCGTGGGCGGTTACAGGCCATAATCCTCGAACAGGTCCGACCGGTACCAGACGTGAAGCGTGTTTGCCCGAAACGGAATGCCGTACACCTGGCCGTCTATGGTGGCGCCCTCCCAAGCGGTGGACGAGTGGTCGTCCAGGTCGTATTCCTCGCGGTACTTGTCAATCAAATCGTTGAGTGGCAGGAGCCAGCCCGCCGAACCCCATTCGACGATTTCGGTATTGGACGCATGCACTATTTGATACGGCGATGCGCCGCCCGCGGACAGCGCCAGGCGAAACTGTTCCGTCACGCCGACGAAGTCCAGGATCTGCGCGTCGACTTCCAGGTTCTCCACGTCGTTGCACTTCGCAAACTCGTCGTTATAGAAAAATATGCTGACACCCGCCCAGGCCAGGAAGTTGATGGTGGTGGGAGATACGGGCGCCTCGACGTTGCAGGCAGCGGGATTGACGTCTTGCGCGAGCGCGAGGGAAAACACCGGCAAAGCGACGATCAGTACTAAAATTGTCCATAGCAATTTCTTGTATGAGATAAACATTTTCCCGTTCCTCCTAATGTGTCTTATGAACAACAAACTGGCGCCGCGCCATATCAAGCATCAGTCCGCCTCGACGATACTCAATAATTCCGGCGGCTCGGCGATGAATGCGAATAGTTTGTGCGTGTCACAACCATTGTCACACCTATCAGCTATCTGCTATCATATTACTTCAATGAACTTGCTCGGTCAAGCAATATCATCTATGTAAATTGATTGCTGGCAGGTTAAGCTGTAGCTGCGGTGCACGAGAGCAGTTCGGCCAGCGCCACGATCTATGCGGCAGACCGACAACATATACAGGCGGGACACTAGCGCGCGCGGAGGTGAAAGGGATGAATATTGGCACCGGCAGTTCGGAGCGCCAGGTCTACATTGGCGGGGAGTTCGTTGCCGAAAACGAGGCGCGGATCTCTATCTTCGACCACGTAGTGCTCTATGGCGATGCCGTGTACGATACGGCCTGCGCCTGGGGTGGCAAGGTGTTCAAACTGGACGAGCATGTGGATCGGCTATTTGAATCTGCTCACGCCCTAAAGATTGAGGTCCCGCTCGACAAGGCCGGGGTGAAGGCGGTCGTTCTTGAGGTGATGAGGCGCAACAAGCTTGAAGACGCATATATAAAAATCATTGTAACGCGCGGCGTGGGACGCATGCCCCTGTTGAGCCCCTACAACTGCAAGCCGAATTTGATCGCCTTTGCCATCCCCTACCTCAGCCTCATAGACAGCGGCGTGCAGCAAGAAGGCATTCGGGCCGGCATATCGTCAATGCGCCGGATTCCATCAGAATGCCTGGATTCAAAGATCAAGTGCTGCAATTACTTGAATCACATCATGATGCGCATGGAGGCAAATGAGGCCGGGCTTGATGAGGCTATCGAGCTTGACATTGACGGCTACGTCGCCGAGGCGCCAGGCTACAATGTGTTTATCGCGAAGCAAGGGCTATTGTACACCCCAGGCGAAAACATCCTCGTCGGCATAACCAGGCAGACGGTTATGGAGTTGGCGGCGGCGGAGGGATTGGAAACCGTAGTCGGCCGATTGACAGCCTTCGACCTCTATAACGCTGACGAGGTCTTCTTGACCAGTACGGCGGGTGGCATCTTTGCCGTCAGGGAGGTTGATGGGCGAGCTGTCGGTCCTGGCAAGCCGGGTCCGATCACGCAAACGCTGAGTCAGAAGTACATGGAGCTACTTGAAAGCGGTGTGCAAAGCACGCCAGTATACTCTTGATAGAGCGGTTAGGCATCGGCTAGGAAATCAAGGCGCGAAGGCGCTGAGAGTTTCAATTGTTGAGGATAAGTAAGTATGGAATCAAGCTCAAAGTCTCTGGCAAGGGCTGGCCTCGTTGATCAGGCCGTGGATGCAATTCTGGTTATTGTTGCCGAGCAAGGGCTGCGGCCCGGTGACCATCTCCCATCGCAGGCGGATCTGATTAAACAGCTCGGGATCGGTCGCACGTCGCTTCGTGAGGCCATTCAACGCCTGGTCGCGCTGGGCGCCATCACGGTAGCGCCTGGCAAGCGGATGGCTGTCGGGCCGATGATACGGCGCAACCGACATGCGACTGCTGCCGATCTCGAAGCTGCTCTCAGGCATGCGGCCCTCCAGGAACTGGCGGAGGTGCGCGATCTAATCGAACCTGAAGCGGCCGCGCTCGCCGCCCAACGCATAGATGACGACCTGATTCTTCGCATTGAGGCGATCGTCGACGAAATGAAGCTGTCACAGGACCCGGCCGCCGCCTTCCACTTAAACGCACAATTTCACGCGACAATCGCTGAGGCAACTCAGAACGAGGCGCTGCGCCACATTCTCCAGGTTGTCGCTGACATGCTGTCGCCACTGCAGCGCCACATGTATGAGCGATCGCATGAGAACTACCGGGCAGATCAGGAACATCTTCCGATATTGCAGGCTCTAAAGGTTCGGGATGCCAATAAGGCTCGAAAGGCCATGCACGACCACATTGGGATCTTTAGCCGATTTGTGGCCAGCAATTATGCGAGGCCTTCAAACTGTGAACCGGCCCCACCCGATCTCGTCGGGCGGACCAGCTAGATGTAAATCATTGATCTGGCGCTGCGGGCTGGTCGCGTCATTGAACCGACTCGGGATTGAAGAGCTTGTCATTGAATGGAGTTAAGTATGGGTATGCAAAATTTTGCGCCGGAATTTGAAACGCCGGAGCAATATATCATCGATATCACTTACATCATTTGGGAAGAAGAAGACGTGGGACGCATTCGTGATTGGTATGCGCCCGTCTGCCCGATACGATCCCCGCATGGTGTCATGAACACGGCGGAGGAAATTCTCAATGAAACCTTGGAGCAGATGCATATTTACGCCAACCGAAAACCATTGGCCGATGATGTAATCATAGGTGACAAGCCCAGCGGTTTCTATTCATCACATCGCGTTCGTTCAGTCGGAAGGCACACGGGAGACAGCGCCCTGGGCCCGGCAACCGAGCGCGCTTACCAGGGCTTGGGCATTGCCGATTGCCTCTGCCGCGACAACCAGGTGGTGGAGGAATGGAAATTGCGCGACCAGGCTTCGTTTGTCCAGCAGCTTGGCATGGATCCGGTGGCGTATGGCCTGTCACTGGGGGTCAATAATCCCGAAGCTTATGCCATCGGCAATGAAGCGATGCGGCAGCGCTGGGCCGACGAAAACGGGCTGACCATCCTGGGCGATAATACAATCGCCAACCGCATGATTGACACCTGTGACGCGCTTTGGAATGGGAAGCATCTCAACATTGTCTCTGAACAATATGTAGCGGCGGCGCGCTTTGAAGGGCCAGGCGGTCATCTTAGCTACGGTCGAGAACCGGTCAGCAATATGGCTGCCAGCATAACGGCCTCGCTACCAGACGGACATTTCGAGCCGCATCACCTCATCGTTCGCCATCAGAATGATCGGGCTGTCAGGGTGGCCATGCGCTGGACATTCTGCGGCGCCCACAGTGGGCACGGTCGATATGGCGCGCCAACGAATGCCCCGGTTGCCATCCTGGGGATCTCCCATTTTGAATTACATGACGGTCTGATCGCAAGTGAATGGATGGTGGCCGATGAAACAGCCGTTTACGCCCAAATTGCCGCCTATCAGGAGAGAAAAGACTAGCAAGCTGGGTCTCCTTTCCCGTATGCGCCGCTGAATTCTACTGCCGCTTGCGTCCTGATTCGGAATCCCTGTAATATGTAAGTTATATCGCTTTTAACCCGGGAGGCAACATGTCCATTCGAAACTTGCACGTATTGATTCTCGTGAGCGTCGCCTATGTCGCGGCGCAGATGGTCGCCGATATTTCCAATCTGCGTAATTTGACCCTGTTCGGGGTTGGCGTCAGCGCGTTTTCCATCGCTTATCCGTTGACTTTCACCTTACGCGATATGGCGCATAAGCTGGCGGGCCCGCAGGTGGCGCGCACGCTCATCATCGCCGCCGCCGCCATCTATCTGATAGTGCAAGCTTTCTTCGCCATCGTTGCTGGCCTTCCGCCGGAGATGACGCCGGATGAGAGCGTGGCCATCGGTCAACTGATGTCGCTCGAATGGCGCTTCTTGCTAGCGGCTGTCGTCGCCTCGGTTCTGTCGCAGCTGGTCGATACCGAAGTCTATACGCGCTGGGTGAATCGCTTCGGCGGCGAGCATCAATGGGGGCGCGTGCTCGTCAGCAATCTGATCGGCATCCCGCTCGACCGCATCATCTTCCTGCTGATCGCCTTCCTGGGCGCCTGGTCGGGCGATGAGTTTGTGGCGGCCTTCATCGGCACGTCGGTTGTGCGGCTCGTCTTCGGCATCATCTCGATACCCGGCATCTACCTGGTCGAGGAGCATTCCGAAGACTGGATCCATATCACCGAGATCCGCCATACCGACCCGCCGTCTTTCGCGCGCGCGAAGCGCGAGTGAGCGGGCGTGTTTTGGCCCTGCGCCACGGACGGGCCCATATCCGGTGTGTGTACGGGCGAGCCGCCGGCTCGCCCCTACGAATTTCTAGTTTGCTGAGGGACACGCCGGCGCGTCCGTGCCTGTGATAATGCGTACTTTAGGGCGAGACTTGTCTCGCCCCTACAACTTCGCATATTGCGAGCTTGTAATGTTGCTTGAGCCGAGTTGTGATTCGCGAGTCGCGGTAGTTAATCCGCCCGCCACCAGGCCAGGGCATCAGCGCTGACCTCGTCCAGCTCCAGCCGGCGCACCTGCTTGCTGACCACATCAACCAGCATGACGCGTGAGACGCCGTCGATCGAGCGCGCAAAGCTGACCGCGCGGCCATCGGGCGTCCATTTGGGCAGGCTGTCGTAACGCGATGTCACCACCAGCGGCGACACGTCGCCCGTCGCCAGCTCGAGCAGATAAATCGCCGACGCGCCTTCCCGCCCGGAGGCAAAGACGATGCGCCGGCCATCAGGCGACCAATCGGGCGAGGTATCGGGCGCGCCGTGCTCGGTCAGCCTTGTTACCTCGCCGCTGGACAGCTCGATGCGATAAAGATCCCAGCCGCCGCCGCGATTGGAGCTGAAGGCGATCGATCGGCTGTCGGGCGCCCAGGCTGGTTGCCGGTCGCCGGCTCGGTGGGGCGTGAGGCGCCGCCGGTCACTGCCATTTGGGCGGACGATGTAGATATTGTTGTCCCCTTCTCGATTGCTGGCGAAGGCGATCCACTGCCCATCGGGCGACCAGGCGGGTGATTCAGCGATGGCGACTGAGTCGGTCAGCCGAAGCAGGCGGGCGTGGCGCAGGTCATAGACGACGATGTCGCTGCCGAAATTCAGATAGGCGGTCAGCGCCAGGCGCGCGCCATTGGGTGCAAATGAGGGCTCGGTGAAGAAATCGAAATCGAGGCGCTTCTTCAGTTTGTGCGCCAGGTCATGCACGATGACGACGGGCAAGCCGGTTTCCAGCGTCATATAAGCGACGATGGACGGCGTCGACAGCATCCCCAGCAGGGCGCGCAGCAGCATCAAGAGCGATATGACGGCGAGTGTCAGCGCGGTCAGGAGCAGCAGGCTGCGGCGCATGACGCGTCAGGCGGCGAGGGACAGGAACTGCCGCCCGGTCAAATAAGCGGCGATCTGTTGGGCGGCGATGGCCGCTTCGACGCGCATATTGTAGAAAGCGCCCCGCCCCTTGTAGAAGACGCCTACCAGATATAGCCCCTCATAGCCCAGCACGCCACGCCCGTTGGGGTGCTCGCTGACATCGCGCAGGGGCCAGCCGCGGATGCCGTTCGGACCGATATCCCAATCGCAGCTGGTTTCGGGGTAGAACATGTCGCGGCTGAATTGCATCTCGATATCCAGGTATTGATGCAGGACGGGCTGATAACCGGTGGCCATGATCACCGTATCCAGTTCGAGATAGGCGCCGTCGGCCAGCGTGACACCGCGCGCGTCAAAGCCAACCGGATGCTTGACGGGGCGGACCTGCCCTTGCCGCAGCGCGTTCAGCAGCTCCGGCCCGCGATAACCGACGCCACTACTCGTCCTTGGCGGCGCTTCCCACACGCCGAACTCGCCCAGATTATACTTTAGCGCGCCCGTCTTCTCCTGCAGCCAGACGCAAGCCCGCTCGGGCAGATAACTGCCTAGCATCATCCAGGCATGACGCGGCAAGCCATAAGGATAACGCGGGCGCAGGTCGACGCCGCTGCGGATCGCCAGATGGGCGAAGCCGCCGGCCGCCGCTTTGCCCGCAGACACAGCGATATCAGCCCCGCTCGGGCCGACGCCGACGACCATGGTCCGCTTGCCCCGCACCTGATCGGGATGGCGGTAGGCGCGCGAGTGCATGATCTCCCCGCCGAAGCGCTCCATGCCCGGGATAGCGGGCAGCTGCGGATTGTCAAAGACGCCCGTCGCCGGGATGACCGCGCGGTAGGTCTCGATGCCGGCGCTGGTTTCCACTTGCCAGAGCCCGTCAGCGCGCGGCGCGACGCGATGCACCTCGACGCCGTGCTCGATCGGCAGCTGCTGATCCGCCACCCAGTCGACCAGGTAACCGTAATATTGCGCCGCCGTCGGGTGGATGCCGAAGCTAAGCGGAAACTTGCGCCCGGGCAGCTGGCTGAAGAAGCGCGATGTATTCAGCCGCAGCGAGGGATAGAGGCTGTTCCAGGTGACCGCGACCCTGTCCGAGCGGTCGATGATGCGGTATTCGATGCCGGCTTCGCGCAGCGCGTAGGCGGCGTTGATGCCGGCGGGCCCGGAGCCGATAACCAGCGCGTCCGCAGTTGGCATCAGCCGCCCCCTTCATGCGCCATGGCGGTGGCCGTCTCGCGGATGTAAAGGTAGAGCCGCGTGGGCGCCGCTTCATGCGTGGCGGGGAAATTGAGCGCGTCTTCAGTGCTGCGCGGCTGCACATGTTCGAGCGTTTCGCGGATCAAGCCATCGACCCATTGCGCTTGAAATGTCGCTTCTTCGTTGTATTCAGCGACCGGGAAAGCGACGGCGCCGCCAGAAATGGCGATGACCGCGATCAGAAATACCAGCAGGGCCAGCCCCCCAATCAGAACCAAGCCGCGGCGATTGGCGCGGCGGATATCGTCGGGCGTCATTGCCGTTTGCGCCAGGCGCTTGAGCAGGCGCGCGCGATCATAACCGGCGCTGAAATTCAGCGGACGCCGGCCGGCCAGCGCCGCGGGCAGCGCGATATTCTCTGTGAGGATGGGCAGGATGTGGGCGCCTTCGCTGCGGGCGCGCGCGATCTCCGCCGCCACATTGGGGTCGGCATTGGAAGCCGTTGAGACGAGCACGATCAGAAGCGGCCGCGCTATCTGGTAAGTCTCGGCAAGGTCGTCGCGGATCGCCTCCGCGAGCGGCTTCTGTTCGCGCGAATAGGTGATGCGGATCATGGGCGCATTCGGATCTCGTTATTGTGAAAAATAGCACAAACTATTTTCTCACAGCGGACGCCGGAAACCAAGTATCGCATTATGAGTAAGGACAATCAACGGCGCGCTCCTACAAGGCTTGTCCGGTACTAAATATTGGTTGCCTGCCTATGGTTCACCCCCTCTAAATCTCCCCCCAATGAATTAGGGGGAGACTTTTTTCGCCGTCGAGACGGTCTAATTGGCGACAAAACTCCCCTTCCCTAGCTGTATGGTTTTGGATTATAATGGTACTGTTTCCAATGAGCAAA
>WTGN01000047.1 GCA_011523545.1 Chloroflexota bacterium | reverse complement strand
GTCATTCTGGCAGTCCACCCTTGGGGGACATTGTTCCCGGTGCTCGCCCTCAGCAGCCTGATCATTGGCATAAACCTGGCGGGCGACGCCCTGTCCAAAGCGATCGGGTTGGACCGCAGCCAGGAAGCGCCGACATGAGCCAGAAACTGCTAGAAGTTGAGGGCTTGACGACCGGTTTCCGCGCCAGAGCAGGCCAGTTCGTGAAGGTGCTCCGCAATGTGTCGCTATCGATGGAGCGAGGCGAGACACTCGGCCTGGTGGGTGAGTCCGGCTGCGGCAAGACCACCTTTGGCATGACCCTGCTAGGGCATTTGCGGCCCGGCGGACAGGTCTTGGCGGGCTCGGTGCGCTTCGAGGGCGTGGATGTCTTTGGTCTGGGTCCAGACGAATTGGCAAGCATACGTGGGCAACGGGTGGCGGTAATTCCGCAAAGCGCCAGTTCAGCGCTGACTCCCACCATGCGGGTGGGCGAACAGATCGCCGAGGTCTTGACGCTGCATCTGGGTCTGGCGGGGAATGAGTTGCAGAAACGCGTGCTGGAACTGCTGTCCCGGGTCCACTTGCCGCAGGTGGACGAGCTCGCCCGTCGTTTCCCGCACGAACTTTCGGGTGGTCAACTGCAACGGGTAGCCATCGCCATGGGTTTGGCCGGCGAGCCCGAATTGCTTGTGCTTGACGAGCCGACGACCGGCCTCGATGTGACCACTCAGGCTCACATCCTTGACCTGCTGCGCGAAATCCAGGAGTCCACCGGCACAGCCATGCTGTACATCAGCCACGACATGGGCGCGATCGCCCGCGTCTGCGACCGTCTGGCGGTGATGTACGCGGGTGAAATCATTGAGGATGGCGCGATTGACGACGTCTTTGCCCGTCCGGTGCATCCTTACACGCGCGGTCTGCTGGGCTCGGTGCCGCGTCTCTCATACGCTGGCTTGCCGCAAGCGATGGCTGGTCGGCCGCCTGCCCCGGGCGAAGACGCGGTTGGCTGCGCCTTCGTCCCGCGCTGCGCCTTCGCCGATGAGACTTGCAAGACCAGCGATCCGGCGCTCGAACCAACGAATCGCGCTGGGACAATTCGCCATCTGGTGCAATGTCATCATTGGCAGCGAGTGGTGGCAAGCGGGGCCACCGGCCAGGTGAGCGACCTGAAGGCTCGGATGGAACAGGACGCAGAAGCAGAAGCGCTGCTCGAACTGACCGAGGTGGACATCACTTATGCCAAGCGTGGTCTGGCCGCGCTGGTGGCGCGCTGGCGCGGCGAGCCCGAACCACCCGCGACTGTGAGTGGCTTTACCATTACGATCCACCGCGGCGAAACGCTGGCGCTCGTTGGCGAGAGCGGCTCTGGCAAATCAACGATAGCCCGCACCATCGCCGGTTTGCTGCCGCCCCGCGACGGTCGGATTGACTTCGCAGGGCAGGATCTCGCTTCAGCAGTCGAGAGCCGTCCGGCTGAAATGCACCATAGAATCCAGATCATCTTCCAAAACCCGGACGCGTCTCTCAATCCGCGCCATACCGTCAGGCAGATTCTCGATGCCCCGCTGCGGCTTTACTTCGAGATGGACGTTAAAGGGCGTCTGGACCGGTCTGGGTCGCTGCTGGAAGAGGTGCGGCTCACCCCACGATATCTGGAACGGCATCCCGGCCAAATGTCCGGCGGCGAAAAACAGCGGGTCGCAGTCGCGCGCGCTTTTGCCGCCGAGCCCGACCTGGTGTTGTGCGACGAAGTGACCTCCGCGCTCGATGTATCGGTTCAGGCCGCCGTCCTGGAGCTCTTGGCCGGGCTCCAGGCCGATCGTGGCGCAGCCTATCTCTTTATCTCGCACGACCTGGCCGTCGTCCGCGCCATCGCTGACCGGGTGGCCGTGCTCTATCAAGGCCGGATCTGCGAGGTGGGGCCTGTGGCGGATATCTACGCGCCACCATACCATCCCTATACGGAGACCTTGCTGGCGGCGGTGCCGGAGCCAGTGCCGGGCGCGCGGGCGCAACTGCTCGCCAAGGACGTTCAGGAGTCGGAACCGCCGGCGCGAGGGTGTTGCTTCCAGCGACGCTGCCCACGCCGCATCGGGTCCATTTGCGACGACGAGACGCCCCCCAGCCAATTCGCGGCTGATGGGCACGTCATTCGCTGCCACATTCCGCTCGGGGAATTGCGGGAGTCGCAAGTGGACCTCATTCGCCCAGCCGACGTCGCGACGCATGGGCACGCGGCCGATGCCCGGCTCGGCTTATGATGACGGAATACGCTATATCCAGGTGAACGCATGCGAAAGCGATTGCGGGATTTGGGCATCCGCATCGGACGCTAGCCGCCGGGAAAACAAAACGCCATCACCGACGTGCCTGGTGTGCTGGTACAGGCCAATTACGGCGCGCGCGAAGACCTGGGCGTTGATGGCGTCCCGCTCGGGCGCAAGCGCCTTATGCGCTTCAAATGCTGCCAAACGCTCAGCTCAACATTGTCTTCCTTGGCGTAGTGGAAGCGGTCGAAGAAGCGATTTTGAACGCCCTGACTGCAGCGGAGACAATGACGGGTTTTGGAGTGCGGGCCGCCAACGAACTCCCACACGATGAATTGGCGCGGATCATGGACCGGGGTCATTGATCCCTATAGCATTTGAAGTGGCTCAATGGCGCGCATGATTTCGTTTTTCAGTTCAAGCCGATTTGGCGGAACAACCAGATTGTGGGTCATGTAAGCTCTGGCATGTTTGAGTATATGTTGGGCGCGGCGATTGGGATGGGATAATTCACCCACGGTGAGGTCATAACATCAGCTTACATTGACGCAGGCGCTTATGAAGTTGAAGTCGCCGGCGAACGCATTCCTGTAAGAGCGTCGCTAAGGCCATTTTATGACCGCAAGAGCGTGCGCGTACGAGCTTGAGATCCAGATATTGATTCATCAATTTATTGCCGCCGCGTAAGTACGGCGAAGCAATTCCTAGACCTACTCCATGATTGTAACGCAAGCGGCAATCGCTATAATGGCATTATGTCGAATACGGGAACGGAATTGCGAATGCTGCGAATTGACTCTGTCCTGACCGAGGACGTGCTTGCCGGGCGGGCGCTGGTGGCGCGCATCGGGCGCTTCTTGTTTGACCGCCACCTGACCGACGCCGGCGGCGGCAATATCAGCCTGCGCGTTGGCGATGTCTTTTGCATGTCGCCGACCCTCGCTGGACAGAGCAAGCAATGGCAATTGGCGCCAGAGGATGTCCTGGTCGTAAACGAAAGCGGCGCGATACTGCAGGGCGATGGCGGCTTAACGCGCGAGAGCGCTGTTCACTTCGGCCTGCACCAGCGCTTCAGCGATTATGGCAGCGCCGTCATCCACGCCCATTCGCGCAATCTGCTCGTCTTCGCCTGCGCTAATATGACGATGCCGCCGGTGATGGAAGCGACGCGCAAATTCGGCGTCACGCCGGTCATCGAATACGCCCCCGCCCACAGCCCGAAACTGGGCGAGCGCATCGTCGCCACCATGCGCGGCCGCGAAGCGATGATCGCCAAGCACGCCGCCGGCACGCTCGCCCCCTGGCATGGCCTCTTCTTGATGGGGAAGAATCTCCAGGCGGCGCTGGACGCGGTCGAGCGCCTCGATACCAATGCTTATATGATATTGATGGCGGAGCGGCTAGGCGCCAGCCCGCAGCTGCGCGAAGAGCGCGCCGCCATGGAAAGCGCGATCGCGAACTTCCGCGACGAGGGTCGCGTAGACACTGACCCGTCATAAGCGCGATGATCGTCTCCCTCACGCCGAACAGCACACTCGACCTGAACCTCTCCGTGCCCAGGCTGGTGACGAATAGGACCATTCGCGCCACGCAGACAATTCACAGCATGGGCGGCAAGCCGACCGACGCCGCCTGGATATTGGGGCGCATGGGCGTCGGCAGTTTGGCGCTGGGCTTCGCCGCCGGGGCTATTGGCAAAAAGGTCACATCCATGCTGGAAGCGCTCGGCGTGACGACAGATTTCATCGAAGTCGACGGCGAGACGCGGGTCAATGCCATCATCATGGACGAATCGACGGGCGAGCACACCACGATCACCACCGCATCTATGCGCGTCGAGCCGCCGCATGTCGAGGCATTGCTGGCGCGTTACCAAGCGGCGCTGGCATCGGCGTCGGTCGTCATCACTGGCGGGTCGCTGCCGCCGGGCATGTCGCCTGACTTCTACACCGACGCGATTGCATTGGCGCGCGCGCATGACTTGCCGGTGATTTTCGATGCCGCCGAGCCGAATCTGAGCGCGGGCCTGGCCGCCCGCCCGACGCTCATCAAGCCCAACGAGAATGAGCTATCCGGCCTGGTCGGGCGCAAGCTGACATCGGATGCTGAGCTCTATGAAGCCGGGCGCGAGATTGTTGCGCGGCAGGGTACGCAGGTGGTCATCACCATGGGCGAATCCGGGGCGCTGGCGCTGCTCAGCGGGCGCAGTTACCGCATCCCGCCGATAGCGGTCGAGGTCAGCAGTCCGGCCGGCGCTGGCGACGCGGTGCTCGCCGGGCTGGCGCATGCCATTCATCACGGGCATCCGTTAGAGGAGGGCTTGAGGCTGGGCATCGCGGCCGCCACCGCTGTCTGCCTGCATCCTGGCACGGCCGCTTATGATGTTGAAGAATTGCAGCGTTTCTTGCCGCTGGTGGAGTTGATTCAGTTGCCTTGACCATCGAATGCTCTAGTCGATGTCACTGAAGATCTACCGAATACGAAACAGAAGTAGTCGTTGGGCTAGGCGTCCGCTTCCGTTTGGGACGTCGGGATGTCTGATGGCATCCCATTCAAGTGTTTGAAATCACCTGTGATCAAATCGCGAGCAACAGTTAGAGAAGCAAGGATGGCATATAGACACATCAGCGCCAATACCACAACAAATACGGTATCCATTGAATACTCCTTCTTCTAGGAGCGCGACTCTGAATAATCCGACGCGACAAGCACTATTCGTAACGATCCGCAAATTACACTGGTGATTATACCCAGAAAAACTGCGTAATTTGCGATATGTGATTTTGGCACGACCAACAATGGCGGCACAATCTCGTTGCCTGACACTTCCATTGTAGCAGTAACGGTGTCAAGGTTGCAACGGCTGCAATCTGATACAAACGAATTTAAGAACACCACTCCGAACAGCATCGCGATTACAACGGCTGTCGGAAATACAAGCATCTTGAGCAACTTGTATTGGGCTTTTCGTGCAAAGTCTATGTTGGACTTTTCTAGGTCTACATGGGTAGTCGCGAAAACAGTAATGCAAAGCAGGAAGACTTCGGTGCCTCCAAACAATTCTTCATAAGATACGAACTTGCCGTGCCCGCTAAGAATAAACAGGGCCAACGCCATTGGCGACAACGGCAATGCAATCGTATAGAGCACCCAGCGAAGCAACTCTACCGAAATATCCAGGAAACGCTTCGCCGACTCACTGAACAATTGTTGCCTCATAAAGAAATATGAGTGTCGTTAACATGACGACACTCAAGCAAACGATACGCGCCGACTTGGCGGTATACCCAAATCACACAAACAGGGGCGCCATCTCCCACTCGGCGACCATGGCTTGCATGACATCCTCCGGCGTCCGCTCTTCAAAGCGCGCCGCCGCGTCAAGCACCTTGGGCAGCAGGTGAATATCGCCGACCGTATTGAGGAAAACGTCCTTATTGCCCAGCACCCAATGCACCGTCTTGTCGATGCTGGCCTGGTCGGTCAGGGGTTCGTACCAGGTGGCGTGGCTATGCTGATCGTCGATATAGGGCCGCCGCGTGATTGCCTTGATCGTCTGCACGGCCAGGTCCCGCGCTTTACAGGTCGCCAAGACAGATTCGAAGCCGGCGCGATAGGTTGCGTTTTGCATCATCAGATAGTTGTAGGGCATCAGGACGGAATCAAAATCGAAGCGGTCCAGGCTGCGCTGATGCATGCCGGCGATTGCGACATAGTGGCCGGTCACGCCGATGTGCTTGACGAGGCCCTGCTCGCGCGCCTCAATCAGGTATTCCAGCGCCCCGCCGGGCCCCATGGCGACTTCCCACTCCGCTTCGTCCACCAGATTATGCAGCTGAATCAGGTCAACCTGGCTGACGCGCAGGCGCCGCAGCGAACGCTCGAATTCGGCTTTGGCCCCATCGTAGTTGCGCTCGCCGGTTTTGTTGGCGAGGAAGAATGCCTCTCGATGCGTCTCCATCCAGGGGCCGAGGCGCAGCTCGGCGTCGCCATAACTGGCCGCCGTGTCGATATGGTTGACGCCTCGCTCGATGATCAACTCCATTGTGCGGTCGGCTTCGTCCTGGTTGACCCTGCTGAAGGCGGCCGCGCCGAAGAGTGTCCGCGTGCTCAAGTGGCCGGTTCGTCCAAATGCTTTCTTGGGGATTGGCATGACAACTCCTTTGGATGACACAGTGTTCGAAAGCTTCGATTTCATTGTACAGGATGAGCGAGGGATTTCGAAGCGGGCCTGGCAAAGGGAGCGCTGCCCGTACCATGGGGCCTTTTCGGGCGAGCCACCGTCTCGCCCCGGCAACGATTCAAGTATGTGTTGCCTGTAGGGGTCCGGTCGCGCGCACGCAGACCGGCGACGGCGGCTGACCCGTTGCCGTGGAGACATGTCTTCAAACCGGTCCCGCTCTAACGTGGAAGGCGCGGGTGGCCCTGCGTTAGCTGAACAGAGCCTTCAATGCCCCGACCGAGGCGCGGAAGCCATCCTCGAAGCTGCCGCCGAGCGGACGATAAACCGACTCCAGCGAAATCGACCCGGCATAGCCATCGGCTTTCAGCGCGGCCGCCATGTCGTCAAGATAAGGCGCCATCTGCCCCGTCCCCAGCTGCCGGCAGGCGATCGTCGCTTTGGCGATTTCTACGACGACATCCTTGAGGTGGATATGCCCGAGGCAGCCGCCGCGCAGCGCCTCGTAGCCATCGGGGTAAGGCGCCTCCGTGCTGTAGAGCGCGTTCGCCGGGTCCCACATGACTTTCAGGCGGGCGGAGCCGACTTCATCCACCATGCGGCGGGCAAGAAACGCGGAGTTGGTGATGGCGTTGTTGCCGGTTTCCACCACGAGCGTGATGGCGCGGTCCTCAGCGATTTGCGCCGCCCCGCCGATCAAGTCCCGCGCGCGCGCCCAGGCGCCCTGGGCGACATTCCACTGTTCAGCGCCGAAGCCGCCGAAGAGGATCATCTCCTTCTTGAAGCTCATGATGCGCACAAGCGGGCAATCCAGCGCCTGGGCCATATCGATGCAGCGCTGGAGCGCGGCCAGTTGCTCCCGGTAGGCGGGCGCTTCGGTCGAGAGCTCGCCCAGGGCCAGGCCGCCGAAGATATGGCGCGAGATGCAAGAGACCTCGACGCCATGCGCAGCGACAAGCCGCTGCACGCGATCCATCTGCGCGTCAGTCAAGTCGCCAACTTCGACATCCCAGAGGTATTGCAATTCGGCTTGCGTCAAAGCGAATTCGTTCATGACGGTCAGCGCCTGTTCTAATTCGCGGCTGATGCCGTCAGTGATGACGCCTAGTTTTGTCATTTGATCTGATCCCGCATATTCTCATTTGGCGTGGGCGACTCACAGAGTCGCCCCTACAGTTTCGTGTTGGCGCGGGCGATAGATTCCAACGCGCATACGGGCGAGCCAACGAATTTCGTACGTCGTGCGTACGGGCGAGCCGACGAATTTCGTACGTCGTGCGTACGGGCGAGCCGGTGGCTCGCCCCGACATTTTCGCCGGCGAGAAGCTACCATTTCACCTCCGCGCCCGAGAATTCTTCCAGCAGCTTGACAATCGCCCAATTGTCGCCGTCGGGAAAGCGCGAGATGCCGGCCTGGAATAGTTCGTAGGCGGCGCTGGTGGCGAACAGAGGCATGCCGCTCTCCCGCGCCAGCGACATGCTAATGCCGATATCCTTGACCATCGTGCTGATGTGGCTGCCGCCGTCTTCAAACTTGCGCGCCATGATCAATTCGGCGCAATTCTTGAAGAAGGGTGTATTGGCGACATGGGTGCTGCTGAAGACTTCGTAAAGGGTTTCGCCCTTGATGCCGGCCGCCGCGCCCAGGGCCAGGGACTCGAAGATGCCGGCGAAACTGACGCCGATCAGCGCTTGCAGCGAGGCCTTGACCGTCTGCCCCATGCCGATCGCTTCGCCGACGTGGAATATCCGCTCGCCGACCGCCTGCAGCAGATCTTCATTTTCAGCGAAAACCGCCTTATCCGCCGCGACCATCAGCGTGAGCGTGCCGGCATCGGCGCCGAATTGCCCGCCGCTGACCGGGCTGTCGATCAAGTTGAGGCCGCTGCCGGCGATTGCCTGCTCGACCGCGCGCATCTCGGCCGGCTGGATGGTGGCGGAAACGATAATGGTGGCGCCCGCTTTCAAGGTATCCTTCAAGCCGCCCGCGCCGGCGACCACCTCCATCACCTGCGCGCCGGTCATCACCATGACGAAGACGGCATGCGCGCCCGCCAGATCCGCCAGCCCGGCCGCCGGGGCGCCGCCAAGTTCAGCCAGCATCCGCCCGCGCTCCGGCCGCAGGTCATGGCCGGAAACAGCGAAACCGGCCGCTATCAGATTCTTCGCCAGGCCCAGGCCCATGTTGCCCAGGCCGACTACGGCAACTTTTTTCATAGTAGTTTTCCCATTTTTCATAAGTGGGCGACCTACTAGGTCGCCCCTACATCTGTTGGTATTGCCGGGCGATACGGTGGCTCGCCCCTGTTTACTTTGCCAGTCTCAAACCCCATCCCCCGGCCCCTTCCCCAATGAATTAGGGAAGGGGAGCTTTAACTAGCGAGCGCCTCATTCATCAAGAGCCCGCCAGGAACTTGACGCCTTGCAGGACGCCTTGCTTCTGGTCGTATTCCGTATCGTCGTAGTAGTGATCTTCCAGCTCGATGCTGACGCAGCCGCTGTAGCCATTGTCCTGCAAAATCTTGAGGATGATCTTCCAGTCGGAGAGGCCATGGCCGGGGATGGTATAGCGCCAGTTCATGCCGCCATATTTGAAGGGCGCGCCGAAGGTCGCTTCCTGCAGATTGCCGTATTGATAGAGATTCTCGTCGATGATCATGCAGTCCTTGCCGTGCACATGGAAGACATGGCCGACGAATTCTTTGAGGAAGCGAATCGGGTTGATGCCCATGCGCAGCAGGTGCGACGGATCGTAGTTGACGCCCATATTGGCCGAGCCGACCTGGTCGATGAAGGCGCGGTAGGTCTCCGGCGTGCAGACCAGCGAGCCCGGCCCCGGCCAGCCTTCGATGACCAGATAGGCGCCGCAGTCTTCAAAGGTCGCCGCCAACTCGCCATAGCTATCGACCATATAGGCGAAGTTCTCGGCCCGGGGCCGCGTTGGATCTTCGGGAATCATGCAGATGAAGAAGGTCTTGGCGCCGGCGGCGGCGCAATCGCGAACATATTCGGCGTTCCGCGCGACGGCGTCACGGCGCGCCCCGGCATCGGCGGACATCATCTCGCCCCATACGCTCAAATCGGCCGAGCCGACGCGCAACCCGGCATCGACGACGGCCTCGGTGATGCTGTCGGCGTCGCGGCCAAGGTCGATGACTTCGAGCTCGTTTTCCAGCGCCCAGGCGATCATGCCGTCGAGGTCTTGTTCCCAGGCGAAGTTGCGGCGGCGCCAGCCAAGCGGAAAATTGCCGGTTGCAGTTTTCATGCGTTTCTCCTCGTCTCATTGATTTAAGCAAACTTTGGGGCGACCCACCGGGTCGCCCGTACAACATCTAAACCAGCCGGCTTTGTAGGGGTCAGCCGGTGGCTGACCCGCCGCACTCAGATGTGCTCGTCTCTAATCAGTCCGCACGGGCTTGCCATCTTTACTCGCCGATTCGACGATGGCGTCCCAGAGCCTGGCCATGCGCAAACCCACTTCGGGCGGGCTGGGATTCTCAATCTCGCCGGCGCGGACGCGGGTGAATTGCTCCCAGGCGCCGCGCATCTTGGGCAGGCCCGCCACTTCGCTGTAGGCCGCTTCGCCCTCGCGCCGCAGCAGCAGGCGTTCGCCGTAGATGCCGGTTCGGATCACGCCGCCGGTCAGGTTGACATATATTTCGCTGTGCAAGCCGGTGATGCAATCGCCACAGCCGTTGATCGTCACCAGCGCGCCCGATTTCAGCCGCCCCATCACCACGCCGTCAATATCGACGGGCGTGCCACGATTATCCAGCCAGGCGGCGACGGACTCGAATTCTTCCCCAACCAGGGCGCAAACGGTATTGAGCATGTGCGCGCCCGAATCAAAGAGAAAGCCGCCGCCGGCGACATGCGGCATCTGCCGCCATTTGCCGCGGGTGCTGCGCTTCCAACCCTGCCAGATCATACCGGTCACGGTACGGAGTTCGCCCAGCTCGCCCGAGGCGATCAAACGCGCCGCATGCTGTATCTGGGGCGAAAGCCCGCCCTGGAAGGCCACCACCAGATGCTTGCCCGCCCGGTCGCGGCAGTCCATCAGGCTGACCGCTTCGGCCGCGTTCATCACCATTGGCTTTTCCAGCAGGACATCCAGGCCAGCTTCCAGGCAGCTTTTGGCCTGGTCGTGATGCAGGTTATGCGGCGTCACAATGAATACGGCATCGAGCTCGTCGGCGTATTTCTTGATCAGATCGTCAAGAACGGGTTCGTTGGGCGGCCCGGGCGCGCCCAATTCGGCGAACTTCCCAAGCGTCATCTTGTAATTGTCGGCCGACGGTTCGCAAATGACGCGGATGTCGGCGCCGGTTTCGATCATCAGCGGGAGGTGGTGCCGCGCCATATTGCCAGCGCCGATTAGGGCGGTTCTTGTCGTCATTTTTTGGTTTCTCTAAAGAGCAAAAATTTGCAATTCGTGGGATTGTATCCTAGAGAATTGCAAATCGCTAATTCAATTTGGAATTGGCTCTTCTGCTGTCTACCGAGGGCATCCAGAGAGCAGTAAGAATTGGCGCTAGACACGTGGGACCGAGCGCTCAATCAAGACGGCGCGAGCCGAACTCCAGCCGCCTCTCGACGGCTTCAAGCACGGCGCCCGGCGGTTTGAAATAATACATGGACTGTGCGGCATACGGTTCGCGGCTGAGGATGGCTGTGGTTGGAGCAGACAAAGTCCCGACTCATTACAGTGTCGGCCCGGCAGCGCGCGTCAATTGTCGCTGGTCTAGCGCCTCAGCCCATATAGCGGTTATCGATGCCTTCGAGCACGGCGACGGGCTCGCCATCTTGATCCACCCAGACGCCGCAGGGTCCGCCATGTTCACTGACGCCGAAGTCTACTTGGCTGCCATCCATGCGCAAGACGGGGTGATACCATTGGGCGACCGCCTCGGCTTCGCCGACGATGTAATGGCCGATCAAGGCGCAGCGGAAGCGATCGGCGCTGCTGTTGGGGTAGCTGCCGTGCACCAATTGACCGTTGAAGAAGAGCACATCGCCCGGATCCATGACCAGCGGAATCGGGTCATAACCGGGCGGCAATTCAACGGTGACATCGGTGAAGCTGACACCGGTATCGGCATCGACGGTGCAGAGCACGGGGATGTCATGCGTGCCCGGCACGATGCGCAGGCAGCCGTTTTCTTCATCGCAGCGGTCAACCGCCATCCAGGCGGCGACGCAGGTGCCGGGGTCGACGCGCAGGTAGAACTGGTCTTGATGCAGGGCCTGGCCGCGGGCGCCGGGCGGCTTGAAGTAGAACATCGTCTGGACGGCGTAGGGCTCGCGCCCGAGGATGCCCGTCATCCACTGGTTCAGGCGGGAATCGATCATCCATTGCAGGCTGGTTTCGTCAAAGCGATGCGGTTGCATGACGCGGGGATAACGCGCCAGCGGATCGTCCGGCGCAACGGTGCTGTCCGTTGCCGCGTCGCGTTCCCGTATCGCCCGCTGTTCGGCATTGATCGCGAAAAAATGCTCGCGAAATGTTTCGACTTCGTCGAGATTGAACAGACCGCGCGCGATCGTGTAACCCTGCGCGGCAAACTCGCTGATACTTTTGGTGGGTACAGGCATTCTCGCAACCTAGCTCCTGATTAAGTATGCAACTATTGTAGCGAACATTCTTGTAGATGTCATGCAAAACGCAGGCATAGGACAAGGAAGCAATCTTTGGCCGCTTGCTATGCGCCGCGCATTTCCGATACAGTGTATCTACAATGAAGACATGACGGAGCCTGAGATGCAAATCATAGTCCAAGAATGGGGAAACAGCTTGGCGCTACGAATCCCAAAGGCGCTGGCGGAAGAAGCCGGGCTGGAACAGGGCAAGCCGGTTGATGTCCGATTTGTGGACGGCGAAATTCGGATAAGAAAGCGGAGAATAAAACGCTACGATCTTGATGAGCTTCGAGCGTGCCGGAAGATTTCGATGAAGAGGAATGGGATATAGGTCCCCCGGTTGGCCATGAGATATGGTGGTGAGCAAGGGCGCTGCCGGGCAGTGTCTGGCGAACATGCTTTAGCCTGTGCTAGAATGCAATTGCGAAAGTAGAAACGGGAACTGCAATGACTACCACAATAAAGAAATGGGGGAATAGCCTGGCCATCTGCATTCCCGATGAATTGGCGGATGAGATTGGGCTGGAAGTCGGCAGTGAGGTTGAACTGCGCGTTGTGAATGGATGCCTGAAGATTTATCCGCCAGGGGCGCCCCGCTGTAAGCTGGAGGAATTGGTAGCGCAAATCACGCCGGAGAATCGGCACGATGAAATCGACTGGGGTCCGGCTGTCGGCAAAGAGGTCTGGTGGTGAGACAGTGCAATGGTACAAGTGACCACGAACTAGGAAAAACGCCCATTAACCATTTATTCGGTATCTACAATGTAGACACGGAGAGTTTATCATGCTGGCGAAGATTCAGAAATGGGGTAACAGTCGAGCTGTACGGATACCCAAGGCATTAGCCTTGGAGGCTGGTCTGGATTTCGGTTCACAGGTGGAAATCACCCTGGTTGAAGGCCAACTACGAATTGTGCAAGTTGAAGAGCCTTTCTATGACCTTGACGAATTGCTGGCAAGCGTTCCCGACGATTATGAGCCGGAAGAATGGGACGTAGGCCCCGCAGTAGGTAAAGAGGTTTGGTGGTGACTTATGTACCCAGACGCGGTGATGTTGCATGGATGAATTTTGACCCGCAAATTGGACACGAGCAAGCTGGTCATCGTCCCGCTCTTATTGAGTCGTCACGCGAATTCAACCTTCGAATGGGCATGGCTCTCGTCTGCCCTATAACAAGCCGCTCAAAGCGGCACCGCTTTGAGATTCCGTTACCAGACCAAATGCGAGTAAATGGGGTCATTCTGTCTCACCAAGTCAAGTCGCTTGATTGGAGAGCGCGCAACACCGAGTTCATGACAAGAGCGCCGACGAGGGTGGTCCATGAGGTGTTAAAGACCGTGAGGTCGCTTCTGCGTTAATGCCCCTCACAAGTGCATTCTCTATCTTAGTTAAGTCTTGACTCCCCCTCCTCGAATCTGTCATTGCCAATAGGAACTAGGCGAGTCATCAAAGCCTAATTTGCACAGCCCCGCGCTTTCATGTATTCTCCCCCACAATGAACCGACACTGGTATTCTGGCGCGCAGCCAGCAAATTGCATATCGCCCTGACGGAGACAACCATGTTCGACTGGACTCACGACGAACTGCCGCAACCGACGACTGATGTCGCCACCCTGCAATCCAACATCGACGAATTCGGCTACTGCCTGGTCGCGGAGGCCATCGCGCCCGAGCAGCTGGCTATCGCCAAGCAGCGCTTGCTTGAGCAGGCGCAGGCTGAGCTGGAGGGCGGCCACGCCTTTGAAGACGGCGGCGCCAAACAGCAATGGGGCGCCTTCACCGACAAGGACGGCAATATCCGGCGCGACGCCTTTTCGGCGAAAGCGGGTGGCGTCAACCAGCGCGTCTGGATGTTGATCAACAAGGGGCGGGTCTGGCGCGAGTTGCTGGCGCAGCCGACCATGCGCGCGGTTGTCGGGCATGTGCTGGGGAATGATTATCTGCTATCGAGCTACGGCGCCAACATCGCCAAGCCGGGCGGCGTCGCCATGAACCTGCACACCGACCAGTGGTGGATGCCGGAGCCGATCCACCGCGCGCCCAATCCGGTGCCAGCCGGCAGCCTGACGCGCGAGCTGTCCAACCGCGTCGATGAGCACCCGGCAATGATCGCGCCGCCGGTCGTCGTCAACGTGATGTGGATGCTCAATGACTTCACCGAAGCCATCGGCGCCACCCGCATCGTGCCGCGCAGCCACCTCTTCGGCCGCCGCCCCGACAAAGACAAAGACAAGGCCATCGTCAGCATCCCGGCGGAAGCCCCAGCCGGCAGCGCTATGCTCTTTGACGGGCGCATCTGGCACGGGACCGGCGCCAACGTCAGCGATGAGCAGCGTCTTGGCGTTTTGACCACATTCGTCGCGCCGCAGTTTCGTACGCAGGTCAACTTCACGATGGCGACCGCGCCCGAGGTGGTGGCCGAAGCGGACGAGGACCTGCTGGCGCTGTTGGGCTTCAAGATCTGGAACGCCTACGGGCGGATCGAGAGCCCGGTGGCGGGGTATATTCGGCAGGGGGAGCGCTCGCTGGGTGAATTAAAGCCAAGCTAGATTTCTTGAAACGGAGAAAGCAATGGCTCACACAATCGACAGACTAGACCAAATCCACATCGGCAAGCAGGGCGCCGCGCCCATCGCCGCACCGGGCTGGACGGGGGTAGCGGCCGACCGCGTCAAGCTGGTCGACTGCGACGTGCACCACAGCTTCCACGACCCGCATCAGCTCCTGCCCTACCTGCCTAAGTTTTATCAGGAACACCTGCTCGACCAAGGCTTGCACTTGCCCGGCGCCGGTTACGCCAATACGCCCTTCCGCCGCACCCGCCCGGATATCAAAGACCCGGCGCTGCAAGAGCGGGATTTCAACTTCTCGCTCGAATTCACGCAGAAAGAACTGCTCGACCGCTGGAATATCGACATTGCCCTGCTGACCGGCTCGGCCAGCTTCTATGGCTACGCCGGCTTGCCCGATCCCGATTGGGCGGCGGCGCTGTGCACCGCTTACAACGATTGGACGATTGAGCACTGGCTGGAAAAAGACCCGCGCGTGGTCAACGCCATCTTGATCGCGCCCGGCGACCCGGCTTTGGCGGTCAAGGAGATTCACCGCCTGGCGCATCGCAAAGACACGGCCGCGGTCATGATGCCGATGCAGAGCCCCGAGCTTTTCGGCAAGCGCATATACCATCCCATCTGGGAAGCTTGCGCCGAGCATGACTTGCCGGTCGTCTCGCATATTGGCGGCGGCAGCCCCGGCTCGACGCCCACACCCTCCGGTTTCCCCAGCTATTACATGGAATCGCGCATGACCCGCCCCAGCGTCGCCAGCGCCCAAGCCGCGTCGCTGATCGTCGAGGGCGTCTTCGAGAAGTTTCCCAATTTCAAAGTCGCGCTGATTGAAGCGCAGCAGATGTGGGCGGCGCCGCTGATGTGGCACATGGACGCGGACTGGAAGGCCATCGGCGATCAGACGCCCTGGCTCAAGCGCCTGCCCAGCGAATACTTCCGCAAGCATATTCGCGTCGGCACGCAGCCCATGCACGAGCCGCCGCAGACCGAGCAGGTTTATCAGATGCTGGAGATGCTGCACGCTGATGAGACCCTGATCTTCTGCAGCGATTTTCCGCATTTCGACTGGAACGACCCGGTCACCGTCTTGCCCAAGCTGGACGATCACACGCACCGGCGCATCTTCGCCGAAAACGCGCTCGACCTGCTGCGCATCAGCGATGACATGATCGAGGCGGTCGTGGCGTGAGGCGCATCGTCGTCGGCAACGTGGCGGAGATCCCCGATGGCGGGCGCAAGATCATCGTGCCCTTCCGCGGCCGCGCCGGCATCGGCATCTTCAACGTTCGTGGCCGCTTCTATGCGCTGCGCAATATCTGCCCGCACAAGCGTGGTCCGCTTTGCACCGGCGAAGTCGCGGGACGCAGCAGCACAACCGCCCCACCCTCTTTGACCGGCGGCTTCGTCGGCTACGAGCGCGAGGGTGAGATCATCCGCTGCCCTTGGCACGCCTGGCAATTCGATATCGCCACCGGTCAGTGCCTGGTTGACCCTAATGTGCGCGTCAAGACCTATCCCATAATCGTCGACGGCGAGGACCTCATCGTCGATGTGGATGTCAGTGACTTCGTCGCCGAGTAAGGGCGGGAGGAAGCGGACAAGTAAACAGGCGCGCCGCAGCGACGCTTTGCTCCAACCATTTGAACTGCCGGGGGAACCCAAATGAAAGAATCACCCGCGAAACCGAAGGAACTGTATGTAGAGGCCTACCCCTTTGCTGACGATGTCCTCGCTTTGCCGGTGGAGGATATCGAGCAGACCGTGCAATGGTACGGCGACGCTTTTGGGCTCCAAGAGGTCGAAAGGCGTGAGAGCCCGCATCCCGCGGTGATCATGGAGCGGGACGGCACGCGCATCGGATTCGCAGTCAACGGCGGTGACGCTGAGCAAGATGGCGCGGCAATCTTGGTGTCCGATATCGAAAGGGCTCGCGACGAACTGGAAGCCAAAGGCGTCAAAATCGGCAACTGGCGCGTGGACGAGCGGGTCGGCGAGAAATATCAAGTCTTCTTTGTCGTCGCGCCTGATGGCTTATGCTATTATTTTCATCAGCCGATCGAACAGGTCTAGTAGAAGCGCTGCGCAGACGCGCGCAGAATATGGCTGGTCGCAACTTCAATAGACAAAAGCAACACCAAGAAAGTAATGAGAATGACTGCCATTTGGATAGATTTCCCAAATAATAGAAAGTGTGTACGGGCGAGCGACCTGCAGTGTCTACGCGCAGCGGCGGCTCGCCCACTCTCCTTTTGGATTTGCAGTCCCGTTTTCACAAAACCAGCTTGGTATTTCTAGGAATCTATCAGCAAAGGATAAACAGCATGCCCGATCCCATTCGTCTCGGCGTCATCAGCTTCGCCCACGGACACGTGATCCGCTATTGCCAGGTCATCGCCGATTATGACGATGCCGACATCGTCGCCGCCTGGGATGACGATCACGAACGCGGTCAACAGCATGCTGCCGAGTTCGGCTTGGACTGGATGCCCGATCTCGACCAGATGCTGGCGCGCGCCGACATCGACGCCGTCTTCGTCACCAGCCCGACGAACAAGCACGCCGAGCATGTCATCGCCGCGGCCGAAGCGGGCAAACATGTCCTGCTGCAGAAGCCGATGGCGCTCACGCTGGAAGATTGCGACGCCATCATCGACGCCGTCGAGCGAACGGGCGTCATGTTCAGCATGTGCTACCAAATGCGCGGTGACCCCATCAACCAGAAGATGAAGGCGCTGATAGACGAGGGTGCTGCGGGCAACATCGCCGTCATCCGCCGCCGCCACGCCATCCCGGCCCTGCTCATGCCAGCCTTCGCCCAATCCGGCAATTGGCACATGGACCCGGTTCAGAATATGGGCATGTTCATGGATGACGCCTCGCACGCCGCCGATTGGTTCTACTGGATGCTGGGGCGCCCGGTCAGCGTCATGGCCGAGATCGACAATATCGTCACCGATGTCGCGCCGGACGACAATGGCGTCGCCATTTATCGCTTCGGCAAAGGCGAAATGGGCATCCTCTTCAACAGCTCGACCCAGCTGGCGGCCGAAGCCACCACCGAGATTTATGGCGATGCCGGCACGATTCATCAGAATTACGGCGACGCGCCTTCGACCATCCCGCCGGCGGAGGGAACGCCGCTGAAGCTCTTCCGCGCTGGCGCTGAGGACTGGGAGCGCTTCGACTTCCCCTTCGTGCCGCACGGTTCGCGCATTCACGGAGTCGCTCGCCCGGTTGTCGACTTCATCAAGGGCGACGGTCCGCCGCTGGCGACGGCCGCTGACGGCAAGGTTTGCATCGAGATGATCCTGGCCGCCTACGAGTCCGCGCGCACGGGGCGGCGGGTGCAGCTCTAGCGTTGGCCGCGCCACGACGCAATACCTGTAGGGGCGACCTATCAGGTCGCCCGCGTCAATTGCTGTAGAATTCGGGCGACTTGGTAAGTCGCCCCTACACTGCCATCTGATGTTGGCGAATCTACATCGTCCACCACGCCCCTTCCCACGACTTTTTGACAAGCTGGCCGCGCTTGGTTATGCTGTCTGCTGAACGTGGGCGGCTTACGCTCGCTAATTATGTACTGTATTAAGGAGGCAGTTATGTTTAGGAGACCTGCAGGTGGCATGAGCCGCCGCGACTTCTTGAAGTCAGCCGGCGCAATGGCGGGCGGCATCGCGGCATCGGGCGCCCTGCCCTTTGCATCGATTGCGCAGAGCGACATGTCGGGCGCGCTTCAGTGGAACACCAACCATAACACCTTGAGCGTGAATGACTTCAAAATCGTCATCGAGAATTTTAACGAAGAATTTCCCGACATTGCTATCAATCTCATCAATCACGGCGACTCTGAGCAATACTATACGCAGATCAACACCGCCGGCGTTGCCGGGACCTTGCCCGATCTGTTTTACGTCCGTTCCTTTGACGTCGCTCCCTTCGGCGGGCGTGGTTGGATTCATCCGCTGAACGACCTGATGGCGCGCGATGGCATGGATCTGTCGGATTTCTGGCCGGCGCAAGTGGCGCAGAATTCCTACGAGGGTCAATTGATGACTCTGCCCTACGACTTTTCAAACTGGGCTATCTATTACAACAAGACCATGTTTGATGAATTCGGCGTGCCCTACCCCACCGACGACTGGACCTGGGACGAGTGCTTTGAGATTGCCGCAGCCTTCCAAGAAGGCGACCCGAGCGAACAGACCCGCTGGGGCTTGGAAATGCACCAATGGCCCTGGTTGATTATGGGCTTGCTGCATGCCGGCGGCGGCGCCATCTACACCGATGACTACCGCCATTGCATCGTCAATAATCCCGAGAATGTCGCTACCTTGCAGCGGCTCCAGGATGAGATGGCGGCCGGCAATGTGGTGCACCGCGGCAATACGCCCGCCGGGCTGGATCCATTCCTGACCGGAAACATCGCCATGGAGGTGCAGGGTTCTTGGGCCGCCTACTACATTCTGGATGGCATCGGCGATTCCTTTGAATGGGATATCGTGAAGTTCCCGCGCGGCTCCACCGGTTTGTCCGCGGTCTCGGCTGCCGGCGGCGCCTGGGGCATCGCCACCAACACCGCAGACCTTGATGTCGCTTGGGAATTCTGCAAGTACATCACCAACACGGAATCGACCAACATCCTCATATCCAATCAACTGCGCAGCTTGCCGGGTCGGCTTTCTTCGGTGCCGCGCTGGGAAGAAGTGGCCGGGACGGATATCTGGAAAGGCCGAAAGGTGCAAGTCTTCACCGACCAGATGCTCAATGATGCCATCAATTGGTCCTATCCCGTCTACCAGGGCGAGTTTGACGCGGCCTGGAACGCCCGCATCATCAGCGTCTTTGAAGGCAACGATCCGGAAGAAATGCTTCGCCAGGTCGAAGAAGAAGCCAATGCCGCGGCCGATCGCTACTTCGAGGATGAGTAAGGCGCCCGCCGCTTTCACCCCCACCCCAAACCCCTCCCCCATGAAGAGGGAGGGGCTTAAAATGGGCAATATCGTCAAT
>WTGN01000060.1 GCA_011523545.1 Chloroflexota bacterium | reverse complement strand
GGCTCTCGCCAGCGAATTTACAGTCCGCCCCCTTTAGCCACTCGGGCACCGACCCCTCTTATGCGGCTGTTAAGCCCTAGCCACCACTGGGACTCGAACCCAGAACAACCTGTTTACAAAACAGGTGCTCTGCCAATTGAGCTATGGTGGCGCAACCGCGAAAGTTTACCACGCCGGCAGAGCGCGCTCAAGGTTCGCTTCTCGTGACGAGCGATCATTCTACGACAGCGCGCCCACCCTGTCAAGATACGACGGGCTCAGCCATCCTCAGCATCAGGATTGAGAAAATCCGACCGCATCCAGGCCGGATCAGGATATTCATAAAAGCCGCGCCCCGTCTTCAAGCCCAGGTCGCCGCGCTCCACCCGCTCGGTCAGAATCGGCCGCGGCCGGTCTTCCCGGTCGCCACTCTCGGCCGCGTAATGCAGCTCGATATCGTGAATCACATCCAAACCGATGCGGTCCATCTGCGCGAAAGGCGGCGGTTTCTCGCGCCCGAACTTGATCATCCAGGCGCGGTCAATATCCTCGATACTGGCCACGCCGCTGTCGGCCACGCGCATCGCTTCTTTCTTGACCGCCCGCCAGACGCGATTGAAGACGAAGCCGGTGCTCTCCCGCATGACGCGCAGGGGCAGAATCTTTATCGCGCGCGCAAACTGGGTCAACGCAGCCAGCACATCCGGATCTGTGCAGCTGCCGCCGCCAACCTCGACCATCGGGCTGTCCCAGACCGGCAGATAAAAGTGCAAATTGGCGACGAGCTCGGGGCGCTCGGTCGCGTCTTCCAGCGCGCTGACGCGGATGGAAGAACTGTTGCTGGCGATGATGGCGCCCGCCGGCAACAGCCGATCGGCCCGGGCAAAGATATCCCGCTTGAGCTCAATGCGCTCGGGCACGGCTTCAATCGCCAGGTCGGCATCGCCCAGGGCCTGCGCCAGATCGACCTCATATCGGATGCGCTCGAAAACCGCGTCTTCGCGTGTCGGCATCAGTTCGCCAATCTCGACCCAGCCCCGCGCGATCTCACGCTGCCATCGCTCAGCCTCAGCCAGCGCGCCGGCCTGCACATCAAAGAGCGCGACCGGAAAGCCGTGACGCGCGCATTGCAGCGAGATTTGCCGCCCCATCGTGCCAGCGCCGATCACGGCGACGCGCCGAATCTCCCGCATGGCTAAGCCTCCGAGCGCGGCTTTGATTGGTCGGGAAATGCCTCCAACAAGCGCATGAGAGCGGCGTATCGCTTGTCGCGCTCAAGCAGCAATGCGGCGCGCTCATCGTCGCTGTAATCATAAAAGCCGGCCAGGGACTTCGTGCCCAGCCGCCCCGCAGCTACGATATCTCGCAGCAATTCCGGCGCTTCCCAGCCAGGGCCCAAACCGGCAGAAAGCACATCGAAAATACTGGCGTAGACATCGAGGCCGGCCATATCCGCTATTTGGAACGGACCATAAAAGGGCAGGCGGAAACCAAAGCTGCTGCGCACCAACTCATCCACATCAGCGGGCGTCGCCAAGCCCTCTTCCACACAGGCCAGCGCCTCGCGGAAAAGCGCAAATTGAATCCGATTGGCGACGAATCCAGGCGCGCTGGCCACAGTCGCCGGTCGCTTGCCAATGCGCAGCAGAAACTCACGCGCGATTTCCACAATCAGCGGATCGGTGAACTCCGAGCGGATGATCTCCACCGCCGGCGTCCATTCGGGCGGATTGAACCAGTGCATGCCGAGGAAGCGCTCCTTGCGCTGCACAAATGCGGCCAACTCATCAATCGGCAGCGAGGACGTATTCGTGGCGATGATCGCCGCGGCCGGCGCCCGGGCATCGCATTCGGCCAACACCTCGCGCTTGATCTCAATGCTTTCCGGCGCCGCCTCAAGGACGAGGTCGGCAGATTGAACGGCGTCGGCGATGTCGTCGGCCGCGCGTACAGAGAGCAGTCGCTCAAGCGCCTCGGCCGGCAGCAAGCCGGCATCGATATGACCGCGAACGCGTTCGTCCAGCCGCTCCAGGGCCCGGCCTGTCAATACAGGCGTCGCGTCGACTAGCGCGACATCCAGCCCGGCCAGCGCGAAAGTTTCGGCGACGCCCAAGCCCATCGTGCCGGCGCCGATGATGGCCGCGCTTTGCGGAAGCGCCGGTCCTTTTACAGGTTCATCCATAGGCGCGCTCGTGCGGGAAAAACAAGGGGCGACCCGCTGGATCGCCCGCATTATCTACTAAACTGAGACGCTTCAAGCTTTATGCAAAGGTCAAGGCAGAGCGCCCTTTCCGGAGCCCTCCGCCCTGGTACAAAACTTGACTATCGGATGATACGCTTGAATCGATCAGCCTATAGCCTAGCGACGCCGGCCGGGACGGCGACCGCGCCGCCCATCCACCACCAGCATTTCCTCGCTGACGAATTGCGATTCATAAGAGTAGGCATGCATCTCCATCGCCTGCACGCCCGCCGAGACCACCGCGCCACAACCCAGGCTCGGGTTATTCAGGCAAGTCAACACATCCATGCCCGGCGCCGTCGTCGTCAGAATCACCTGCGTCTGCTCGCCATAGGAGAAGTACTTCTCGATCTCGTGCTCGGCCGCCATGCCTTCGTAATACAGCATGCCGCCATCGCCTTCAGCGTACAACCGCGCCTGTGACATCGCAAAACGCTCACGCTCGGCCATTTGCATCTGCCGCTGGCTCGTCACGATCACGCTCCACTGCGGCTGGTTCCGCAAGCGCGCCAACTCGGCTTGCGTCGCGCGCAAAGCCTGGTCAGCCGCCACGAACTGCTCATTGCGCTGCGCCAAAGCGCGCATCGAATTGGCCCAGCGATGCTTCAATTGATCCTTGGCATGATTCAGCACCAGGATCTTGTTGTTGGCGACTTCCAACTGATGCTCGCTAACCTCCAGCTTGCGCCCCACCCTGTCGACTTCCGCGGCCGCGCCGGCCAGCGCGTGCTCGGTAGCGACCAATTGGGTACGAGCGTTGTCAAGCGCATTCTGCGTTTTGCCTAGCTCGTAGTGGCTGGCGGCCAGCGCTTCATGCGCATCGGCTAATTCGCTCGTCAAATTCTTGACGCCGCCGAAGACCAGCACGGCAATGATGGCGAACGTGATCAGCAAGCCGAGAAGCCGCGACCAAAATGGAGACCTTCTTTCTACACTGCCTATACGCTTCATTCCGACCTCCTATACAATAAGCATTTTGTTGCGCGCACACTCCGAATTTTATCGCAGCATACGTTCATTCCGCTATTGTAGCGCACAATTTTACAAAAAGCTAACATTTGCTCCTTTGCTTATCGCCAATTTGACCTCGCCGATCGCTTTGGTGACCTCAATATCGCGCGGGCAGGCCGGCGTGCAGTTGAAAATCGTGCGGCAGCGCCATACTCCATTTGGCTCGCTGAGCGTGTTCAGCCGCTCTTGACCGGCTTGATCGCGCGAGTCGAATATGAAGCGATGCGCCCCCACGATGGCCGCCGGACCCACATACTGGCCGTTCGCCCAAAAGCTCGGGCAAGAGGTGGTGCAGCAAGCGCAGAGGATGCACTTGGTCGAATCGTCGAAGCGCTCGCGGTCCGCCTGCGTTTGGAGCCGTTCGCGGCCGTCTTCCGGCAGGGGATCGTTGTTCACAAAATAGGGCATCACCCGCTTGTAATGGTCGAAGAAGGGCTCCATATCGACGATTAGATCCTTGACCACCGGCAAGCCCAAAATCGGCTCCACCTGCACCCGCTCGCCCAGGTCGCGAATGAGTATCTTGCAGGCCAGCCGGTTGACGCCGTTGATGCGCATCGCATCGGAGCCGCAGACGCCATGCGCGCAGGAACGCCGCAGCGAGAGCGAACCGTCCTGCTCCCACTTGATCCGATGCAGCATCTCCAGCACGCGGTCGGTCGGGTCGACATCGGCCAATTCAAACTCCTGCCAATACGGCTTTTCCTGGCCGGGCACATCGGGGTTCTGTCGTCTAATCTTGAAGGTTACATCCATCGGTTCGCATCCAGTTTAGAATCGGATAAGCATGACAAG
Source organism: Chloroflexota bacterium (assembly GCA_011523545.1). Taxonomy (GTDB): domain Bacteria; phylum Chloroflexota; class Anaerolineae; order Aggregatilineales; family Phototrophicaceae; genus UBA6055. Next base: position 69,492 of record WTGN01000060.1, on the reverse strand, counting down.
CGCCAGGACATAAATGGAGACCGCAACGCAGGCGGCAAAGATGACGCGGTTTTCCATCGACATTGATTTTATGCAGTATTCTATTTTCACCGCTTCAATCAGGGCCGCTCCCGCCACTTTGAGGAGAAACTTGCAGCACAGCAAATAAAAGTACTCAACGTGCAAAAGAAAGTACTGAACAAGCAAGCCCATTAAGCGAACATAATCAACGATAAACTTAACGATTGGTCTCAGCATCGGTTCAATCTTTTCCGCATCCGCGCAGCCATGAAGACGAATTTCGCTCTTCTGGTGAGTCCAGTTTCGCGTAAGCGCCACATGCTGCGCCCATGTTCCCAAGTGTCCCCAATTTTCATCAACCTGTCAAATCCGCCGGCCTAATAGACCCGCTCTTTCGGCCGGAACTTCTGCTGCGCTTCCGGCAGGCCCTGGGCCTCTTCCTCCTCCCAAAGCGACAAATCCACCTGCTTGTCAAAGTGAGCTTCGTATTCAGGTTCGCCCAGCGGGCCGCGCTGGTGAATCAGCGAATGCGCCAGCCAATTCTCGTCATCGCGCTTCTTGAAATCTTCCCGGCTGTGCGCGCCGCGGCTTTCTTTCCGTTCAATCGCCGTCCGCGCCGTGACATCGGCCAGATCCAGCAGGCAGCCCAGCTCCCAGGCTTCCATCAGGTCGGTATTAAACACGCGCGATTTGTCATCAATATGCAGATCTTTGTAAAAGCGCTCGCGCAATTCCGCCAGATCCTGAATGCCTTGCCGCAGCGTTTCCTCCGTGCGGAAGACACCGACATTGTCCATCATCGTCGCCTGCATCAACTGGCGCAGCTCGCCCGGGCGCGACTTGCCGGAACCATTGCGGATGCGTTCAAATTCGGCTTCAATCTCCGCGCCCGCGTCAGCCGGCAGCGGCTTCCAATCGACGCCCTTGACGTACTCGGCCGCCTTCATGCCGCCGCGCCGCCCAAACACAACCAGATCAACCAGGGAATTCGTGCCCAGCCGGTTGGCGCCATGCACGCTGACGCAAGCGGTTTCACCGGCGGCATAAGCCCCGGGCATCACCGTGCCCGCGGCGTCGATGACCACCTCGGCATCCACGTTGGTCGGTATCCCACCCATCGCATAATGCGCCGTCGGCTGCACCGGCATCGGCTCATGCACCGGGTCGACGCCCAGATAGGTGCGGCAGAAGTCTAGAATATCCGGCAATTTACGCTCGATCGTTTCATCATTGATGAAGTCCTTGCGCTCCCGCCCTTCCTCGGCAAAATAACGGTTGACCGTCTGCGGGCGCACATCAAGATGGACGTAGCCGCGATTCTTGATACTGCGGCCGGCGCGCGTCTCCAGGTAGATGGCGCGGCTGACGACATCGCGGCTGGCCAGGTCTTTGGCGCTCGGCGCATAACGTTCCATGAAGCGCTCGCCCTGGCTGTTGATCAAAACGCCGCCTTCGCCACGCACGCCTTCGGTGATCAATATGCCCATGCGATAAATGCCGGTGGGATGAAATTGAAAGAACTCCATGTCTTGCAGCGGCAGGCCCCGGCGCAGCGCAATCGCGGCGCCATCGCCGGTCAGCGAATGCGCGTTGCTCGTCACCGACCAGCAGCGCCCCCAGCCGCCCGAGGCGAAGAAGCTCGCCTTGCCGTGAAAGATGTGGAACTCTCCCGTTCCCAACTCAATGGCGACCACGCCAGCGACCGCGCCATCGACGACAATCATATCCACAACTTGAAACTCATCGAAGAAATTGACTTCGTTCTTGATGCATTGCTGATAGAGCGTCTGCAAGATCATGTGCCCGGTGCGGTCGGCAGCGTGGCAGGCGCGCCGGACCAATTGCTCGCCGAAGTTGCGCGTATGCCCGCCGAAACGCCGCTGGCTGATGCGCTTCTCCGAAGTGCGGTCGAAGGGCAAGCCCATGTGCTCCAGCTCGATGACCGCTTCCACCGCGTTCTCCGCCAGGATCTTCGCCGCCGCTTGGTCGGTCAGATAATCGCCGCCCTTGACAGTGTCATAGGTGTGATAGATCGGCTTGTCCTCATCGAGGTTGCCCAAGGCCGCGCCGATGCCGCCCTGCGCCGTGCCGGTATGGCTGCGGGTCGGGTAGAGCTTGCTGACCACCGCCACATCAGCGCCGCCCTTGCTGGCATACAGCGCCGCCATCAAACCAGCGCCGCCCGCGCCGATGATAATCACATCGTGCTTATGAATTTGCATGCAGCCCCCATTTTGAGGGCGATACAAGTATCGCCCTTGTTTACAGCGAACCCCACCCCCCGGCCCCCTCCCCGACGAGTCAGGGAGGGGGAGCTACGATCCGGTGGGACGCAAGGTATTTTGCGTGGGCGGCGTCATTGTCGCCCGTGTGTCTACAGGTCCTGGTCAAGAAACGCTTCCAAGGCGGCCGGCAGCTCTTCGCCGCGAAGTTCATAAATCTCCGCCGTCGCCGCCATCGCCTCGTCGATGATGTCTTTCTCCAGCGGCACGAATAAAGCCGCCGCCCCCACCGCCAGCAGTACAGCCGCCGTCACCGTGCAGAGCGCCACCGCTGTCCGCCGCGCAAAGGGGCTGAAGCTCGTATAATCGGTCAAGACATAACGCAAGCCGTTGAAGCCATGCAGCGTCACCAATACCAGCAAGAAGAGGTCATACACGCGCCAGAAGAAGACGCCGCCGGCCGCGTAGCTCCAGCGATGATAGACAAATTCCACCGCGCTCGGCACCACGCCAATTGACCCGTTGCTGGCCATCGTACCAGCGACTGTCTGCGCCGCCGTGATGTCAAAGACGCCCTGGACCACATGCATCAGCGCCAGATGCCCGAAGACCAGCGGCAGGATCAAGATCCCGCTGACGCGCATGAAAGACCACCAAAAGCGCTCGACAGGGCTGGCTTTGGGCGCGCTGGCCGGTCCCGCGCCGCTTATCAAACTGTAAACAGCCGCCAGCACAATCGCCGCCGCCAAAACGCCAACGAATCCGGCGATGAAGGGCAGCTGCTCAATGATCGAGAAGACCACCACATCCAGCATCTTGTCGCCGGCGATGGCCGCCTCGGTGAAGTAGAAGTCAATAACATGTGAAAGCATGCCCAGGAAGACCGGCGCCAGCACCAGCAATGTCAATACCAGCACAGCAACAGCCGCCTGCGCCTGATGCCGCCAGAGCTCCGGCTTCCAATCGAATATGGCGATGCGAATGCCGTTGAAGGCGTGATAGACGACAGCGAAGACCAAACCAAATTCGCCAATCGTGAACAGGGGCGATTGGTAAGCGGCGATGGCTTTAACATACAAGTCGGGATAAAAGACCGCCCATGAGGTGTCGATCACATGCAGGGCCAGAAAGAGCACGACGCCGACGCCGGTGAGGCGATGCAGCACCCAGCTCCATTGCCCGATCGCGCCTCGATAGCGCAGCGTCTCCCGTACCGTTAAAGCTAGAGAAGTCAAGCGATTGCCTTTCTCAAGTCGCGCTGCAGCGGTTTCTGTTGACTCGCCCGTCGTTCCAAAGGACGCCGCTCATTATAACACGGGCGCCGCGCCGCGAAAGGGCAAGCGTCAAGCCCATGTTGACAGTCGCTTAATTCGGAGTAAGCTCTGTATCATGCAGCGCCAGAAGAAGCGCCGAGCCTTGTAGGGGCGCCTCGCTGAGGCGCCCGCGCTTACACTGACATATTGTTGGGCGCTTCCAAAAAAGTCCCAAGTATGTACGGCCGAGCCGGCGGCTCGTCCCCGCTCGCATAAGAATACTGTCATTGATCGCAAGACAAAGCTTGCGCTAATGAGGTGAAGACATGGACGGTTTTTCCGCCCTCATCGCTGGTATGGATGGCTTTAGCTTGATTGTTGGCGCAGTCATCGGTCTTCTTTTAGGCGTCGGCATACTGATGCTGACGCGCTACAACATGAAGAAAACCTTCCAAAACGCGCTTGATTCTCAAAAGGAACGTTTCGACGGCGTCTTGAACGAGATGAAAGCGTCATTCAGCAGCTTGTCGTCGGAAGCGCTGGCAAAGAACCAACAAGATTTCCTGTCGCTTGCTGACCGCGAGCTGGGCAAAAAGACGGTACAGCACTCCACCGAGCTGGATAGCAAGAAAGAACTCATCGACCAGAGCCTGGAATCCATGTCGAAGTCGATGACGGATACGCTGAATACGGTGCCGGCGAACCTGGAGAAGAACGAGAACAAAGTGACGGAAGTATTGGATAAGTCGACCAAAGACCTTAAAGAGTCCAACCAAAGCTACCTGAACCAGCTGACGGAGAAAGCGGAGACCCAGACGAAGGCGCACAACAAGGAACTCGACTCCAAAAAAGAATTGATCGACCAGCGGCTGACAGACATGGACGTCAAGCTCGGCAAGGTGGAGCGGCTGGTGCAGGACTTGCAGACCGACCGCAGGGCGCAATTCGGCGCGCTTGGGCAACAGTTGCAGAGCCTGACCACAACCACCTCATCTTTACAAAGAGCGCTTGCCGATAACCGCGCCCGCGGGCAATGGGGCGAGCGGATGGCGGAAGATATGCTTAACTTTATGGGCTTGGTCGAGGGGGTCAATTACATAAAGCAGAGCGCCCTGGAAGCGGGCACACGCCCGGATTTCACGTTCTTATTCCCCAGCCAGAAGTCCTTAAACATGGACGCGAAGTTTCCGCTGGACAATTATCTGCGTTATATCGAAGCGGAAAATGATGCGGATAGGAAGGAATTCAGCCAGAAATTCCTGCGCGATGTCAACCAACGCGTTACCGAAATACAGAAGCGCGATTACATCACGTCTGGGACCCTGGATTGCGTACTGATCTTTATTCCCAACGAGCAAGTCTATCGCTTTATTTGTGAAGAAGACCAGGGGATCATCGACAATGCCCTAAAGCAAAAGGTCATCATGTGCTCGCCGCTGACGCTCTACATCGTGCTGGCGGTGATTCGACAGGCGGCGCAAAACTTCAATATTGAGCAGCGCTCCCGAGAAATCATCGATGTCGTCAACGATATTCGCCAGGAATGGGACAAATACACCGGGCAGATGGATAAGCTGGAAAGAAGATTCAAAGGGATGCATGACGACTTTCACGCTCTGACAGGCACGCGTACAAGGCAATTGGACAGGAAGTTCGTCAAGATTGACAGCGTCACCAAGAGCAGCGGACTGCAAGTACACGACGGCGCGAGCCTGCCGCAGCTACCGAACGATGCCAAGACAACAACCGACGAGTTGCCCTTCTAGCCCCCGGCCGCCGCCACTTGCCGCTCGCCCATCAATTCCATCAGCGTATTCGCGATCAATTCCGGATTGTGGCGGATGGTGTCCTGCTTCTGCCACAGCGCCCGCTTGCCCGACCGGGTGTCGGCGACATTGGCGCGCACCGGTGTGACATTCATCGTCAAGATATTGTGGACCTCATGCGACGTTGGCAGAAGGACATTTACTTCCTCCCGCGCGTACAACTCCATCAGCTCCTCGCTCGGCTGCGACGAATTCAGCACGACATAATCGAGCACGCCGATGCCCAAATACGATATCACTTGCTGCACATGGTCCGAGAGCGTGTATCCGTCCGTCTGCCCCGGCTGCGTGGTCGTATTGCAGATATAGACCTTCAGCGCTTTTGAATCGCGGATGGCTTGGGAAACGCCCTTGAAAGCGAGGCAGGCGATCACGGTCGTGAACAGGCTGCCCGGCCCGATGGTCAGCAGGTCGGCGTCAAGCAGCGCGTCGACCGCCGGCTGGTAGGCGGTGGCTTCCGGATTCTGCACAAATATGCGCTTGATGGCCGCCTTGTCCAGCCGCCGCACGTTGAACTCCTGCTCGACGATGGTGCCGTCCACCAATTCGGCGCAAATATGTGTATTCTCTTCCGTGACCGGGTAAATCTTCGCCCGCACATCAAGAAACTCACTGAGCTGCTCGATCGCCCGGACGAAGCTGCCCGACATCTGCGTCAGCGCGGCGATGAAAAGATTGCCAAAAGCCATGCCGTCCAACTGCGGGTCGCCCGGCGCGGCAATCCGATGCTGCATCACCCGCGTCAACAGTGAGTCATCATCAAGCGCCAGCGTCGCCAGCGCATTGCGAATATCGCCGGGGGCCGGGATCTGGGCGAACTCGCGCACGATGCCAGTGCTGCGCCCGGTGTCGGTCACAGCGATGATGCCGGTCAAATCGTCCGTATGCCGCTGCAGGCCTTGCATGATTTGAACGGCGCCCAAGCCACCGCCAATGGCTGCAACCTTGATCCCGCTTTTGACCATCGTCGCCTCAGGATTCATAAAAGATAATGATTTAGTATAGCGCAGAAATCAGCAGGCCACGGCGGCAGGCGCCGTCGATTTGTCACATCATCACCATTGGCATATTCAGCTGACATCGATCCCTGTTGCCTGGCCGACGGCGCTGGCAAATCAGCGATCTTGTGCCATCATAGAGGATGCCCTATGCCGCGAATTCACGCGAGATTGCCATGCCCGAACGCGCTGTAGAGAGAAGCCTCTTCGCCCTCATCTTGCTGGCATACATTGGCGCCGGCGCGCTCTATGCCTTATACACGCCGCCTTGGCAAGCCCCTGACGAACCAGCGCATTACAACACCATTCGGCAAGTGGCGGAAGACGGCTGCTGCCCGCGCATTGAAGCCGGCGACTGGAATCGCGACTACCTGTCTCTGTTGACCTCGACCCGTTTCGCCCCTGAGCATCTTGACCAGCTCGATTCGATTCAATACGAAGATCATCAGCCCCCGCTTTATTACCTGCTGGCCTCGCTCGTCTACAATTTGAGCGCTGGCAATCTGATCGCGCTGCGCCTGCTGTCGGTTGCCCTGGGCGCCGCCGTCATTTGCCTGGCTTATGCCGTCAGCCGCCTCATCCTGCCGGGGCAGCCACAGATCGCGCTGGCGGCGATGGCGCTGGTCGCCTTCATCCCGCAGCACATGAGCATGATGGCGTCGGTCAACAACGACGCCCTGGCCGAGCTTCTTGTCGCCCTGGCGCTGCTTTGGCTGCTGCGTTATTTGAAGTCGGATGGAGTGCCGCCCTGGCAGCTCGGTCTCATTGTCGGCCTGGCGCTCTTGACGAAGATCACGATCTATTTTTTGGCCGGGCTGGCGCCGCTGGCGATCTGGCTCAAATGGCGTCGGGAGCGCAAGCCGACCCAAGATCTTCTGCGCTCGCTGCTAATCTTTGCCTTGGTCGCCGGCCTCATGGGCGGCCTGTGGTGGCTGCGCAATATCGCCGTTTATGGCTTTCCCGATTTTCTCGGCCTGGCCGCGCACGATGCCGTCGTCGCCGATCAGCCGCGTACGGCCGATTTCATCGCGCAGCGGGGCATGAACGCCTATCTGAGCGGGATGCTAAACACGACCTTCAAGAGCTTCTGGGGACAATTTGGCTGGATGGCGCTGCCGCTTGACAATGTGCTCGGCGGCTGGATTTATCGCGGCTTTGCCCTGCTTGCGCTGGCGGGCCTGTCCGGTTTATTGCTGGCTAGCCACCCGAGCTCCAGCGCCCCCGACAGCGAGCGCATGCCCGGCGCCGTTCTGCTGCTCCTGCTGACGGCGATCCTGCTTGTCGCGCTGCAGTTCATCTATTACAACATCGAGTTTCAGCAGTGGCAGGGGCGCTATCTCTATCCCGCGCTGATTCCCATCGCCTGCCTGCTGACATACGGCATCGACTGCTGGCGGGCGCGCCTGCTATCCCGCTGGGGCGCGCTGCGCTGGCTAACGCCGCTGGGCATGGCCTGCCTGCTCGCGCTGGATCTCTACCTGCTGTCTCGGGTGATCGTGCCCGGTTTGTCGCCGGGATGACCGCCAGCCAGTCCATTTCCATCGCAAAGGACGACCCAATGGCTCGCCCCTACAGTTTCCAAAAGTGATTTGCAGGAATTAGGTGGGCTAAGCTGCGCAGAAAATATCCATTATTTGCTGACGCGGGTGAAGTAGGCTTCTTCTTCCAGATTAATCTTGACCACATCGCCGACATTGATGAACATGGGCGCGCTGACCTCGAAGCCGCTTTCCAGCTTGATCTTCTTGGTCGGGCTGTTGGCGGTGTCGCCAGCGACGGCGGCTTCCACCTCGATCACCTCGTATTCCATCGTCTTCGGCAATTCATAGTCGATGATCTCGCCTTCATAACTAAGCAGCTTGATCGCCATGCTGTCTTTGATGAACCTGAGATCGTCGCCGAAGATGGCGCGATTTAGCTGTGGCTGATCGTAAGTCTCCGTATTCATGAAGGTGACGAAATCATCATCAGCGTAGAGATACTCGACTGTGTTGGCTTCCACCCGAATATCTTCCACCCGCTCGCCGGAGTTAAAGGTCATCTCGATGGTCGAGCCGCTGCGCAGGTCGCGCACAGTCACGCGAATGGTCGCTTTGCCGCGCCCGGGTTTGTGATGGCGGTATTCCAGGACGCGATAGAGATTGCCATTTTCGGTGAAAGTCGTGCCCTTGCGCAACTGATTGACGTCAATCATCGCCGGTCAAATCCTCATGCAGTAAGTCTTGTGCTTGACAGCGCGCCAGTATAGCAGAAGCCGCAGCCATTGCGTAGCCTACGATTCCAGCAGCGCCACCGCCTCGACCTCAATCAGCGCGCCGATCGGCAAGCCGCCCGCCTGCACCGTCGTTCGCGCCGGCGGGTCCTGCGGGAAGTATTCGCTATAAACCGCGTTGAATGCGGCGAAGTCGCTGATATCGTCAAGAAAGACAGTCGTCTTGACAACATTGCCGAGGCCGCTGCCGGACGCTTCCAGCACCGCCTTGATGTTGTTCATCACCTGGCGCGTCTGCGCTTCTATGCCGCCCTCGCGCAGATTCGATGTGCCCGGTATCAGCGGAATCTGCCCGGCGGTGAAGACGAAGCCATTGGCGATGATGCCCTGCGAATAGGCGCCGACGGCGGCCGGCGCGCTGCCTGTGGAGATGACTTGCTTTGCCATGAGCTGCTTCCTTTGGGCTGTTGGAACACAAACACGCATTGTGGTATCTTTATGGTGGCTGTCAAGGGAGAGGATGCTCTGATGGATCCCATTGAACGCAAGACCGCGCCCGGGCTGTTGGATGAAACCAGAGTGGACGACGTGCCGCATGACGATGACGAACCAACCACGGAAGAACTCGTTGAAATGCTCCGGCAAGCCATCCACGAAGCCAATACGGGACAAACTCGTCCCGCAAGAGAACTATTGCGCGAGCTTCGACAAATCGTAGCCGAAACCGAAGATGCCGACCCGCGTTGATACTTCTAGGGCATTTGATAGGGAATCAAAGCGGCTAACTCGTAAATTCCCATCCCTGGAAGCTGAAGTTGACCGGCTCACAACGCAACTCGAAAAGGACGCCCGGCCAGGCGCAAAAATGGCTGGTTTGGGTTACCAGGTTTTCAAAGTCCGCCTGCCGAATCGGTCGGCGCAGCGCGGAAAAAGCGGCGGCTTCCGCGCCATTTATCAAGAGAGATCGGGACGGCTAGTTTTACTGCTGCTCATTTACTGGAAGACAGAGCGCGCTGATATTCCAGATGATGTCATCATTCGCGCAATCGAAGAAGCCGGCTAACAGTCCCCGCGAATAAGCGTCCACCGCCGCCGACCCGCTGGCGGTGCAGATGGCTCGCTTTGGATTGAGTTGCTGCCAATGGGCTGTTGGAACACAAACAAGCATTGTGGTATCTTTATGGTGGCTGTCAAGGGAGAGGATGCTCTGATGGATCCCATTGAACGCAAGACCGCGCCCGGGCTGTTGGATGAAACCAGAGTGGACGACGTGCCGCATGACGATGACGAACCAACCACGGAAGAACTCGTTGAAATGCTCCGCGAGAGCGTCCAGCAAGCGAATTCGGGGCAGACGCGGCCGCTAGATGAGTTTCTGCGTGAGCTTGACGAAATCTTAGCCGAAAATGACGACGCTAGTTGAATCCACCGGCCGGTTTGAAAATGAGTCGCGTCGCCTGATTCGCAAATTCAGGTCATTAAGAAATGAACTGGACCAACTGAAATCACAACTGCAACGGGGTGACCGCCCAGGTGATCGGCTGGCTGGAATCGGCTACGTAGCATACAAAGTCCGCCTGCCGAATCGGTCGGCGCGGCGCGGCAAAAGCGGCGGCTTCCGCGCCATTTATCAAGAGAGATCGGGACGGCTAGTTTTACTGCTGCTCATTTACTGGAAGACAGAGCGCGCTGATATTCCAGATGATGTCATCATTCGCGCAATCGAAGAAGCCGGCTAACAGTCCCCGCGAATAGGCGACAACCGCGGCCGGCGCGCTGGCGGTGCAGATGGCTCGCTTTGGATTGAGTTGCCGCCTATAGGCTGTTGAAACACAAACAAGCATTGTGGTATCGTAAAGGTGGCTGTCAAGGGGAAGGACAGACAATGGCGCCTGATGAACACAAGGCAGCGGCCAAAGTATTAGAAAAGAACAAGCCGGCCGACGCGCCGCTTGACGATGACGAGCCGACGGAAGAAGACATCCGGTCAAGCATTCGCCGCAGCATGCGCCAAGCTCTAGCGGGTGAAACACGCCCAGCCGACGAAGCGTTGGAAGAGATCCGTCGGGAGCTAGCCGCTTATGCCGACGCGCGTCAGGACCACTGAGGACTTTGACAAACAGGTCGCAAGGCTCGCTCGCAAATTTCCAGCGGTGCTTGATGAAGTTGCCGATTTCATCGCGCGATTGCAGAGTGACGATGTTGCTCAACTGCCGGGCCGCCGCATTCGCCGCACCGGCTTTACCGTGTACAAGGAACGGCTGCCAAATCGGTCAGCACGTCGGGGGAAACGCGGCGGGTTCCGTATTTACAATTGGGTACGCAGGCGAGATTACCTGGTTCTGGTGGCCATATGTTCCAAGACCGAGCACGAGGGCTTCATTGAATCTGAATTGGGTCGAATGATTACAGACATCGAATGAGCCTAGGCTGCGTGATATAGGGTTATTTTTCCGTCCTCCCCCGCCGCCCATGACAGCGCTTGAACTTCTTGCCGCTGCCGCAGGGGCAGGGATCGTTGCGCCCGGCCGAGGCGAAGGCCCGCTCCAGCTCGGCATCATGGCGCGCCAGCTCCAGCATCACATTGGCCGGCGGGCGCCGCGCTGCCAACTCCGCCGCCATGAATTCCATCGTCGGCCGCACATGATTGAAAAATGCGCGATAGCCGGCGCAAAGATAATTCAGGCCGGGCTCGCCGTCCGGCGTCTCGATGAAGCGATTCTTGGGGCAGCCGCCATTGCAGACGAACTTCACCTCACATTCGAGGCAATACTGCGGCAGCGTATCGCGTTTGTCCTGGCCGAATTTGATCTGCTCGTCCATGACCACAATGTCGCTCAGCGGCACGTCCATGATGTTGCCCAGCTTGTAATCCGGCTCGACATAATGATCGCAGGAGAAGACATCGCCGTTATGCTCCATCGCCAGCGCCAGGCCGCAAGTCTCGTCGAAGATGCAGAGACCGGGCGGCGCGCCCGTCCAGGCGGCCAGCGCGATATCAAAGATCTGCACGTAGACCCGCCCGACATCATTTCGCAGCCACTCTTCGTACATATCGATCAGGAACTGCCCATAACCAGCCGCCGTGATCGAGCGATCGGTGACGCTGTCGCCCTCTTGATAACCGGTGTCGTTGTCGCGCTCAACGATGGGGATGAATTGCATGAATGTCGTGCCCACTTCGTCGCGCAGGAACTTGTAGACGCGGGCGCCCTGCCCCTCGTTGGCGGCGTGCACGGTCGTCAGGATGTTGTACTCGGCGCCATGCTTTTGCAGCAGCCGAATCCCCGCCATCACCTTGTCAAAGGTGGGCTTGCCGCCTTTATCCACGCGGTAATAATCGTGGGCGTCGCGCGGGCCATCGAGGCTGACGCCCAGCAGGAAGCCGTTGGCGGCGAAGAATTCGCACCATTCGTCATCGAGCGTGACCGCGTTCGTCTGAAGGGCGTTGGTGATGCGCATGTGCGGCCGCCGGTATTTCTGCTGATAACGGACGGCCTGCCGAAAGAACTCGACGCCCATCAGCGTCGGCTCGCCGCCCTGCCAGGCGAAGTTGATGTCGTTGACAGATTGCGCTTCGATGTACTGGCGGATGTATTCTTCGAGCAAATTTTCCGACATGCGGAATTTGCTGCCCGGGTAGAGCGCCTCTTTGGAGAGGAAATAGCAATACTTGCAATCGAGGTTGCAGATCGCGCCTCGCGGCTTGGTCATCAGGTGGAAGGCGCTGGGTTGAGTCGTGGTGGCTTGCATGGGTGGGAGTATAGCATGTTTTGGTTTGAACTACAGAGGTCGCAGAGAGCGCGGAGAAAAGCGAACGCAGAGAATATATGATACAATCTCGCCATTGCGACAAGTTAGATGTACCGGGAATGTATCAATGGAATTGGATGAAAAGTTGCGGCACCTTTCAGGTGATTTGCAGCGCAGACAAAAACATGCCGCGAATGAAGACAATACCAGGAGCTTTCTGGTCGAGCCATTCTTAGAAATTCTAGGATACAAAGCAAGCGAGCCGGAGGACGTCGATCAACAGTATGCTTCACAAAGCGGACCGGTAGATCTTGCGCTAAAGAAAGACGGCGAGAGAATTGCTCTCATTGAAATCAAGAGAGCGGAAACAGATTTATCAAAACATGAGTTGCAACTCAAAAGATACTATTACAACGTTGGCAAAGGCATTCGTCTTGGCATCCTAACGAATGGCATCGAGTATCGATTCTATGCCGACCTTGAAGATCGCAATCTTATGGATGACGAGCCGTACATGGTTCTAAACTTGCAGCACCTCGACGAAGAGGTGGTTTCAGCACTAGCGGCGCTTACAAAGTCTGCGTTCGATATTGAGCTTGCGCTATCTACGGCGCAGACACTAAAGTACAAGCGCAAAATAAGGCAAGCCCTAAAGGATGAACTGGAACCATTAAGCGACGAACTTCTGCGACATTTTGTGAAAAGGGCTCGTCCCGGTACCCTGCCGCCTCCAAAAAGCGCGTTGCGAACAGAGTTAGAGGAGCTTGTTAAGCAGGCTTGGAATGAATATTTGTCGGGGCTGAAGCCTGACCCTGTGATACCGATTCCGGATCCACCACCTCCGGAACCGTCGGGCAGGTACATTCCCGTCTATGGCTACTATGAGGGAGGGCATCGCTTTGAAGCGCAACTGCTAAGGAAGAGTGTAGCAGACGGACTAACAATTGCTGGACATCAAGTTCTCTTCAACGGAGAGATGACCTGGCTAAAGAATGCGGCGGTTATGGCAATTCGCTCTGTTGATCCTGAATTTGAGCCGACGGGAACATATCCCAACGGGTTCACATTCTGGCACGTAGTCGACCCCGCCGACGGCAAAGAACACATGATTCGCTATATCTCTGGATGGGATATGACAGACGAAGCCTTGCGCCAGCGAGTGCTGAATAAGTACTAAATCTTTTCTCCGTGCCCTCCGCGTCCTCTGTGGTGAATCCCCCCCCTACCGCAGCTTCCCCATCACATCCGCCAACCCAACCGGGAGCTCGCTCACAAACCTCAGCCGCTCACCGCTAACCGGATGATCAAACGCCAACTCATGCGCGTGCAGAAATTGCCGCTTCATCTTCACTCGCTGCTTCCGGCGTCCATACACCGTATCGCCCACAACCGGACAGCCGATGAACGCCATGTGCACACGAATCTGATGCGTCCGCCCGGTTAAGAGCTTCAGCCGCACCAGCGCCCGATCGCCTTGAAAGTCGTCATCCAGCACTTCAAATTCGGTCTGCGCCGCCCGGCCGCCCCGCTGAACAGCCATGCGCTTGCGCTGCCGCGGATCGCGCGCGATCGGCGCATCAACGACGCCGGTGTTCGACGCCGGCCGCTTCTCCAGCAGCGCCAGGTAAACCTTGTCCACCGTGCGCGCTTGAAACTGCGCCATCAAGTCCAGCAGCGTCGCCTTATCGCGCGCGGTCACCAGCAAACCACTCGTGCCTCGGTCCAGCCGATGCGCGATGCCCAGCCGCTCGCCAACATCGGGATCATCCATCATATCCGCCAGCTCCGGGTAGCGCGCCAGCAGCGCATTGACCAGGGTGCCCGTCTCGTTGCCCGGCCCAGGATGCGCGACCAGGCCGGCCGGCTTGTCAATCACCGCCAGTTTGTCATCTTCATAAACGATGTCTAACGGGATGTCTTCCGGCTCCACCGACGTCTCCACAGTCTGTGGGAAACGCAGCGTGATTTGTTCGCCGCCTTTGAGTTTGTAGCCGGTCTTGCGCGCCGCGCCATCAACCAGCACACAGCCCGCGCGAATCAGATCCTGCGCCTGCGCGCGCGAATAGCCCGCCAGATGCGCCAGCAGGAACTTGTCGAGACGCTGATTGGGTTTGTCTACGTTGAGGGTTAAGAGTTCGTCTGGCACGGGTAATTGCCGAGCAGCGTTTCGCCGTGGCGCTGCTCGACCCGCTCCTCCTCGTTCATGCGCAGCACCAGGACAGTTGCCCGTCCCTCCGCTGTGATTCCCGACAGCGACGCGTCCGAATTGATTTGAAAGTGCTCGTCCCATTTCTGCTGACGGGGGTTGAAGAGCTTGGTCGCTTCGCTGGTAAGCGGGTCAATCGCCGCGACTTCCGCGCCTTTGTGTTGGTTGCAAGGAGCGCATGCCAAACAAAGATTGTCGTGGTCATCACTGCCGCCATGCTTTAGCGCGATCACATGATCAACGTGGAAACTTAGGGGTTGTCTGCCACCGCCAAAGCGACAGTATTCACAGCATTTGCCTGCTCGCTGGAAAATCTCACGGCGCTGTTGGGCCGTAACAGTCACGGTTTCAAGCCTTTGAGGCGCAGTTCTCGATTGATTTTCAGCGTGGTCATCATGCGGTTCGCGCGCATGAAATCGTCCAATTCACGGCGTTCATCGCCGGTCAACTCATCCTCGCCGTTTCGGTCCAATAGGTAGTGCACACGGTCTTGTAGCTCATCGGGAAACATGTATGCCAGCAATTCTTCGTCCGTTGGGTCAGAAGCCAAAAATTCTGTAACGACATCAAGTACGTTGCGGACAGGCGCCTCAATCATGATCTGCCTCCTTTGCTTCTTCCCCATTATACCCCGTCTCTGGTCGCGAATCACCCAGCGCCGGTCACACCGTTCCCAGGGCCGCGCTCAAAAGCGCCGCGATCGTCCCGGCGACCACAATCGCCAGCAGCAAGATCAAGGCCATGCGAGCCAGATTGCGCAGCGCCTGCCGCTCCGCCGCCGTCCAACCCGTATTGTCCTGCCCCTCGTCCGTCATCATCGCCCCGCCAACCGTATGCGCTCCAACTCAATTTCGCCGCGAACAGTCCAGGCACAATTATATACGCTACAACGCCGGCGACGGCTTCACGGCGAGCGCTTGTTTTTTCGGCCGCCGCCAAAGTAAGTTATACTGGACAGTCATGCAAGGTGAACCCGAATGAAGGTCCTGGTGACCGGCGGCGCCGGCTACATCGGCAGCCACGTCGTGCAGCTTCTGACCGAGCGCGGCTATCAAGTCGTCGTCTTCGACAATCTGGTCAAGGGCAATCGCGGCGCTGTGCATCCGGACGCGACACTCACAGTTGGCGACTTGCACGACCGGGCGGCGCTGGCGGCCGTCTTTGAGGCCCATCAATTCGACGGCATCCTCCACTTCGCCTCGCAGATTCTGGTAGGCGAAAGCATGCAGCGGCCCTTCGATTATCTGCGCGATAATGTGTACACCTTCATCAATGTGCTGGAGCGCGCCAGCCTTGCTGGCGTAAAGCGCTTCATCCTGTCATCGACCGCCAACCTGTACGACGCGCCCAAGCGTGTGCCAATCCGCGAAAGCGAGGCGCTGATACCCGGCAGCATCTACGGCGAAACCAAATATATGGCCGAGCGGCTGCTCGCCTGGATGGATCGGCTATACGGCGTCAAATATTGCTGCCTGCGCTATTTCAACGCTTGCGGCGCCCACCCGGACGGGCATATCGGCGAGGCGCACGACCCCGAATCGCACCTCATCCCGCTCGTACTTAGCGTCGCCCTGGGGCAGCGCCCCGCCATCGAAATCTACGGCGCCGACTACGACACACCCGATGGCACCTGCATCCGCGACTATGTGCACGTGCTCGATCTGGCCCGCGCCCATGTGCTGGCGCTGGAAGCCCTGGCCGATGGCGAAAGCCGCGTCTACAACCTCGGCAGCGGCAGCGGTTACTCCGTGCGCGAGGTGATTGAAGCCGCGCGGGCGGTGACCGGCCACGCCATCCCGACCATCGAATCGCCACGCCGCCCGGGCGACCTGCCCGTCCTGGTCGCCGATAGCGACAAGATCGGCCGCGAGCTGGGCTGGGAGACCGAGTACAACAACCTCAAGACCATCATCCAAACCGCCTGGAACTGGCATCGCCGACATCCAAACGGTTACGATTCCTGAGTGGTGAAAAAGCCAATTCGCCTTGTATCAGCTTCTGTTCAGGGAGGAGTTGATATGACCCGTTTGGCAGTCCTGGCCGATATTCACGGCAACCGCCCCGCGCTGGAAGCCGTCATCGCCGATATGGCGCGTTTCGAAGTTGATCACGCAGTTGTCGCCGGCGACAGCGTCAACTGCGGACCATTCTCGCGCGATGTGCTCGAAATCATCAGCGAGCGCAACTGGGCGCATATCCGCGGCAACAACGCTTTCTACGCGCTCGATTACCGCAGCCCCCGAGAACCCGCCCACTGGTCCGCCTTTACCCTTCCGCCCTTCTTGCGCACGCAGTTGGGCGAAAAGTGGCTGAACCTGCTGGCCTGCCTGCCCGATACAATCTCGCTGCGCTTCCCCGATGCCGCGCCCGTTCGCGTATTTCATGGCATTCCGGGCAACCCCTGGGTCTCGATTAATCCGCTCTCGGCCGAGGGCGAGGTCGAGCGCTGGCTGGCGCCCATCGCCGAAGACACGGTCATCTGCGCCCACAGCCATATTCCGATGGAACGGCATGTCGGCCGCTGGCATATCTTCAATCCCGGCTCAATCGGCATCCCGCTCGACGGCCTATACCATGCCAGTTACATGATCCTCGACGGCGACCATAAGGGCTGGCGCCTGCAGGCCCACCGCCGCCTTCCTTACGACCAAACCCGCATCTTCGAAGCCTTCGATCAACAGCGCTTTGTCCAGCGCTGCGGGGTCACGGCCATGCTTCTCGTGCAAGAGTTTGAATCCGCCCGCATGCGCCTCTGGCCCTTCATCCAATGGAAAAACGCCAACTTTCCAGATCAAGCGGACAGCGTCGCCATGTTCGACGATTTTCAGCGCCTTGAAGACACGAGCCCCTACCTGCCGCCCGAATATCGCGATTTGAGCCCCGCGCTCTATCGCGACTGATTCTCTTTCGCATGTTATGATCTCCCGAAAGGAAAGGATTATCAGCAGGAGCGCGCCATGTGCCGCAACATCCGCACCCTCTTCAATTACGATCCGCCAAGCACAGCCGCCGATATCGAAGCGGCCGCGCTGCAATACGTGCGCAAGGTCAGCGGTTATCGGTCGCCTTCCGCTGTCAATGATGCCGCTTTCCAGCGGGCGGTCGCCGAGGTCGCGGCAACGACTGCGTCCCTGCTTGACGCGCTGGAAACCGCCGCCCCGCCCCGCGACCGCGCCGCCGAAATCGCCAAAGCGCGCGCCCGCAACGCCAAGCGCTTCCCGACGGCATAAGCCGTTTACAGCCAATCGCCCTTGCGCTAGACTACGGCGGGCTTAGAGGCTCGCTGACGAGGAGCGGCGATGACACTCAGTGGCGAATCCATGCGCGCGATCGTCATGGAAAACATCGGCAAGCCGCGCGTTCTGAAGATTGCGCGGGTCCGCATTCCCGCCCCCGGCCCCGGCCAAGCCCTGGTCAAGATTCACGCGACTTCAGTCAATCCATGCGACCTGCATTTGCGCAGCGGCCGCCTGCTCATCCGCAAACCGATGCCGCATATTCTCGGCGCCGACCTGGCCGGCACGGTCGAAGCGGTCGCCGATGATGTCCGCGGCTGGGAGGTCGGCGCGCGCGTGACTGCCTGCTTCGCCGGGCTCGGCCGCGAAATCAACGGCAGCTACGCCGAGTTCTGCGCCGTCCCCGCCGACCAGTTAATCGAGCTGCCGGATGAGCTTGATTTTCAGACGGCTGTGGCCGCCGGCGCCAGCTTCGCCGACGCTCATCTCGCGCTGGTGACCCAGGGCAAACTGAAAAAGGCGGACCTGCTAGTGGTTCGGGGCGCGGCCGGCATCGTCGGCGCCTCCGCCGTGCAAATCGCAGGCGCGCGCGGCGCTAAAGTGATCGCCATCAGCGAAGGCGAATTCGCCGGTCGCTTGCATGAGATTGGCGCGGACATCGCCCTTGAAGACGCCGGCGAAGACCTGGTGCGGCAAGTCAAAGTCGCCACCGATGAGCGCGGCGCCAGCCTCGTTCTGCATTGCAGCCCAGACCTGGACCTCGAAGAATCGCTGGCAATGCTCGGTCACGGCGGCCGGCTCGTCATCGACGGCGCGCTGCGAAAGCCGCAAGCCCGCTTCAACGCCATGGAGCTGGTCCGCAAAAATCTCAGCATCCATGGTTCTCAGGGCTCAATCAAAACCAAAGACTATGAATCCCTGCTGAATAATCTTGCCAAGGGCGTCTATAAGCCGCCAATTGACGAGATCCTCCCGCTCAGCCAGGCGCGCAAAGCGCACCGCAAGCTGGAAAAGGAGCCGGGCTTCGGCAAGATCCTGCTCGTGCCCGATGCAATACTAGAGGCGGCGGAGAAGCCGGCCAACTGGATTCCAATCGAATAGATCTATTCCCTAAGAAATCGCCGCAATCTCTTGGTCGCTGTGTCGCCTCGTTTCCTCTTTTCTAGCAAACCTTCTAATTGCCGTCCGAAATCAGATTGATTTCTGTAGGGGCGAGACTCTTCTCGCCCTAAAGCCCGCGCCATCATAAGGCGCGGAGACGAAGAATTGAAACGACAAATGCCTTATCCAAGCCCCGGATAATCAAGGAACAGCGCATCCAGCGACAGGCGAATATTGGCATTCGTAGACAAGGCGTCCAGGGCGCGGCGGGTCGCGTGGAGCGCTGCGAGAGCGCCCCCCGCATCAATGCGCTGGGCAAGCGCCCCAATCTCATCGGCGCGGTCGCTGTTGCCGGGCTTGACCGGGCTGCCATGGCATTGCAGCAGAACATCGCGCCAGTACGTCAGCCAAATCTCAAGCAGGTCCCGCAGGGCTGCCTTATCCGTCCCCACGCGCTTGCTAATCTCCTCCGAATGCTTGAGCCGCGCCAGCCGTCCGCCGTCCAAAACAGCGCTCAGTTGGTCAAGCATCGCCCCCCGGTGGGCCAGCAGCGCCTCGTCTTCCAGCGCCGCCAGCGCCCAGCCAATGCGGCCGCCGCTCAAACCAGCGATGCTATCGGCGCGCGCCGCTTCACAGCCGCGCTCGACCAGCGCCGACTTTATCAGCTCCAACGGCGCCGGACGCAATGGAATCACTTGAGCC
The DNA here is from genome assembly GCA_011523545.1 of Chloroflexota bacterium. Taxonomy (GTDB): domain Bacteria; phylum Chloroflexota; class Anaerolineae; order Aggregatilineales; family Phototrophicaceae; genus UBA6055. The sequence goes on along the minus strand of WTGN01000060.1, from coordinate 49,983 downwards.
CGGCTGCGGATCGTCGGCAGGATGCGCTCGGCCGCGCTCGCCAGCAGAATCATGACGGCGAATGAGGCCGGCTCTTCCAGCGTCTTCAGCAGCGCGTCCTGCGCGAGCGGCGCGACGCGATCAAAATCGTCGAGTATGGCGATGCGATAACGCGCCGCATAAGGCTGCAGCGCCAGCACGCGGCTCAGCTCGCGAATTGCGCCAATCTTCAACGGCGCGCCATCATCGCTCTGCGCCAGAATCAAGTCGGGGTCGCTGCCCCGGGCGATAGCCGCGCAGCTGCGGCAGCGGCGGCAGGGCCGGGCGCCGATCTCCGCCGCTTCACAATTGAGCGCCTGTGCGAAGGCCCGCGCCAGCGCGCGCTTGCCCAGGGACGGCCCGCCAGTGAAAAGATAGGCGTGGCGCTGCCGGCCATTGAGCAAGCTCCGCCGCAGCCGCTCCACCGCCCAGTCATGGCCGATGATCCCCCAATTCTCTTGCGCCGCCGCTTCGCCCTTCATACGCCCATTATACTGCGCCGCCCGCCAGAAATGATACAATCAACTCTAGCACCGGGCGCGCCTGGACACCGGCCGTCTGCACAGAGATTATTGCGGCCACCGAGAATCACTTGCCGACGACTGCGTCCGTCCAGGCTCTCTGTGGCCCCTGCGGATAATGAACAATCTGAAGCGATCGCCTTGTCATTGCTGACCTGCGGCGGCTAAAATGTTAGGCGCGTTGAGTATGTGCTGCTATCGCCCGGAAAAGGAATCCATTATGCGATCCCAATTTGCGCGCGCTTTCTGCCTGAGCGCCCTCCTGCTGGCGCTTGTATTGGGCGCCGCCGCCCAGGATGCGCCGACCGTGACCATCACGCCGGAAGCGGGCGAGGTGGAAACAGCGGTCTTCACCGTTGAAATTGACGGCCTGCTGCCCGATACCGATTACGACATCGAGATCCTGTTCGCGGGCGAAGTCGTCTTCAGCAGCGAAGAAACCAGCGACCAGGCCGGCCACATACCCTACCCCGTCGTCAGCACGGCGGGCGACCCGCCCGGCACTTATACCTTGCAAGTCCTGCTAGATGGCCAGGTTGTCGCCAGCGCCGGGTTTGCGCTGACCGCCGCGGCCGCGGATGACGGGCGCGATTTCCTCGGCGAAGTCACGGTATCGCCCGAGACGGCGCCCTTCGGCAAGGCGCAAAAGCTGCGCATAGATGCGCTCAAGCCAAGAGCGCCCTACACCGTTGAAATCACCGCCCGCGAGACCCTCCAAGTCGCCTACCGCCGCCAGCACATCAGCAACGCGGACGGCGTCGTTGAAATCGAGGTCTTCGCTGAAGAAGGGGACGCCGCCGATGTCCATACCATCGCGGTTTATGACGAAGCGGAAACCTTGGTTGCCGAGGGTCTTTTCACAATCCTGCCCCGGCCCCAGCGCGATGTATCCCTGACCCTGACTCCGAAGGCGGTTGAAGCGGGCGCAGCAGTCGAGATCGCGGTCAGCGGGCTGGCCGCCTTCGACAGCGTCACCGCCCAGATATCGACGACCGATGGCTTGCTGATTGATTCCGCCCTGGCGCGCGCCTCAAGTGATGGCGGGGCGGCGCTGAACTTCACCGCGCCCGATGATTTGGCGGCCGGCGTATACAATGTGCAGATCTTCGTGGAAGGCGCCCTGTTGGCTGAAGCCCCGCTTGCTGTCGGCGAGAGCGACCATCAGCAAACAATGCTGGAAATGACCATCGACCCGGCAAGCGGTCCCATCGGCACGCGGCATACGATTGCCCTGGCCGGGTTGAACCCGGGCCAGGATTTCGCCCTGATCATCCTCGACCCGTCCGGCGCAGAAGCATATCAGGCGGCGCGTCAAGCCGATGATGGCGGCGCATTCAGCCTGACGATCTCCAGCACCGAGGACGATGCGCCCGGCGTCTACAGCGTCGCCATCCACGCCGACGAAAGCGGCCCGCCCCTGGCCAGCGCCTCATTCGAAATAACGGCCGCCCCCGACGAAACGAGCGAAGCAAGCGCGGAACCGGACGAAACGGAGGCGCCAGCCAGCGCCAGCGCCACCATCCAGCCGCAGTCAGCCCCCATCGGCTCAAGCCATCTCATCACCGTGCGCGATCTCGCGGCCAATGAAACGGTTACGATTGAAGTGATCTTCGGCGGCTTGCAAGTCTACCGCAGCGAAAAGACCGCCGACGCAAACGGCAGGGTGACGCTGGAATTGGTCACCGATGACGATGACCAGCCGGGCGATTACAACGTCCATATCCGGCGCGAGCGCGGCAATCAACCCGCCGTCATCTTGACCGTGACCGCCAAAGCGCCAGCCGACGAACCAACGACCGGGGGCGGCGAGACCGAGCTGATCACGGGCCGCCTGTCCGCCGGCAGCGCCGAAATCGCATTTGATGGCCGCGCCGGCCAGCATGTGCTGATCAGCGTGGGTTCGGATGACTTTGACCCGGCCGCCACCCTCAAAGACCGCGATGATCTGGCGCTCGCCTATGTGGATGACAGCCGCGGTCAGATAGACGCCATCATCGGCCCGCTGCGGCTGCCCTACAGCGGCCAGTACGACCTGGAAATCAGCGCCGCGCCCCTGATGATGGCGCAGGGCGCCGAAACCGGCGAATTCACGGTTACGATCATGCCGGTTGCCCTCGCGCAAATCGCCTTTGATGCCGATGTCCGCTTTGAATTGAGCGCGGAAGCGCCGACGCGCTACTATGCCCTGCCGGTTGAAACGGGCGACAGCCTGGCCGTGACCATCGACAGCGGCGGCCGGCTCGACACGCAGCTGCAAGTGGTGTCGCCCGCGGGCACAGAATACGCCTTTGATGATGACAGCGGCAGCGGCTTTGATGCCGAATTGAGCAATCTCGTCTTCGACCGGGCGGCGACCTATGTTTTGGTCATCTCCAGCTTTGAGGCGGGCGCCAGCGGCGCGGGCACGGTCAGAGTGGCGCGCAACCCGGTGCAGTCGCTCGACGATGGCGATGTCCTCGTCACGCTCAACGACAAAGCCATCCGCGACCTGGTGGTCTTCGAAGCCGCCGAGGACGAGCTGCTCATCCTCAATCTGGCGCTGGTCGCCGGCCATGTGGAAGACCTGTACGTCACCGCGACGATCGAGGGCATGGAAGTGATGTCCTATAGCACAATGGGCGTGCCGGACGATTTGCCGCTCGCCTTCGTCACACCGATGAGCGGGCGCGTCGTCGTTACGCTGGAAAAGTTCGGCTTCGACGACGGCATCACCCTGGACGTCTCGATCGAACGGCCATAGATTCATACCCTGCCAATCTCGATCGCGAAGATGTAGGGGCGACCTATCAGGTCGCCCGACTCAATCAATATGCGCGGCGGGCACCCCCCACACAGACGCGTGCCAAGCGCGCCATCAGACAAAAGCCATCGTGCGTACGGGCGAGCCGGCGGCTCGCCCCTACAGGGATACTTGCTGGTGGCAGCCCCTCAATAGACCTGCAAGCCGCGCGCCTCGCGCAGCCCATCGCGCCAGGCTTCATTTCGATTATGCGCCGGCAATTCTTTGACGCGCAAGCCAGACAGCTCGGCCGCCTCATGCTCGGCATACCAGGCATCCAGCCGCGCCTTGTAGCGAGCCGCAATTTCCGGCCGCCGGTCAAACAGATTCTCGCGCTCGGCCGGGTCCGCCGTCATATCGAAGAGATCATGCGGACCAGCCGGATAGCGCCAGACCAGTTTCCAGCGCTCGTCGCGGATCATGCGCAGGTCGCCGTATTCGCCATAGCGGGTATTGTCCCAGGGCATGGACTGCCCGCTCAACATCGGCGCGTATGACTGGCCGGCGAACGAATCTTCGCTTGGCATATCAACGCCAGCCAGCGCGCAGATCGTATGAAAACCATCGCAGTGGTCGACGTAATTGTCGAGCGCCTGCGCCGCCACGCCCGGCCCGGCAATAATCAGCGGCACTCGCAGCGAAATATCGTACATATTCAGCGGCCGCGTGCTGTTGCCTTTGCCGAAGAACCCCTGATGCCCGATTGCGCAGCCATGATCCGATGTGTAAATGATGATGGTATTTTCCCACTGGCCGCGCAATTGCAGCGCGCCGATCACGCGAGCGATGTTGTCGTCGATCTCGGTCACGGCGGCATGATAGCCGATGTAGCGATCCCTGACCTCCGCATCCGTCAATTGATTGCCGCCGCCCTCATTCCGCACCCAGGGATGCGCTTCCCATGGCGGGATCTCGTCAAAGGGGCAGTCCTGATAGGCCGCGGTCTGCTCGGGATCGTGCGCCCCCTGCTGATAAGGCGAATGGGTGGCGATGTAGCCGATGTTGAGGAAGAAGGGTTTATCCGCCGGGGCCGTATCGATGAACTCAACCGCATGGTCGGTGATGAAGCGGGATTTGTTGCCATCAAGCTCGACCATCTCGCCATTATTAATGTAGGTGTAGGGTCCATTGTGCGCCCCCTGCCAGCCGGGCAAGCCGAAGTGATAGTCGGCCGCGCGCGGCGGCAAATGCGATTGACCCAGGTGCCACTTGCCGCTCAAGCCGGTGTGATAGCCGGCAGCCGCCAGCAAGCCGAAGAGCGTGCCCCTCCCGCCCAGCCAGTCGCGCTCGGCCACTTCGGGCAGCGCCTCTTCCAGCCAGTCGTGAATGCCGACCTGCGAGGGCGTCTTGCCGGTCAGCAGGCAGGCGCGCGCCGGCGAACAGACCGGGCAGGGCGTGTAGGCCTTATCAAAGCGCGCCCCTGTCTCCGCCAGCGCGTCGATCGTCGGCGTCCGCACTTCGCCATTGCCATAGCAGCCATTCGCCCAAGCGCCATGATCATCGGTGATGAAGAGCAGGATATTCGGTCGCTGATGCATACAGGCTCCGGGACTAATCTCGATAGTTCGCGCGAGTGTAACCCAACAGCGCGGAATCTGTAGGGGCGACCCGGTGGGTCGCCCGACGGACTGGACACAAATCCTGAACAATTGGAATCCGCGCCCCTCGCCAACCGCTGTGTACTTCGTGTGGTACGCATCCTTTGGCGATTGTGCCCAGAGCTGCTGGCAATCGTGCGCGCCACCAGATAGAATTACCCGCAAAAGTCAGTTCAGGAGCGAGCAAAATGCCCTTGGTCTCACAAGCGCAGGTGGAACATTTTCACCGTGAAGGCTATTTCATCCTGGAATCCGTGATTCCCGAGCCGGTTGTTGCCGCCTTGCGCGATGAATGCACGCGCTTGGTCAATGAGCGCGACCGCGAAATGGAAGCCAAAGGCATCACAACGGACCACATCACCCACTACAAGAAACGCTACTTCATCCACGGCCGCGATGCCGGCAGCCCAATCATGACCGAGTTTCTTTTCAGCGAGTTGATGGCGGCGATTTGCCGCGCCACCCTGGGCGAAACCGCCTATCTCTTTCACGAGCAATATGTGGTCAAGGCGGCCGATACCGATTCCAAATTCGCCTGGCACCAGGATTCCGGCTACGTCGGCCATTATCACCGCGCTTATCTCTCCTGCTGGTGCGCGCTGGACGATATGACAGTCGAGAACGGCACCGTCTTCATCTTGCCCTACTCGCGCGACGGGCGTCATTCGACTGACGACATCATTGATCACACGGTAGAAGAGCGCAGCAACGACAAGGTCGGCTACAAAGGCGACGATCCGGGCATTCCCGCCATCGTGCCGGCCGGCAGCATCGTCGTCTTCAGCAGCCGCACCTTTCACCGCAGCGGCCCCAACTTGACCGACGAATATCGCCGCTGCTACCTGGCGCAATACTCGGCCGAGCCGATCATGAATCGCGATGGCAGTGAACTCTGGGGGCGCGCCGAGCCCATTCTGGTGGACGGCCAGCGCATCGGACCCGCAGCCTAACCGAAGAGCTCCAGCGTGCCGCGCATCTCCATCGGCAAGGTGAAAACCTGCCAGGCCGCCAGCATCATGAACAAGAAGACCAGCGCCCAGGGCAGCAAGCCAAGCAGCGCCTTGCGCCGATACAGGCGCAGGGCCGTCTTCTGCGCCAGCCGCAGGCTCCAGAGAAAACCGGCGATCAATACCAGCAATTGAATCAGCCCGATCAAATTGGCATCGAGGCTGAAGCTCCAGCGTTGCCAATCGCCGACGCCGCCCAGAAACTCCTGCATCACCGGCACGATCAAGCCCGGCCCGACAAGCAAGTGAAAACTGTAATGGGCGAACCAGATGCCGAAGCCGACCGGCACAAAAGCGGGCGCGAAGGCAGCGACCGTATCGCGCAGCGAATCGCGTTTGCTGAAGCGTGTCAGGCGTCGGCCCAGGCTGGCCGCGGCCACCGCCGCAAACAGCGGCAGCAGGAGATTGCCGATGCCGAAGATCAGCAGCAGCGCCAGAAATTCGCTGCTGAGGCCCAGATCCAGCGCCAGCCTTTCCTGCAGCGCGTAATAAGGCGGAATCATGCCAAACGCGTTCGACAGCCCCATAAAGGCCAGGGCGATGACCAGCAGCGACAAATCCCAGCGCCGCGGCCAACTGTCCGCCCGGCTCAATTCAGCCCCGGGCGCGCGCGTGAATAGGCTGACGTTGTCATGCGGGCAAGCGCGCACGCAATCCAGGCACATCGTACAATCCATGTTGCCGCGCATCTGCGGCGCAAATAATTCAGTGCCGCAGCCGAGCGCGCCCGCTGGACCATGCTCGACTCGCAGCTGTCGCGTCGCGTCGCCGCCATCGATGGCGATCTCGTCCAGGCGAACGGTCGGCTGGGGCGCGTAGCTCCCGTTGACGCATTCATGGCCGACGCAGCTGGCGCAGACCGACGGCGACTTGACCGCGATCCGGGTCGGCGAAAGCGTCGAATAGACCATGTTGAAAGACCCCAGCGGACAAACATATTTGCAGAAAGCCGACTCGGCGAACAGCGCTTCCAGCAGGAATGACGCGGCGAAGTAGCCGACGATCAGCCAGGCGGTCAGCCACGGGCTGGCCCACAAATCGAGATACTCGTAGGCGAAGAAAAGCGCGAACAAACTGAAAATCGCGAGCCATTTGTTGCGCAGCCGCTGAGGAAAGCGCAGGCCCCGGCGCGATAGCCGTTTCGCCAGCGTGCGCGGCAGCGTGAATGGGCAGCCCATGCAAAAGAGATTGCCCGCCAGCAGCAGCGCCAGCACGGCGAATCCGCGCAGATGCACCCAGGGCGCCACCGTCGCCAAATTGCGCGCCGCCAATTGCGGACCGACGAAGCCGTCAATCACCAGAGCCAGCGCGCCGACGCCCAGCAGCAGCTGCAAACTCAAGCGCCCATATCGACCGCTCAGCAGCCCGCCCAGCAGCGGCAGCCGCAAGACATCCATGCCGACAACCGGCCGGTGACGCTGCGTCCAGCTACTCTCGCTCATCGTGCCATCCCCGTCCTGGTAAACGAGTTCTTGTCACTTTTCGCGTTGCCATTGGCAAGCTGTAGGGGCGACTTATCAAGTCGCCCGCGCAAAACACCTCATGCCATCATCGGGCGACCAGGTTGATCGCCCCTACAGCGCCCGGCTCAAACGCCCGCGCCGGTCAACACCGTATAGACGACAAAGACCGCGTATAGCAGCAGCAAAACCCAGCCTTCCCTCCGGCTCAAGCCGCGCTCGGTCCATAAGAACGCGAAGAGCACCAAGGTCGTCGCTACCAATATGCCGATAGAAATCCACAGGTCCTCCGTCCCGACATTAACCCCGGTCAAGCCCAGGATCGACAGCGCGATCGTCCAGGGCAGCGCCAGGCCGACCAACAGGTCAAAGGTGTTGGAGCCGACCGCATTGGCGACCGCCATGCCGCCCCGCCCTTCGCGCGCTACATCCACCGACGCGATCAGATCGGGCGCCGAGGTGCCGGCCGCCAGCAGCGTCAGCGCCACGATCACCGGCGGTATGCCGATGCCGGCCGAGAAGACGATCGTCGCTTCCACCAACACATAACTTAAAGCGACGATCAAGGCGATTGACACGACGAATGCGCGGACGAAGTGCTGCTCCGGCGCGCCGGTGATGCGCCGCAATACCGCCTCGACCAGGTGCTCGAGATGATGCCAGCCCGCCACTTTCTGTGATGCCGGCGCCCCCGTTTGAACGCTTTCCGCCTGCTCGTCTTCATCCGCTTCCGGATCTTTCAGGACGATGAGCACGCCCATGTAGACCACGTAGCCGACCAAGCCCAGGATCGCTTCGATCAGCGAAACATGCCCGTCAAAGAAGACCAGGCCCAGGTACAAGATGGAGATCAAGTAGTAGACGATATCGCGGCCGACAGCGAAGATATGAATATGCAAGCCGCCGGCGACCACCGCCGACACGCCGGTGATGACCAGGATGTTGAAGACGGCCGAGCCGACAATCGTGCCGATGCCGACATCGCTGTGCGCCCCGCCGGCGGTGAAGAGCGCCATCAAGGCGATCGCCAACTCCGGCGCCGACGACCCAATCGCCATTAGCGACGCGCCCGCCACCTCGTCCGAGAGCTTCAGGCGCCGTGAGATTTCATCCAGGCTGGGGATGAAGAACTTGTCCGTCGCCACCGCCAGCACGAATACCGCAACCAGAATCGCCGCCAAACTCAAGAGGACTTCAGCCATCGCCTGCTCTCCAGTTTATTGCGCCCCTTCATGGCGCCATCCGCGATACTCCGGGGCGCGGAGGCCTTCAATGCGCCGTGCTTTTCACTGCCAACGAGCGACAAGAGCGCGCATAATTGTCTCCCGCTCGACCATCTCGTCGGGCGCTTCGCATTCTTCTTCCAGCCAATCAATCAGCGCCCTTGCTGCCTTTTGGTGCAAAGCGACGGGAATGCTCCAATCGCTGCTGAACATGCGCGCCACCCGCCGCTCCACCATGACGCGGGTTGATACCGGCTTCTCAATGAAGCGCAGTAGATCAAGGAAGTCGACGCGCGCGCCGGACGCCACAAGATAGCGCCGCATGCCGTCATCAGTAATCCAGATGCCGTCGCCATGGCCAACATCCGCCAGGCCCAGGCCGCGCAGAATCTCGTCCCATTTGTCCTGCACAATGCCCCAGGGCGGCCGCTCAGCTTCAGCCGGCGGGAGATTCTCCACGATGACCAGAACGCCGCCCGGCCGCAGCAAACGGCGCGCCTCATCTATACAATCGCGCCAGGCGGGCAAATGGTGAAAAACGCGCACCGCATGAATGAGATCAAAGCTGGCGGCGGCGAATGGCAGATGACGGCAATCGGCCTGCGCCAGGCCCGGCTTGAGCCCGCCCGCCAGCTTGCCGCCAATCAGCCCCAGCATGCCGCGCGACAAATCGATGCCGACATAATCGTCCGCAGCGCGCAGGAAAGGCGCCGCGATCAGCCCGCTGCCGATGCCCAACTCGAGAATGCGGCTGCCGCTTTCCGCGCCCGCGCAATCAAGGAGGGCAGCGCGGTAACGCTCGACCACGCCCTCGCGGAAGCCGCGCGTCGCATCGTAATAATCCACCGCTTCATCGTAATTGACCGGCATAGACCATAGCCAAACGCTGCATCTCCTGCCAGTATAACGCGAATAGCCTTGGCTAGTTCCACCAACATAGCGGCGCGGGAGATTCTGATGAAAGTCGAAGACATCAAGCTCTACTTCGCATACAACGAATGGGCGAACAAACGCATCCTCAACGCGGCGAAACATGCCACCGCCGAGCAGCTGACCGCGCCCAACGACATCGGCTGGGGCGATCTGCGTGGCGCGCTCACGCACATCCTCGATGCCGAATACGGCTGGTTCGCCTTCCTCTTTGGCCGCGAAGACGAAGGCATCATCGACCCCGCCTCATTCGCGGATATCGCCGCGCTGAGAGCGCGCTGGGAGCGGCAAAACGACATCGCGCGCGGCTGCCTCGATACCCTCGCCGACGAAGACCTCAATCGCAACCACAGCAGGCAGCGAGACGGTCGGCAGTACGACTGGGTTCTCTGGCAGGCGCTGGTGCATGTCGTCAATCACGGCACCCAGCACCGCGCCGAATGCGCCGCCATCTTGACCGGCTTCGGTCATTCGCCCGGCGATATGGATTTCACGCTCTTCCTCCGCGAGCGCGAAGAAAGCGCGATAACATGAACCGCGACGACATCAAGCTGCTCTTCCAATACAATGACTGGGCGAACGACCGCATCCTCGACCACGCCGAGCAGGTCTCCCCGGAGCAATTGACGGCGCCAAACGAGCTTGGTTGGGGCAGCCTGCGCGGCCTGCTGGTTCACCTGCTGAACGCTGAATTCTATTGGCGCAACCAACTCCAAAACGGCCTGACGGTTCAAGATTTGCAGCCAGACAGTTATCCCGATGTCGCCGCCATCCGCGCGCGATGGCGCCAGGAGCGCCCAAAAATGCAGGCTTACCTGGAAAGCCTCAGCGACGCTGACTTGCTGCGAAGGCCAAGCCGCCAAAGCCGCGAACGAAAACTCCCGCTGCCGCTTTGGCAATACCTCAGCCACGTGGTCAACCACGGCACGCAGCACCGCGCCGAATGCGCCGCCATCTTGACCGGATTTGGCCGCTCGCCGGGCGACATGGATTTCATCGTCTTTCTCGGCAGCCTCAGACCGCAGTAATTTCAACTAAACGTTGAAAATGATCGCCGATTGCGAACAGTCTCCAAAATAGTCTAAAGTGTGTACGGGCGAGCCGGTGGCTCGCCCAGTCTCGTGAGAGCGTTGCAATCATAGTCACATGACTACTTAGTCGCTAAAGGAGAGGTCATGAAGCACGACGAGATCACTTTACTCTTCCAATACAATGACTGGGCGAACGACCGCATCCTCGATCATGCCGAGCAGGTCTCCCCAGCGCAATTGACGGCGCCAAACGACCTTGGTTGGGGCAGCCTGCGCGGCGCCCTCGTGCATCTCCTGGACGCCGAATACGTTTGGCGCGCGCTGCTGAAGACCGGCGAGCATGTCGTATGGCTGCAGCCGGAGGATTTCCCCAATGTCGCCGCCATCCGCGCCCGCTGGCGGGAAGAACGCGCCGCCATGTGTGGCTACCTGCAGAGCTTGAGCGACGACGATTTGTTCGGCACAGTTTCGTATGAGGGCCACGAGGGGACCTACCACCGCACCCTCTGGCATTGCCTGGCCCATGTTGTCAATCATGGCACCCAGCACCGCGCCGAATGCGCCGCCATCTTGACCGGCTTCGGCCGCTCGCCCGGCAACCTGGACTTCACCGTCTTCCTGCTGGAAAACAGCTAAGCGAGCAGCCGCATTGCGGTACGATTCGCAATTCGTTAAACTGGTGTACAAGGGATGGAACCGCCCATCCGCTATTCTTCACGCGGAGGCCGCGTCTTATTCTCCGCCCGAAATAGTCCTATCGCATATAGGCTTTTGAAAGGAGCCAGATCATGCGCAAGTTTGCCTTGTTAACAATTTTAGTATTTGTCGCAGTTTCGCTCATCCCGGCTGCGCTGCTCGCCCAGGATGCGCCCAAAGTCACGGTCGTCACCTGTTGGGGCGGCGCCGAGGGCGTCGGCTTCAACGGCGTCAACGCGCTCTTCACCGAGCAGACCGGCATTGAAGTTGAGCATATCGACGATCGCGATTGCCACCTGCTGCCGCAGATCATGGCCAGCGCCGGCAACCCGCCCGATGTCTCCGGCATGCCGCGCCCCGGCGTGATGGCGGAATTGGCGCGCGAAGGCTTGATCATCCCCCTCACCAGCGGCGATGATCCAGTAATGACCGATGAATTCGTCGCAGCCAATTACGGCCAGGCGCTCATCGATCTGGGTTCGGTCGATGGCGAATTCTACGGCGTTATCAGCGCGGTCAGCTCCAAGAGCATCGCCTGGCGCCGCACCGACGTCTTTGAAGATATCGGCGAAGACGCGCCCGCAACCTGGGACGATTTCATCGAATACCTGGACATCCTGGCGGAAGAAGGCATCCCGCCCCTGGCGCTTGGCGCGCTGGATGGCTGGACGCTGACCGACTTCTTCGAGAATCTCTATCTCAACATCGCCGGTCCCGATATGTATCACAAGCTCTTCGTGACGCACGAGGTCGAATGGACCGACCCCACCGTCATCAGCGCGCTCGAACACTTCGCCGAAGCGGTCTCGCCGACCGACACGCGCCTCTACGGCGGCTCCGACGGCACACTCGCCCGCGGATTCATTGACGCCATGGACGCGGTCATGAACGGCGACGCCGGCCTGTTCCCGCTCGCCAGCTTCATGCGCAGCTTCGCCGAAGCCAACTTCCCCGGGCAAACTTGCCCCGATGATTTTGGCTCCTTCCGCTTCCCCACCATCAACGAAGACTTCGCCAATTCGGTCGTGCTCGGCGGCAATTTCTGGCTGATGTACAACGACCGGCCCGAAGTGCGCGAGTACATGCGCTGGATTGCCGGCGCCGAAGCGCAAGAGTCGATGGCGACCCAGGAAACCGGCCCGCAGCTCTCCGCCAACTACAACGTCTCGGCCGATGTCTACGCCGAGCCTTGTGACGGCGCGGCCGCGGCCATGGTCGCCAATGCCGCCTTCGTCGCCTTTGACGGCTCCGACCTGGCGCCGGGCGCGATCGGCGGCGACGCCATGTTCACCGGCTTGCAAGACCTGGTCGCCAACCCCGACGCCGTGCAAGAGGTCGCCCAATTCATCGAGGATGTCGCCGATACCGCTTACGGTGGCTAAGATCGCAACGTTTCCGAGGGCAGTCCGAGCGGGCTGCCCTCTCTTGCCCATCCGTCGCCCCGCCATCGGCAATGGCTAACGACAAGCACGCGATGATGGAGTCCCCCATAGGAATAGTCCGCCATATCAGTTGAAATGTTGTACGGGCGAGCCGGTGGCTCGCCCAAACTTGCTATGGTTTTTCAATCAATTAAGCCAATTGCTAACCCGTCGCTGCTATTGAAGCAGCAATCGAACTGACACACTGAAAATGCAGCCGCGCCGTTTCAGCAAACTGATTCCCTGGCTCTTCGCCGCGCCGGCCCTCATCGCGCTGTCGCTCTTCTACGTCTACCCCACCATCGTCACCATTGTCTTGAGCTTCACGCGCGGCACCATCACCACCCCGGCCAAAGAATACGTCGGCCTGGACAATTACCGCATCCTGCTGACTGAAGACCGCTTCTTCCTCAGCTGGGAAGACGGCGTACTCAGCGGCGCGCTGGTCAACAGCTTCGTCTGGCTCATCATATTTCCGACAGCCATTGTGCTCATTGGCCTGCTCGTCGCCGTCCTGGCCGATAAAGTCAAATACGAAGCCATCATCAAATCCATCTTGTTCATGCCTATGGCCATCTCCGCCACCGCCGCCGCCGTCATCTTTCGCCTGCTCTACAATCAAGATTCCAATCTCGGCTCGCTCAACGCATTTTTGACCGCCCTCTTCCCCGATTTTCAGCCGATCGCATTTCTCGGCAGCGTCGAATTCGCCAACCTGGCGGTGATCTTCGCCGGCGTCTGGATCTCCACCGGGTTGTCCGTCGTCGTGCTGTCGGCCGCCTACAAAGCCGTCCCCGCAGAGATTCACGAGGCCGGCCGCATCGACGGCGCCAATGCCTGGCAGCTTTTCTGGCGCGTCTCCCTGCCCATGCTCAGCGGCCCGGTCACTTTCATCGCCGTCACCATGATCATCAACGCGCTGAAGATGATCGATTTGGTGCTGGTGATGACCAAGGGCGCCCCCCGCGGCGCCACCCGCATCATCGGCTACACCGTTTTCTGGGAGACCTTCAACAACAACCGATCCGGTTATGGCAGCGCCGTCGCCGTCATCCTCCTGATTCTGGTCATGCCTTTCATCATCTATCAGGTGCGGCGCGTCCGCCAGGAGCTGTGATTTAGCTGTGGACGCCCAATCCCTCAAGCTCGACCGGCGCGGCAAAAGCTGGAGCGAAGCGCTCATCACCCTGACCAGGCGCGGGCCCATTCACGCCGTGCTGCTGCTCATCGGGCTCATCTGGCTGGCGCCGTCAGTTGGTTTGGCCGTCACCTCATTCCGCACCCGCGGCGATATCTCCGCCTCCGGCTGGTGGACCGTCGCCAGCGGCGCCCGCACCTTGACCGACCAGCCTTGGGAGCTCACCGTCATCGAAGCGGGCGAAGGCGGCGTGCTCGCGGGCGAAACGGCAAGCGGCAATTTGCTGACCGACGCCGTAGAAGGCATACCGGCCGCCACCATCAGCCGGGTGCGCATCGAGCAAATCAGCGGCCTCATCAAGGTCGAGGCATTCGGCCAGCCCGTCGCGCTGGACGGCGTCGGCGCGGTCACAGTCCATGCGGACGGCGCCTATGATTTCGCGCCCGCAGCCGCTTATGACGGCGCATTCATCACCGAAATCGACAGCGAGGAAACGCCCTTCACCGCCCAGTTTCAGCTGCAAGGCTTTGAGTCCATCGAGGGCGAACTGGAGATTGAGGCAATCGGAGAATCGGAACGCGTGCCGCGCGCCGGCAAGATCACGGTGAATGCCGACGGGGGTTACATCTTCGAGCCGCGGGCCAGCTTCGTCGGCTCCTTCGAGGCGACCTTCGACGCGGGCGCGGTCGCCAACCCGCCCTTCACAATTCAATACGCCATGGAGCGCGCCGGCGGCCCGCTGCAAACATTCGACGCGGGCGCGATGATTCAGCTGCCGCTGGCCGGGGCGCTTCAAGTCAGCGCTGATGGAAGCTTCGAGTTCACTGCCGCCGCCGATTTCGCCGGTGTCATCGAGATGGACTTGGGCGTGCAGAATCCGCTGCTGACGCTGGAAAACTACGTGGAGGTTTTCACGCGCGAGCAACTGGCCGAGCCCGGATTCATCAACTTCTTCAAGAACAGCTTTATCATCACCGTGCCCAGCACACTCTTGACGATCGTCTTCGCGGCGACGGCCGCCTATGCTTTCAGCTGGCTGGCCCTGCCCTTCCGCAACGTCTTTTACCTGCTGGCCATCGCCATGCTGATCGTGCCCATGCAAACCACCTGGATCCCGGTGCTGCGCATGCTGAACGCGGCCGGCTTGATCGGCACCTTCCCCGGCATCTGGATCGCCCATGCCTCCTATGGCACGCCTTTCGCCATTTTCCTGCTCTACAATTTCTTCCGCGATCTCCCGGGCGAGCTCTTTGAAGCGGCGCGCGTCGACGGCGCCTCCGAATTCGGCATGTTCTTCCGCATTGTGATTCCGCTGTCCATGCCCGCCATCGCCTCATTGGGCATCTTCCAATTCGTCTGGATCTGGAACGACCTGATGAACGCGCTGATATTCCTGGTCGACCAGCAGCTATTCCCGCTCACAGTCGGCATCCGGCAGCTCGTCGGCCAATACGCCAATGAATGGGACATCCTGGCGTCGGGCGCCTTCATCACTATGGTCGTGCCGCTGATCGTCTTCTTCAGCCTGCAGCGCTACTTCGTCCGCGGTGTCACCGCCGGCGCGGTCAAGGGATAAGCGGACGATGCCTGCGTTCCGGTCTGCCGCTCGTCTGCTGGTTGCTCTCTTCGCGCTATTATTCACAGCGCCTGTGAGCGCGCTTGTGCTTGTCGTCCAGGTGCCGGGCGATTTTGCAACGATCGGCGAGGCGGTCGCCAACGCGCCGGACTACGCCATCATCGAGATCGCCCCCGGCGCCTACGCCGAATCCCTGGTGATTGAGCGGCCCCTTCGCTTGCGCCCAGCCGCGGACGGCGAAGTGCTGCTCGCGCCGGCCGGCGACGAGCCCGTCATCACGATTGAGGATACGGAGTCCGTCACGATCGAGGGGCTGTCAATTGTCGGCGGTCAGTATGGCATCTTCGTAACCCGAAGCCAGGACATCACCATAAAGGACAACGCCGTGTCGGGCAGCCGCCTAGTCGGCATCAAGGTGCGGCTCGGCGCGGCGGACATCCTGGACAACACAGTCTTCCACGCTCAGCCGCCCTATGGCATGGGCATCCACGTCACCAATACCACGCAGTGGCCGCCATCGCGCGTGATCGGCAATCTCGTCTTTGGGCATACTCTGAGCGGCATCTACACCAATATGACCGGCATGATCGAAATCATGGATAATGTCGTAACCGACAACGGCCAGCACGGCATCGCCGTCACCGAGATGTCGCATGCCGATGTATTTGACAATATCGTGGCCGATAACGCCGAGACCGGGATTCAACTTTTGGACATGTCCATCGCCCATATCTGCGACAATATCGTCAGCGATACGCGCGGCTCAAGCGACGCGCCAAAAATACGCCAGGGCAACGGCATCATCATCGACTACCACTCGGAAGCCACCCTGTCCGGCAATACCATCCAGAGCAGCGCCCAGCACGGCATCAGCATCCTCTTCGGCTCGACCGCGTTTCTGCACGAAAACAGCATTCAAGACAGCGAGGCGCAATCCGTCTACGTCGATGGCAGCGAAGCGCTTGACGGCAGCGGCTGCGCATAAGCGCCCTTAAGCCCCACCCTCGTCATCTGCCTCGTCATCCCGCCGATTTCGCCGCCTCAAAAGCTGATCGCCCAGATTGACAACAACCGTCTCTTCCAACTGGAATTCCGGCTCCAGCGCATCCCGGCCGCTGGTCGTTTTCGGAATCACCGGCTCCAAGGGCGACCCCGGTGGCGGTCGATCAGGACGCGGCGGTCTGGGGCGGAAGCTGGGACGGTCCCCGTATTGCGTCGCCGCCCGACCACGGCCGCGCGCGCTGAAAAGGGCTTGCATCTGCTGCGAGCGCGTTTCATCACCGCCGCCGCCAAATAGATAGGCCCGCAAGCGCAACAAGTCGCTCCGCGTGATGATCAAACGGCGGATGGCAATATCAAGCGGCAGCAAAAGCAGCGCCAACAGCAGCAGCCGCTCCCAAATATCGGTCGCCGCCTGCCGCTCGCCGAGGTCATGCGCGAAGACATCGGCCGGTCGATCCCCCACATTGCGCCCGCCGGTAATGTCGGCGATCTCCGCCAGCGCGCCATCGTCATCGGGGCGCGGAATGTACTCGGGCGAGTAAGACATCACCCAGCCATTAAGATCGCTCAAGCTGGCAGCGCCATCCGCCAACTGCGCCTCGCCGCTGGTCGTCAGGAAGTAGGCGCCTTCGTTTTCCGGCTCAAATGCCGCTTCGTAGCGGCCCGGCGCCGTCTGCTGAAGCGGGATGCGGACGCTGTCCCCCGTCGGATTCAGCAGCGCGCTGGTCAAATGCAAGCCATCAAGGAAGCCCCCGCTCTCATCGCGCGCGTCAACCACAATGCGCGCTCGGTCATTCTCGAGCAGCACCCGCGTCTCAAGGTGCTCGCTGGCGCCGGTGTTGACGCTCCAGGCCACCACCTGCCCCCAGAAACGAGAGAATTCCTCCCAAGGCACCCACTCATTGGCCCAGCGCGCGCTCGCATCCGAGGTCCAGGCCACCACCCGCCCCAAACCATACTGCCAGGACGCCAATATCGGATCGGAATAGGGCTCGGGCCCGCTGAGGATGCGCTGGGCGGCTACCTTTGGCGTGGTCGCGACATAACCGCGCAGCGGCGGCGTCTCGCCAATGCCATCGATGATAGCGCTGCTGCCGGTCACGCGCGGGCGGAACGTCTCCTCGACGATATATGAACGCGACGCGAGCACGGTCTCCTGGGCGAAAATCAGCGGGATCTGCTCGACATCCTCAACACGATAAAAGTTGCCGCCCCCCGCCTCCGCCATCGGTTCCAGCACGGGGCCCGGGCTGCGTCCAATCGCGATGGCCGACAGACTAACGTTGAAGACTTCGTGCAGCCTTTCGGTTAACTCGACCAGGCCGGTCGGGCTGGCCCCGCCATCGGTCAGCAAAATCAGATGCTTGATCTGCGACGGCTCCTCGATGATGTCGCGCTCGACCAGGCGCAAGCCAGCCAAAATATCAGTGCCGCCGCCCGACCGAATCGTATTTGTCATCGCGATCAGCGCCTGCGCGTCATTGACCGGCTGAAAGGGCGCCACCCAAGCGCCGCCGGTATCAAAGGTGCCGATGGCGACGCGGTCGCTCTGCTGCAGCAACTCCAGCGACAGCACGATTGCGCGCTTGGCCAATTCCAGATTGGGCACGCCGCTGCGCCCGATCTGGCCCATGCTGCCCGAGCGGTCGATCAAATAAGCGATAGTCAATTGCGGCAGCCGCCTCTGATCTTTGATTTGCATTTCTACCGGCAGCGTGCGCTCCAGCGGCGTCTGATAATAGCCGCCCGGCGCAT
This sequence comes from Chloroflexota bacterium, assembly GCA_011523545.1. Classification (GTDB taxonomy): domain Bacteria; phylum Chloroflexota; class Anaerolineae; order Aggregatilineales; family Phototrophicaceae; genus UBA6055. The sequence goes on along the minus strand of WTGN01000060.1, from coordinate 31,828 downwards.
AACTCTCCGGCCCGCCAATCAGGACCAGGCCGCCGCCAATATCGCTGACGTATTGATCAAGCAGGCTCATCTGCGCCCCGCTCAAGTCAGTCGCCGGTACATTGGCCAAAATGACGCATTTGTAATGCGCTAAACCGGCCATGTTCAGCGCCAAATCGCCCGGCGCCGCCACATCCACGACCAAACCCGCCTGCTCCAACGCCGGCAGCAAGTGGGCCGTCTCCGACTCGTCGGACCGGATCAACAAGACGCGCGCCGGCCCCACCACCTGGCTGAATGCGCCCAGCTGATTGTTCTGGCTGAAATTGTCATTCTCGCCCGGCACGACGATCTGCGCCGAGAAATCCAGGAAGCCGCTGTTCTCGCTCGTCTGCGTCAAGCTGAAGCGCGTGTCGCCCGCCTGCAAGTTCAGCGCTTCTTCATGAATCAAGCCTCCGCCGCTGAATATCAGCAGCGTGGCTGGCGTCGCGCTTTCAGCGTGGATGCTGACCGAAATATCGAAACTCTGCTTCTCGGAGACGCGCCCCGGCGCATCCAGCGCCGTGATCCGCACATCGGGCGCCGCTTCGCGAAAGAAAGGCACATAACTTATCTCGACGCCGGAAACGGCCGCCCGCTGCGCCCGCGCGACGGCATTGCCCTGCGTCGCCTGGCCGTCGCTCAAGATGACCATCCGGCGCGACGCGTCCGGCGGGAAGAGCGACAAGCCGGTCTGTATCGCATTGGCGATGTCGGTGCCGGTCGTCACCGGTATCGACGAGAAGCCTTCGATTTCCGCCGCCATGCTGAAGTCGGTCTCTGGTACGGCGTTGTCGCCAAAGAGCAAAGCCGCCCACTCATCATCCGCCTGCTTGGCGCTGATCGCCTCGCGGATGAATTCCAGCTGCGACTCTTCCGCGGCGCCGCCCATACTGTCCGACGCGTCCACCAGGAAAACCACCGCCAGCCGATCTACCGCCTGCACATTCTGCAAGCCCGCCAATGCCAAAACCAGCAAGACGATGATCAGCGTGCGCAGTATCAGGCTGCTGATGTCTCGCCGACGCTGGAACGCATGTCGGGGGAAACCGACCGCCCAGACGACTGGCAGAAATAGAATTAACAGGAGCGCGACATGGGGAGCGGTGAGCTGCATCGTAGACCCGGGTTAGCTGTGTTGGCGTGCCCGTACAGGGCGCTTTCTACGATTGTAGCGAATTGACCAGCGCCGGCATAGGGCGCATGGCCCGGCGCTGATGCCTGGCAAAAGACAGATCTTAAGCTTGTCGAGCCGGCCCGGCGCGCTCTTCAATACTCGCCATTAGAATCTGCGAAGCAGGCATCCCCCGGCTAAGCGCGCCGCCTGGCATGGCGAGAGTGCCGCGCCGCGCGGGCAGCCTGCCGCCTGGCGGGCATGGTCTCAGCGGTCGAAACCATGATAAGATGCATTCTTGGCGAATTGCTATACGTACTCGTAAACGCGCCGCTTGCACATAGAGACAAATCGGAGCAATCTATCGATGTTTGCCTAAATTCCTTGTAAAAGTCTTACGCCTGGCATAATATTGTGTTTTCAATCTGTGTTGCGGCAAAGGGGGCGGCAATGTCCGAATATGATAGCCACGTGTCCCTGTCAGATTCTTTCCTGGACGACAGAGACGCCGTAGAAGAAGATGGACCGGATATTATCAAGGTGTCGGCCCGTTCGCGCTCGACCGCGGTCGCCGGCGCGATTGCCGGCGTGATGCGGCAGCACCACGGCGCCGAAGTGCAAGCCATCGGGGCCGGCGCGGTCAATCAAGCGGTCAAGGCCTTGGCGATCGCCCGCGGCTATCTTGAGCGCGATGAGATTGATATCGTCACGACGCCCTACTTCACTGAAGTTGATATCGACGGGCAAGAGAGAACGGCGGTGCGCTTCCGCGTTGAACCGCGTCCTTGAGTAAACCTTCCAACGGCTTCAAGCCATTATCCGTTTACGCATGCGCCACATCCGGCGAATTCTGCGTTATCCCGCCCGTTTTCGGTAGGCGGCAGCGCGTCGCATGGCCGGCCCGCCGCGGCTAAACGCGCTTTTCAGCGTTTGCCGTCTCGGCGCGTCAATATGCCGGCATACAGTGGATCCCAGTCACGGAATCGCACACCCGGGCGGCTGACCTTTTCGCCTCTCGCTTAGCGCTGTTATAATGCCAGCGCTGACCGCATCTCAATGATTACAGGAGTGACTTGGTGTCTGATTTGAGAGAACTCGCCATCAATACAATCCGCACGCTGTCAATGGACGCGGTGCAAAAGGCCAACAGCGGCCATCCCGGTTTGCCTATGGGGGCGGCGCCGATGGCCTATGCCCTGTGGATGAAGCACATGCGCTTCAACCCGCGCAATCCCGGCTGGCCCAATCGCGACCGCTTTGTCCTCAGCGCCGGGCATGGCTCCATGCTCTTGTATTCGCTGCTCTACCTCACCGGTTTTGATGTCACGCTGGACGATATCAAGAACTTTCGTCAACTGGGCAGCAACACCCCCGGCCACCCCGAATTTGGCGATACGCCAGGCGTAGAGACGACAACCGGCCCGCTGGGGCAAGGCGCCGCCACCGCTGTCGGCCTGGCCCTGGCGGAGGCCTACCTCGCCCGTTATTTCAATCGTGACGGCCATGAAATCGTCAATCACTATACCTATGTCTTGGTCAGCGATGGCGATCTGATGGAAGGCGTCTGCCTCGAAGCCGCCGCCCTCGCCGGCCACTGGGGCCTGGGCAAGCTGATCTTCCTCTATGACGACAACGAAATCACGCTCGACGGCGCCGCTGATATGACCTTCTCGGAAGATGTGGCCGGCCGCTTCCGCGCGCTGGGCTGGCAGGTCTTGCAAATCAACGACGGCAACAATGTCGACGCCATCGACGCCGCGCTCGCTGAAGCCAAGGCGATGACGGAGCGACCCAGCCTGCTCGCCATCCGCACCATCATCGGCTACGGCAGCCCCAACAAACAGGGTACCAGCAGCGCCCATGGCAGCCCCCTTGGCGAAGATGAAGTCGCCCTGGCCAAGCAGACCCTCGGCTGGAGCACGACCGACAGCTTCTTTGTCCCCGGCGACGCCCTGGAGCATTTTCGCGGGGCGGTCGAAGCCGGCGCCGCCGCCGAATCGGCCTGGCAAGCGCGCTTCGAAGCCTGGCGCGCCGCCTTTCCCGAGCTGGCGGAGGCATGGGACCGGGCGATGGCCGGTGAATTTGCCCCCGGCTGGCGCGAGCAGCTGCCAAGTTACGAAGCCGGCGCCTCAATCGCAACTCGCAGCGCCGGCGGCGAAGCGCTCAATGTCCTGGCCCGTTTCGCGCCCACTATGATCGGCGGCGACGCCGACCTGGCCGGCAGCACCCGCACGCTGATAGAAGGCGCGAACAATACCGGGCCCAATCAAGCGACCGAGAGAAATCTGCGCTTCGGCGTGCGCGAACACGGCATGGGCGCAATCGTCAACGGGCTGGCGCTGCATGGCGGGCTCGTCAAACCCTACAGCGCCACCTTCTTCACCTTCAGCGATTATATGCGGCCGGCGATACGCCTCGGCGCGCTCATGGACATCCCGACCGTCTACATCTTCACCCACGACAGCATCGGCTTGGGCGAAGACGGACCCACCCACCAGCCGGTCGAACAGTTGATGTCCCTGCGCGCCATGCCCAATCTGCACGTCTTCCGGCCGGCCGACGCCACTGAAACAGCCGGCGCCTGGGCCGCGATCGCCGACTTGGATCATCCCGCCGCCATCGCGCTCAGCCGGCAAAATCTGCCCGTGCTCGCGGGCAACGATGAGGGAATCCACGAAGGTGTTTCCCGCGGCGCTTATGTGCTCTCGGAGCACGAATCCGGCGAAGTGGACGCCATCATCCTGGCCAGCGGCAGTGAAGTCTCGATTGCGCTGGACGCCGCCGGCCTGCTGGAAGAAGCGGATATTCGCGCGCGCGTCGTCTCCATGCCCTGCTGGGAACTGTTCGAGGCGCAAGACGGCGATTACAAGGAGGCTGTCCTGCCGGCCGCGGTCACCTGCCGCGTCAGCATAGAAGCGGGCGCGACGCTCGGCTGGTCGAAATATATCGGCGCGCAGGGAATCGCCATCGGAGTCGATCGCTTCGGCGCAAGCGCGCCCTACACCAGGATTTACGAAGCTTTCGGCCTCAGTCCCGGGCATGTGGCCGAAGCCGTGAACTCGCTGCTCGCCGACTGACGGGAATCGAGGCTGCCATGTCGGGGTCGCCGCCGAAGGTGGTTGTCGTCCTGCCCACCTACAATGAGCGTGAAAACATCTCGCGCATCGTGCCGGCCCTGTTCGCGCTGAAGATTCCCAATTTTCATCTGCTCATCGTTGACGACAATTCGCCCGATGGCACCGGCCAAGCCGCTGACGAGCTCGGCTGCCAGGCGGCATACCGGGGCAATATCAATGTGCTGCATCGCGCGGAAAAACAAGGCTTGGGGCCCGCCTACATCCAGGGCTTCAAACAGGCTCTCGCCCTGGACGCCGATCTGATCATCCAAATGGATGCCGATCTGTCTCACCAGCCCAAATATATTCCCAAGTTACTGGAGACGGCGGGGCGCTATGACATCGTCGTCGGCTCGCGCTATGCCGCCGGCGGCAGCGTCGACGAAAGCTGGGGGCCGCTGCGCAAGCTGCTCAGCTGGTGGGCGAACCGCATTTATACGCCGACGATCCTGAACATTCCCGTCCGCGACGCGACCGGTGGATTCCGACTTTATCAGCGCGACTGTCTCATCGGCATGGACCTGAACAAAGTCAAAGCCAATGGCTATGTCTTCATGGTGGAGCTGGCTTTCGTGGCGCACCGGCTCGGCTATCGCATCGGCGAGATTCCCATCCACTTCCCCGACCGGCAGTACGGCGACTCCAAGATGTCCAGCGCCATCGCCCTCGAAGCGGCCCTGCGCCTCTGGCAGATAAAATTGCGCCACCGCGCTCTGAAACCGTCCGACCGCCGCGCCACTGAGTACGACGACTAATGGCGTCCTAAAGGCTTGTTCTGAATAGAGCTTCTTACGCCAAGTGCAGCCCCCCTTCCCTAGCTTGCTGGGATGCTCGCCATAGAGATGGCGAGAAGGCCGGGGGATGCGGTGAAAAAGCGCGATAGCAAGACGCAGTAACGGACAAAGCTTAAAGACTATCCGCCGCCCATAGTAAGCCGCGCCGCACGATTTCCCGCGCTTCCGGCACATCGAAATCGCCCACGACATGACCCAGCGAGCTATAAAAAATCTTGCCCGCCCCATAATGTCGTGTCCAAACCACCGGCATCACCGTGCCGTCGATCCAGGGCGCGTGCTCGCCGGTGAATGTTGTGGTGGCCAGGACCTTGTTTGACGGGTCGGTATGCATGTAATACTGTTCCGAGTGCATGTCAAAATCGGGGATGCCCGCGGTGATCGGGTGATCCTGGTCATTCACATTCACGCGATAATCAATGATGTTGCCCGGATGCGCCACCCACTGCCCGCCGACCATGAACTGGTATTCGGTATTGTTGCGGAAGGCATCCGCCATCCCGCCGTGCCAGCCGCCGACATTGACGCCGCGCTCGCGCACCGCGTTCAAAAGCCCGGCCTCTTGCTCATTGCTGATGCTGCTCATGGTGTTGATCGGCGCCACCATATCGACCGACGCCATCAATTCCTCATCGAGAAAGCTGTCCAGCGTCTCCGACAAGGTGACGTCCAGGCCCGCCTCTTCCAGCAGACTGGCGAACAAATGACTTGTCTCTTTCGGGTCATGCCCGGGCCAGCCGCCGTATACCATCAATACCTTTTTGCTCATGCCCATCCCGCCTTTACTGGTCTGAAATTCGACTAGCGCAACTATACCCGCAATCGCGCCTTGAGAACAGTCGCGGGGCCAAAGCGGAAAATATCGGGGCGACCTATCAGTTCGCCCGCCAACCGCTCCTTCGTACGGGCGAGCCGCTGGCTCGCCCCTACAAATTTCGTCAAAGATGTTGAAAGACTACAAATCCATCATGATGCGGAAGATCGTGTTGCCCGAAGCGACATAGATCAGGTTCTGCTCCGGATACGCCACCACCGCCGACACCAGGCCCAGCTTCTCCTGATCAAAAGCCTGGTAGCTATCCATGAACGTGCCCGCGACCGTCGTTTCAAATATCGTGCGCGTCCGCCGGCTGACGAGGAAGAAACCGGGCGCGAACGGGCTGTCATTAAGGTAGAAGCCCTCCGTGCGCACCACATGCGGCTCGCTGCCTTCGTTAAAGCCGCTGAAAACATACGGCGCTTCATTGCCGCCGATATAAGTCTTCATGACGCCATCGCCATAGAGCACATAAACCGTGCCTCGTCGGCTGATGGTGAAATCGACCACGTTACGCAAGTTCGGCCGCGCCGAGCCGGAAAAATATTCGCGCGGGGCGCTGGCATAGCTGCTGCCGGACGGGTCATAGCGCCAGATCTGCCCGCCATCGCTGTCGAGAATATACAACTTCCGCGCCCAGATCGTCAGCGCGATCGGCCGCTCCCAATTGTTGGCGTTCAGCACCCGTTGCGCATCACAATTCAAGATGAATTGCGGCGCGCAGCGGACCAGCGTCCCGTTGCGGTCCAGCATCGCCAGATCGCCTGAGTGGTCATCAAAGGCAATATCGACAATCTGCCCGATGGTGTAACCGCCTTCATGCGTCGCGCCAATGCGCATCATCGGTATCGGCTCCTGCCGCAGCGGCTCGGCGCCATCATCCGAAAGTTTAATGCTGTAAACCAAATCATTCTTGTCGTCCAGGGCGTAGAGATTGTTGCCCTGCAGCCGCAAACGGGTGATGACCGCGTCTTCAAAATTGGTCAGGGGATAGGCTTCCCGCCGCTTCACATTGTTGATGGCGTCAATCAGCGTCTGCGCCTCCTCGCGCAAGGCCGCCACCGCCGGGTCATCCTGCCGCATCACCTCGCAAGCGCCCGCCATTTGCAGCGTCGCGTTCCAGGCCGAAGTCACGCTGCGTCGGTTGCTCGTGTCGATCGAGCGCGCCAGGCTGGCACTGTCCTGCAGCTTGCCCAGGCATTGCTCGAATTCCGTCTCGCCCAGGTTGGATACCCAGGACAAGACCACGATGCTCACGATGACCAATGGAATGAGCAAGACCGTCAAGATCAGCGTGCCGGAAGACAGGCGCCGCGTCGGCGTCACCTCGGGCAAGGGGAAAAAGCGCTGAAACAAGTCGCTGAAGAACAGCAAACCGCCGGCGATGCGCCCGGCAACGCGCGCCAAACCCCAACTGAGCAGCGAGCCGAAATCGCCGCGCCGGGGCAATTTCCACTGCTCGCCGTCGACATCCAATTCTTGCCGCGCCGCGCCCAGCTTCATGCTTATCTCGCGCGAGGATTCGCCCGGCGCCGCCAGCACCGCACCCTCATATTCCGGCGGCACCAATTCGACAAGCATCAGTTGGCTCTGAATCTTGATCGTGCGCCGCAGGCTGTGCAGCACTTTTTCAATGTCGTTTTCCAGCAGGACGCTCGTCAATCGATCGACCGGTATATCGGCCAGATTCCCGTCCGAGAGCAGCAGGCGGCTGCCGGCATTGACCCCGTAGCGCACCATCGAAATCTCCGGCTCCGGCAGCAGGCCCAGCGGAACGCTGAACAATGGCTCGTCATCGGTCAAGTCTTCAGGAAAAGACAAGGTCAAGCCGGCCGTCTGCAATACCGAGACGACCGGGCCCACGCGCGCGACATACATGTCGTCTTCATGCAAGACAGCCGCGATCATGCTGGTCTCGAATTGCTGTTGCTGGCTCTCGCTATGTTCCAGGTTGTGCTCATACAGATTGCGGTTGATCAACTGAAACATGCCGCGCAGCGCGATGGTGACGCTGCCGCCCATGCTAAAATAGCGCTCGGCGGCCAAGGTGGACAACTGCTGATAAAAGGTGGTCGGCGCGATTGAACCCGAAGGCACAATCAGCAGAAAGAAGGTATCGCCTTCGCGCCCGCTCGCTGCGTCCGGCGGCGCGACTTCGACCAAAGCGCCCGGCGGATTGATATTGATCACCCGCCCGCCAACGATGTAAAGATGCCCTACCAGCGCTTCCAATTCAAAAGCCATGCCCCACCACGACAGCTTCCCTTAGCAACTATTTCGATTTTACTTGAATGCGGAAAGCGCGCTTGCTAACTGCGCCCAGACCTGCGTTTTGACACCGCCGCCCCAAGCCCAACATTGCCCCGCGAGCCATCTCGAATAAAATGGAAGCAAGCGCAGCGCGAAAGGAACATAGCCATGGCCAGCACCCGATCCGCAGACGCAGCAATGCCCTCGGCGAGCGCCGGCCGCGCTATCGCCGGGCTGCCAGCCGATAACATCCGTTTGGATTGGCTCATGGCGCTCATCTCCTGCGCCATCGTCTTCGGCTTGTACATCGACGGCTGGGCGCATAATCACGACAAGGTCGACGACAGCTTCTTCACGCCCTGGCATGCCCTGCTTTACAGCGCGGTCGGCCTCGCCGGTCTCGTGTTGATCATCAGCCATTTTCGCAATGTCAACAAAGGCTACCGCTGGGGCAAAGCCTTGCCGGCCGGTTATGCCCTCTCGCTGATCGGCTTCTTCGCCTTTGGCGCCGGCGGCATCGTGGATATGCTCTGGCATGAAACATTCGGTTTCGAAGCGGGCATCGAAGCGCTGGTCAGTCCCGCGCACCTGTTCCTCGCGCTCACCGGCATCCTGATCATCAGCGGGCCCATCCGCGCCATGTGGGGGCGGCCGACCGACGACAGTTGGGGTCAACTGCTGCCGGTCATCCTCGCTTCGACTTGCCTGGTCTCCATTTTTACCTTTTTCATTTCATTCGCCGCCGTCACGCCCGAGACTGTCCTGCTCGTTGGGCCCCGGCCAGATTGGCACGCATTGCACGACATCGCCGGCATCGTAGCCTTCGTCATGCACAGCGGCATTCTCCTCGGCGCCGCCCTGTTTATGACGCAGCGTTGGCGGCTGCCCTTCGGCGTCATGACCATGATGTTCGCCGTCAATTCTCTTTTGATGGTCTGGATGCGCATCGAACATACTCAAGAGTTTCTCTTCGCCATCAGCGCCGCTGCAGCCGGTCTGCTTGGGGACATCCTCCTCAGCGGATCGAAGACCGCCGACACCAGGCGCCTGCGGCTCGCTGCTTTCTTGATTCCCTTCGCCTATAGTCTCGGCGCTATGCTCGTGATCCAAATCCTGGGGGAGACTGCCTGGGCGAGCGGCGGACTCTGGTGGGAAATTCACATGTGGCTCGGCGTACCGGTGCTGGCAGGCGCCTTCGGTTATGGCCTGAGCCTGCTCATTCGGCCGCCGGCAATCCCCGAGCGGGCTGCGACCTGAGAAAGCAACGAGGAGCGCCATGACTGCATCCGGCCGAATGACCGCGCTGCTCTTCATCGTTCTACTAAGCTGCGCCGCCTGCCGCCAGGGGCAAGTGACGCCGAGCGATATACAGCTTGATCTGACCGCCAGCGACAAGCGCCTCGGCGATTCGATTTTGCTGGTAACCGTCACAGACAGAGACGGCCAGCCCGTCGCAAACCCCGGCAAGCTAAATATCCGCGCTGATATGAACCACGCCGGCATGATCCCGGTCTTCGCCGAAACCGATCAGGCGAGCAATGGCGTGTACAGCCTGCCCTTCGAGTGGACGATGGGCGGGAGCTGGATCGTCGAAGCCCGCCTGACCCGGCCCAACGGCGACGTCGCCAGCCAGACTTTCAACGTTGAGATCCTGACGGAAGCGAGCGAGCACGATCACGCGACTATGGATCAGGGCGGCTCGGACCAGGCTGCGGGCGACGTCAGCGCTGTGTACATGCGCATCACAAATCAGGGCGCCAGCGACCGCGTCATCGTCTCCGCCGCCAGCGCCGCCGCCGAGCGCATCGAATTCCACCAAACCATCGTCGAAAATGACATCGCCCGCATGGAGCCGCTCGACAACCTGCTCATCCCCGCCGGCGGGACGCTCAACCTGCAGCCGGGCGGCGCCCACATCATGCTCCGCGGACTGGCCGCGGATCTGCAGCCGGCAGACAAATTCTCGCTCCAGCTGAAATGCGACACGGGCGAAGTCTACGAACTCGATATCAGCATCGCAAACATGATGATGGATGAACTGAATGACGCCGTCGAATATGGCGATCTCGTCTTCAGCAATCTCTGGGCGCGCCCCGCCAAAGCCGGCGAACACTAATCTGTAGGGAGTCAGGGTAGGGGCGACTCGGTGGGTCGCCCGCCAGCTTACGAATTCATGTAGGGGCGACCTATCAGGTCGCCCGCTTTCACATATTCTTCAGGGGCGACCTACCCGGCCGCCGCCGTCATCCAGCGCAGCAGCGCCGCGCCCCGCAGCCCCTTCGGCAGCAGACGCGCCAGCGCCTCGCCCTCCGCCGCATCCAGTGGCCGCAGCAGCAGCAAGACGCCGGCATAAACCAGGCCGCCCAGGATCAAAGCCGGCAAGGATGAACCCAGCAAGAACAGCGCCAGCAGCATGGCCGCCAAGGCGACAAGCGGCCGCCACAACAGGCTCGCCACCCGCAGTCCCTTGAGTTTGCCCTGGGCAAAATAGATGAAGGGGAGGAAGAGCGCAATCTCGGAGGCGATGGTCGCGAGCGCCGCCGCCTGAAAGCCATACGTAGGAATGAAAATGAGATTAGCCGCCACATTAAAGACGACGGCGGCAGTGAAAGCCCGCGTGACCAGGCGCTGCAAGCCAAGGCTGACGAGGGCGTATTGCGTCAAGCTGTTCATCCAGCCGATGGGGATGCTCCAGATCATCAACCGCAGCGCGATCGCCCCATCCGGGAGATAACGCGCCCCGCCAAGAATCAAGGTCAGCGGCTCCGCCAGCACTGTAAAGCCGACCGCCAGCGGCAGCGTCGCCGCGAAGAGCAGCTTGATGCCGAAGCGAAGGGTCTGGCTTAGCGCCGCCGGGTTGTCCCGCGCTTGCCGGGACATGACCGGAAACAGAGCCTGCGTGAAAAAAGACGGCACGATATTGATCGCCAGCAGCCACTTGTAACCGGTGCTGTACTGCGCCACGATCTCCGCTCCCTTCAGCGCCTGCAAAATCAAGATGTCGACCTGAAAGAACACCGTCGCCAAGAAATGATTGAGCATCAGCGGCAGGCTCTCGCTCGCCATCCGGCGGATGAGCCCGACATCGGGCAGGCGCCGGCCGATAGGCCCGATGAACCTGCGCCCGGCCCAGAACAGAACCAGCAGCGTCAGAATATTGTTGAAGATGCTGATCGCCGCCAAACCCACAATGCCATGTCCCAAGAGCAGAATGATGACGCCGAAAACAGCTTTGTTCATGGTCGTGATTGTCGCGATCGCCGCCGGTTTCTCCGCCTGCTCATTGGCATAGAACAGCGAGGTCATGCCCTTTGACAAGCTGGCCGGGAACAGACCGATGTAGAGCAAGCCGATGGCGACCAGGCCTTCGCTGCTGATCGCTTCAGCGCCCGAGCTCTGCCAGAGCAGCATGACGCCGGCCAGCAGCGGCACGCCGGCCAAGCTCAAAACCAGGCGGAAGAAGGACGTGTTGTAAAGGTAATAACCGGCCCGCCCGCGCCGCTGCGACGCCTCGCGGATCAGGAACAGGTCCAGGCCGAAATTGGTGAATATATCGAAAGCGACGAAGAGCACGATGGCAAAATTGTAAATCCCGACTTCCGCGGGCAGCAGCAGCCGATACATCACCATCGCGAAAGCCAGGTCGATGCTGCGATTGAAAAGATTGAGCATGATTGGCGCGGCGCTGTTGCGCGCCACCTTGGCCAAGCCGGAAGACGCTTCGGTGTTCAAGCCGATCGTCGCCCGCCAGAACCAGGCGCCCAGCATGAACAAGATGACCGTCACACTGATCGACGAGGTGAACATGCCCAGCTGCACGCTGGCCGGGCTGTATATCAGACGCACCGTCCACTCGCCGGCCGGCAGTTCAACGCCCTGCAAATTGGCCAGCACCAGCCGTACGCCCAACCCGAACTCCGCCTCCTCGCCAGCGCCAAATGGACGAGCGAAGGCGCGCCAGCCCGGCATGTAACTCTCGCTGATCACCAGCCAACTGTCGCGGTCGATGCTGACATCGACGAATTTCTCGCGCCCGCTGTCCCGGCTGATGCTGGCCGCTTCGTAGCGCGGTATCCGCAAGCCGCCGGCCAAAATCCCCAGCTCGGCGAAGCGGAAGCCGCCGCCCATCTCCGCCAGCCAGCGCGGGTCCCAATCAGCCTTGTCCACCAGGAAGGCGCGCGGCATGACCGATTCATTTTCCCAGATCGCCACCTCCTGCCGGTAGACATCCTTCCAGCCCGGCAGGTACATCTCGAAATCCGGCTCGGTCATCACAAAGCGCACATTCAACAGGCTCAACAGGTCCGACTGCAACACGCGCTGGTAACCGGCCGGGCTGCGAACCGCATCGGTGTACAGGGGCGCGATCTGATTGTGATCCAGCATGTACTGCGGCTGCAGCGCGCGCATCGTCACCACGTAGCCGGCCGGGATGATGCTGTCATAACCGCCAATCTCGTCCAGCCCGTAACGCATGCCCACATTGGGCACAAGCATGTGCACCTCGCCCGGCTGCTCCAGGCTGGTGACGCGGAAATGACCTGCCTGCCCCTGCAGGTACTCGATCGCCGGCGGCCTGAAATCCAGCAGCAGCGGATCGCTCGCCGGATTGAAATCGTAGGACGCGATCAGCAGATCGACCGCCGTAACTACCAGGGCCAATGCGATCCAGCGCGCCGACCTCCCCCGTGCCGCCCGCCAGAAAACGATCCCGCCGGCCAGCAACAGCGCGCCCAGGGTCACAAACTGCGGGGACAGATAACTGAAGAGCATCCGCCCGCTGTCAAATGCGCGCCAGGCCTCCTCCCACTCAAGGACGTATTTGTCGAAAAAAGGTTCGAATTGATCGAAGCCGCTGTAGACCAGCGCCACGCCCAGAAAAATCGCCAGCCCCGCGACTATCAGCAAGAGACCAACGAGCGCCGCCGGGCCACAACCGCCCCGCCCTTGACGCGCGCGCAGCAAATGCAATCCGATGCCGGCCATGGCCGCGATCGCCAGCGTCAGCGCGAAGACCCAGCGAAATGGCGAATTCAGCTGATTCATACCGGGCAGGTTGAATATCAGCGCGTAGATCGGCGCGCCAAACATGAACGACAGCGCCATAAGCGCCAGCAGGCCAAACAGCAAAACATAAGGCGCCATCGCCCGCCGCCGCAAGCCCTTAACCAGCCCGTATGCCGCCAGGAACAGCGGCAACACGCCGACGTAGAGCGCGCTTTCCACATAATTCTTGACGCCCCAATAGATGTAATCGCGCGCCAGCCCGGCGCTCTCCCGCAGGTTGCCGATCGTTTCGCCGCTGAAGACATCGACATAAGAGTGATGGGCGGGGCTGCCATAAAAATTCGGCAGCAGGAACAGCAGCGCATTATTGAGAGGATGCGCATAACTCAGCACGGTCTCGAGGCTGCTGCGCTCCGCCCGCCAGTTGCTGCCGACAAATTCATAAAGCGGGATCAACTGAAGCGCGGACAAGCCTATGCCAAGCGCCACCATCGCGAAAAGCGACAGCGCCTTCGTCAGCGTCCACAGCAGCGGCGGCCGCCCGCTCCCGATCCAGCGACGCGCAAATTCCCAAAGCAGGCGAAAGGCCGCGTAATAGCCGGCCACGAGCAGCGTATAAATCGTCAACTCAATATGCCCGGCCAGGATATTGCAGCCGACCGCCAGCGCGCCAATGACAACCCATAGCAGCGCCGTGCCGCGGAATATCCACAGGCTGCGCCCGCGCAGGATATTCTCGATCATCCACAAGATGAGCGGCAGCCAGACCGCCGCCGCCACGATCATCGGAAAGACCACGCTCGCGATCAAAAAGCCGGACAACTGATAGACGATGCCCGCCAGCCCGGCGCCCGAGCGATTGACGCCCAAGGCGCGCATGAACCCGGCCATGAACAAGCCCGCCAGCCAGAGATTCAGCAAGATGAACCAGCCATAAGCCGCGCCCAGGGGCAGCGCATAATAGATGACGCTGAGCGGATAAAGCGCTGAATGCTGGCCGGCAGCGAAAAACGGGACGCCCGCGAACAAGTGCGGGTTCCAGAGTGGTATCTCTCCCTGCGCGAGCTGCGCCCGAATGAAGCTCTTCCATTGCAGATTCTGCAAGACCATATCCGACAGCAAGACGTTGTGCGGGACCTCCGGCGCCCGCGCCACCTCGCGATATGCGGAATATGGCAGTTCCTGGAAGAGGTTCTCAGCCGGCAGCAGCGTGCGGCCGCCAAGGGTTTGTCGATGAAACATCAACAGCGGCGCAAGCAGCAAAATCATTATCAAGACGAGGTCAGGCGCAGCCCGGCGGCGCATCTGCCCAAGCATCAAGATTCACCCATTCTCGCAAGAGAGCGGCGGCATTCCTCTCGAAAGTACTTTTGTTATACACAGACGGCGACGTTTTGCCTAGTCGAGTCGGGCATTGGAATATATCCCAATTCGCTCACCGTTTATCCCAAGAATTCTGCGATATATCCCTTGCGCCGCCGTCGAATACACCTAGACTTGTAAATGAGAGAGATTGCCCTATGCGCATAAGATTCAAAACAATCCCAAGTGTGTACGGGCGAGCCGGTGGCTCGCCCACACCTGCCATTCAATTGCATCAAGTTTTCTAACCATTCAATTGCATTTGCGAGGATTCAACTGAAAGCGGGAGGGGCTCATTTCTATAGATCAGGCCGAACTCAGACAGAAACCCCTGAAGGATTTCCCTATGGCGGACAGCTTGTTTGACAACCGCTACCGATACGATTACATCTACCCGCGCGGCCGCTCGGGCGAGACCTTGCGCGCCGTTGACACCGCCGCCGACAATCGCCCCGTCGTCATCAAACGCCCCAACCCCAACGACGCGCCACCCATCCGCGCCGGCCAGGAAGTCAGCATTATCAACGAGCGCGAAGCCCTCAAGCGGCTGGCCGGGCATCCCGTCTTGACCGAATTGCTGGGCAGCGGCCAATTCTTCGTCGGCGGCATCCCCCAGCAGTACATCGTCATGGAACGGGCCGAAGGCGAAATCATCGCCGATGAGGTCGCGCGCCTCGCCGGGCTGCACCAGCGCATTCCCGAGCTGGAGATGCTGGAGATTCTCGACCGCCTCGTCGACCTCCTGCGCAACGCCCACGAGCTGGATATTGTTTACAACGATGTCGATGCCAAGCACTTGTTTTGGAACCGGGATCGCTATGAACTCAAGGTCATCGACTGGGGCAACGCCGTCTTCCTCGAAGGAGACGAAGCAACGCTGGGCGGCATCAGCCGACAGACCGACATTTATCAGATCGGCGAACTAATTTATTTCATCTTGTCCGGCGGTTATCGCATCGAGGTGCCGCGCGACGCCGACGCCGATTTCCGCGTCGATTTCCACCAGGACGCCGAGGCGATTGACCCGCGCCTGCAGGCCATCGTCACCCGCGCCGTCCACCCCAACCTGCGTTATCGCTATGCCTCATTGAGCGAGCTCAATGCCGACCTGCTGCGTTATCGAACGCCGCTGGAACAAGACCGCAATTCCATCGTCTCGCGCGCGCTTGACAAGCTGCGAACGCCCGACCTGAACCGAAACGACTTGCTCGCCCTGCAGAGCAATCTGCAGATCGCGCTGCGCCAGAACCCGGCATATCCGGCCGCGCGCAATGCTCACACCGAGATCGTCGACCGCTTGCGTGATCTGGAGGTCGCCGCTGATCTCGACGCCGTGCAAATCTATATGCGCAGCCAGAACTGGACCAGCGCCGCCGAACTGCTGGCGGAGCTGCGCGGGCGCGCCGGCAGCAAAACCAGCGCCCTGGTGCATCTCCTGCTCGACTGGTGCCTGATGCTAACCGACAGTCAACTCAACAACTTGCCCGCGTCCATCGCCGACGCCGCGGCGCTGCTTTTTGAATTCCGCGCCGACAAAGCCGCCAACTCCCTACTGCTCGGCGACGCTGATGACCCGACGCTGCGGCATCTGCAAACCCGCCTGGCCGAGCGCGTGTCCTCCCATTTTCCCGATGTCCTGCTGCTTGGCCCGAACCTTGATCGGGTCGAGAGCACAATCGCGGAGCTGGGCGCGGAAGGCATTCCAATCGAAGAAGCCAAGGCCATCCTGGCCGAAATCAGCCGCGCGCTTGAGCAAGCCCGTCTCATGGCCGAGCCCGGCGCCAGCCAATTGCGCGATATCTACCGCGGCGTGGTCGAGGGCTTCTCAACGCTCAACGCCAATCTGCAAACCCTCAGCCTGCAGCATGAATTCTCAGAGCGACGCCTGCCGCTCAATGCCTTGACGCGCGCCCTGAACGCGGCCATGGCTTTGGCTGACAATATGCATGTCGTCGGCAAAGGCGCCGCCAACAACCCGCGCGATGCCCTGGCCGCCCTCGACGGCAGCCGCGCCATCGACCCGGCGAACCCGGTCTGGGACAAAATTGAAGACTTCCTCGGCCTGCTCTATGAAATCTTGCAAGACTGCCAAACTTATGTGCCGGCCGCCGATGGTTCCGACCTGGAAAAATGGCTGGCGGATACGAAGTCCCAACTGCATCCATTCGCCGGGCAGCTATTCGACGACATGCTGGCTGACATGCTGGCCGGCATTGAAATAGCGCAGGTCGCCTGGAACTGCTATCGCGAAGTCATCGTCGCCGGCGACAAAGCCGAGGCGACCGGCGTCCTGAACAGAGCCGCTGAAACCGTCAGCACCATCAGTCCAACGCTGTCAAGCTGGTTCGGCCAGTTGAGCGGCGTGGTGGAAAAGGCGAATTACGTCGAGCGGCATTCCGTGCCCGGCCACCTTGGTCGGACGCTGGCCGATGGCTGGGCCGCCTTCGACCAGGGACAACTGGCCGATGCCCAGCGCCTTGGCCAGCAAGCAATGGAGATCGCCCGCAGCGACGGCGAGCAATTCATCGCCGAGCGGCTCTGGCGCCTCTCGCGCGCCCTGCGTGACTGGGTCGAGCGCAACGGCGTCGAGAGCGAGAGCCGCACGCAAAAGGCGCTGCTCGATGTCGAAGACCTCTTCATCGAGCGGGAGAACCGCGCCATCAACGGCTTCGCGACCCAGATGCCAAGCACCGAAACCTACCTCAAGGCGATGAGCCAGGGCCTGGTTCAAGGTTTCGCCTCCACCAACACCGCCGCCTTGCGCATCCTCTTCGCCCAATACATCCTCTCCGGCGTGCTAGACGCCCACGACGGCGCCATCGACGACGCCCGCTTTTGGCAGGCCGCCTGCCTGCGCACACTGCCCGATACCGCTGAACGCCACATCGCCCTGCGCAAACTGGACGAGTTTATCGACCGCCGCGCCAGCCTGATCAGCGCGCAGAACATCTTCGCCGAGCTCAGCGGGCCGCATGTCAGCGACAGCCTGGCCGAGCTCATTCGCCAATTGGAGAGCAATCCCCAGTCCCGCCTGTTGACGCCGGGCATCCAAAGCCTGAAAGCGCTGGAATCGGCGCTGCAGGATTGGGCCGACGCCGAATTCCGCGCCGCCGGCAACAAAATCGAGCAGGTGCTGCGCAGCATCACCGAAGCCGAATCCAACGCCAATATCAATTTGCAGGCTTACCGCGCCTGGATGCAGGAGCTGCAGGCGGCGCTGGCCGAGCTGAGCGTCAAGCGGCGTAATCTGCTGCAAGAGATCGATCGACAACTCGACGAGCCGCAGCCAGCCATCCGCGACGCCATACACCTGCAAGCCGATGTCACTGAAGACCTGCTCGGATACAAACATGCGCAGATGATGCTCGGCTGGCGCGATACCTATGAAGCCTTCCTGGCTATCTACAGCGGCGACAAAGGGCGACAGCAAAAGCTCAAGGCGATGGACGAGTTGTTCAAGGCGATGTTCATCGACCGCAATCCGGCTTATCCCTTGTTTCGACATTGGTATCGCCGCGTGGAAGCCATGCCGCCCGCGCCGCCCGAAGCGGAAGACCTCGAGCTCGCTGAGCCGGACGTCACCGCGCCCGAAAGCGCCAAGCACGCGCAATTGCCCGAAGCGGCGCCCCTGCCCGAACCGGAAGCGAAACCAGCCGGGCTCAATCGCTGGGTCTTTAATGGCGCTCTGCTCATCGCCGTCGTGCTCGTCATCGGCGGTCTCGTCTCCCTCGCCGGCAGCGGAGACCTCAACGAGATCCTGGCCACGCTTCTGCCCGAATCCGCGCCAACAGAATCAGTCGCCGCGCCGGACAGCGCCGAACGAGACGCGGCCACAGCGCAAACCGGCGATGCTCAAGCCGCCGCCGAGGATGACGTCAGCCAAGATGAAAGCGCAGCAGCGCCGACCGATATCCCCCAGGCCACCGCCATGCCCAGCCCGATCCCGACTATCGCCATCACCGCCGCGCCCGCAGTGATTCTGCCGCCCGACGGCTTGAAGGGCGCGCAAAACCTGCTCGATCTGTACGCGAAGGCCGCCTCAGCCCCTTTCTGGGATGAAAACCTTTTTGCCTTGCAGAACGATTCCTGGCGTTTAGGCATTAGCGGCGCAACCGACGGCGAGACCTTGTTTCTGCCCGCGCCCGCCGATCTGCTGGACCGCAGCTATGGCAATGCCGCGCCCGCCCGCATTCGTCGCGTCGAAGCCGAAATCGCCTTGCACAGCACCGATCCAGGTCTGGCGGCGGACGATGTTTATTTCGGCATCGTCTTGCGCGACGCGGCCGGTGCTGGCGCCGCAGGCATTCAAATCCAGCAAGCCGGCCCCGATGTCATCAGTCTCGCCCTGGTCCACAATGGCGTCGCCGATGTCATCAGCCAGCGCTCGGTCAACAATCTGATCACACGCCTGCGCCTCGATCGCGATCCGTCCAGCGGCGCCGTCAGCGCATTCTTCAACGATTCACAAATCGGCGATCCCATCGCCTTCTTGCCCGCCGACGCGCCCCTGGAGCCAGCCCTCTTCGTCAAGGACGGCGGCGTGGTCATCGGCGTCTCCGCCTGGCAAATCACGCTGGACTAAATCGGACGACAAGCAGTCAGGCTGCACTACAGCCCCGCGGGTCACAAGGCGGCTCACACAATCTAAAGAACACTCGATAAAGGAGACTGTAGGGGCGACCCATTGGGTCGCCCGTTGACCGAATATGGTATCGCGCGCGGGAGGGCGCGACAAGTCTCGCCCCTACAAACTCTCTGTGGCCGCCGCGCCTCTGTGATGAATTGACGCAAACCTACTCGGCCACTGCTTCCGGCTCGGGCGCGTCAACGCCATTGCCAGTGTTGGCCAGCGCTGCGCCAGCGCCGGCGCCCATTGTGCTGACGAAACTCTGGGCGATGCTCGTCAACTCCATCGGCAGCACAAACTTGGTCGACGGGCTGCTGCCGACCTTCTCCAGCATCTCCATATACTGCAGCGCCATCGTCTTGCCATCGACATCGCGGGCACGTTCATGGATTGCCGTCAGCGCCTTCGCGTAACCTTCTGCCGTCAGCAATTGCGCCTCTCGTTCGCCCTCGGCTCTTAAGATCTGCGATTGCTTCTGCCCTTCCGCTTCCAGGATGGCCGATTGCTTGCTGCCTTCGGCGCGGGCGATTGCCGCCTGCTTCTCGCCTTCCGCCAGCGTCACCTCGGCCCGGCGGTCGCGCTCGGCGCTCATCTGCCGGTTCATCGCGTCCTGGATGGCCCGCGGCGGCTCAATCTCGCGGATCTCGACCGTCGTGATCTTCATGCCCCAGCGCTCGGTCGTCTCGTCCAGCTTGACGCGCAGCACATCATTAATCTGGTCGCGGCGCGAAAGCACATCGTCCAGCACGATATCGCCGATGACAGCGCGCAGGGTCGTGGTCGCGATCTTGCCAGTCGCGTCAACCACATCGCCGACTTTGGTCACCGACGTCTCAGGATCGGTGATGCGATAATAAACCAGAAAGTCAATGCCGATGGAGGCGTTGTCTTTGGTGATGGCGGTTTGCGACGGGATGTCGATGATCTTCTCGCGCATGTCCACCTTGGTCGCCGATTCCACAAAGGGGATGACGAAAGTCAAACCCGGGCCGCGCACCGTGCTGAAGCGCCCGATGAAAAATATGACCAGCCGATCATATTCCTTGACCGCGCGGATCGAGCTCCGCAGCAGCATGAAAACAGCCAGGACGACAATGACAAGCAGCAAACCGCTTGCGCCCGCCCCCAAAACCTGTGTCAGTTCTCCATTCATGTCTCACTCCTCTAATTTTTTGTCTTGCGTTAGCTTTGCACAATCGACGAAGCTAATCCGCTTCCAGGCGCTTGGCCTTCTCTACATGCAGCTCCAGGCCTTCCTGCCCCGTCACCACGATCTCGGCGCCGCTCTCCAGCCGCGAGCGACTGCGCGCCGTCCACAACTCGCCATGCACCTGCACCGTGCCCCTATCTTCAATCTCCGCCACCACCCGGCCGCGCTCGCCAACCAGAAAGGCGTCTTTCTGCGTCGACGACAGTGTGCGCTGCTGCTCAACAACGCGGCGGAGAATCGTGCGGTGATAAGCCCAGGCCACCAGTACGCCAACGGCGATCCAAATCGGTGATACGCTCGTCCCATAGAAGAGGAAAAAGCTGGCGCCCGCCTGCAGCGCCAAGCCGGCAATGGCGAAACGCTCCCACTCCGACTTGAGCAGCGGCAGCAAGAAGAAGAGCGACGCCCCAATCACCAGCGCAATGACCGCGATCCAGTTGGTCGCCACTTGCGCCAGCAAGAACAAAGTGCCCAGAATCAAAGCGGCGCCGCCAATCTCGGCCACGCCCGTTCCTGGAATATAGGTGCCGGTCGCGCTGATCCACAAACCCGCCATCAGCAGCAAATAAATCACATTTGGATCGGTCAGAAACTCCATGCGGATTCGCCCCGGAAAATGAACGAGTTAGCGAGACAAGCAGCAAAATCTCTTTCAATCACATAATTTAAGTATACGCCATTATTTGGCCCGCTCACCCCCAATTTTTGGGGCCCTAGTCATCGGGCGGGCGCAAGCGATAAACGATGAAGCGGTTGCGCTCATAATCGACGCCGACGCCGAACCCAGCCCGGCGCAGCGCCGCCAGCCACTGCTCATGCGCTTGATCACTCGGCGCGATGAAATAGCGGTCGCCCGCCTCATCCAGAGCCAGCGCGCCATCAACCAGCGCCGCCGTTGTCGGATAATGCACGCGCCGCTTGTCATGCCAGGGCCCCAGATAATAACCCAGCTCCCAGCCCAGCCAGGGATCGTAAATCACCGTGGCAATCGGTTTCGCGTTGAGATGCGCGGCCAAATGGTCAAGCCCGTCATTGACACGGCGGGCGGCGCCCAGGCTCCCGCCTCGGTTAACGCTCCATATCGCGCTCGCAAGCAAGAGCATGACGAAACCGAAGCGCAGACCTCTCCCGCGCGCAGCGGCCTCCGGCAAGCGCGCCAGCCGCCCAGCGGCGAGCATGATCAGCGGCGGCAGTATCAACAGGAGATAACGGCCGTAGAAGTTGAACTGCAAAATCGCGAAAACAGCGATTGTGCCGGCGATGTAAATGAGCAGCGCCCGCTCAATAGACGTCATCCGCCAACCCGCCCCGGCCCGGCGAAACGAGGCGAAGGCCGCGCCCAGCAGCAAGACTCCTGTCACCGGCGGCGGGCCCAGCAGGCCCAAGCCCAGCCCGAGCCATCGAACCAGCCGCTCCACCCAAAGCGATGGAGCAGCCAGCCAGTTGTCCGGCGCATTGTTGGCCGCCGCCTGCACGAAGATGCTCGTCTCCGGCCGCGCCATATCCCAAATCAGCAGCGCCGCGCCGCCGATGACGAGCGGCAGCCCCAAGCCAAGCCAATCACGCCGCCGGCCGCCGCCCGCCAGCAGAAGCAGCATGACCAGCAGCGCGATGAAGACCGCCTGTTGCTTGCACCAAAATGCCAGCCCCAGCGCCAGGCCCGCCCCGGCCCAGCGCCTGGTCAAGGCGCAATACAGCGCCAACGCCGAGCAGAACAGCAGGCTCATATCGGTGAAGGCGCTCGCGCCATAAGCAAGCCAATAGGGCGAGGCGACCGTGAGCAAGCCCGCGAAAACAGCCGCCCAGGCGCTGCTATAAAGCCGCCCGGCCAGGCGCATCATCAGCGCCGTCAGCAGCAGCGCCAGCAGCGCGTTCGGCAGCATCGCGGCGAATTCGCCAACATGCGCGTCAAGCTGCAGCACACCGTCAGCATCGGCGGTGACCGCGCCCAAGACCATGCTCAGGGCGCTGAGATAAATCGACAGCGGCGGCTTATCCAGCGGCCCGGGCAAAAGCCAGGCGCCTTTGACGGCCGCCCCGCGCGCGAAGGTCATAAAAAACGCTTCATCGGGGAGGAAGCGATTATCGCGCGCCGCAAGATGAAACTGAAAAAAACTCGCCAGCAGCAGGATGAGCAGGGCCGCGGCGCTGTGCCGCTTCTGCCGAAACAGCCCCTCAGCCAAAGCGCTGCCGCAGATACTCCAGCGCGACGCGATCTATCGAATGACGATTGGCCTCGGGCGTCCAGCGCATTTCCAGATTCTCATTGCCGATCAGCATGTGAAAGACTTGCTGACAGACCTCGTCCCAATCGCCATTGACCTCGCCGGTCATGTAGCCCTGCTCGATCATCATGGCCTGCAGCTCGCGCGCAATATCTTCGTCGATGCGCAACCTGTCTTCCGGGCGCGGCGGCTGAAAATGAAGATGATGCAGCTTCACCAAGGCGATGAGATCGGCCACCGGCTCCGCGGCATCATCCACGCGCAAATCCAGGTAACGATCGTTGTCGCCGCCATATCCGCCGTTGGGGCGCGTCACCAGAACCGCCGCCGATTGCTTGCCGCGCTTGTCGCCGCCGGCCCGCTCGCCAGCCCGCAAGGCTTTCACCAGCCGATCAGCCAATTCGCCTTCCGCCCGCCTGAAGCCGGCCGCCATCGCATCGACCACGGCCACGCCCGCCAGCAGGTTGCCTTGGGCCGAGAAGCCTTCGCCCAGCAAATGCCCGGCCCAATCGTGGCATTCGCTCCCGGTATGCGCGGCGACCCCGCCACGCGCATCCACCAGCGCCACCTGACGCGTCTCACGCCCCTCGTCCGCTTCGAGCAAGCGGCTCAACGCATCCGCCGCCGAAAGCCCCTCGCCCATCAGCGCCAAGCCATCAGGGCCGAAACCGATCTTGGCATAAGACTGCGTCGCCACCGCGCCAGCGCCCGCCCGCGCCCAAGGCACCACCGCGCCGACCGCCGGAAACTTGCTCGCCACTGCCACGCCCCAGGCCTCTTCGTCAGGGCAATGGGCGACAATTGAAAAAGTTTGAATCTTCATCTCATTCCGACCCTCTCCCCAGGCGCCAGATTATAACAGCCGCGCAGCATTGACGAAATGCCTCGCACCATCTCAGCGCGCTATCACTCATCGCCCATATCCGTCCTGCGCCGGGGCCGAATCCGGCGGCTCGCCCCTACAAGATCTCTGCTCTATGCATTACTTTGATAGCCCTGCTGCAGTGGCTATACTATTCGTACATTGCAAGCGGCAAAGGAGACCCCATGCAATATCGAACGCTCGGACGCACCGGCCTGCGCGTCTCCGTCATCGGCATCGGCGCCGGCGGACCCAGCCGCCTGGGCCAACGCGATGATATCCGAACTGAAGCGGAATCGGTCGCGCTCGTTTTGCGCGGGCTCGACGCCGGCATCAACTTCATCGATACCGCCGAAGCCTATCAGACCGAAGCGATTGTGGGCGCCGCCGTCGCCAAGCGCAACCGCGAAGACATCATCATCTCAACCAAGAAGCGCCTGCGCGGCGAGAATATCAGCGCCGCTGAACTGCGCGCCGGCCTGCATGACAGCCTGCGCCGCCTGCGAACCGATTATGTCGACGTCTATCACCTGCACGGTCTGCGCCCACAGCAATACAGCTACTACGCCGAGGAGATTCTGCCGGTCATGCAGGCGCTACGGCAGGAAGGCAAAATTCGCTTCATCGGCGTCACCGAAAACTGGAGTGGCGATCTTGAACACCTGATGCTGCAGCGCGCCCTGCTCGACGGCCATTGGGACGTCGTTATGGTCGGCTTCAACCTGCTCAATCAGCGCGCTCGCGAAACCGTTCTGCAGCCCGCCATCGCGAAGGATATCGGCGTCCTGATCATGTTCGCCGTGCGCCGCGCCCTCAGCCAGCCCGAGCTGCTGCGCTCGACCCTCGAACAACTCATCGCGTCCGGTGAAATTGACGCGCGCGCCATCAATCTTGATGATCCGCTTGGCTTTCTTGTGGAAGAAGGCGCCGCCGCCGGGATTCCCGATGCCGCTTACCGCTTCTGCCGCGACGAGCCGGGCACGCATGTCATCTTGTCCGGCACCGGCAATCCGCAGCATCTGGACGCCAACCTGGCATCCTTCGGGCGCCCGCCGCTGCCGCCTCAAATCAGCGCCCGCCTCCGGCAGATCTTCCGCCAGGCCCACTCCGTCACCGGCGGCTGACATTCCCACCCTGGCCTGGAAATGTAGGGGCGACTTATCAAGTCGCCCGTCGCAAGGTATATGTAGGGGCGACTCGGTGAGTCGCCCGCCATGTGATTCAGAAATGTAAAAGAGGCAAGCCGCTCGACTTGCCTCTTGTGTGAACTTGACTTGCTCTCCTCGGTCTAGTGACCGCAGCCGTAGCCGTCGAAGCCAGCTACCGACATCGGCGCCGATTCCGTCACATCAATATCGATGTTGAGCGTGCCGTTGCTGCCGCCTTCGGCATGGCTTACCACCAGCGTATACTGCCCGCTGGCCTTGATCTTGTAGTCGCTGATGACCGAATCGTATTCGCTCCGCGAAATGTCATCGTCGCCGATCAGCGCCCTGCCGTTCGGCCCGATCAAAATGATCAGCGGATCAACAAAGCCCGGCTCGACCGTGTCCACCGCGATATCAATCGTCTGGCCGCGCTTGGCGATAAATGGAACGCTGTAAACCCAGCCTTCGCGCATCGGCAGCTCGAAGTCGCTGTCGCCTTCCAGCTCGGCATGGAACAAGGTGCGGTTGCGATTCAGCATTGCGTAGCGGTAATAATCAGCCGCGCTCGCTTCCGGCTGCCCCATCTCTTCGTAGGTGATCCCGCGCGAAAGATAAGGCAGCGTATAGCTGTCGTCCAATTCCATCGCCAAGCTGATGTGGCTGAGCGCGCTTTCATGCTCGCCCATATAGCGATAGGTGACGCCCAACCAGTTCATCGCTTCCGAATCATGACGATTCACGTTCAGGGCGCGCTCGAAATTCTCCAGCGCAAGCGCATAATCGCCCGACATCAGCGCGCGGTAGGCATCGGCCTTGTAGCGGGCGCCGTCATTGCCCTGGGTGAACATGCCGGAGATATCGAAGGACACTTCAACACGGCCTTCTGTGCTGCCGCCGGCATGGCTCAGGATCACGGCGTATTCGCCGGTCACTGGCGCGCGGAACTGCACGTAGCTGTCCCACCATTCGCCGGTGTCGTCATTGGCGGTCAAGGGGCGGCCATCCGGATCCAGTATCAGGACCAGGGGGTCGGCATCCAGGTCTCGCTGACTGCTGATGGCGCTGAGCACAATCTCTTGACCGGCGCTGGCGGTGAAGGGGAAGACATAGACGACGCCTTCCGACATCGGCACTTCAATGCTGCCCTCCCAAGCCAGGTTGTCATTGCGAATGACATTGGTCTTGATGCGCTTGACCCACTCGACATAATCTTTCATCGCCGCGTCCAAATCGCCCATCTTCTCAAAGACGATGCCGCGATTCAGATAAGGATAATCGGCGTCCGGCGCGAGCGACATCAGCCTGTTGCAGTCGGCCAGCGCGCGCTCATATTCGCCGATTTCGCTGTAGGCCCAGCAGCGGTTGTTCAAGGACGCCAGATCATCGGCGCTGTGCTGCAAGACGGCCGAGTAATCCGTCGCCGCCATGGCATGCTCGTCAACCATGCTGTAGGCATAACCACGCGCGAACACTGTCTCCAGGTCCGCCTCGCCTTCCGCAATCAAAACATCGTATAGCGCGATCGCCGAACGATACTCTTCGTTGGACAGGCTGGACCAAGCCATATTCTTGGCCGCGCTGGCCGTCAAAAAGCCCGTCGGCACGGAAGCCGCTTCCGCCGCTTGCGCAATGGCTTCCGCCGCTTCCCGCAAGGCGGCCTCTTGAGCCGCGATAATAGCTTCCAACTCGGCAACGACAGCGTCGCTGTTGTCTTCTACTGGAGTTGCCGGCGCCAGGAAGCCGATGGTGACCACGACAGCAACCAGCACCAGCAAACCCTCAATGATAAGAGCGCTTGGGCGCTGGCCGAATATGCGGTCTTTGAGTGAACGTTTGGGAATATCATATTCCGGATACAACTTCTTCATCTTTTACCCCCGTTCTTTCGGCTACCGACCACTGAACGAAACTTCTTGCCGCTAAGTATAACACATCTGACTGCGCAACCGTCAAGCTGCTTCGTCAGTTTGCTACCCGTCTAAATCAACGCGCCACCGACGCAGCATCGCCGGCCAGCCTGCGATAGCGCTCAAAACTCGCCTGCGCCGCCGCCTGATGCCCTAGTGTAGCGTATACTTCGCCAATATCCAAATACATCTTCGCATAAGCGGAACCGATCCGCAGCGCCTCCTGAAAATGCGGCAGCGCCTCGCTCGTCTTTCCCCGCGCCACCTGGACCCGGCCAAGGTTGTAGTGCGCCAAAGCCTGCACTTCCCCGTTTTCCTGCGCGTATGACAGCGACAGGCGGCAATCGGTCGCCGCCGCGCCATAATCGCCCATCTCAACCCCCAGCCAGCAGCGATTCTCCAAGACGCTCGCGAACTCGCTCCGGCTGACCGCGCTTTCCAGCGCGCGCTGACAATGCGCCATCGCCGGCGCAAAATCTCCTGTTTCGCCATAAGCCCAACACAAGGCATTGTGCCCGTCGAAATCCGCCGGCCTCAGCTCAAGCAGCCTGCGATAGTAGGCCTGCGCCTCGATGTATTGGCCGGTCTGCATCGTCACGTAGCCGCGCCAGGCGTAACTGCTGCCGTCATCAGGCGCCGACGCAATCAACCAGTCGAATATCGCGCTCGCCGCCGTCAAGCGCCCGGCCGCAATATATTCAATGCCCAGCGATCTCGCGAATGCAAGCGGGTCGCGCGTCGCCGAATCGGCATCATCACTTGTGACAGCTTCGCCAGATGTCGCATCGGCGGCTGTCGCCCGCTCGCCATCCAAAGGATCAAAGTAGTCAAAAGCGGCGCCGGCCGCCACCGTAATCACGATCGTCATGACAATCTCAATGAAGATCGCGCTCCAGCGCTGCGCGAAGAAACGCTGGATGAGATTCTGCTGCGGCACATCGTGTTTGGGGTAATTGTCATACATAGGTCGGCCTGTCGAATCACTTGTCTACAGTGTAACGCAAGTTGCGGTCATTCTGCCAACATTTAATCTACGATTGCCTGACGCTTGCCGCGCGCCGCCCGGATTTGCCCAAGAATAACACGGAATTGCCCGACAGTCTTTCACCTGACTGCACAATCCGCAGACCACTGTTTTGTCATTCTTGCCCAAAATTACGGCGGACACTATCAAATACATCTCGACCGCCGGCAAACCTCAGGGCGCATCGGCGAAAACGCCCCGTGTTACAATGACAGCATCATATATACACCGCATTATCTCTGGAGCGACGACCCGTGACCGACCGGCATATTCGGCAGCAACTCGCCAACGCCCTGAGCAAACGTCAAGCGCATCAAAGCTTCGATGCCGCCATCGATGGCTTCCCGCCGGCGCATTTCAACACCAAGCCGGCCAACCTGCCATATTCTTTCTGGCATCTGCTCGAACACATGCGCATCGCCCAGGCCAACATCCTCGATTACATCGAAAATCCGCAATATCAGTACCTGAATTTCCCCGCCGATTATTGGCCCGCGCCGGATGCCCAAGCGGACAGCGCCAGCTGGGGGCGCACCCTCGACGCCTTCCGCGCCGATCAGGCTGCCCTGGTCGCTATCGTGCAGTACCCGACCCGCGATGTCTGCGCCCAGATACCCCACGGCGAGCCCGGCCACAGCATCATGCGCGAAATCCTCGTGGTCGCCGCCCACAATGCTTACCACATCGGCGAGTTCGGCATCCTGCGCGCCACGATGGGCCTGTGGTGAAGCCAAGGCCCCAGCGCGCTTGGGCTATGCGACCATTCATCGCAACTGCAGATTATGCGCTATAATTGCTTTGCTTGGAGTTGATGTGAGGAAGATCATGGCAGTAGAAACCCCGGTCCGTCTCACCGTCGAGGAGTATCTCGCCTGGGAAGAAACGAACTTCGAAAAACACGAATACATCGATGGCGAGGTACGCTGCATGGCTGGCGCTAAAGCACCACATAATCGCATCATGTCAAATACGAATACCGCAATCGGACGACAGCTTGATGATTCCGACTGCTTTCTTCTCAGCAGCGAAATGAGAGTACAAGCGGCGGAAACACGTTTCGTTTATCCCGATTTATCCGCGGTTTGTGGCGAGGAAGAGTTTGCCCGCGAGAACGAAATGGAGTTACTGAATCCCGTTCTCGTGATTGAAGTCACATCACCGTCGACAATGGACATTGACCGCGGCGAGAAGATGGACCTTTACTTTGAAGTTCCGTCAATTCAAGCCTACTTGATCATCGACCAGCACCGCGTCTGCGCCCAATTGAACATCCGCGCCCAATCCGGCTGGCAGGCGATTTCATTCGAAAGCATAGACGATGTCGTTCCGCTTGAAGTGCTAAGCTGCAAATTGCCCCTGGCGCAGGTCTACCGCGGGATCAAGTTTGACGCTGCGCCCGATTAAGCCTTGAGCGCCTCCAGCAGCAAGCGCAAAGCCGCCGCAACGCTCGCCGCCTTGTTTCCCATCCGGTCGCCAGCCCAAACGTGCCGCTCCACCCGCAGCAGCCCATCCCGTCCCGCCAAGCCAATATAGGTCAAGCCGACCGGTTTCTCAGCCGTCCCGCCGCCGGGCCCGGCGATGCCGGTTACGCTCAATGCAAAATCCGTATCGAAGACTGCCCGCGCGCCACGCGCCATCTCCGCCGCCGTCGCTTCGCTGACAGCGCCCTGCGCAATGAGCGTCGCCTCACGCACGCCCAGCATCTTCATCTTGGCTTCGTTGGAATAAGTGACCAGGCCGCCTTCGACATAAGCCGAGGAGCCCGCGCAATCCGTCAGCGTGCTGAGGACCAGCCCGCCCGTGCAGGATTCCGCCGCGCAGACTGTGCCGCCATTCTCGCGCAAAGCCGCGCCCGCTCGCCGCGCCAGCTCCTCCAGGTCAGCCGCCACTAGACCTGAACCAGGATCAGCGTATTGCCCTCGCAATCTTTCATCATCACGAAGCGGCCCCAGAATTGCGTCTCCGGCTCGCCCTGGAACTCGACGCCTCTTTCTTTGTACAAGCGATAGGTCTCATCAATGTTCTCGCATTGCAGCGTCAGCGATTGCGATTGCTGAAATGTCGAGCGGTAATGCTCCCAATTCTCGTCAAACTTGTAGAGTACGATTTCCGTCTCGGCCCCCGCCGGCTTCACCGACAGCCAGCGCGAATCGGCGCCCGGCCACATTTCGTTGTCGGCGGTGCATTCCATACCGAGTTTCTCGGTATAAAAGGCCTTCGCCCGATCCTGATCTTCCACAAATATCGATACCGTGCCAACCCGGCTGATCATCGTCAGTCTCCTCGTCCATCATAACTCGAAGGGGCGAGACGCTGACTCGCCCGCCGCCGGTTTAACCCGACCTCTGTAGGGGCGAGGCGGTGACTCGCCCGTGCCAAGCCCTATGCCCGCTGCCCCAGCACAATCTGATTGCCTTCCGAATCGACCAACATAGCGAAGCTGCCCCATTCCTGCACTTGCGGCTCGCCCAGGAATTGCACGCCCTTCGCCGTCAACTTGCGATAGGTTTCCATGATGTCGTCGCAATGCAGCGTGAAGCACTGCGGCTTGCCCATCGCCGCGCGATAATGCTCCCACTGCCCGCCCATCGGGAAGAGCGTCAACTCGGTCGGGCAGCCCTTGGGCGCCACCGTCAGCCAGCGAATATCAGCCCCCGGAAACATCTCCGAGTCATTGATCAGCTCAAAGCCGAGCTTCTCCGTATAAAAGGCCTTCGCCCGCTCTTGATCCTCGACGAATACAGTTACTGTCGCAATTGCCGTGATCATCTTAATCCTCTGTGCCCTCAGTAAATGAAAGTAAGTAATTGAAGTCCTGCTGAATTACAAATTGTAGGGGCGTTTCGCTGAAACGCCCACGTAACAGAATCATCTGAATGGACTGTCTCTGTGTTCTCTGCGCTCTCTGTAGTTGGTTTTGTTGCACAACTTACTTGCACTTACTTCTGTGCCTCTGTGGTGAATTGACAGCGATGGCGCGAACACCCTACTTATTCTCCACGCTCTCGCTCAAGAAAGCGCTGTAGCCGTTCTCCGGATCATTCCGCACCACAAGCATGCGCTTCCCGCCCACATGCGAGATGCCCGGCACCTCATAAGCCTTGGCCGGATTGCCCTGGCTGTCCAAGCGATTGCACCAATAGATATGATCATCGCGCTGCCATATATAAATCACCGGCACATCATCCACCACGATCTCCATGCGCTTGCGGTTGAAGGGGGCGAAGCGCGGCGGATGAAACCAGGGCACCCAGGCGCCGTCCGTCTTCGGCGTCTTCATCGAAACCGCGCTCTGCGGCAGGATCTCTTTGCTGTCCCGCGGCGATTCCTGGTTGATGAACTTAATCGTCTCGTCGGTGGTGTTAAACACTGAAGTCAATTCTGTCACCGGCATGGCTGTCCTCACTGCAACTGAGCCTTCATTAATCGCTTGTCCGGTCAGCCCAATGCCCTTGCCAAGCAATTCGACCGTCTTGGCAAGTCCCTTGACCATTTGACCGAGTACCTTCAATCCATCCATTGCATCCGCGCCAGAGGTTCGCAAGTCCTTCCTGCCCGTATTATACACGATGAAAACCCCGTCACAGATGCGCCTACAAATCTATACGCAACCGCGCCGGCCTCCGTTGCCCTTATCAATCCTATCGAATGCCGTAGGGGCGAGGCGGTGACTCGCCCTAAAGAACGCGCTTTGACGAGCACGGGCGACCAGGTTGGTCGCCCCTACAGATCCTAGTTCGACCGGGCCTGTTATGCACAATCCCACGGCCACGCCCCGCCGCCTTCATTCACCCGCGATATGATCGGCGCTGCGCATATATTCCACCGATTCCACAATCAACTCGCGCAGCACATCCAGGTCCACATCCGCCAGCTTGTTGATGTAAACGCATGAACTGCCCGTGCGATGCTTGCCCAACTTCGCCATCAGCGCTTCGTAACGCTCGTGCCCGCCCATGATATACAGCGACAGTGACGCCTTGCGCGGCGCGAAGCCGGTCAACATCATGTCGCCCTCCCGCCCGCTCTCATAGCGATAATGGTAGCTGCCGAAGCCAACGATGCTCGTGCCCCACATTTCGGCCGGCTCGCCCGTCGCCTCTTCCATCATCTTCAGCAGCGCCAGCGAATCTTCCCGCCGGCGCTTGTTCTCGACCGATTCGAGATAAGCCATCACATCGCCGTCATTGCGCTGCGTCTTGTTCTCCGCCATGCCTCATCCTTCCAACTGAATCTCATACACTACGAGCGCTGTAGACTCCCGCGCGGCAATGCCACAGTCCGCACAAGACAGCTTGCATCCCGCCGTGTCTTGCTCCCCCTCCTTAGCTTGCTGGGGAGGGGGCC
>WTGN01000097.1 GCA_011523545.1 Chloroflexota bacterium | reverse complement strand
TTCTACCCCATCCCCCCAACCCCCTTCCCCAGCGAGCTAGGGAAGGGGGAGCGTCTTTACCGAGATCTAGGTAGAGCGATTATCCCGTTGATAAAGTACTTGCGATTCCCCGTTCCGCCAGCAAGTCACCCTTCCCCAGTTCACTGGGGAAGGGCCGGGGATGGGGTAAAATCGTGTCGGATACGGGCTTTATGAGTACAGGACATGCTTTGTAGGGGCGAGACTTGTCTCTCCCTCCACGACGAAAGGAGGACGCTAAGATTCAGATACTATGCAATGGATTTCGTAAGCGACGGTATTGACTGAGGAGATTAAGCATGTACAGAAAAATCACAGTGGCGCTGGCGCTATTGCTCATCCTGGCGGTGAGCGCGCCGATTTTCGCCCAGGACGACGTGGTCGTCCGCTTCCGCTCCTGGAGCCCGGTGATCGCCACGACAGAAGCGATGATCGCCGCCTTCAACGAAGCCAACCCCGACATCACCATCGAGCCCGATATCACCAACTATCCCGAGTACCTCGTCGACTTGCAGACGATGGCGGCCGGCGGCAGCCTGCCCGACTTGATCGGCCTGGAGCCCGGCGCCTTGACCCAGCAGTATCGCGATCATCTGATGCCGCTGCAAGATTGCGCCGTCGCCACCTGGGGCGAGGACTGGGAAGATCAATTCTTCCCCGTTGGCATCGAGCAGGCGCGCCTGGGCAACCCCGAAGGCGATGACAATATCTATGGCTTGCCCGTGCTCGTGCAGACGATCAATATGTGGTACACGGTGCCGATCTTTGAAGAAGCCGGCGTTGAGCCGCCGACCACCTATGACGAGCTGAAAGAGCTGGCCGACATGTTCAACGCCCAGGGCATCGCCCCGGTCATGATCGGCGCCGGCGACGGCTGGATCCGCCGAGATGTCTATATGCAGCTGATCCACAATGTCGCGCCCGGCTTGATTTACGAAGCCGAGGACGGCATGGCCAGCTTCACCGACGAGCCCTTCGTCGAAGCGATGACCTGGTGGAAGCGCCTCTTTGACGATGGCATCTTCCAGATGGGCGCGCTGGGCATGACCCATTACCCGGCCGCGGTTGAGCAGATTCAAGCGGGCCGCGCCGCCATGTTCCCGATGGGCGCCTGGTGGCAGCAGCAAGCGGCTAACGCTGATCCGCCACCGCTTGATGTCAACCTGCAGGGCTACGCGCCTTTCAAGTTCCCTGATGTGACGGGCATGGGCGCGCCGGAAGATTTGCTGGGCGGCATTGACGTCATGATGGGCGTCACGCGTGGCTCGGCCAACCCTGACGCCGCTTGCAAGGTCATCACCGACTGGATCAGCGGCGCCGGCGCGCAGGCTTTGATCAACACCTACAATGATCTGCCGGCTTACATCGGCTTGCGCCCCGCGTCATTCGGCTCAGAGAACCAGGAAGCGGTCTGGGATCTCTTCACCGAAGACTGGCTGGCAAGTGTGCAATACGCCCGTCAGCTGAAGAGCCCGGACGTCAAGCAGGCGCTGGAAGACGCGCTGGCCGCCGTCGCCGCCGGTGAGATGACGCCGGCCGAAGGCATGCAACTGGTGGAAGACGCCAACATGTAATGGCTAAACCCCTCCCCACAACCCCCTCCCGTTGCGCAGTGTCTACGCGCGCCATCGTAATGGAGAGGGGGGCTATTCGAGCGAGCTTTTTGCGCTTCCTCGAACCGCGCACCGTGGCGAGATCTATAAGTTTTAGAGAACGGCGGCTGTGCGCTAGCGAAGTCTCCCCCCATTGCAATGGGGGGAGATTTAGAGGGGGGTTTGCCTCACCATGACCCGCAACTGGCTCATCGACAACCAGGGCCTCTTTTTCATGGCGCCCGCCATGATTCTCTTCGCGGTCTTCGTGCTCTATCCGATTTTCTATATTTTCGGCGCCAGCATGTACGACTGGGATGGCATCAACGAGGCGATCTATATCGGCCTGCAGAATTACATCGACATGTTCACCGACGATCGCGTCTTCTCGCTCACCATCCGCAATTCAATTTATTGGACCTTTCTGACGATCTTCCCGCAGATGATCCTGGGCTTCATACTCGCCAGCATCCTGACCTCGGGGCTGCCTCTGCAAAACCTCTTTCGCATCATCTTTTTCATGCCCGCCATCATTTCGCCGGTGGTGCTTGGCATCGTCTGGCAGCGGATTTACGCCCCCTTTGGCGGGCTGCTGGCCGACCTGGGGCGGGAGATCGGCGCCCACTTCTTGATACAGCCCTATATCGCCGACCCCAAGATCGCCATCTTTTCCACCATCATTGTCAACGTCTGGCAATGGACCGGCTTCTCTATGCTGATGTATGTTGCCGGCTTAAATGGCTTGTCCCAAGAGGTGCTGAGCGCGGCGGAGGTGGATGGCGCCGGGACGCGGCAGCGCATCCAGTACATCATCCTGCCCATGCTGCGCCATGTGCATCTGACCCTGATTCTGCTGGGCGTCATCGGTACGCTGCAAACCTTCGCCCTCGTCTTCATGCTCACCAAGGGCGGCCCCAATCACGCCAGCGAAATGCTGCCGACTTATATCTTCCAGAAGGCATTTACCCTGCAGAGCATGGGTTATGCTTCAGCGGTGGCGGTCGTCCTGTTGCTCATCGCCCTAAGCGCCAGCATCTTTCAAGTGCGCGTCCTCGGTTCGCGCTTCACGATTGGGGGTTGATTCATGCGCGGCTGCAAGGCTTGTCCGATACTGGGGAGTGCAACGTTCCTTTTCCACCCCATCCCCCCGACCCCC
>WTGN01000016.1 GCA_011523545.1 Chloroflexota bacterium | reverse complement strand
TTTGGGCGCAACTCGCCGCAAGGCATCTACTACACCGGTTTGATCAGCTTCTGGGTTATCGGCAGTTGGCTCTTCAACGACATGGGCGAATACGGACCGGATGTCGATTTCGGCGTCATCCCGATCCCGACCCTGGAAGGGGCCGACGACGCCACGCCGGGCACGTCCATCGGCAATATGTATTTCGTGCCCGCCAATTGCGCCAACCCCGACGGCGGCTTCGCCTTTGCCAACTACATGAGTTCGTCGCCCTACGTGGCCATCAACAAGGCGTTGCCGGATAGCGTCATGCCGTCGCGCCCGTCGCTGGCGAATTTGCCGGAAGTCGCCGAAGAAGGCGCCTGGACGGTCCTGGCGCGTGACGAGATTCTGCCCAATACGTTGGAGAGACCGAGCTTTCCCGGCAACGGATTCCTGGGCGGCGCGTTGAATGAGGCGGTCGACCATGTCATGTTCAACGATGCCGACCCAGCGGAAGTGATTGCCGACGCGGTCGCGCGTTCACGCCGCGAGGTTGAGCGGATGCGGGGCTAGCGGTATCAAAAGACTAGGTGTAGGGGCGTTATGGCATAACGCCCTTATGTTGCGCCGTATTATGAAAACGGGCGTCTCAGCGAGACGCCCCTACAGCTCTAATCATTGAATCGAGCCACATGTTCAAGCTTAAACGAGACCCGGCCAACCAACCCAATAGCTGGCGCACGGACAATCTGCCGGCCTGGGGCTTGTTCTTCGTCGCGCCCTGGATCATCGGCTTCGTCGCCTTTACCGTTTATCCCTTTATCGCCTCGCTTTATTACAGCTTCACCAATTTCAACATCATCAATCTCACGCCGCGCTGGGTGGGCTTGGACAATTATGTCGAGCTCTTCACCGCAGACCCGTTGTTTTGGACATCGATCAGCAACTCGATCAGATACGCCGCCCTGCTGCTGGTATTTGCCACCCTCTTTGACATCTTCATCGCCTACTTGCTTAGCCAAGATGTCAAGTTCCTTTCGATTTATCGCACGATATTCTTCTTCCCGGTGCTGGTGCCGGTGGTGGCGGCCAGCTTAACCTGGATCTGGATTCTGAATCCGCGCTTCGGCTTGATGAACGGCTTGCTCGATCTGATTGGCATCAAGGGGCCCAATTGGCTGGCGTCGCCAAATACGGCGATGTACTCGCTGATCTTCATCGGCGTATGGGGCAGCGGGCGCCAGGTCATCGTCTACCTTTCCGGCTTCAATGATATTCCGCGCCAATTGTATGAAGCGGCTGATATCGATGGCGCATCGGGCTTGCAGAAGTTCTGGCGCATCACGCTGCCATTGCTCTCGCCGCAGATCTTCTTCAATGTCGTCACGCTCATCATCTTCTCCCTGCAATCATTCTCCGA
This sequence comes from Chloroflexota bacterium, assembly GCA_011523545.1. Classification (GTDB taxonomy): domain Bacteria; phylum Chloroflexota; class Anaerolineae; order Aggregatilineales; family Phototrophicaceae; genus UBA6055. The sequence continues at coordinate 18,595 of WTGN01000016.1, read as the reverse complement.
GGTCTACATCATGACGCAGGGCGGGCCGGCCAATTCGACGCTGCTTTACGCCGTTAATCTGTATAACCGCGCCTTCCGAGATTACGCCATGGGTTACGCATCGGCGCTGGCCTGGATCATGTTTCTCCTCATCCTGGGTTTGACCTTGATCATCTTCAAATTTTTGAGCGGGAAAGTCATTTATGAGCGCTAGGATAGGGTTTTAACATGGCAGTTTTGCAGCCGACCGCTCCCGGACGCGCTATGACCCGCGAAGAGCGCAATTACCTGCTGCTGCAGCGGATGAGATCGGTCATCAAGCATGCCGTTCTAATCATATTCGGCATCGCCTTCATGCTGCCCTTCGTCTGGATGATCAGCTCCTCTGTCAAGCCTAACATCGACATCTTTGAGATTCCCGTGCGCTTGATTCCCAAGTCGCTCCGCTTCGAGAATTACATCGACGCCACCGAGGCTATCCCCTTCTGGCAATACTTGTGGAATTCCACCTATTACACCATCTTCGCCACAATCGGCGCAGTGCTCTCCAACACCTTCATCGCCTACGGTTTCGCCCGCGTGCGCTGGCGGGGGCGCAACGTGCTCTTCATTATCGTCATCGCCACCATGATGCTGCCCTTCCAGGTGCGCATGATCCCGCTCTATATCCTTTTCGCCCGGATCGGCTGGCTGAACTCCTTCTTGCCGCTGATTGTGCCGAATTTCTTTGGCAATGCCTTCTATATCTTCCTGATGCGTCAGTTCATGATGACCCTGCCGAGAGAACTGGACGACGCCGCGCGCATCGACGGCGCCAGCGAATGGGGCATCTTCTGGCGAGTGGCGGTGCCGCTTTCCAAGCCGGCGATCCTGACCGTCGCCATATTCGAAATCATCCACACCTGGCACGACTTCATCGGGCCGCTGGTCTACCTGCGTCATCCGACCAAGTACACGCTGTCGATTGGATTGCGCCTTTATTTCACCCAGTACGGCGCCGAATGGGGCTTGCTGATGGCGGCGGCAGCGATGTTCACGATACCCATGGTGATCTTCTTTTTCTTCGCTCAACGCTCTTTCATCGAAGGCATCACCTTGACCGGGCTCAAGGGCTAAGCGCATGACGCGCGTCCTGAGGCAGCCGCATGCGCGAGAGGCGCTTGGAGCCGGCATTGATACGCTGGCGGCGGCGGTCATCCCCACGCTGGGACCGCTCACTGGTCCGGTCGCCATTGATGACTTAACGCGCGGGGGCTCGCCCGAGTTGCTCGATGATGGCGGGGCCATCGCCCGGCGGATTCTGCAACTGGATGACAAAGAAGCTGATGTCGGCGCCATGCTGCTGCGCGAGACGCTTTGGCGGCAGCGCGAGCGACAGGGCGATGGCGCGGCGACGGCGGCGGCGCTCTATCAAACGGTATTCGCCGAAGGGCAGCGCTTCATCAGCGCTGGCGGGGACGCCATGCTGCTGCGAAAGGCGCTGGAAGCGGGCTTAAAAATCATGCTCGATGACATGGGGCGGCAGGCGCGGCCGGTCAAGACGCAGGCGGAAAGCGAGCGTCTCGCCCTGTCGATCTGCGGCGACCGGGATATCGCGGCGGCGCTGGCGGATATCTTTGACGCGCTGGGGCCGCATCAGCCGATTGAAGTGCGGGAGGGCGGCCGTGAATTGGCGCATGAGTTCTTCCTGGGCGCGTTTTGGGAGAGCCAGATCCCGTCCAATATCGTGTTCGAGGGCGTCATCGGCGAGCGCATTCAGCTGCAAAATACGGCCTGGCTAATCAGCGATTTTGAGTTGGATGATTTGAACGCCCTGGTTGAAACAGTGACCGACGCTTATCAAGCCGGTTTCGATTCGCTCGTGATCGTCGCCAAGTCTTTCTCCGAGCAAATCCTGGCCGCTCAGGGCGCAAACAGCCGCATGCAAGACTTCAAGCTGGTTTATCTCGAGCTGACCGGAATGGTCGATGAGCAGGAGGCGGCGCTGGACGATCTGGCGCTGATCACCGGTGGTCAAGTGCTGCGCGCGATTGCCGGGCACAGCCCCGACGCGGTCACGCGGGACATGCTCGGGAAATCAGAGCTGGCCTGGGTTGATCGCAATCGCTTCGGGATCATCGCCGGCGGCGGTGACGAGGCGGCGGTGGAGCGCGAGAGCGACGCGCTGGAATCGCGTTACGGCAAGAGCAATGATGAACGGCAGCAGTCGCTGCTTCGCGCGCGGATCGGGCGTTTGCGCGGCGGCAGCGCGGCCTTGTATGCGGCCGGCAGCAGCGAGAGCGAAATGCGCTATCAGACCGAGTTGATCAGACGGACGATAGAGGCGATGCGCTCCGCCCTGCTGGAAGGGGCCTTGCCCGGCGGCGGAGCGGCGCTGCTCCGTTGCGTCGACGGGCTGCGGGGCCGATTTGCCGCAAGCGCAGACCCGCATGAAAGAGCGGCTTTGCGGATTCTGGTGAAAGCGGCGGAAGCCCCGTGCCGGGCGCTGCTTGCGAATGCCGGGCATGAAGCGCCGGGCGTCGTGCTGGACGCGATTCGGTCGCGGGCGAATGGCGCCGGCTTTGACTTGAGTACCGGCCGCATCGTCGATATGCGCGAAGAAGGCGTCATAGATTCGGCGGCGGCGCTGATGGCGGCCCTGCGGAACGGCATCGGCGGGGCGGCGCTGGCCTTGACCGTGGAATGCATTGTGCGCCGCGTCAATCCACCGCTGGCGATCGAGCCGGGCGGGCTGCCGGCGGGCGCGGACTTGGGGAACATCGAACTGAAGTAAGACGCAGGCTTGGACTGCAAAATGATTGAGGAGTACTGAAGAAAATGGGCTGGGAACCAACAGCGGAACAGAAACAGAGTTACGAAGAGCGCGGTTATTTCACGGTGGAAAATGTCATCCCGCGGCAGACAGCGGCCGAAATGCTTGGCGTCATCAAGAACGCCATCTTGACGCCGGAGACCGACGACGTCATGACCGATGCCGACCCGATGGACCCGATGAATGACGATACGCCTCAGGCGCGCTCCGTGCGCTTCCGCAAGCTCAGCCAATTCAACCAGCGCAATCCGCTGATTTGGCATAACGCGCATTGTGGCAAGCCGGTTCTGGAAATCGCGCGCTACTTCCTCGGCGATGATATTCTGCTGAAATATGACAGTTGCTTCCTCAAGCCGGCCCGCTCCGGCAGCGCCACGCCCTGGCATCAGGACAACGGCTTATGGCTCGATGGCGACATCGAACCCTTCAACTTCTGGATGGCGCTCGACCCAGCCACGATTGAAAACGGCTGCCTGCAAATGATCCCCGGCAGCTATCAGACGGAAATCGTCGAGCACGTCTTCTACGAAGACAGCATCCACCGGCAACTGCCCAATGAGCGCGTCGAGGAGATGATCGATACTTACGGCGTCGAACATATCGAGCTGGCGCCGGGCGGAGTCGTCGTCTGGCATAGCAGCGCCTGGCATTACAGCCCGCCCAACACCAGCGAAAAGGGGCGCATCGCCATCGCCGGCGTGATGAGCAGCCCGACGATTGTGGAGAATGGCCGCAGCGGCCACAAAATTGACTACAAGTGGCTGATGCGAGGCGGCGAGGTCGTCGCCACCTTCCCCGCCGTGAGCTACGAGCGGCGAAACTTCAACGTTTGAGGCGTTGGTGGGCTGTCAGCGCAGCGCTTCGACCAGCGCCGCCGTCGAATCGCGCAGGATCAACCGCGATGGCATGATGATTCGTTTCAGCGGCAGATCCGGTTCCGCGATCCGGCGCAGCATCAGTTGAGCGGCATTGACGCCCAAGCCGCGCGGATCATTTGAAACGGTCGTCAAGCTGGGGTGCCACAATGATGCTTCCGGCACATCATCAAAGCCGATGAGGGCGAGATCCTTTCCCGTTTCCAAGCCAGCGGCGCGCAAACCCAGCATCACGCCAAACGCGATCACATCGCTGTAGCAGTAGGCGGCTGAGGGCGGGCGCGGCGCGCTCAGAAGCTGATGAACGGCGTCATAACCCCCGCGCCGGCTAACAGGCCCGTCGATGCGCAGCGCCGGGTCAAGTTCGATATCGTGCCGCTGCAATGTCTGCCGATAACTTTGCAGCCGCCGTTGGCGCGTTAAATCTGTTGCGAAGCCGCCGACAAAAGCGATGCGCCGGTGCCCCTGGGCAATCAGATGCTCGACGGCGCGCGCCGTCCCTTTCGCGTCGTCCATGCCGACGCAGTCAGCAGCCAGGCTCTCATAATAGGGGGTCAACAAGACAAGCGGCCGATAGTCCATCAAGCGCTGCAAGGTATCCGTCGCCGTATCAGCGGTGGGCGCGAGGATCAAGCCGTCGACATCGCGCTCGAGCATCGTCTTGACCAGGCGCGCTTGTTTCTCCAGGTTGTCGTTGGTTGTGGCCAGGACGAGGCTGTAGTTATGATCAGCCAGTTTGGATTCGGCGCCCGAGGTCAGCTCGGCATTAAAAGGATTCGACACATCTTTGACGACCAGGCCGATGGTGAATGAGCGCTGCGTGCGAAGGCTGGCGGCGCGCTGATTGTAGACGTAGCCGAGGGCTTCGACGGCATCCAGAACGCGTTGGCGGGTCGGCTCGGAGATGCGCGGGTTCTTGTTCAGGGCGAGGGAGGCGGTCGCCTTGGACACCTTGGCCGCGTCGGCAACATGCTGCAAGGTCACCTTCTGCCGGCGCTTCCCGCGAGAATTACTCATATCAAGCCCAGCAATTTGGCGGCCGATTCCAGGAAGAAGTAATCGCCAAACATGGTGCTTTCATCGACGCCCAGGCCCAGGCGCTCGTGGTAGGCGGCTTGTTTCAGCAGGCCTTCCCAATCCGGATCGTCGCCGGCGAGGAAATCGGGCTGGCTGAGGCGCGCCATGATGTCGCGGGCGTAGTTGCGATAGCTTCGCGCGCGCAGGGGGTCGCCCACGATAGCGGCCAGGTCTTGCAAGCCGCTGGATGTGATGGCGGCGGCGGACGCTTCATAAGGACGGGCCGGATTCGGCTCCAGCCAGTCGTTGGGGCAGATGCCATGCGCGGGAGTATTGAGGATGTAGTAATCGGCGCACTGGCAAGCGGTCTGCAAGAAGCGCGGGTCGCGCGTGAATGAATAGGCGGTGCTGAAGCCATAGAGCGCCCAGGACAAGCCGCGCGCCCAGGAAGAATCATGACGCCAGCCCTGGTGCGTGCTCTCGCGCAGGAAGGCGCCGGTATCGAGATCGAAGATGCCTTCATGCGCCGCGCTGCCGTCGCCGCGCACGAGATAACGCCGGCTGGTGAGGCAATTCTGCAGCGCGCTGTTGTAGAGCTCGGCGTCGTCCGTCTCCCGCGCGGCATAGAACATGATGCCGACATTCATCATGATATCGATGAAGGCGCTTTCGGGCGCGACGAAGGATGACAAGTAGCCGCCCTTTTCCTTGAAGCGCAGGCCCATCGTCCGCCCGGCCCTGATGACAACATCGCGCTGGCGGGCGCCGGCGTCGAGGTCGTGCCAGCGCTTCCAGCTATGCCAGAAGAGGAAGCCGAGATCATGGGTCTCGCGGTCGTCTTTGCGCGCTTCGATCAATGCACAATAGCGCTCCGCCTTTTCCCGCCAATACTCATCATCTGTATACAAGTAGAGCAGCCAAAGCTGGCCGGGCAGGAAGCCCTGGCACCAGTTGGTCCAGGGCGCGCCATCATGTTTCCATTTTCCGTTCTGCGTGTATTGGGGCAGATAATCGGGATGGGCGCTGACGAGGCGGCGCAGTTTGTCTTCCGCGGTCACGAAGACGCGCTCGCAATTGTCAGCAATGGGCATATCAGCGCTCACAGCGCCTCCTGAGTAAATCGGTTCAATTCGCGCCGGCTACATAGTAGCACAGTCGTTTGAATTCGTCACTGTTAGGTCAGGCGGCGCGCGTTATGACATGCCGTGCGCAACATTACAGATCCAATCAATCAGAACCTGTAGGGGCGATCAACCTGGTCGCCCGTCGATCGCATAATGCGTATAGCGCGGGCGACCTGATAAGTCGCCCCTACATGGCTTGTCCGATAAGGATTTGCAGCGATCGCCATAAGAGCGCGTCGCCGGCCCGCCATTTGGAATTGCTTCCTGACTCGGATTATACTTGGCGCAGATTGGCGGGAAAGGACATCGAGAATGGCGGGAAAACAGATATCACTGGCGGCGGCGGCCGCGCTGATAGCCGATGACGCGGTCTTGTCGGTCAGCTCGTCGAGCGGCGTCGCCTGCCCCGACGCGGCGTTGAAGGCCATCGGCGATCGCTTCCGCGCAACCGGCTCCCCGCGCAACCTGACCGCCATCCATCCGATCGCCGCCGGCGATATGTACGGGATAGACGGCGTCAACCACCTGGCCCAGGCCGGCTTGCTCAAGCGCGTGGTTGTCGGCTCGCTGCCCAGCGGCACGTCGTCAATGGAGTCGCCGCCGATCTGGCGCATGATCGTCGACGATGAAATCGAGGCTTACAACCTACCGAGCGGCATCTTGTATCACATGCACCGGGAAGCGGCGGCCGGCCGACCGGGCGTTTTGACCAAAGTCGGCTGGGACACGGTGGTGGACCCCCGCCATCGCGGCGGCAAGATGAACGAGCGCGACTGTGAAGATATTGTGCAGCGGGTCGAGTTTGACGGCGATGAATGGCTCTATTACAAGTCGATTCCGATTGATGTAGCGCTCATCCGCGCGACCACCGCCGATGAACGGGGCAACCTCAGCATGGAGCACGAAGGGTCTTATCTGGGCGCGCTGGATCAAGCGCTGGCCGCCCATAACAATGGCGGCATTGTCATCGCCCAGGTCAAGCGGATGGCGCAGTCGGGCGCGCTGCCGCCGCAGTCCATTCGTGTGCCCGGCACATTGGTGGATTACATCGTGGTCGATCCGGATCAAATGCAGGCTTCGCAGACGCTTTACGATCCGGCGATAAGCGGCGAAGTGGCGGCGCCACTGGGCGAGTTTGAAGCGGTGGAATGGGGCGTCGGCAAGGTGATCGCCCGGCGCGCGGCCATGACATTGCGCGCTGGGGAAACGGTCAATCTCGGCTTTGGCATTTCGGCGCTGGTCCCTTACATTTTCCTGGAGGAGGGTTTGCACGGCGCGACCACCTGGGTGATTGAACAAGGCGCCGTCGGTGGCTTGCCGCTGCGGGATTTCGCCTTTGGCTGCGCTTCCAACCCGGAGGCGATCATGCCATCGCCGGATCAATTCACCTTCTTTCAAGGCGGCGGCTTCGACCGGTCTTTGCTGTCCTTCGTCGAGGTGAACGCGGCCGGCAGCGTCAATGTCTCCCGCCTGAGCGCCATACCGCATATCACATCGGGCATCGGCGGCTTCATCGACATCACGACGGGGGCGCGGAATATCGTCTTCAGCGGCAACTTCACCGCCGGCGGGCTGCAGGCCGACATTGCCGACGGCCAATTGCGCATCAAGCGCGAAGGGCGCTTCAAGAAGTTCGTGCCGGCGATTGAAGCGCAGACTTTCAGCGGCGAGATGGCTTTGAAGCGCGGGCAAACGGTGACTTATATCACAGAGCGCTGCGTCATGACCTTGGGCGAGCAGGGCTTGACCATCATCGAAATCGCGCCCGGCGCGCGCTTAAAAGAGGATGTGCTCGACCAGGCGGACATCCCTCTGCGCGTCCACCCCGACTTGAGAGAGATGCCCGCGGCAATCTTCCAGCCGGAACCAATGGGCCTGCAATTGACCGATAAAGCCGAAGCGACATCGTGAGCAAGATCCGTTTTCAAACCGACGGCGCCATCGCCATGATCAGGCTGAATCGTCCGGAGAAGCTGCACGCGCTGGACGAGGAGATGCTGGCCGGGCTGGCCGCTGCGGTTGACGCGGTTGACGCCAGCCGGGACATCCGCGTCCTCCTGCTCGGGGCTACCGGCGAGCGGGCTTTTTCGGTCGGCGCTGATATTCTGGCCTGGACATCGCTCGAGCCCTTGGATATGTGGCGGCGCTGGATTCGCGACGGGCATCGGCTCTTCGACCGGATCGCTGGCCTGCGTCAACCAGTGATCGCTGTGTTGAATGGATACGCGCTCGGCGGCGGTTTGGAATTGGCGCTGGCGGCTGATATCCGGCTGGCGGCGGAGACTGCGCAGCTGGGCGCGCCCGAAGTCGGCATCGCGGCGATCCCCGGTTGGGGCGGTACGCAGCGGTTGCCGGCCTTGATCGGCGCCGGACGGGCGAAGCAGATGATCTTCTCCGGGCAACCGATATCGGCGGCGCAGGCGGAGCGGTGGGGGCTGGTCAACGAAGCGCTGCCGGCTGAGACGCTGGAGGCGCGCGCGAGCGAACTGGCCGGGCAAATCGCGGCGAATGCGCCGATCGCGGTCCAATTGGCGAAGCAGGCTATTGATGGCGGCGGCGGCAACCTGGCGTCGACGCTCGAAGGCATCGCCGGCGCTTTGAGCGCGCAAAGCGACGACGCGGCTGAAGGGCTGGCTTCGTTTCGGGAGCGGCGGCCGCCACAATACATCGGGCGCTAACCGCCACCGTCGGCATGAAGCGCCACTTTTTGACAGTGACCTACGGGTATGTTATGGTCAGATAAGCTTGCGCCTTTATACAGAAGTATTGCCGTTCTTAAGCCTCAATACATGAGGCAAAAACATAGTTATTCAAGGAGATTTGGAATGAATACCTTAAGCAAGGGCGTCTCACGGCGTGAGATGTTGAAGCTCATGGGTGTCGGCGCAATGGGCGCCACGCTCGGTTCCCAGATAGCTTTCGCCCAGTCGGTTCCCGATTCCGGCACCTTCCGTTTTCAGATTGAATCCGGCCCCGGCACGGACTTCGTCGCCGTTGTCGACGCTTTCATCGAAGAACATCCGGAGATTACGGTCGAGTTCAGCCAGGTGGAAGCGGCGGTCGTCGGCGTCGACTGGCAGCGCATTGCGATGGAGGCGGGCGCTGTCGATCTCATCTCCAACGAGAATCCGAAGTTCCTCAAGCTGGATCCCGTGCTGAAAGCCGGTTTGATTCAGCCGCTTGATGGCTATCGGGATTTGTATGACTGGGACGAGTGGGTGCTGGCGGCGGCGTTGCGGCGCTCATCGCGCGGCGGGCAGCTATGGACCTTGCCGCTCTATTATGAAATCTGTGGCGCGTCTTATAGAAAGTCGGTGCTCGAAAGCTTTGATGTGGGCGAGCCGCAATCCTGGGAAGAATTCATCGCCATGCTGGAGAAGTTCAAGGCGGCCGGCCTGATCCCGCTGACCAATGGCCATCGCGGCTTCAGCCAGATTCAGATGATTCACTATCAGTTCTGGGCCAGTATTGGCGGGCTCAGCGGACCTGGCAGCATCACCGATGTCATCTTTGGCGAGGGCAAGTTCACCGATACGCCCAGCGTAGAGGCGGCGCAAGCCATCCTCGACATTTACAATGCCGGCTTGCTCGACCCCGATGTGCTGTCGATCACGCAAGACGACGGCAACGAGCGTTTCATCTCGGGCGCGGCCGCCTTGAATGTGACCGGCACCTGGTTCTATTCGGAGATGCAGCGGCAATTCGATGACGACTGGGATATGCTGACGATGCCGGGGCCGGGCGGCGGGCCGATCTGGTGCACGGGCGAAACCGAAGCGATGGTCATCCCGGCGGCGGCCCAAGACCCGGATGCGGCCGCTTTGTTCCTCGATTTCTGCGTCAAGGGCACGGGCGCCAAGATCCTGCTGGAGCGCGGCAACTTGCTGGCGACCAAGGCCTTCGGCGAGTTGGCGATTCCGCAGATTCAGCGCTTGCCGATCATCACCGGCGAAGAGTCGTCGCTCTTGATCTTCGGCTGGCTGCCACAGAATTCGCAGGATGCCTACCAGCAGGGCTTGGGCGGCATTTTGGCCGGCAGCATCACGCCGGCGCAATGGGCGCAGCAAGTCCAGGACGCCTGGGAGCGCGACATTGAAGACGGCCAGATCCCGGAGGATCGCAGCGACCTGCTGTAGTACATATCGTTGTAGGGGCGAGCCGGTGGCTCGCCCGAAGCCTGAAATTGCCAATGCGGGCGACTCGCAGGGACGCGTAAACACTGACCGTCAGTCGCCCCTACCAATCGACTTGAAGTGTGATTTTGTAGATGTCCACCCTTGGATCGAATCTCTTCTTGCCGCGGCCCTTGGAAGCTTGGCGGAGCGCCTCGGCAAAGGCGCGAGAACAGTGGCGGCTGGCGGCGTTCCTGGTCGCGCCGGCGCTGGTCTTGATGGGCGTCTTTGTCTTTTACCCCGCCTTGCAAACGATCGGCTTGAGCTTTTACAAGTGGGACGGCATCAGCCCGGACATGGGCGATTTCGTCGGCTTCAAGACCTACGCCCGCGCGACTGACAACTACCCATTTTCCCAGGCGATCAAGAACAGCCTGCTCTGGGGTGTCGTTGGGCTCTTCGTGCCTACGATCATCGGGCTCGTCGCGGCCGCCCTGGTGGAGGATACCAACCTGCGGCCGAAGGCGCTCTTCCGTTTCGCCTTCTTCGTGCCATACTTCTTTTCGATGGCGGTGGCGGCGGCGCTCTTCACCCGCGTCTATGACCCCAGCTACGGCATGATCAACCAGGTCATCCACGCCCTGGGCTTCACCGATATCAAGCCACAGTGGCTCGGCGATGGCCGCATCGCCATTTACGCCGCGATGGGCGTCTTCGTCTGGCATGAGACCGCCTTCTGCTACATCGTCTTCACCGCCGCCATCCAACAGATTGACCGCTCGCTTTATGACGCGGCCAAGGTTGACGGCGCGTCGGAAGTCCAGGTTTTCCGCTATATCACCATCCCCAGCGTCCGCGATGTCGCTACCTTTGTCATGACCATCATGCTGATTGTCGGCTTGACGCCGTTCGCCGTCGTCTTCCCTTTGACCACGCCCGGCCTTGGCGGACCCTATTACTCTACGGAAATCTTGCCGACGCTCATCTTCAAGAAGGCGCGCATGGGTTACAACGCCAGCGAGGCGGCCGCCCTCGGCGTCATCCTTCTGATACTCGTCATCGGCATTGTGACCGCCTTCCTCTGGTTCAGGGAGCGCACGGCGCCCAAGGACTGAACGAGCGATGCTAAGCACGGGATTGATGCGCTATGCCTTGTACGCCCTGGTTATTCTGTTGGCGCTGCCCTTCGTCTTCCCGTCGGCCTGGGTCTTGATGGCCAGCTTCTCGACCAATACGCAAATCACGATGGACTCGCTGGCACTGCCAGACCGGCCCTATGTCGAAAATTACGTCCACGCCTGGACGGGCGCCAAGTTCAGCACCTTCGTGTACAACAGCCTGGCCGTCTCCGGCTCGGTGACCCTGCTGATCGGCGTATTGGCGACCATGTTGGGTTACGCCGTGGCCCGGCTGGATTTTCCTGGCCGGCGCTTGCTGTTGCTGCTCATCATGATGGCGATTGTCACACCGGTCTTTTCTTATCTGGAGCCGCTGACGCGCGTTGTGCGGCAGCTGGGCCTGGCCAACTCGCGCACGGCGGTCATCTTGACGACGACCGCCACCTTCCTGCCGGTGCCGACGCTGCTCATGCGTTCGTTTTTTCTGCAGCTGCCGGAAGAATTGGGCGATGCCGGGCGGGTCGAAGGCGCCAGCGAGTGGGGCGTTTTCCGCCATATTATGGCGCCGCTGGCGCGCTCCGGCGTGCTCACCGTGCTCATCTTCGCCTTCCTCTGGAGCTGGAACGATCTGCTGCTGCCGGCCGTTTTCCTCCAGGCGCCCGACAAATACACCATCGCCTACGCCATCACGACTCTCAAGCCGGCCGGCTTCCGCCAGGACCACGTCACCATGTTCGCCGCGTCGATCATTTCAACCGGCCCTATGATCGTCGTCTATCTCTTGCTCATGCGCCGCTTCATCGCCGGCTTGACCGTTGGCGGCCTGCGCGGATAAAGACGCGGACGGGCGCACAGTCTGGTCGGAGTAAAGTCGATGCCGTATCGAATGATCCAAATCGGCCTGGGCGATATGGGGCGCCATTGGTGCGAGGTCGCGCTGCCGCCGAACATTGATGACGGCCTGATTGAAGTGGTCGCCGCTGTCGATATTAACCCGGCGGCGCTGACGGTGGCGCAGGATTCACTCGGCTTGCCTCCCGAAAAATGCTATACCGATGCAAAAACGGCGATGGCGGAGAACGAGGCCGATTTCTGCGCGATCGTTGTGCCGCCGGCGCGTCACGAAGAGGTCGTTGACATCGCTTTGGCGCATGGCATGCACATCCTTTCGGAAAAACCAATCGCCGATAACTTGGCCGCGTCGGCGCGCATCGCCGACAAAGTCAAGCGGGCCGGCGTCAAGATGGGCGTGACGATGAGCCACCGCTACGACCAGGACAAGACGAGCTTGCGCCAGGAATTGCGCTCGGGGCGCTATGGCGCGCTCGATTATCTCGTCTGCCAGCTCAGCGCCGACCTGCGGAAACGCGGCAGCTGGGGCGCCTTTCGGCACGATATGCCAGATCCATTGATGATTGAGGGGGCGGTGCACCATCTCGATTTGCTCGCCGACCTGGCGGGCGCCAAATGTGATACGATCTACGCGCAGTCATGGAACCCGCCCTGGGGTGAATACGCCGGCGATTCGCAGGCGCTGGTTACAATGGTCTTCGAAAATGGCAGCCGCGCCATCTTCGAGGGCGCCAGTTGTAATGCTGTCGGCTTGCACGACTGGGAGCAGGAGACGATTCGGGCTGAATGTGAATTGGGCACGCTGCTGCTCAAGGCGCGCCGCCTGCAGCGCTTTCCTTATGATCCATCGACGCAGCGGATTACAAAGTTTGAAGGCGAAGGCGAGCCGGTTCCGCTGTTGGAGCGCCGCAAGTGGATGAACACCTGGCTGATCGAACAATTTGTCCATTGGCTGGATGGCGGCGAATCGATGGAGACAAATGTCGAGGACAATCTGCAATCGGTCGCCATGATCTTCGCAGTCATAGAAAGCAGCCGAACTGGCATGCCGGTTAAAGTGCAAGCGCTGCTGAAACAAGCGCGGGAGAAGCTGTAGACATGGATGCAACAGACGAGAAAATCAAGACCGCTGTGATCACGGGTCATCATCCCTTTGATGTGCCGGCTTTCCAGGCCGCTTTCCGCAGCCTGCCCGAGATTGACGCTTATCCGCAGGATATGGAGGAGTTCGCGGCCGATGTCGGCGGGCGGCGCGCTGAATATGACGCGCTGCTCTTCTTCAACTTCCACCAGCAGACGCCAGTCGCGCCCGTTCTTGATGCGCTGGAGGCGCTGGGCGAGAGCGAGCAAGGCATCTTCATCTTGCACCACGGTCTACTGGCTTATCCCGACTGGCCGCTCTGGGCGGACCTGGTCGGCATCCAGGACCGCAGCTTTGACGTGCACATGGATCATAAGCTCAAAATCCAAATTGCCGATCCGGCGCATCCGGTCATGCGCGGCTTGAGCGATTGGGAGATGCTCGACGAGACTTATGTGCTGGCGGAGCCGGACGCCGACAGCGATGTCCTCCTGTATACTGACGACCCCAAGAGCATGCGCAGCATCGCCTGGACGCGGCGCTACAAGCAGGCGCGCGTCTTCTGCTTCCAGTCGGGCCATGACCATCAGGCTTATTCGGATCCCCGTTTCCGCCGGGTGATCAGCCGCGGCCTGCAATGGGCGGCCGGGCGTCTATAATTTTCATTTGGCGAAAGTTTACTTCCTGCTATGTATGACCGAGCCCGCGAACTGGATTTGCGCCGCCATCTCGATTTAGCGGTCGAGCATATGCAAAATACGCTGGATGAACGTCAGGATTACCTGCCCTTCTTCCACTATGAACTCATCCAGGAGCCGACGCGCCTGCAGCACGGCCCCTTTGACTCGCCCCATGTGGTCGGCCGCATTTTGGACGCGCTTGCCTGCTGCGCGCCCATCATCGACTTGCCGGATGCGCCCGCCGTTTACGATGCGCTAGCGCGGCAAATTTATGACAGCCTGGAGCGGCATCCGTCCGGCTTGCCCTGGAATGCGCCGACGCCCTGGGGGCCGAACATGGCAGTGATGCACAACTGCCGGGAGGTCATCCTGGGTTTGCTGGCACTGTGGAATTGGCGCGGCGACGAGCGGGCGGCGCCGGCTTTGCGCCGCTTGTGCCGTTCTATGCTGGCGGCGCTCGGCGATGGCGCGCGCTTCCCCGGCGAATGCCTCGGGCCGGCCGGCTGGACGAGCGCCTTCAACGGCATTCTGGCGCCGCCCCCCGCCACGACCGGGCGCATGATCCGCGCCCTGGTGCAGGTGTATCGGCAAAGCGACAACGAAGTCGCCCTGGAGCTGGCGCGGCGCTTTGCCTCGGACAATATCGAGAACGCATTTGACGCCGATGGCGGGATCCGCGCTGAGGCCGGCACGCACATGCATTCCATCACCGGGACGATTACGGGGCTGATCGACTACGGCCTGCTGATGGATGATGAGGCGATCCTTGAGCGTGCCCGCCGCGCCTACGATAAGGGCATGGCGCCGTATCGCAGCAGCTACGGCTGGGTGAAAGAATTCCGTTGGGAAAGCTGGTTGGCGGAACCGCTGGCGGCGGCTGGTTATGCCGGCTTTGACGTCAACCGCGGCGAAGCCAATAACACTGGCGATCTGATCGAAGCGGCGCTGCTGCTGGGCGGGCTGGGTTATGCCTCCTACTACGAAGACGCCGACCGCATGCTGCGCAACCACCTGCTGGCATCGCAAGTTGTCGACAGCGCCTGGGTGACTGAGGCGGTCGGGCTCGAGGACAGCGACGAGGCGATTTATGGCGATGTGGGGCGGCGCGTCCGTGGCGGCTTCTGTTTCGGCGGGATCAACGACCTCATCTCATACCCGGAAGAAGCCTATCAGGTGAATGCCGATCTGGTCGGCGGTTCGACGCAGGCGATTTGCGAAGCCTGGCGGGCGATTGCCGCCGTTGATGACGCGAACGTCCAGATCAATCTGCTGCTCTCAAAACAAGATTCAGCGCTGGCCTTAACTTGCCCGCCGCCGGGGCAGCAGCCCATCAGCGTCCGGCTGAACCGCGCCGGGCGTCTGCGCTTGCGCATTCCGTCATGGGCGCGCCCAGCCGTTGTCAGCTTCGCGATCGACGGCTCGCCCCGCAAGCCGGCCGCTGGCGCGATCGACGGTGGCTATCTCAGTCTCGCCGGCCTTGAGCCGGGCGCTGAGGTGGCGGTCTGGCTGCCGGAGCGTCGCGAGACTGTCACTGAAATCATCGCGGGGCAAGCCTACGAAGTCGACTGGCATAATGACACGGTGGTCGGCATCAATTCACCGGCGCGTTTTCGGGCGCTCTACGGGCCGGCCTGAGCGCGTCAACTGGAAGGCGGAGGGCAATGATTGATCACAGGCGCGTTCATGAGGAAGCGATCATCTTTGACGGAACCTGCCCCCTGCTGACTCATTCGCCCGCGCACAGCGCCTATTATGCCGAGGGCGGCGTGACGGTGGCCGCGCCTTCCCTGGCCGCAAACCATAACTGCGGCGAGGCGGTCGCACGGATAGCCGAGTGGCTGAATATCATCAGCGAGCGGGATGCTGAGCTGCTGCATGTCACCGAGGCCGGGGACTTCCGCCGGGCAAAAGAAGCAGGCAAGCTGGGCATCCTCTTTCACTTTCAGAACTCGCTGCCCCTGGAGCAGAGCCTTGAGCTGGTTGATGTTTATCATGCGCTCGGCGTTCGCGTCATTCAACTGACGTATAACGTGCGCAATTTCGTCGGCGATGGCTGTCTGGAGCCCAATGACGCCGGCCTCAGCGCTTTCGGCGCGCGCTTGATTCGACGCATGAACCGCGCCGGCATCGCGGTCGATTGCAGCCACACCGGCATTCAGACCACGCTGGACGCCATGGATCTATCCGAGCGGCCGGTCGTCTTCAGCCATAATCTGGCCAAGGGCGTCTGCGAGAGCCCGCGCAACCTCAGCGACGAGCAAATCAGACGGGTCGCGGAAATGGGCGGCGTCATCGGCATCAACGGCTTCCCGCCTTTTGTGGCGAAGAAGACGCGCCCGACGCTGGATGACTTGCTCAAGCATGTCGACTACATCGCCGACCTAGTCGGTATCGACCACGTCGGCTTGGGCATTGATTTCGAATACATCGACGACTCCGTGCAGGCGGCCTCGCAGGCGCATTACGACTATTTCGTGAAAACCGGGCAATGGGATCCAAAAGATTATCCGCCCCCGCCCTATTATTATCCCCAGGGCCTGGAAGACCCGCGCTGTTTCCCCAATTTGACCAAATCGCTGCTGGAGCGGGGTTACAATGAGGAGGAATGCAAGAAAGTGCTGGGCGGCAATTTTATTCGTGTTTATTCACAGATTTGGATGCAATGAATGATGGACAGAAACGAGATACTGAGACGGCTGAAGCGCACGCTGGCGAATGGCGACGCGATCATCGGCGCCGGTTGCAGCGCGGGCATCGTGGCCAAATGCGCCGAGCTCGGCGGGGCCGATCTGATCGTTTGTTACAGCACGGGCAAATCGCGCATAATGGGCTTGCGCACCGAGGTGATCGGCCACTCCAACCCGCGTACGCTGGAGATGTATGATGAAATCAGCAATGTCGTCAAGGACACGCCGATCATCGCCGGCATCGAAGCCAACGACCAGACCACGTATGACTTGAACCTGGTGATTGACCGCTTCGTCGAGCGCGGCTTTGACGGCTTCATCAATTTCCCCACCGTGGGCAATAATGAGCATGTTTCCGAATTTTTCCTGCGCGAGCATGAAACTATCGCCGCCAGCCTGGGGCAGCCTTGGGGTTTCGCGCGCGAGGTGGAGCTGATTCGTCTTCTGCGCGAGCGGGATATTTTCACGATGTGCTATGTCTTCAGTCCCGAGCAGGCGGCGCAGATGGCCGCGGTCGGGGTGGATGCGGTCTGCGCCCATGTCGGCGGCACCGCCGGCGGCTTGATCGGCTTCCCGGCCGACCCCCTGGCCGAATCGCTGGAGAACGTCCAGCGCATCATGGAAGGGGCTTGGGCGGTCGATGCCGATGTCGTCTGCCTCGCCCATGGCGGTCCCTTCGCCGCGCCGGAAGACAGTCGCTCGCTGTATGAAGGGACGGACGCCCAGGGCTTTGTGGGCGCGTCCAGCATTGAGCGCATTCCCATCGAAAAGGCGGTGATGGAAGCGGTCAAAGCCTTCAAAAACCACAAAATCAGGAAACGCTAGCTGATGACCGGTGCTAAGAAAACGATAGTACTCGCCGGCGCGCTCGATACTAAAGCGGCCGAATTCGCCCTGGTGAAGGCCCTGCTCGAAAAGCAGGGCATGCGCGCGCTGCTGGTTGATATCGGCATCCTCGGCCAAGCGGGCATCGCGCCCGATATCAGCCGGGACGCAGTCGCCGAGGCGGCCGGCGTCGACTTGGAAGCGCTGCGGCGGGGCGATGAACGCGAAAAAGCCCTCAATGCCATGGGACGCGGCCTGGCGGTGGTCGCGCGCCGCTTATACGACGAGGGCCAGCTTGATGGCATCTTGGGCATGGGCGGCAGCGGCGGCACGACAGTCGCCACCGCGGGCATGCGCGCGCTTCCGCTGGGCCTGCCCAAGCTGATGGTCTCGACGCTCGCAAGCGGCGATGTACGCGCCTTTGTGGGCGCGGCCGATATCGTCATGGTGCCATCTATCGTCGATGTGGCCGGCATCAACCGCATCAGTGCCCGCGTTTATGCCAATGCCGCAGCCGCGATCACAGGCATGGTCCAGGCGGAAACGCCGGCGATTGCGGACGAAAAACCACTGGTGACCGCCTCAATGTTTGGCAATACGACCGCCTGCGTCGATCATGCCCGCAGTATCATCGAGAGCCAGGGCTGCGAAGTGCTGGTGTTCCATGCGACCGGCGTCGGCGGCCGCACGATGGAGAATCTCATCGGCGAAGGCTATATCGCCGCATCATTGGATATCACCATGACGGAGCTGGCGGACGAGGTCTGTGGCGGCGAAGCCAGCGCCGGGCCCGAGCGCGGTCTGGCGGCTTCACGCGCCGGGTTGCCCGCCGTTCTCGTGCCCGGCTGCGTCGATATGGCCAACTTCGGCGCGCTCGAATCCGTCCCGGAAAAGTATCAGCGGCGTAATATTTACCGCTGGGCGCCGACGGCAACGCTGCTGCGAACGAACATCGAAGAGAACCAACGCATCGGGGGCATGATCGCGGCCGCCGCCAATGCCGCCACCGGGCCGGTCGCCATCCTCCTGCCCTTGCGCGGCCTGTCCATGTTGGATAGCGCGGGCAAGGCATTCTGGGACCCCGCCGCGGACGCCGCCTGTTTCGATGCCATTAAGGCCAATGTCAATCCGGGTATTCCGGTGATTGAGCTGGAGCGCAATATCAATGAGCCGCCCTTCGCCGCAGCAGCCGCCGAAACCCTGCTGGATTTGATGCGTCAGGCGGAAGAGCAGCTGGCTGGGAGGCCCTGACCGGCCTGCCCTTTGCGCCTCCTCTTGGAAGCCCGGCACAACGAACACTGTAGGGGCGTTTCGTTGAAACGCCCACCAGTGTATGGAATATTATTCGACGGGCGTCTCAGCGAGACGCCCCTGTTTACGTTGCGGTCAGCCAACCCCACCCCCGGCCCCCTCCCCAGCAAGCTAAGGAAGGG
>WTGN01000099.1 GCA_011523545.1 Chloroflexota bacterium | reverse complement strand
GGGAGGGGGCCGGGGGGAGGGCTTGGCTACCGCTGAATCACAACTGTGCCGGCTATATCGAAACACAAAGACCGACTGAACCCATGACCGATGCCAACAACAGCAACAACGGAAGCCTGGGCCGGGTCCTGGGCGTCTTCGCTCATCCGGACGATCCCGAATTCTTCGCCGGCGGCACCTTCGCCAAGTGGGCGGCCGACGGCGCCGAGATCAGCTTCGTCATCGCGACCAGTGGCGACAAGGGCAGCGCCGACCCCGACATGACGCAGGCGCGCCTGGCCGATATCCGCGAGCGGGAAGAGCGGGAAGCCGCTGCCGTCCTCGGCGTCAAGGATGTCATCTTTCTGCGCTACAAAGACGGGGAGCTTTTCCCGACGCTGGAATTGCGCCGCGATATCACGCGCCTGATCCGCCTGAAGAAGCCGGATGTGGTCGTGACCCTGGATCCGACGCGCTGGTTTGGTTCACGCGGCATCAACCATCCCGACCATCGGGCCATCGGCGCGGCCACGCTCGAGGCCGTCTTCCCGACTGCCCGCGACCGGCTGAACTTCATCGAGCATGAACGCGACGAAGGCCTGGAAACGCATAAGGTGGGCGCGGTCTATATCGCCGGCGCCGTTGATCCAACCCTGACCGTCGATGTTACCGACGCGGTGGAGCGGCAGATTGAATCGCTCCGCGCCCATAAAACCCAGATTTCCGATATGGACAAAATGGCGGAGAATATCAGAAAGCGGTCGCTGGATCCCAACTCGCCGCCCGAATACCCCCGCCGCATCGAGCGATTCCGCCTAATCAACTTGAGGTGACCTGACGATGGCAATTGACTTCATGACCGATGCCCAGGCGCTGCGCGACGAGCTGATCGCGCGCCGGCGCGACTTTCATCGACATCCTGAACTGGCTTTCGAAGAGCGCAGAACGGCCGGCATCGTCGCCGACGAACTCAACAGCCTGGGCCTCGAAGTGCAGACCGGCGTCGGGCTAACCGGCGTGGTCGGCATCCTCGAAGGCGCGGACGACGGCCCCACCGTGCTCTATCGCGCTGATATGGACGCGCTGCCGATCCAAGAAGAAAACGAGACCGACTATGTTTCTCAAACGCCCGGGCTAATGCACGCCTGCGGTCATGACGGTCATACGGCGATCGCTTTGGGCATCGCCAAGGTCTTGTCGGGCCACCGGGCAGCTTTGAATGGCCGCGTCAAATTTGTCTTCCAGCCGGCGGAAGAGCAGGGCAAAGGCGCCGAATACATGATCGCCGATGGCGCGCTGGAATCGCCCGCGCCCGATTACTGCCTGGGCATTCATCTTTGGAACGATCTCGAAGTCGGGAACGTGAGCGTCGTCTCCGGCCCGACGATGTCCGGCGCCGGCGTCTTTGAAATAACGATCAATGGCAAAGGCGGTCACGGCGCGATGCCACATCAAACCGCCGACCCCATAGTCTGCGCCGCCCAGGTAATAGTCGCGCTTCAATCCATCGTCAGCCGCAACGTGGATCCGCTGGATCTGGTGGTGATTACGATTGGCACGATTCAAGGCGGCAGCGCCCGCAACATCATCCCGCAATCAGTCGCCTTCAGCGGCTCGTTTCGCCTCTTTCGCGAGGAGACGCGCCCTATGATCAAAGCGCGCATCCGTGATGTCGCCGACGGCGTGGCGGGCGCGATGGGCTGCCGCGCCGATGTCGATTTCGGCTTGGGCATCGGCCCGGTCGTCAATGACGCGCAGGTCGCCGCCCGGGCGCGCAAAGTCTTTGCCGGCTACGCTGATGCCGTAAACATCGTGGACCAACCCTGGATGGCATCGGAAGACGTGGGCTTGTTGATGGCGCGCAATCCAAGCGCTTTCCTGCTGGTGGGCTCGGCGAACCATCAGCGTGAGCTGGATTACCCGCATCATCACCCGCGCTTTGACATTGATGAAGATGTCTTGCCCCTGTCCGTCGGCCTGATGTCCTCCGTCATCGCCGATTATCTGGGCGCGTAAACTATGTAGGGGCGACATAGCATGTCGCCCGAAATGGCCATACGATCAGGGACCCAATATGAACGCCATGTCGCAATTGCCGGAGGCGCCCTTTAGCTGGCCTGATGCGCTCGGCTGGCTTGTATTGTCCGGCCGCCCCGATGCTTTGAGCGAGATTCGGGCACAGGCTCTCAGCCGCTACAACGCCGCCGGCGCCATCGCCTATATCTCCCTGGCCGGGGACCTGGGCGACGCTCTGATGGACGATATGGCGGAGTTGGGCGCGCCCGCAGGCTACCTCGTTGACCTCGACGAGCTCGACGCCAATGAGATACACCAGCGCCTGAGTACAGCGGGCATGATTGTCATTGAGGCGCCAAGCCATGCCGACGAGCTAACATGCCTGCTGACGCATACGGTGAAGAGCGCCTTGAAAACCGCCCTTGACGACGGCGCGCTGCTCCTGCTTGAAGGCGCGGCCGCCGCGCTGGCCGGCGAACATCGCTTGACCGAGAGCGGATCGATCGCGCCCGGCTTGCATTTCCTCCACAATGCCTTGATTGCGCCGAATGCGAGCGGGCTGGCGGGGAACGAGTGGATTCAAACGATACAACGCGATTTGCCGGCGCTGTCCATCATGGCCTTGGCGCCCGGCTCGGCGCTGGCCCTGGGGCCCGCCCAGCAAATCGAGACCTGGGGCGACGGCGAAGTGACAATCAACCTGGGCGACCTGTCTCGCGCCCGCCAAAATCACAATCCGTAGGGGCGACATACCATGTCGCCCGCTTGGTGAAGCTCCCCCTCCCTGACTCGTCGGATGCCCGCCATAGAGATGGCGGG
>WTGN01000002.1 GCA_011523545.1 Chloroflexota bacterium | reverse complement strand
GGGCCGGGGGATGGGGGCAAAACCAAAACATGACAATCGAAACGCCAGCGCTGCTTGACGGACTCAACTCGGTAATCGGCATCCCGCTGATCCCCTTCGCCGGAGGCTGCATCGACTTCGCCGGTCACGGCAAGAATGTCGGCTATCTGATGCGCAACAATTCCCTGAGTGGCGGACGGCCCCGCGTCATATCCATCGCCGGCACCAGCCTGGTGCATCATGTTGGCTATGACGACCAAGTGAAGCTGCTCGATATTGCCGGGGAGCGCATGGAAGGGCAGGGCATCTTGATGGCGGCGCTGGTGCCCAATCCGCTGCCGGCCGCCGCCGATCTGATCAGACGGCTGGCCGCCTTGAAGCGCCCGCCCGATGTTTACTTGATCATGCCGCTCAGCGGCACCTACGGGCCGGCCGGGCTTTACGAGACCCTGATGGCTTTCGCTGAAGAGCAGGCGCGCGAGCATGAGGCGCGCTTCCTCTATTATTATCGGTGCCCGCGCGACCGCGCCATGATCATCCGCCTGCTGCAAGATTCGCCTCATTTCATCGGCGTCAAGATCGGCACCGACGAAGACGACGTGCTGCCCTTCACTGAAGCGCTTGACGAGAGCAAGATCGTCATTTGGGGCATCGGCGACCGGTCGACGGCGGCGGCCGAGATGGGCGCAAAGGGACACACCTCCGGCATCAATATCGTGGTGGCGCGCGCCTCGGATGAGATCAACAACGCCCAGCGCCGGCGCGATTATGAAGCGGCGCGCCAAATCGAGGATGAAGTGTCGCCGCTTGAGGACATCCGCTTCATGGAGGAACGCGCCTACAATTATTCAGCAGTGATGGAGGCGATCAATTGCAGCGGCTTTTGCGATGTCGTCGGCGGGACGGGCGGCCCCTTCAACCCGCGCGTGCCAGCGAATATCGCCCGCCAGATCCAGCGCATCATGGCCGCCATCGAACATTATCATCATTAGTCTAAAGAATCTTGTAGGGGCGACCTATTAGGTCGCCCGAAAATGGGCAATGTGATTGCAGTGGGCGCCCCAATGGCTCGCCCCTACAGTTTCTCTTTGAGGAAAGAACAATTGCGAGGTTTCCCAGAATGAAAATCACCGACGTTCAAGCTTGCGTCATCGGCCGGCAGGAACCGGACAGCGGCGGCAGCGTCTGGACCTTCGTGCGCGTCTACACCGACGAAGGCATCGTCGGCACCGGCGAATGCAACTCCGGCGGCCCCGGCTTCAGCGGCTTCGCCACCAAGCATGCCATCTTCGCGCTCAAGGATCTGCTAATCGGCGAAAATCCCTTCAACATCAATCTTGTCTACGAGAAGCTCCGCCGCGCCGGGCGCTATGGCGGGGCGAGCAGCGCGCCCTTGATCTTCGCGCTGACCGGCATCGACAACGCCCTGCACGACATCGTCGGCAAAGCCCTCGGCGTCCCCGTTTACCAATTGCTGGGCGGCAAATTCCGCGATGATATTCGCCTCTACGCCGATTGTCACTTCGGCAAGGACGACAGCCCGCAATCCTTCGGCGAAAAGGCGCTGGAAGCGGTGGCCGAGGGTTATGGCGCGGTCAAATTCGATGTCGATTACACCGGCCATGGCAAGCTTGATGCCTTCAACTGGACGGTCGGCGCGCAGGAAATGACGCATATCATCGGCTTGGTGGAAGGCGTCCGCGAGGCGATCGGCTTCGAGATCGACCTGGCCATCGATTGTCACGGCCACTTCGATCTGCCCTCGGCCATCACATTGGCCCGCGCCCTGGAGCCGCTGCGCCTCATGTGGCTGGAAGAGCCGGTGCCGGCCGAGAATGTCGATGCCCTGGCCCAGGTGCGCGCCTCGACCGCGACCGTCATCTGCACCGGCGAGAATCAGTACACGCGCTTCGATTTTCTCGAGCTCTTCAAGAAGAACGCGGTCGATGTCATCATGCCCGACCTGGCGAAAGCGGGCGGCATCGCCGAAGGGCTACGCATTGCCGACCTGGCTGACGCGCACTACATCCCGATCGCGCCGCATAATGTCTCGTCGCCGCTGGGCATGATGGCGGCCTGCCATGTGCTGGCGGCGGTGCCGAACTTCCTCTTCCTTGAGTTCCACGCTCGTGGGATTTCCTGGTGGAGCGAGCTCTGCGATGGCGAGAAACCCTTCGTGCGAGACGGCGTCATGACCGTCTCCGAGCGGCCCGGCATTGGCGTCGAACTGAACGATGAAGTCGCCAAGTCGCTGCTGTGGAATGGGGACAGGTATTTCGATTGAGCTCGCGCGCTAGAATTGCAAGGCTTCACTACAGCCGCTCGCGAGTGACAACTCGGCTCACACAAAATAATGAACCCTCAAAAACAGGAATCTGTAGGGGCGTTTCGCTGAAACGCCCGTCCATGCGATGGCGCGAAGTTTAGGGCGAGCCACCGTCTCGCCCCTACAAATTTCGCTATGATAGCAGATGGAATTTGGCAGGTTCATAAAATAAGAGGACGCAGAGGGATAAATCGTTGTAGCGCGGTAGGCGATGCAGCGGCGTTTGATCCGTAGTGTCGGCGGGCAGAGTCGGTTCGATCTACCCGACTCTCGGTGTACTCGGTGTCCTCGGTGGTGAAATACTGCTTGCCAGAAAACTCCGAGGACCAGCCCCTAGAGCCTGACCGTCTCCCCGCCGTCACAAGCCCGCATCACCCCAAAGACGAACTCCATCGTATGGATATTGTCCTGCGCCGTGGTTGCGAAGCTTGAACCGCTCGTCACCGCTTGGCAGAATTCATGCAGCAGATAATCCTGCCCTTCACGCTTCATCGCCATAAGCGGGATCTCGCGCATGTCATCGTGTATGCTGGCCAGCCCGCGCGCGCCTTCGTCGACACTCAGTAGCTGCTGCGCGAAAATGCGATCGTCCTCGACCCGCAGTACGCCCCGCTCGCAATCGAAGCGCCAATTGGCGTTCCAGCTGGTCTCGAAAGCCTGCGAACACCAGGAGCCGCTGTATGTCGCCTGCAGTCCACCGCCGAACTCGATCTGGGCGGCCGCGCTGGCATCGCCGGCGAACCAGCTCCAGGTCGGGTTCCAGCTGCGCGCGGTGATCGTCTTTGCGTTGCTGCCCAGGAACAGCCGCATCAGATCAAAATGGTGGATCGACATATCGAGGATCAGCGGATGGGCCATCTCCTCGCGGAAGCCGCCAAAATGCGGTCCGCGGTAGAACTCGGCCTGCAGCGCCCCCAAAGCGCCCAGTTCGCCGCTATCCAGGATCGCCTTGATCGTCTGTGTCAGGGGACGGTAGCGATAATTTTGGGCGACGCCGCAGAGCAGGCCGCTTTCTATTGCAACCGACACGATCGCGCGGGCGTCCACCAGCGTGTCGGCCAGCGGTTTCTCCGTCAATACGGGCAGGCCCGCGCTCATGGATGTGACGCAGATCTCGCGATGAAATCGCGGCGGCGTGACGTTGATCACCGCGTCAGCTTTCACAGCGTTCAGCGCATCCGGCAGCGTGTTGAAGATTAGCGAGCGATCGAGTTGATAGGCGTCGGCCTGCGCGTCGGCGATGGCGGCATCGATTTCGACGATTCCGGCTAAGTCTACCTGGGGCGAGCGCTGCACCGCCCGCAGCCAGGTCTCCCCCATGCCTCCGATGCCGACTTGAATGACTTTCATGGCGTCCTTATGTTGGCGATGAATGCGGCGCCTCACCGGACTCGACCGCCATTAAAGCGTTGGAAGATCAGCGAGAGTATGATGATCAAGCCGTAAAAGAATTGTGTGAAGAAGCCCGTCAACCCGGCGGCGATGACGCCTGTTTCTATGAAGGCGACAATCGATGTGCCGATGGCGCCGCCAAAGACGGTGCCAACGCCGCCCCAGGTCGGCGTGCCGCCAACGAATAGACCAGCCAATACCGGTAGCAAGAGTCCGTCACCGGTCGTTGGCCACCAGACAAAATTGATCATAACCGAAAAGACGCCGGCAAACGCCGCGCCGATGCCGGTGAAGACGAAGACCAGGATTCGCGTGCGGTTCACGTTGATCCCCATCTCGGCAGCGCTCTCGGGATTGTCCCCGACGCAGTGAACGCGCGCGCCGAAGCTGTGCCTGTTGTAGAGGAAGACCCCAAGCGCCACAAATGCCAGCGCCCAGAGCATTTGATTGGGGATGCCTTGGTTGCCTGAAATGATAATCGTATCTTCGGTTAGCAAGTTGTGAATGAAGGTGCCGCGTATCTCCGGGATGGCGATCGAGAAGCCTTCGACGAGGATGTTGATGAAGCCGCGCAGGAAGAAGTTCATGCCGAGCGTCGCCACGAGTGCCGAAAGGCCGATGCGAACAACAAGCAGCCCGTTGATGTATCCCAGCGTCGCGCCAACTATGATGGCGACCAATATGCCAAACACGGGTTCGCCCCCCTTATCGACGATGGAGACGAAGGCGTAAGACGATAAGCCCACCACCGATGGGAAAGACAGATCAATCTCGCCTGCCGTGACAACGAATACCAGCGGCACCACCAGAAACATGGAAACCGGCAAGGCAATCATCACCGAACGATAGGTCTTAAACTGCGAGAAAACCTCGGGATTCGCCATGGTGAAGCCCACCAGCATGACGAACAAAAAGAGGGTGGAAGTTAGCGCTCGGCGGTTGTTGCGCGCCCACTTGACCAGCGCGCTTGCGTCTTCCTTTGCTTTAACCTTTTGCCCGCCGGGCTTTGCGCCGAATCCCATGCCTGCCAGCCCCTCAAGCGCCTGCCGCGCTGGCATCGGCGTGGCTCATCTCGGCGATTTGCTGCATGTGTTTGATCAGAACTTCGGCCGCCGGAATGTTGGCTTTGTTCTCGGTCATAACGACTTTGCCTCGATCCAGAACCACAAAGCGGTCGGCAACGTCAAATACATGATAGATATTATGCCCGATAAATATAATAGAGCGTCCGCGTGCCCGCACATTTTCGATGAAGCCGAATACCTTCGCTGTTTCTACCAGAGACAGCGCAGTCGTCGGCTCGTCCAGCACGATGAGATCGGCATCGAAATAGAGCGCGCGCGCGATGGCCACCCCTTGCCGTTCGCCGCCGGAAAGGGTTGCTACCGGCGAATCTGGATCAAATACTTTGGAGGTGAAGCCGATTTCGCGCATGAGCCGGTTGGCTTCCTGGTGCTGCCTCTTAACTTTGATGATGCCGAAGCGGTCTTTGATTTCCCTTCCCATGAAGATGTTGCGGGTGATTGTCTGCTGGGGCGCCAATGCGCGATCTTGGTATACCGTTTCGATTCCCGATTCGCGAGAGCGGGCGGCATTCCAATTCGTGACTGCGCGCCCGCGCACGACAATCTGCCCGCTGTCCGGTTGATGAACGCCGGAGAGTATCTTGATCAGGGTGGATTTGCCGGCGCCGTTGTCGCCGATCAAGCCAACCACTTCCCCAGGCCTTACGCCAAAGCTGATGCCATCCACCGCGTTGACATTGCCGAAAGACTTGGAGACATCCCGCAATTCGATGATGTAATCGTTCTGCATGTTTGAAGCCATCTCGCGACGAAAGCAACAATGTAGGGGCGACCCAATGAGTCGCCCGCAACGATTTACAAATGCCGCAGCTGCTTACCGATAGCCGGCGATTGCCAAGGCCTCCACTTGCTGGTAGTTGCTGACGTCGATAAAGCCGGCGCCAGTATCAACATTCAGCGGCGCCAAACCAAATTTGGCTGTTTGGCAAATGCTAAGGATCGGCATGTATCCTTGCAAGAATGGCTGCTGATCCGCTGTCAAGTGAATCCAGTCATCGGCGAAGCCTTGCATGATGAATTCGTTGGTGTCGAAACCGATTGCCTTGACTTGCCCAGCTTCCAAGCCCGCCGCTTCAAAGTAGGTCTGCGTGTTGCCCAGCACCTGCCCGCCCGAGAAGACCACCAGCTTGACATCGGCATTATCAGTGATTGCGGCGACCATGGCCGGTATGCCCAGGTTAGGATCGGCCGCCCAAGTCGGCGCTGAATCCACATGGACTATGTTCATGCCGGCTTCTTCCAGCACTTCCCAAACGCCCAATTCACGCAGGGCCCGTTCACGTTGCGCCAAGTTCGCCAGGACGATGACGGTGTCGCCTTCGGCGAGGTCGAATTGCCGCAGCGCTTCATAGCCCAGCGCCCGGCCCTGTGAATGCAGCTGCGCCCCGACATAACCGCCGCCGTAACGCGCGCGCACCTGATCAACATCGACATTCTGGTACATCATGATGATGCCGGCTTCGGCCGCTTCCGCCGCCAGCGGCATGATCGCTTCATTGCCCGGGTGGCCCATCATCGCGATGCCATCGGGCGCCTGGGCCACGGCTTCTCGCAATTGCTGCGTCATCAACTCGCTGTCCCAGCCGGAAAAGACATACTCGACATTGGCCCCGAGATCGCGCGCCGCCGCCAATGCGCCCCGATAAACGATGCCAGCGAAGGCGTCGCCCTCTGTGCCGCCGGCGAAGAAGCGAATCCTAACCCCTTCGCACCAATGCGCGCGGTCGAGATCGTCCTGGGCGAAAGCCGGCGCCACCAGCAGCGCGACAAAGGCGAGAACCAAAACAAGATTGATCATGCTGCGTCTGCTATGCATTTTTGTCTCCATTCTGCTAGACGAAAATATGTGTCAGCGTCCGGCATCAAGAGCTGCGCATGCGACTGCGCTGTGCAGGCGGAAAACTGACAGCGAGCAGTCTAACAAATTCTGCTGCGACTGCCAACGCTGATTCGCGGTTGGCAACTTGCCTGTCTCCTGCGCTATAATCGTCAAGTCTGTACCGTCCTACTGCAATGTCGCAGTGGTTTCAATCCTATCTGTCAAATTGGCAATATTAACCGCACGGAGGAAGAAATGTTCAGACGGATTCTGTTCACTTGCCTGGTGCTGAGCGTCCTGCTCATCACGTCTACGGCTGTCCTGGCGCAGGACGACATCCTGCTCTACGGCGGCAACCAAGACATCGACAATATCGACCCGGCCATCGGCGAGAATTACTCGATCAACGCCGCTTTGCGCAGCCTGTATGACGCCTTGTTCATCGCGCGCGGCTACGATATCGAGCCGCATCTGGTCGAGAGTTGGGAAGTCAACGATGACGCCACCGTCTGGACCTTCACGCTGCACGATCACGCCGTCTTCCATGATGGCAGCCCGGTGACGGCCGATGCGGTGGTATACAGCTTCAACCGCATGATGGCGATTTCCGGCCCGCCAACCTGGCGCTGGGAAACGATTACTGACGAGAATTCGGTCCAGGCCCTGGATGACCATACGGTACAATTCACGCTGACCCAGCCTTACGCGCCCTTCATCGGCACCTTGACCCAGGTCTTCATTGTCAATCCCGCCATTGTGGAAGCCAATGCGGGCGACGACATGGGCCAGGCCTACCTCAAGGAGAACGCCGCCGGTTCCGGCCCCTTCATGCAGGGGCGCTGGGAAATCGGCAACTTGTATGAGTTCACTGCCGTGCAGGACTACTGGGCCGGCTGGACGGGCGAAGACCATCTGGACGGCTTCATCTGGATCATCCAGCGTGATGGCGCGACGCAGTTGAACTCCATACTTGCCGGTGAAACACATGTCGCTGATCAAGCGACGCCGGCCGACAAGGACAAGATCATAGAGTCGCCAAATCATGTATGGGAAGAGCATCCTGGCACCTACGTCAATACCCTGAAGATGAACAACCTGGGCGAATTCACCAGCGACGTCAACTTGCGCAAGGCGATCGCGCATGCGTTGAACTACGAAGCCATGGTGCAGGCCCAGGAGGAAAGCATCAGCCTGATGTTTGGTCCCACGCCTGATTATTTCCCCGGCTATGTCGAAACGTTGGACTACCCGACCTATGACCTCGATAAAGCGCGGGAATACCTGGCGATGACACCCTGGCCCGAGGGCGGCATCAGCTTGGATTATGTCTATGTCACCGAACTCTCGCACGAGATCGTCCCGGGCCTGATCCTGCTGGAAGGCCTGGCGGAGATCGGCATCGAGATGAACATGGTGCCCATGCTTTGGCCCGATATGGTCGCCAGCTGCGGGTCGCCGGAAACCGGACCGGATATCATCAATATCTACACGGTGCCCTCCTTCATCGATCCGGATGCCCATCTCTATAACCAGTATCACTCGGATCAATGGGGCAGCTTCAACTCCTGCAGCTTCTACGAGAATGAGCGCGTGGATGAGTTGCTGGATACCGCCCGCGTCACCGGCGACGCCGGGATGCGCGAGGAAATGTATGTCGAGGCGCAGGAGATCATCAACGAGGATCAGCCCTCAGTCTGGATGTACACCTTGAACAGCGGTACGGCGCTCAATACCTGTGTCAAGGGTTATCGCTACTCGCCCTACTATCAGGTGACGGCGCTCTTCCAGGATCTGTGGATGGAAGATTGCTAGCTTCTGAACTTCCGTTGGCCTCCCCCGTGTTCAGAGGGGGAGGCTATCTCTATTGCTGGGCTGGCCCGCCCGGGACTTTATCCACACGGAATAGAAGCGGCAATGCATGAATGAGACGGTCGTTCTGGACCTGGATGACCTAACTACAGACATTCCGGCGTTGACAGCGAGCCTTGCGATCTATATGCAAGAGGCGGTGGTGATGTGCATGAATCGGCATCACCATGAGCCAGGTGTATTGTGCGCTGTGAGGGATCTTGATGCCGAGCTGTTCACCGCTCGGATACAATGGAAAATGTCATATTCGGAAAAAATTAGACGAGCGTTTGGGAATGCGCGTAATGCAGCGGAAAAAGCTGGCGAAGCGATTGCTATCCTGACGGTAACCGAGTTTACGGATTACACTGTGGTAGAACGCGCTCGAATTGGCGATGGCTTTGATTTCTGGATAGGTCCAAATGACGAAGATCATGATTACCTTTTTCAACAAACGATGGGGTTGGAGTGCAAGGGCCTATCGAACGCAAGCTATCCTAGCGAGATTGTGGCGGCGGTAAACAGGGGAATTAAGCAGATTAAGGAATCGCCGAATGCGAACTTTTCAGCGCTGGTGGTAGCAACCGAATTCAGTCGGCCAGTAGTTTACATGGTGCAGTATGAACCAAAACGCGCATGATGTTAAGCAATTGCATAGAGAGGCAATGGAATTTGCCGACGAGGCAGACTTGGCGAAACTCTTTGGCGAGCGTGCGAAATTCCTACGACTCACAGAGCAAGCATTTGAAAAAGAAAAGGCCGCGGCAGACTTGATGGAGGACATAGATATCGAACCGTCCCGCAGCGTCCTGCACCGTAGCGCGGCAACGCTGGCTTGGCGCTGTGGCCTCTATGAACAGTCAGAAAAACTGATTTACCGCGCCCTGGCCGGCAACCCGCGCAGCGATATCGAGTGGCAACTCAAGGACCTCTTGGGCACAGTGAACTTGGCGAAGGAGGGCATTCACCTGGGCGAGGGGCAGTTGCAGTTCTCTCTGCACGGTAGCCAAATTGGCTACGGGAGAGCCGCGGTCGAAGAGTTGACTTCACGCGCGCCCAGTATTGCTACATTACTGCAAATATCAGCGAAATCCGCCTTACAGAACGGGCGTGATGCAGTTTCTAGCAAGCAGCCAAAGATTGAAGATATTCGGGTCTTTATTGAAGGGCTGGCAGCTGGGAGTTGCATTGTCAAGTTGCGATTGGGCGAGCCAATTCAAGATACTCTGCCGGGCTTTTGGCATTTCAACGATGCAATCAAGCCGTTCTTCGATAATGTGAATCTTCTGGAACAAGGTGAGACTTACGAACTAGAGAAGACGATTGATGATCCCAATGAATATCGGGACTTTGTAAAGGCATCAATAGAACTTGCGCCTGACGGAAAAAGGATCTCATCGGTTAAATTTCAGTCTGTAATTGATGATAATCTCAGGGTCGTTAGCTTGAACACGACGCAAATTAGTCTCAAAGGATTGCAATTGCCGCACGTTTCCAGAGTTGAGAAGGGATTGGAAGTTACTCAGCAAGCCATAGTGAAATCTGGTGTGTTGCGAGTGGGGAACGCGCTCGATGATGAGAATAAGACTCTATGCATTGTGGCTACAGACAGTGAAGGCAACTGGCACATTGAAGGCACCGAAGACCTAAAAGATGAAATCGTACGTCAATACTTCAAACGTAGAATCGTAGTCCACGGCAAGCGTATGAAAAGGGCAAACGTGGTTAATCATATCCTGGTGAACCGCAAAGAAGACGTTCGACTCGATGCGGAAGAGAACTTCCGCGAGAGGTCTATTGGAGCGAGCAAAACTCTTATTTGAGTGCGCTATCTAACCATGAACATTCGCTTCTACATCCTGCGGCGCATCGCCTTGTTGATCCCGACGCTGATCGGGCTCAGCGTCTTGACCTTCGCCATCGCCCGAATCGTGCCTGGCGACCCGGTCGGCCTGGCGGCGGGCCCACAAGCCACGCAAGAAATCAAGGACGCCTTGCGCCGGGACTTGGGCCTGGATCAGCCGCTGCCAGTCCAATATGTCAATTACATGGTGGGCCTCTTCCGTGGTGATTGGGGCGAATCGCTTTACACCCGCCGCGCCGTCATCAGCGAATTGCGCGCCTTCTGGCCGGCCACGCTTGAATTGACCACCGCCGCTGTCGTCATCGCCACGCTGCTGGGCGTCCCGGCTGGCGTCATCTCGGCGATGTATCGCAACCGCATGCCCGACCATGTCGCTCGCGTTTTGTCGCTCTTCTTTGTCAGCTTCCCCTCGTTCTGGCTGGCGATGATATTCCAGACCTGGTTCGGGCGCGATTTGGGGCTCTTCCCCATCAGCAAGCGCCTGCCTGTGCTGATCTCGCCGCCCGCGTCTACCACCGGCCTGTATTTGGTCGACAGTCTGATCCAACTCGACATCGACACGTTCATTGTTTCCTTCAGGCACCTGTTTATTCCCGCGCTTGTGCTCTCGTTCGGCGCTTTCGCCAGCATCACGCGCATCACCCGCGCCAGCATGGTCGAGGCGCTCGAGAAAGATTTTGTGCGGATGGAGCGCGCCATCGGCATCCCCTACCGCGTAATCATTTTCAAATACGTTTTGCGCAACGCGCTCATCGCCACGATTACGGTGATATCGCTGAACTTCGGCTGGCTCATGGCGGGCGCCGTCTTGATCGAGACGATTTTCGATTGGCCCGGGCTGGGCTTGTACGCGGTTAAAGCATCCCTAAGTCTCGATTTTCAGCCGATCATGGGCATCGCCATTCTCTACGGCATCGTCTTCAGCCTGGTCAATATCCTGACCGATATCGTCTACGGCATCCTGGATCCGAGGATTCGCTATGGCTAAGAAGCGCGATACCGCCCGCTCCGCCCGTTGGGAGAATATTGCCCGCAGCCTGTATCGCTTCCGCTCCAATCGGCTTTCGATGGTCGGGCTTGCCATGCTGACCTTCATCTTGCTGGTAGCGATCTTCGCGCCGGTCATCGCCCCATACCCTGAAGACGCCGCCGGCAAGACGCGTGTGATGGCCCGCTTGCAGCCGCCGAGCGAAGATTTCGCCTTTGGCACGGACAAAGTCGGCCGCGATATTTTCAGCCGCGTCGTCATGGGCACGGGCCTCGCCCTGCAAGTCGGCAGCATTATCATCTTGCTGGCGACGAGTATCGGCGTCACGATCGGCGCGGTGTCCGGTTATGCCGGCGGCTGGCTGGACGACATCCTGATGCGCATCACTGATGTCTTTTTGACTGTGCCGGCGCTGGTCTTGGCGATTGCTATCTCGGCCGCCCTGGGCAAAGGCATCGTCAACGCGATGATCGGCATTTCCCTGGTCTGGTGGCCAGGTTTCGCCCGCTTGACACGCAGCCTGGTGCTGTCATTGCGCGAGGAGCCATTTGTCGAAGCGGCATACGGCATCGGCGCCGGGCACGCGCGCATCATCTTCCGGCATATTCTGCCGAATGCGGTATCGCCGATCATCATCAAAATGACGACCGATTTCGGCTTCGCTGTGCTGACAGCGGCCGCCCTCGGGTTCATCGGCTTGGGCGCGCAGCCGCCGACGCCGGAATGGGGCGCTATGATCAACGACGGCCGGCGCTTCTTCCCCGACGAATGGTGGATCGCCACGTTTCCCGGCCTAGCCATCTGGTTGATGGTCTTCAGCTGGAACTTGATTGGCGACGGCCTGCGCGACGTACTTGACCCGCGCTCGCGGCGGTAGGGGAGCGAAGAGCCTTGCAGGGGCGACTTATCAAGTCGCCCGAAGCTGTCTAGAGTCTCGTGGGGCGGGCGACCAGGTTGGTCGCCCCTACATATTCACGAATTGGTCCGGGTTTAGACAACATTTATGACCGACCTGCTCAACATAGACGACTTGCATCTCGAATTCCACACCTATGACGGCGTGGCCAAGGTGCTGGCCGGCGTCAACTTGACGATGCGGCGCGGCGATGTGCTCGGCCTTGTGGGCGAGACCGGCTGCGGCAAGTCGATGACTGCCCTGGCTGTTCCCCGATTAATACCGATGCCGCCGGGCCTTATCACCGCCGGGCGCGTGACCTTTAACGGCGAAGATATCCTCAGCAAGAGCGAGAGCGAGATGGAGGCCTTCCGCGCCCGTCATGTCGGCATGATTTTTCAGGACCCGGTGACGAACCTCAATCCGCTCTTTACCATCCGCGAGCAATTGGTCGACGCCGTGCTCTATCAGCAGGCGCAGGGGAAGAAAGTGCCCGGGCGCTGGCGCGGCTTCCGCCCATCGGTGAGGCAGCTGCGAAAGGACGCCCACGCGCGCGCCGTCGAGCTGATGCGCCTGACCGGCATCCCCGATGGCGACAAACGGATCTACGATTATCCGCATCAATTCAGCGGGGGCATGCGGCAGCGTGTGCTGATCGCGATGGCGCTGGCCGGCGACCCTGACCTGCTGATCGCCGATGAGCCGACAACGGCGCTCGATGTCACCATTCAGGCGCAAATTCTGCGCTTGATCCGCTCGCTGGTGGCGCAATTGGGCTTGACCGTCCTGCTCATCACGCACAATCTCGGCGTGGTGGCGCGCAGTTGCGAGCGGGTCGCGGTCATGTACGCCGGCCGGGTCATTGAAGAATCGCCGGTCCGTGAATTGTTCCGCAACCCAAAGCATCCCTACACGCGCGGCTTGATTGCAGCGGTGCCACAGAAAGACGTGGCACGCGGTGGCCTGGAGGGGATACCGGGCATGATTCCCAATTTGATCAACGCGCCGTCTGGCTGCCGGTTTCATCCGCGCTGCGAATATGTAATGGAAGCCTGCCGAACGCGCGTTCCGCCGGCGATTGACGTTGGCGCCGGGCACAGCGCTTCATGTTTCCTCTACCCGGAGGATGCATGAGTCACTTGCTGGAAGTCGACAACCTCAAAAAACACTTTCCCGTTCACGGCGGGCTGTTCAATCGCAAAACGGCTGACTTCCGCGCCGTTGACGGCGTCAGTTTTGACCTGCAAGAGGGCAAGACGCTCGGGCTGGTGGGCGAATCGGGCTCGGGCAAAACGACCGTCGGCAAGTGCATCCTGCGCTTGATGGAGCCCAGCGCCGGGCAAATCCTCTACGACGGGGCCGATATTACACACCTGAAACAGCGCGACTTGCGCCGCCTGCGCAGCGAGATACAGATGATTTATCAGGCGCCGGCCGCCTCACTTAACGGGCGCATGACCGTCGGCCAAATCATCGGCGAGCCGCTCTGGATCCACGAGAGCCTCAAAGGCGACGCGGCGCGCGACCGCGTCCTTGAGCTTATGAATGTCGTCGGCCTCAAGGAAGAGCACTACTATCGTTATCCGCATGAATTCAGCGGCGGGCAGCAGCAGCGCATCGGCATCGCGCGCGCATTGGCGGTGCAGCCCCGGCTGATCGTGCTTGATGAGCCGACCTCGGCCCTGGATGTCTCGGTGCAGGCGCAAATCCTCAATTTATTGCAAGACCTGCAGGATCAATTCGACCTGACTTATCTTTTCATCTCGCATGATCTCGGCGTCGTGCGCTATATGTGCGATGAAGTAGCCTTGCTTTATCTGGGCAAGATCGTCGAGGTCGCGGCCACCGAGGTCATTTTTGAAAGCCCGAAACATCCCTACACGCAGGCGCTGATCTCCGCCATTCCCGAGCCGGACCCGGACACGCAGCGGGAGGAAATCATTCTGCGCGGGGAGCTGTCATCTTCCCAGTCCCCCCTGACTCGTCGGGGGGGATTTAGGGGGGGTGATGGCGGCTGCCCGTTCGCGCCGCGCTGCCATGCCGAGAAACTGGCGCAATGTGAGACGGTGCCCCCGCCGCTGCTGGAGGTAGAGCGCGCGCATCAGGTCGCCTGTCATTTGCATCCCCAACTGGATAAGGCCTGATGCTGCGCCAAGTCACATTGGATGATATCCGTCCGATCGCCATCGGCGCCGGCATTCTGGGCACCGGCGGCGGCGGCAACCCCTACCTGGGCGGCTTGCACCTGGCCTCGGTCATAAGCGAGAAGGGTCCGCAGACCGTAGTCGATCCATTCGCGCTGGCTGATGACGCCCTGGTCTGCGTCGCCGGCAGCATCGGCGCGCCAACAGTCAGCATCGAGAAGCTGCCCGAAGGCACAGAGATGTCGCGGGCGCTGCGCCTGCTGGAAGAACATATCGGCCGCCGCTTTGACGCGGTCGCCATCGCTGAAATCGGCGGCGCCAACTCGATGCAGCCCTTGATAGCTGGCTTGCAGGCGGGCATACCCACCATCGACAGCGACAGCATGGGGCGCGCCTTTCCCGAGATTCAGATGTCATCTTTTCTCTTCGGCAGCGACGCGACCGTTGCGCCCTACGCCATGGTGGACGCGGCCGATAAAGCGGCGGTCGTGCCCTGTGCGGCGAGCGATCTCTGGGGCGAGCGGATCGCCCGCAATATCGCCGTCAGCATGGGGGCGCGCGCCGGCCTGGTCGCCTGCATGATGAGTGGCGCGCAGCTGAAAGCGGCGGGCGTGCATTACACCCTGTCGCTGGCGCATCACCTGGGCCGGCGGGTCATTGAGGCGCAGGAGCAGAAATCGGACGTGCCGCAGGTGGTGGCCGATGTCCTGGAGGGCAAAGTCATCTTCAGCGGCAAGATTACTGATGTTGATCGGCGTGTGAGCAAAGGCTTCGCCCGTGGCGGCGTTCGCTTCGAGAGCTTTAACGGCGCGGATGTACTGGATATTGAGTTTCAAAACGAGTTCTTGATTGCGTTCATCAATGGTGAGGTTTTGGCGACGGTTCCCGACTTAATCTGCATCGTCACGGAAGAAGAAGGCGAGCCGGTGACGACCGAGGTGCTGCGTTACGGGACGCGGGTCGCGGTGATCGCTGTGCCGGCGCCGGCGCAGCTCAAGAGCGACGTCGCGCTGGAGGTGGTGGGTCCGCGCGCATTTGGTTACGATGTCGAATTTCGCCCGCTGCCGGGCGGGGTGATTGGGCGGCGGCCTGTTGGATGATGCCGGGAATAAAAGCTTTACCTCCGAGGACACCGAGTTTATTTGAGGGTCGCGTAGACACAGACCGTCGGCACAGAGGGAAGCTATAAATGAGGGGCAACTCGGAAGTATTGCTTCCTAGTTCGGCAAGGTGTCAACTATTCGGAAATCCCGAGTAGTTCGTGGAGGGCGTTAGACGTTGTAGCATCCATTGCATTTTCTGCAATAGTTCATAGGGAGCGCCGAATTTCATGATACTCTCGACTCTGGAAACAAGAAGAAAATCTCTGCGTCTCTATGGTGAATTAATATGACACACAAAGCCAACTTCGCCAGCGGCACCGTCTGGACTGGTGACAACCTGCCCGTTATGCGCGGCATCAACAGCGGCTGCGTCGACCTCATCTACCTCGACCCGCCTTTCAACTCCAACGAAGATTACGCCGCGCCCATCGGATCGCAGGCAGCCGGCGCCGCTTTCAAAGACACCTGGACGCTTTCCGATATTGATGTTTATGAACACGGCGAACTAGCCGAGCGCAGCCCAGCCGCCTACGCCGTCATCGACGCCGCGCGGCAAACCCACGGCAAGAGCATGATGAGCTATCTGATTATGATGGCCGTGCGCTTGATTGAGATGCGGCGCGTATTGAAAGAGACGGGCAGTATCTACTTGCATTGTGACGACACCGCCAGTCATTATCTCAAGCTGCTGATGGATGCTCTTTTTGGGGCGAAACACTACCGAAACCACATCGTCTGGCGGCGCGCCACCTCGCACAATGACCCAGGCCGCTACGGCCGTATCTGCGATCATATTCTCTATTATGTCAAATCTGATGCGGCAATTTGGAATGACATTCGGCAGCCACGCTCGGCCGATTCTTTAGAAAGCGCCTATCCCAGCCAAGATGAACGCGGCCGTTATCGCAGCGACAATTTGACGGGTCCGAGACATAGCACTGATGCGATGGCACCTAGCAGTCTGCCTTGGCGTGGTTACGATGTCTTTGATCGTGGACGCGTATGGTCCGCGCCAAAGACCGGGAAATACGCCGAGTACATCGAGAAGCATTTCATCCCCGGCTACCGCAAAATCCAAGGCGTGCACGAACGGCTGGACGCCTTGGACAAAGCGGGCTTGATCCATCATCCCAAGCGCGGAAAATGGCCCGGGCTCAAGCGCTATGCCGCGGCCGATGCTGGAACGCCCCCACAAAACCTGATACTCAATCCTATCGGTTTCACCAATTACAGCGCCAGCAGCAAAGAATACACCGGGTATCCGACGCAAAAGCGGCTGGAAATGATGGAACGCATTATCGAAATCTCCAGCAACGACAATGACATGGTCTTTGACCCCTTCTGCGGTTGTGCCACGACGCTGGTAGCCGCCGACCGCCTGAACCGACAATGGGCGGGCATTGACCTGTCACCGCTGGCGGTTAAGCTGGTGGACCAGCGCATCCGAGACGACCGCGGCGCGCTCTGGGGCGGCGCTATCGTCTTGGACAAGCCGCCGTTGCGCACGGACTTCGGGGCGCTGCCCAATTATCGCACTCACCGTCACCGCCTCTATGGCGAGCAGGAAGGCGTCTGCGCTGGCTGCGACACGCATTTCCCCTTCAAGGTCATGGAAGTTGACCACATTCTGCCGCGCAGCAAAGGCGGCAGCGACCACTTTGAAAACCTTCAATTACTCTGTACACACTGCAACAAGAGCAAAGGCAGCAAGACGATGGCGGAATGGCGATCCATGCAATCGGCATCCGCTTGATAATTCCATACGCAAAGGAGAACACACAATGAGAATCGGAGTAGATGTCGGCGGGACCAACACCGACGCCGTCCTGATGGATGGCATGACCGTCGTCAGCTCGACCAAGACGCCGACCACCGCGGAGGTATCGGAGGGCATCGCCAAGGCGCTCCGTACCGTGATCGAAGATTCCGGCATTGAGCGGGCGACGATCGACGGCGTCATGATCGGCACCACCCACTTCACCAACGCCGTTGTCGAGCGCAAGCATCTGACGCCCACCGCGTGCATCCGCCTGGGCTTGCCGGCGACGGTCTGCCTGCCGCCGATGGTCGATTGGCCCGATGATTTGCGGGATATGGTAGGTGGCGACTCGCATCTCGCGCATGGCGGGCATGAATTCGACGGGCGCGAAATCTCCGAGTTTCAGCCGGACGAAGTCCGCGCAATCGCCGGGCAGATCCGCGACGCTGGTTTAGACGCCATCGCCATCTCGTCGGTGTTTTCACCGGTCAACGCGGCATTCGAAGAGCAAAGCGCCGAGATCGTCCG
The DNA here is from genome assembly GCA_011523545.1 of Chloroflexota bacterium. Taxonomy (GTDB): domain Bacteria; phylum Chloroflexota; class Anaerolineae; order Aggregatilineales; family Phototrophicaceae; genus UBA6055. The sequence goes on along the minus strand of WTGN01000002.1, from coordinate 2,560 downwards.
CTCGCTCATCCCCGACGCCAATATCACGCTCTCCAGCGAGATCGGGCGCATCGGCTTGTTGGAGCGGGAGAACGCCGCCATCATGAACTCCTGTTTGCGGCAGCTGGCGGCGCGTACGATTGACGGCTTCAAGGCGGCGCTGGACGAGCTGCAAATCACGGCGCCTTTCTACATCAGCCAGAATGACGGCACGCTGATGAACGCCGACTTCGCCAAGGAATATCCGGTGCTCACTTTCGCGTCGGGGCCGACCAACAGCATGCGCGGCGCGGCCTTCCTCAGCGGCTTGCGCGATGCCATCGTGGTCGATGTGGGCGGCACGACAACGGACATCGGCGTTTTGCAGCACGGCTTCCCGCGGGTGGCCGCTCTGGCGGTCGATATCGGCGGCGTGCGCACCAACTTCCGCATGCCCGATACTTATTCGATTGGCTTGGGCGGCGGCAGCTATGTGACCCCCCTCAATCCCCCCATTGCAATGGGGGGAAGCGAAGCGGGGGGTATGAAAGTCGGCCCGCGCAGCGTTGGCTACGAACTGACGGAGAAAGCGCTGGTCTTCGGCGGCCATACGCTGACCGCGACCGATGTGATTGTGGCCGCCGGCGCCGAAGATATCGGCGACGCGAGCGCCGTCAGCCATCTCGATGACAAGCTCATAAACGCGGTGCAGGAGCGCATCATGGACATGATCGCCATCGCCGTCGATCGCATGAAGACGAGCGCGACGCCGGTGCCGGTCATCGTTGTCGGCGGCGGCAGCATCCTGGTCACCGGTCAGATCGAAGGCGCGTCCGAGATCATCAAACCGGATCACTTCCCGGTCGCCAATGCCATCGGCGCGGCCATCGCCCAGGTCGGCGGCGAATGCGACCGCATCTTCTCCCTCGCCGAGCTCAGCCGCGATGAAGCGCTTGATCAAGCCAAAGGCGAAGCGAGCGAGCGCGCGGTCAACGCCGGCGCCGACTCCGGCAGCATCGAGATCGTCGATGTGGAAGAAGTCCCGCTGGCTTATCTGCCGGGCAACGCCACCCGCATCATGGTCAAAGCCATCGGCGATCTGGTGGAGGCCTGATATGCGCGTCAACTGCAACATCATTCGTAAGACTTACACGGAACCACGAATCGCCATGCCAACCCCACCCCCGGCCCCTCCCCGAGGCGTCAGGGAGGGGAGCAAACGCAAGCGAACTCGAACCTTCACTCATAGCGTTTATCGGACATACGCATCTCGGCGAAACCTTCCCCCCATTGATATGGGGGGACCGAGGGGGGCAGATGTAGCGGCAGGGGGCATAAATGCGAATCATTGACGAAACAGTTCTCGAAGATCTCGCGCTTGGCGCGGCCGTCCTGGGCACCGGTGGCGGCGGCGACCCCTACATCGGCAAGCTGATGGCGCGGCAAGCCATCCGCGATTATGGCCCGGTCGAGCTTTACACCCTCGATGAGCTGGACGATGACGACCTGGTCGTGCCGACAGCGATGATGGGCGCGCCGACGGTGATGGTCGAGAAAATGCCCAATGGCGATGACATCGTCAACGCCTTTCAGTCGGTGGGTAAATATATCGGCAAGCCGGTCAAAGCGACGATGAGCATAGAAGCCGGCGGGCTGAACTCGGTGGTGCCGATTTATTGCGCCGCCCGCCTGCGTGTGCCGATGGTCGATTGCGATGGCATGGGGCGCGCCTTCCCCGAGCTGCAGATGGTCACGCATTCGATTCACGGCATCTCTTCGACGCCCTTCGCCATGTCCGACGAGCGCGGCAACACGGTCTTGATGGAGACGATCAGCAACCTGTGGACGGAGACATTCGCCCGCAGCGTGACCGTCAACATGGGCGCGATGGCGATGATCGCGCTCTATGCCGCCACCGCCGCCCAACTGCGCGAAGCCGCCATCCCGGGCACGATCACGCTGGCGGAAGAAATCGGCAAGGTCGTGCGCCGCGCCCGCCTGGAAGAAGACGAACCGGTTGATACGATTCGCGAAGCCGTCGGCGGATACCTGATCTTCAAAGGCAAGATTGCTGATGTCGAGCGGCGCACCGAAGCCGGCTTCGCCAAGGGCGACGCCATGGTCGACGGCATCGACGAATACGCCGGCCAGCAATTGCAATTGAGCTTCCAGAATGAGCATCTCGCCGCCCGCATCAACGGCGAATTCAAAGTGACCGTGCCAGATCTGCTGGCGGTGCTGGATGTCGATACCGGCGAGCCGATCACCACCGAAGGCTTGCGTTATGGCTTCCGCGTCGCGATTCTGGCTATCCCCTGCGCCGAGAAATGGCGCAGCCCAAAGGGCCTGGAAATTGTCGGCCCGGCTTATTTCGGCTACGACACGGAATATGTCCCGGTCGAGCAGCGGTATGGCTGAAGTTTGAACTACAGAGGGCGCGGAGAGCGCAGAGATTTTTAGCAGGCAAATGGTGGCGCACGAGCGGAGAACCTGACGCGCGCACAATAGACTTTGCGTCGCGCTGCGAGCAAGCAACTGGAAGATTCAAGGGCTTGGAAGGTCCAGCTCCTTTTCCCTCTTTATGGGGGCAAGGGGCTGGGGG
>WTGN01000071.1 GCA_011523545.1 Chloroflexota bacterium | reverse complement strand
CTGCGCATCTAGTATACTCTCTTTACTAGGTGTCCAGTTTTTCAGGACCACTACATCTACCCCCTCAGTCCCCCCATAGCAATGGGGGGAAGCTGTCTTTCATGGACAGGATTTGGGATCGTCGCTGATATCTTTGTAAGCGAGCGCAAAAAACACACCTATTGCGCGCAAACTAAGCTCCCCTTCCCTGATGCATCGGATGCCCGCCATAGAGATGGCGGGAAGGGGCCGGGGGATGGGGTAGAAAAAGCGCGGAATAATGGACCAGTACCGGACAAGCCTTACAGATTTCACTATGATTGAAGGCGGAAAACCGTAGACTCATCAACATGACGAACTGGCGGGCCATGTGCGACCCTCTGTGCCCTCGCTGTCCTCGGTGGTGAATATTTTGCAGTGCGCGCGCCGCCAAAGCGGGGGACAGCCGCCCGCGAATGTGCTAGAATGCGGCAGTTTGTTGATACCATGGCCTTCGCGCCCAAAGACAGGAGAGATTATGGCGATCGCGCATGACATCAAGGATCTGGAACTGGCGACCGGCGGCCGCTACCGTATCGACTGGGCCGGGCAGGAAATGCCCGTGCTCCAACAGATTCGCAAACGCTTTGCAGCGGAGAAACCGCTGGACGGCATTCGCGTCTCAGCTTGCTTGCATGTCACTACCGAAACGGCCAATCTTATGCAGACGCTGCAAGCTGGCGGCGCCGACGTCGTGCTGACCGCCTCCAATCCGCTTTCGACCCAGGACGATGTCGCCGCTTCGCTGGTGACGAACGACGAAATACCGGTTTACGCCATCAAAGGCGAGGACAACGAGACCTACTACCAGCATATCCACGCGGCGCTAGACCACCGGCCACATATCACCATGGACGACGGCGCTGATCTTGTCGGCACGATGCACAAGGACAGGCAGGATGCGCTGGAGGACATCGTCGGCGGCACCGAAGAGACCACCACCGGCGTCATTCGGCTGCGCGCCATGGCCAGCGACGGCGCCTTGCGCTTTCCCGTCATCGCCGTCAACGACAGCGCGACCAAGCACCTCTTCGATAACCGCTACGGCACCGGCCAGAGCACGCTCGATGGCATCATCCGCGCGACAAACATCCTGCTGGCCGGGCGCGTCGTCGTTGTGGCTGGCTATGGCTGGTGCAGCCGTGGCATCGCCATGCGCGCCGCCGGCATGGGCGCCAACGTGATCGTGACCGAGGTCAATCCCTTGCGCGCCCTCGAAGCGGTGATGGACGGCTACCGCGTGATGCCGATGCTCGAAGCGGCTAAATCCGGCGACATTTTCGTGACCGCCACCGGCGACATCAGCGTCCTCGACAAGCAGCATTTCACCCTGATGAAGGACGGCGCGATCCTGTGCAACAGCGGGCACTTCAATGTCGAGATCAATCTAGCGGGCCTGGCGGAAATGTCTGACGGGGAACCGACCCTGGTTCGCCCATTCGTCGAAGCTTACAAGCTGGGCCGCCGCTCGATATATGTCCTGGGCGAAGGACGCCTAATCAACCTGGCCGCGGCCGAAGGGCATCCCGCCTCGGTGATGGACATGAGCTTCGCCAATCAGGCCCTCGCCGCCGAGTACATGATGCGCAACGTGGAAAATCTCGCTGCGCAAGTCTATACTATACCTGCTGATGTAGACCAGGAGATCGCGCGGCTCAAGCTCGGGGCCATGGGCATCGGCATTGATAAACTGACCGAGCAGCAAGAAGCCTACCTCAATCAATGGCAGGAAGGCACATGATTCCTTAGCCGGACCAAGGCGCGCTTCGACAAAAACTCCGCTCCAACTGCGCCGTTTGTGCTTTCCCGCTGGGCGAATCATGAGGAACGGGGTCAGCTGATATGACTGCTAGAAAACACGCGGTAAGGTCTTTTGCAATAGTCCTAATCTATGTCTTGTTGACCGGCGCCTCGCTCGCGCAATCGACGGCGCGCGCACGCCTGGTTCATATCGCCGCCGACAGCCCGGCACTGGACATCACTATCAATGGCGAGCTCGCTGCCGCCGCGCTGGCCTATGGCGAAGATTCCGCCTATTTCCGCCTGCCGGCCGGCGCTGCCGAATTGACGGCAACTGTCGCAGGCACGACGACGCGCTTGCTCGATCAATCGGTCAGCCTCGCAGGCGACGCCTCCACGGTCATCCTCACGGGCGACAGAAACTTGGAGCTGATTGTAGTCGCCGATGACCTGCGTCCGCTTGACTTTGGCATGACCCGCCTGCTGATGGTCAATGCGCTGGACGTCGCGTCTGCCGTCGAGATTATTGCGCCCGACATCGACGCGCTTTCGGGCGACGCCATCGCGCCCGGCGCAACGCTCGGCCCTATCGACCTGGCTGCCGGTCAAATCCGTTTTTCGGCCGCTCCGGCGACCGGACAAGTTGAAGCGGCGGGGCATGAAATCCCCGCCAGGCTCATCGCCGGCACAAGCAATATCCTGGTGATCCACGGCAGCGCCGACAACCCCATAGTATTTCACGCCGCCGCAGCGACCGATACCGACAGCGGAAGCGGGCTCGTGCGCTTTGTGCATGCGGCGCAGGGCGTCGCGCCTTTGGATCTCTCGCTGAACGACCAGTTGATCGCGCCCGCTCTCGATTTTGCTTCGCCCACGGAACACATTGCCCTGCCGAGTGGCGCGCATCAGCTCACCTTGAGCCTCAGCGGCGCCGCCTTTACATCCATCACGTTGGAGGTCAGCGCCGGACAGATGCAGACGGTCGCAGTCATGGGCTCGCCCGCCGCCTTGAATATATTCGTCTACACTGACTCTCGGCGAGACTTGAGCGAGTCCTCCGCCGTCGTCAACCTCATCAACGCCATGCCAAGCAGCGCCATCGACCGGCTGCAGTTGCACAGCGGCGCCATCATCGCGGCAAACGTTGGATTCGCTGAAGAAGGCGGTCCCGTGCAAATCGTCCCCGGCCAACAATCGATGACGATGGTCCTGGAAATCGGCGATGACCGCGGAACCATCAATGTGCCGCCGGCCTACTTTTACGCTGGCTCCTATTACGGCTTGATCGCATTGCCCGGCAGCGCCTTCACCGCCCCTCGCCTGCTCATCGCCGAGACCAGCCTGCTGCGCGGCATCAGCGCGGCTTTGCCGGCGATGGAAACAGGGGACGAAGCCAAGAACGAAGTAGACGCCGAGGAACAAGCAATCGCCGCCGATGAAGCGGATGAGCCCGCCGCGCCCGAGCCAGAGCCCGAAATCGCTCAGGCGATGGCCGAGCAAGACGAATCGGAAAGCGCGGCAGAGCCCGATGCCATGGCCGCCGCCGATGCCGAAGCGCCCGCCGACGCGCCGGACAATAGCGGCCAAACGCTTCTCGCCGTCAGCCCCTATGCCGTCGTCGACTTGGACCCGATCGGGCGACTGCACCTGCGCGAATACCCCTCGAGCGAGGCGCTGTCTCTCGGCCTCCTGCCAGGCGGCGGCAATCTCATTGTGCTCGGCCGGCGCGGGCTGACCAAGTATTATCCCGGCGACGCGCCTGGCTTGCCGCTCGATCTCGGCGAATACGACGTGGATCCGGCCGCGGCGCTCTTTCCCGCGCAAGATCTTCAGCCCGCCGATACCTGGCTCTTTGTCATGTATCAGACAGCGGACAATGGCGCGCTGCTGGGTTGGGTGAATGCATTTTATCTGCAAGTCTTCTCAGAAACCGGCGAAGCGCAGCGCTTGGCGAGCCTGCCTACCGTGCGGCAGAACCGGGCCGGCAACACCACCAATACCGAGACGCAGCCGCCGGAGCTGGCCGATTATGTGACGGCCCGCGTAAAAGAGCTATTCCCGGGCGCCATGCTCAACATGCGCATGGCCAATAATCCGGAAAGCGAAGTGCTCATGCAATTGCCGCCCAATGAAGAGCTGGATCTGATCGGGATGGATGCGGCCGATGCATGGGCCTTCGTCGACCATGTGGCCGAGAGCGGCGAAATCACCCGCGGCTGGGTCAGCGCCACCTATATCCAACTGCTCCTGAACCGTGAACCGACGACGCTTGGCGCCTTGCGCGCTCTTGATGAAACGGTCGCGCCGCATGTCAGCAGCCAGCTGCGCGGCGGCATGCTAGGCCCGGAAGACAGCGGCCCAACGCCAATCCCGCCGCCGGACGACATGATGACAGGCATCGTCGGCGAAATCATGCTCGATCCCGGCGCCATGCTGCATCTGCGCCAATTTCCCACCGCCCGCGCTCAATCGCGCGGGCTGATCCCGGCCGGAACCAAAGTCACAATCAGCGGCATTACCGAAAACGCGGAATGGCTGAGAACCAGCTACGACAATCAGGACGGCTGGATAGCCGGTCACTATGTCTCGCTCCTGCTGCGCGGCCGCCTGTACCATCGAAGTTACATTGAAAGCCTTCTGCCCCTGCACGACAATGCGGGCAACCCGAGCCGATAAGGCGCCGGCAAGTTTGGCGGTATGCCTCAGCGCCTGGAAAACGGGAGCGAGGCTGCCATGTTCGCAGTATGTAGGGCGCGACGTCGGTCTGGCGGGCGCGCGGGCTTCGTCTATAATTGCTGAGGCTGGCTTTCGCCGTAGACACGAGTCAATTATGAGCAAAATGATGCCGCAGCGGACGGCGCCTAACCGAAATTCTGCCGCAAGATTTGTCGTCGCAGCAGGTTGCGGGCCTTGCGCGTCCTAATTACCGGCGCGGGCGGATTTGTCGGCCGCCATCTATCAGAGCATATCAGCCGCGTGCAGCCGCGCGCGCGCCTGACCGGCACCACGTTCTTCCCCAGCGAAACCGTCCATGACGCGGTAACAGATCAGCAATTGATTGATCTCAAAGACTACCAACGCGTACTTGATCTCCTGGCGCGCTGCCGGCCCGACGCAATTTATCATCTGGCAGCCCAGGCATTCGTCCCGCGCTCCTTTGAAGACCCCTGGGAGACCTTGGAAAACAATATCCGCGCCCAGCTCAATATCATCAGAGCCTGCCTGGAATTGCAGATCCGGCCGCGCATACTGATCGTCAGTTCCGCCGAAATCTACGGCGCTGTCCAGGCCGGTCAGCTGCCGATGAACGAAGAAACGGCGATCCGCCCAACCAATCCCTACAGCGTCAGCAAGGTCGCCCAGGACATGCTGGCATTGCAGTACTACCTCAGCCATGACCTGCCGCTGATGCGCGCTCGCCCATTCAATCACATCGGCCCCGGCCAGAACGACCGCTTTGTCGCGCCGGCCTTCGCCTTGCAGATCGCCGCCATTGAGGAAGGACAGCGGGACGCGGTTATATATGTGGGCAACTTGACCGCCCGGCGAGACTTCACCGATGTCCGCGATATCGTGCGCTCCTATCACATGATCGCAGAAAAGGGGAAAGCCGGGGAAGCCTATAACATCGCCTCGGGCCGGGCGCGCAGCATTCGGCATCTGCTTGACATTCTGCTGGGATTGACCGAGATCGAGATCGACGTTCGCGTCGACCCGTCCCGCCTGCGCCCGGTTGATGTGCCGGAGATTCGCGGCGATGCCAGCAAACTTCAGCGCGATACCGGTTGGAAGCCCGAATTGACCTTCGAAGATACCTTGCGCGATGTACTGGCTGATTGCCGCAGACGGATACAGAATAGTTAAGGATAAGCGCCTATGCCAAAGAAAGCCTTGATCACCGGCATCACCGGTCAGGACGGCTCATATCTGGCCGAGTTCCTGCTGGGCAAAGGTTATGAAGTGTACGGCATGGTGCGCCGAACCAGCACCGTGCGCTACGAACGCATCCAACATATACAGAATCAACTGCGGATCATTCAGGGCGATATGGGCGACTTGAGCAGCCTGATCACCGCCATCAGCGCCGTCGAGCCCGACGAAGTCTACAACCTCGCCGCGCAAAGCTTCGTGCCGACTTCATGGAACCAGCCCGTCTTCACCGGCGACATCACCGGCCTGGGCGTGACGCGCCTGCTGGAAGCTCTGCGTACGGTGAATCCGGCGATCCGCTTTTACCAGGCATCCAGCAGCGAAATGTTCGGCAAAGTGCGCGAGACGCCGCAAAAGGAGACAACACCCTTCTACCCGCGCAGCCCTTACGGCGTCGCCAAAGTTTATGGCCACTGGATCACGATCAATTACCGCGAGAGTTATGACCTCTTCACCTGCAGCGGCATCCTCTTCAACCACGAATCCCCGCGCCGCGGCCTGGAATTTGTCACGCGCAAAGTCACTTATCATGCCGCCAAGATCAAGCTCGAGCTGGGGAATGAAATCCGCATTGGCAATTTGGATTCCAAGCGGGATTGGGGCTTCGCCGGCGATTATGTGCGCGCCATGTGGCTCATGCTGCAGCAAGATGAACCCGACGATTTTGTCATCGCCACCGGCGCGACGCATTCGGTCGAGCGGCTGCTCGAAGTCGCTTTCGCCCACGTCGGGCTGAATTGGCGCGATTACACCGTGCAAGACCAGCGCTTCATGCGGCCGGCCGAGGTGGATCTCTTGGTCGGGGATCCAGCGAAAGCCAAACGCAAACTCGGCTGGGCGCCCGAAGTCGACTTTGAAGCGCTCATCGGCATGATGGTTGAAGCCGATCTGAAGAAGCTGCGCGACAACCCGGAACTGGTTATCTGATGGCGCTGGTCGATAGCCACTGCCATCTTAATTTTCGGGCATACGACCATGACCGGCCGGAAGTGATGCAGCGCGCCCGCGCCGCCGGCGTCAATCGCATCATCATCCCGGGGGTCGACCTGGACAGCTGCAAGCAAGCGCTCGCCTTGGCCGCTTCCGAAAGTGGCATCTTCGCCGCCGTCGGCATCCATCCCAACAGCAGCGCCGACTTCGACGACTCGGCTCTGGATTCCCTGCGAAGGCTGGCGGCGGAGCCCAATGTGGTGGCGGTCGGCGAGATCGGTCTTGACTACCATTGGGACAAGAGCCCCAAAGCAACACAATGGCGCGCCTTCGAAAAGCAGCTCGGTTTGGCCTCGGCGCTGGAATTGCCCGTGATCATCCACAACCGCGAGGGGCGCGTAGACACAGCCCCGTCCGCGAGTCATGACCTGATGGCGCTGCTGGAAAAATGGGCGCCAACTGCGCCGGCGCGCCTCACCGGGCGCCTGGGCGTCTTGCATTCCTTCTCCGCCTCGGCGGACATTGCCGCGCGCGCGCTCAAGCTGGGCTTCTACCTGGGCTTCACCGGTCCGGTCACATTTAAGAATGCGGACGATCTGCGGGAAATTGCCCGCCGCGCGCCGGTTGATCGCCTCTTGGTCGAAACCGACGGGCCCTTCCTCTCCCCACAGCAGCGCCGCGGCAAACGCAACGAACCCGCTTACGTCCGCTATGTCAATGACAAGCTGGCTGGTTTACATGGCCTGCGCCCGGAAGACATGGCGCACCAGACATCTCTTAATGCTGAAAAGCTTTTCGCCCTGCCGCCCGGCTGATTCTTTGCGCCGTGCCTCGCTCTCGAAATCGGCGAGCGGCGCGTAGGCACAGCCCCGTCAAGACTGTTAAACTGCCAAATGAAAGACGCCTTGAAGGATCAGGCCTTGGTCAACCTGTCTGTCATCATTGTCAGTTGGAATGTGCGCGACCTGCTGGACAAATGCCTGAGCAGCTTACAGGCGGCGTCGCGCGCCATTGGACCGGGCGCCAGCGCTGAATTCGAGCTCGAAATCATCGTGGTGGATTCGGCCAGCGATGATGGCAGCCCGGCGCTCCTGCGCCAAAAATATCCCGCTGTTGCCTTGCTGGCGCAATGCGACAACATCGGCTTCACGCGGGGAAACAATCTCGCGTTGGCGCAAGCGCGCGGGGATTATCTGCTCTTGCTCAATCCTGACACCGAGGTCGGCCCGGGCGCCCTCGCGCAAATGATTGACTACATGACGCGGCATCCGCTAGTCGGCATCCTCGGCCCGCACACGCTCAACAGCGATGGCAGCCATCAGTCGACGCGCCGCCGCTTCCCCACGCTCATGACCGGCATCTTCGAGAGCACCTGGCTCTCAGCCTGGGCGCCCGCCAGCGTGGAGCGTCATTACCGCATGCTGGACACGCGTGACGACGCCGTCCTTGAGGTGGATTGGGTGCAAGGCTCCGCGCTGATGATGCGGCGCGAGGTCTACCAGGCCATCGGCGGGCTCGATGAGGGCTACATCATGTACGCGGAAGAGATGGATTATTGCCGGCGCGCTGTGTCCGCCGGCTGGCGCGTCCACTACCACGGCGGCGCCCGCATCACCCATCATGGCGGAAAGAGCAGCGAACAAGCCGCCTCCTTGACGCAAATCCATTTTCAGACCAGCAAACTCCGCTACTTTCTCAAGCATCACGGCTACAGTCACTACCTCATCCTGCGCGCCTTGCTCCTGCTGCAATTCTGCTGGCAGTTGGGGCTGGAAGGCGTCAAAGGCGCGCTGGGCCACCGACGAGACCTGCGCGCGCAGCGCATCCGCGTCTATTGGCAGGTGCTCCGCAGCGGCCTGAAGGCGACTCTATGAAGATCGGCCTGGTCAGTGGCGAGTTTCCCCCGATGCCCGGCGGGGTCGGGGATTTCACGCGCATCCTGGGCGAAAGGCTGCGCGAACATGGGCAGGACCCGCATGTCCTGAGCCGGGCCGGCTCGACGAGCGATAGCTTGCCGGTCAGCGCCGTCAGCAGTTGGGGACCCGGCTGCATCCCGGCGGTACGCGCCTGGATACGCCAAAACCGCATCGCCGTCGTCAACCTGCAATATCAGACCGCCGCCTATGATATGTCGCCCTTTATTCACGTCTTGCCGAAAACGCTGAGCGTGCCGGTGGTCACGACATTTCATGACCTGCGTCATCCCTACCTGTTCCCCAAGGCGGGCCCGCTGCGCGACCGGATCGTCATGCATTTGGCGCGCTCGTCGGCGGGCGTCATCTGCAGCAATCACGAGGACGACCGGCGGCTGCAAGCCCTAGCAAATCGCCGCTTAATCCCGATTGGCAGCAGTGTGCCTAGCATAACGGACGGCGCGAACGATGCTGCCGCATGGCGCCGGCGCGCCTGCCCTGATGACGACGCCTTTCTGCTCGGCCATTTCGGATTCCTCAAAGCGATCAAAGGGCTCGATTTTCTGATCGAGGCGATGGCCAATCTGCATGCCGCCGGCTGCAAACTGCGCCTGCTTCTCATCGGGGGGCGCAGCAATACGGTCGACAAAAGCGAGGATGCCGCTTATCTGCGGCGGCTGGAAGGTCGCATTCAGCAGCTGGGCCTGCAAGACCTGGTTACCTGGACCGGCTTCTTGCCGGATCATGAATTGGCGGCCTGCTTCCAAGCCGTCGACTTGATGGCCCTGCCCTTCACCGACGGCGCCTCATTTCGCCGTAGCAGTTTGATAGCGGCCTTGCACAATGGCTGCGCCGTTCTGACAACCGAACCCGCCATGAACATCGACATTTTCCGCCATGCTTCCAATCTGTGGCTCGTGCCGGCGCGTTCATCCGCCGCCATCGAAAAGGCGCTCCGGCGCTTGATGCGCGACCCGGAGCAATTGACCCGACTGCGCGCGGGCGCTGCTGAATTAAGCGCCCACTTCGACTGGGATGTCATCGCGCGGAGCACGATCGACTTTCTTCAATCAAGCATTTGACGAGACGATAGAATGCCAGGGCTTCAGCGACACGCCCGAAACAAAGACCTCCATGCCATTGTCGCCCTGGTATTGCTATGGCTGCTTTTCTTTTGGCGCCTTTTCACGCCCATTGCCGCCGACCAGGCATCGCTGGCGAAAGGCGATTTCAGCGGGCAGTTCGTCGCTTTCGGCGGCTACCAGTACAAACGGCTTTCGCAGGGCGAGATTCCGCTGTGGAACCCCTACAACAATGGCGGCTTGCCCTTCATCGCCGATACGCAAGCGGCCGTCTTCTACCCGCCGCGCTGGATCACGATCGGGCTGAGCGCCCTGGCCGGCGGCTGGAGCTACAACGCGCTCCAGTTGGAAATGACCGCCCACGTCCTGCTATACACGCTGCTGATGTATGCCTTCATGCGCCGGCTGACCCGGCACCATGAATTGAGCCGTCCCGCGGCCCTGGCCGCAGCGCTCATTGTCGGCTACGGCGGCTTCACCGCTGGCTACCCACCCTTGCAGTTGGCGCTGCTGGAGGCGGCGGTCTGGCTCCCGTTGACGCTCCTGGGCATCCACGAGGCGGCCCGCGAGCGGCGGCTGGCCTGGCGCTTCCTCGCTTTGGCCGGCTTCGCTCTGGGATTGTCCTGGCTGGCCGGCCATCCGCAGACGAGCTGGTTCGCATCCTGCCTGGCCGCTGTCTTCCTGGCCTACCGCTGTTTCACGCGGCGCATCGGCTGGCGCGCATTCATCGGCGCGCTCGCCTTAATCGGGCTGGTCGCCATCGGTACAACGGCTGTGACCCTGCTGCCCGGCATTGAGTATCTGCTGCATACCACGCGCGAAGGGCTGGGCTTCGCCGCCAAAGGCAACGGTTTTCCCTTCCGCGATATCGCCCAGTTCGTCTTTCCCGGCTCAGTCAGCCAATGGTCGCCGCTCTACATCGGCATCCCGGCGCTTTTCCTGGTGGCGGTCGCCGTTTTCCGCCGCGCGAGCGAGAGCCGCTTCTGGCTCGCCGTGGCCATTGTCGCGTTGCTGCACAGCCTGGGTGAAAACAGCGCCTTCTATTATGCCAGCTACAATCTGATCCCGGGGCTCCGCTTCTTCCGCGGCCAGGAACGGGCCGCCTTTCTCGTCGCCAACAGTCTGGCCATCCTCGCCGGTTTGGGCATTACCGTCTGCGCCGGCTGGGCCAACCAGAGGCAGCGAGATCGGGTTTTGCGCTATTGGCTGGGTTTCGCCGCCCTGCTGGTCATCTTCGCTGTCGGCCTCTTGCTCGCCTGGCACAATGACGCTGCCAGATGGGGCGATCTCTTTGAAATCTCGGCGCGCAGCGCGGTCATCGCCGCCTTGTCTTATGGCATCTTGCGCTACTTCTTGCGCCAGCCACAACGCGTCGCCCTGCAGTTGGCTTTGATCGCCTTGATCGCCTTCGAGTTGTTCTCAGTCAACATCGACCACCCCGCCAATTACGATCCCGTGCCGGCCGCCGAACAGCTCGCTATGACGCCGCCGCCACTGGTCCAAGCCGTCTTGGACGACCAGGACGGGCGCCCCTTTCGCGTCGATGGCTTCCGCGGCTTGCGCGATAATTTTGCCAGCCTCTATGCAGTAATGGATATGCGCGGCATCAGCCCGCTATTCCTCAAGGGGCCGGCCGCCATCATCTATCGCGATTATGTGAACAATCCCCTGGCCTGGGAATTGTTCGCCGTCAAATACGTCTTCAGCGGCGCGCAGTCGCTCTCCCTGCCATCCGAAGTCATCGCCCGCGGGCGCGACCAGGACGGCGAGGTCTTCCTGCACCGTCTGGCCGATCCACGGCCATTCGCCCGGCTCTTTTATTCGGCGGACCTGGTCGATAGCGATGACTGGGCAATGGCATTGATGGACGACCCCCGCTATCATGAGCGGGAGAAGATTGTCCTGCAGGGTGCCCTTCGGCATGCGCTGCCGGATGCAGCCGCCGAGGGAACTGTGGAAGTGATTTCATTTGAACCAGAAGCAATCATGCTGCGCATCGACACGCCGGAAAACGCTGTGCTGTCCCTGGCCCTGCCGCATTATCCGGGCTGGGAGGCGCGCTTGAACGGGCAAGCGGTCGAAATTATCCGCGCCTACGCCGGGCTGACCGCGCTGGAAATCCCGGCCGGGCAGCACAGTCTCAGCTTGACATTCGCGCCAGCCAGCTACGCGATTGGCTTGCTGATCAGCGCCGTCACCTGGCTTGGACTAGCGCTTCTCGCTCTGCTATCGTTGTTGCGGAGATAAGCCATGCCCGCGGCCAATGGTCTGCAAATCTGGATCAGTCAACTCGATCGCCGTTCTTACGCCATCGCTGTCGGCTTCGGCATCGGCATCATCGGCGGGGTCATCGGCTTGATGATCGCGCTGCTGGGTCCCTGGCTGGCGGCCGCCGCCATACTCGGCCTGCTCGCCGGGCTGTATATCATCACCGACGTCAGCATGGCGCTGTACGCCATCATCGGCATCGTGCTGCTGCTTCCTTTCGGCGTCTTCCCGGTCAAAATCGCCATCACGCCGACGCTGCTTGATCTGGCGCTGGGCGGCTTCCTGCTGGTCTACCTGTTTCAATGGATGACCGGTCGCCGCGGCGGCCTCCGTCTAACTTCCGTCCATGCGCTGATCGCCCTCTACGTGATGTGGCTCGTGCTCGCTTTCGCTCTCGGCCTGCGCCATGCCAGCCCAAGCCCGGCGGACATCCGACAATTCGCCGAAACACTGCTGAGCATCGGCATGGTATTCATCCTCACCGATCTGCTGCGCAATCCGGCCATGCTGCGGCGCCTGGTGCTGGTCATCCTGCTGGCAATCGGCCTGCAGGCGCTGCTGGCGGTCTCCCTTTATTTGGCGCCCGATGCATTGGCCGAAGCGCTGCTGGTCCGGCTGTCGCGCATCGGTTATCCCGCCGGCGGCGTCATCCGTTATATCGAGGACAATCCGGCCTTGGCCGAGCGAGCCATCGGCACCTGGGTGGACCCCAACGCCCTGGGAGGCGCGCTGGCGACGGCCGCCACAATGATCGCGCCTCAGATTGTCGCCAGGAAACCCGTGCTGCGTTGGCGCTGGCTGACGATCGCCATCTTCGCGGCGGTCGCCATCGCCCTGTTTCTGACGTCGTCGCGCGCATCCTTCCTCGCCTGGGGCGCCGGCATGTTCATGATCGCCTTGGTGCGTTATCGACGCTTGCTGCCCGTGCTGCTCGCTGGCGGCCTGCTATTTCTCTTCCTGCCACAGACACAAGCCTACCTGGACCGGCTCTCGCAAGCCTTTCAAGGCGAGGACCTGGCGACAAAGATGCGCATCGACGAATGGACGGATTCGCTCGAGCTGATTGGCCGCTATCCGCTGGTCGGCGTCGGCTTCACCGGCACGCCCGAGATCGACATCTACACCGACGTCGCCAATATGTATCTGATGATGGCCAATCAGATCGGCTTGACCGGCGTGCTGATATTCTTGCTGGCTATGGGCGGCGTCTTCCTCTACGGCGCGCGCGCCTGGCGCTATGCCAGGGACAACCCGGATTTCGCCGCCATCCACTTGGGTTATCACGCCGCGCTGTTCACCGGCCTCGTCAATCAAATAGCCGATCTATACTTCTTCCGGCTTGATTTTCAGTCGTCGATCACCTGGTTCTGGCTGATCGTCGCCCTCTGCGTCGCCAGCTCCAAACTGGCGCTGGAAAGCGCGCGCAAGACCGCGCCGAAAAACGCCATTGCATAACCCGCCCGCCTGCGCTAGCATGGCCGCTTCACAATTGAATGACAGCTTTCCGCTTCGCGCCGCCTCCATGCGCGGGGCTTCTATCCGAGGAAAGGAACGTCCATGAGAGACTACGAACTCACCTTTATCGTCCGCATTTTGCCCTCCGACGAAGAAGTCAACCAAGCAATCGATCAAGTCATCAGTTTCATCGAACTCGGCGACAACGGCGCCGTCAAAAGCGTCGACCGCAAAATCTTCGGCCGCCGCCGGCTGACCTATCAGATCGGCGGGCAGCGCGAAGGCCACTATGTGTTGATACGCGCCGCTATACAACCCGAGCACATCAACGAGTTGGAAACCGAACTCAAGCTCTTCGAACCGGTGCTGCGATATCTTCTCGTCCGCGAAGAAGGGGAAGTGAAACTGAGCGCTTAAGTGGCGCCGGAGCAGGACCTGCATAACGGCGCGCCCGGCGCAATGCAGATACAACAGGCGAATAGAATACGGAGAAAAAACCGTGAGCGAAAATAGAGGACCACAGCGAGGATCCAGGCCGTCGGGGGAGCGCTCTTCAGGCCGCCGTGGCGGAGGCCCGCATGGCAGACGGCGCGGACGCCGACGCCGGGGCAGAACCACCTATTGCCCAAAAGGCAGATGCTTTGACTACAAAGATCTGGACACGCTCTACCGTTATGTCAACGAGAGCGGCAAGATCAAGCCGCGGCGTCAAACCGGCAATTGCTCGCGTTGCCAACGCGAACTCGCCCGTGAAATCAAGCGAGCCCGCCACCTTGCCCTGCTGCCCTACGTCGTTGCCGACTAGCGGAAGCCCGCGCCGATAACCGCGTTGGCCCGCCCGCGTGACAGCAGCGCGAACAGCAAGGCGTACAAAGAAACCCACCGGAGGAGCTTACTACTTCATGTCGAAGAAGGCTTTAACGACAGGCGCGCCCAAACGCCGGCGGCGCAGAACTCAAGCGGCCGATGCCCAGGGCGGCGGCGAAAACATCGCGCCAGGCAATACCGACTCGTCATACCGCAGCCGCGCTGAACAAGAGGCGCGCATGCAAAAGTGGGCGATTCGCGGCGCGGTCGCCATTGCTGGCGTCCTCGCGTTGCTTGTTGCCATCACCTTCGCGGTTGAACAGCTCATCGTGCCCAATCAGGCTGTCGCTGTCGTCAACGGCGTCGACATCACGGTACGGGAATTCCGCCAGCAATATCAGCTGGAGCGCAATCAACTCTTGCTGCAGCTTAACCAATTGGAATCCTCCGGCTTCGATATCCAGCAATTGGCGCAGCAGGAACCGTACAAGACCTGGATCAGCGAAGTCAACGTGCCAGACCAGCTCGGCTTGCGCGTGATTAACGATATGGTCGACGCCAAGCTGCTGGTCCAGGAGGCCGCCTCGCGGGATATCCGCGTTGACGAGGCCGCCCTGCGCCAATCAATTGAAGCATTCTTCGGCTATGACGCGACGGAAGTCGCCCTCATCGGCGTTGAACCCAGCGCCACGCCCGAGCCGACAATCACGCCGACGCCCTTCGTTTCGCCAACACCGACGCAAACACCGGCGCCGACCGCAAGTCCCGATCCAGCCGCGCCCACCGAAGAAACAACGAGCGAGCCTGCCGTCACCGCGCAGCCGACGGTGGTCGAGCCGACGCTCAGCGCCGAAGAAGTTCGCCAGAATTTCGAACAGAACGAGCAAGATTATCGCTCGTATTTCGATCGCGTGGGCATTGCAGCCGAGACGGTTGACGAGTTTTTCGTCGGCGTCGCCTTGGAACGCCTGCTCGCCGACGCCCTCGTTCCCGCTGACGGCAGCCTGCTCTATGCCGATGTGCGGCATATCCTGGTGGAAGAAGAAGAAACCGCCCAGAAAGCGCTGAAAGCCCTGCAGCAGGGCGAGTCCTTCGCTGCCCTGGCGCGCGCCATTTCGACCGACCCAGGCAGTGGCTCGCGCGGCGGCGAATTGGGCCTGGCCTACGTCGGCAATTATGTGCCCGAGTTCCGCCGAGCAATCGAAGAAGCGGAAACTGGCGCCCTCGTCGGGCCGGTCGAGAGCGAGTTCGGCTTCCACATCTTGCAAGTCCGCAGCAAAGAAGAACGCAGCGGCAGCGACATCGAATTCCAACTTGAGCGGGCGCAGCGGCAAGAGCTAGAGCAATTGCGGCAATCCCTCCGCGACCAGCAGAGCGACAACTTCGCCATCTTTGACGCCTGGCTGGATTATATCCCGCGCGGCTGACCAAGCGCTTGATTCCGCCTAAAGAAGATCGTGTAGTGGCGTCTCGGTGAGTCGCCCGAGCGCGCGATTCCAGCCCGCATCTCTGCGGCAGGGCTGGCGGTATGGCGGCATAAAGCCCTCATGTTCTCTACACCCCGATTTGCCCGTTTCGGCGTCTCGTCTATAATGCAGGCATGAGCGCAAACCCGCTTGACAAGCTCGAACGCCAGCTCGAAACCCGTATAGAAGGCGCGTTTAGCCGGCTCTTTCGCGGCAGCATTAACGCGCGCGACATCGCCGTCCTGCTCCTGCGCTCGATGGAAGACAAGGCGACGACAACTGACGGGTCAGGGTCAATCCCGCTCGCGCCCGATCGCTACACGATCAGCTTGCACCCGCAAAACGCGCGGCACTTGCTAGAACATGCCGATTTGACAGCGCGCCTGGCCGCTGCCATCAGCGAGATCTGCGCGGAATCCGGCTACCAGCTCGGGGCGACGCCCGAGGTCCTGATCCTGCAAGACCGCCAGTTGGATCTTCATCAAGCCCGAGTTACAGCCGAACACAACGAAGCTAGGACCGCCAAGACGAAGAAAATGCGCGCGGTTACTGACGCCGATGACGCTTGGCCGGGCGCTGAGGACGGTTCCGCGCAAGTCATGCCGCCGGGCTAGGGACCTGCCGTGAGCGTCGAAGCCCTCATCTTCATCTTGCGCTTGCTGGCGGGGCTGTGCCTGTTCGGCTTTATGTTGACACTGCTTGTTATCGTCTGGCGCGGCATGACGCAGGCCGAGCGTCAGCTGCGCGCGGCCCGGACGACGCTTGGCTTTCTCACCCGCCAGCCGCCCGATTCCGCAAGCGCCGCCGAAGTTTTCCCGCTGGGTGCGGTCACGACCTTGGGCCGCGCTCTAAGCAACAATATCGTCGTCCAGGACGACTTTGCCAGCGCCGAGCATGCGCGAATCGTGCGCGAAGAGGGGCGCTGGTGGCTGGAAGACCGCGACAGCAGCAATGGCACCCGCCTCAATGAGGCGACCATCAAAGAGCGAACGGCGCTTGCCCATGGCGATGTAATCTGGATCGGCAGCTGCAGCTATCGGCTGGCGCTGGATTCTGAAACGGTTGCGCCGGCGCCCTAATGCCGTCACCCCGGCCACCAGCGACCAATTCCGAAGGCAAGAATAGGAAGGAGACAAACGATGGAAGCAGCGAAGATCGCCGTGATTGGCGGCTCCGGCCTGTACAACATGGACGCCATTTCCAATGTGGCGACCGTCAATGTCGATACGCCCTTTGGCAAACCGAGCGGCGCAATCCGCATCGGCAGCCTGCGCGGCAAGCGGGTCGCCTTTTTGCCGCGGCACGGCGACGGGCATATCCTTTCGCCATCTACCCTGCCCTACCGCGCCAACATTTACGCGCTCAAGACCCTGGGCGTCCGCTTCATCATCGCCGTCAACGCGGTCGGCTCCTTGCGGGAAGATTATGCGCCCGGTCATATCATCACGCCCGACCAGATCGTTGATTACACCATCCACACCCGCGCCCGTTCTTTTTTTGAAGACGGCCTCGTCGCCCATGTTTCCGTCGCCGACCCAATGAGCGAATACTTGCGCGCCATCATTGCCGATGCCGTTGACGCGGTCGGCGGCGTCGTGCATCGCAGTGGCGCCTTTCTGATTGAAGATGGCCCGCGCTTCGCCACCCGTGCCGAGAGTCATCTCTTCCGCGCCTGGGGCTGCGATCTCATCGGCATGACCGCCGCGCCCGAAGCTTTCCTGGCGCGCGAAGCCGAAATCGACTACGCATCCCTGGCGCATGTGACCGACTATGACAGCTGGCGCGAAGAAGAAGAGGCCGTCACCTCGGACATGGTCATCGAGACGCTGCAGCAAAATATCGATACCGTGCAAAAAGCCCTGATCGAGGCGATAGCGCGCTTGGATGAAGACCGGCAGACGCCGGCCCATACCGCCCTCGATACCGCGCTGGCGACGGCGCGCGCCGCCATGGATCCGCAGGCGATCGCCAAGCTGAAGCCAATTGTGGCGCGGGCGCTCGCGCTTGAGCCCGACTAGAGCGGTCGGACGATGAGGCTTGGCACAGCGCCGTCCATGTCCGGGCATCTGCACACGCTTCTGCTGGTTTTCGCCGGTGGCCTGGTCGCCAGCGGGCTGGCCGCCATTGCCCTGACGCGCCCGTCTCAAGCGGCTGGCTGGTCAATTTTCGTCGTCTGGGCAGCGTGCGCGCTTGCGGGTACAGCAATCTTGAATCGCTTCCTGCCCGCGCGTGACCCGCTGCTTTTTCCTTTGGCGCTCTTTCTGGCTGGCTGGGGCCTGGTCGCCATCCAGCGATTGGCGCCCGCTTTCGCCCAGCGTCAGACCATCTGGCTTGTGATCGGCGTTAGCGCCATGCTGGCCGCCGCCGTCTTACCCCATCTATTGCGCTGGCTGCGCCATTATCGTTATGTCCTGTTGGCGATTGCGCTGCTGCTTTTGCTCGCCACCATCGCATTCGGAAGCAATCCCTCCGGCTTTGCCTTCGCGCCCCGTCTCTGGCTGAACTTTGGCGCTCTCTATTTTCAGCCATCCGAGTTCATGAAGATCATCCTGGCCGCCTTCATGGCCAGTTACCTCGGCGAACATAGCGCGACGGCGCGCGCCGATGCCGGGGCAGCGAGGTTGCGGCAAGGGCTGTCGCCCCGTCTATTTGGGCCTATGCTGCTGATGTGGCTGCTGTCATTGCTGATCCTCATCTGGCAGCGTGATCTCGGCGCTGCAATGCTCTTCTTTGTTGTGTTCGTCTTGCTGACGCACTTGAGCAGCGGCGATACGCGCGTTCTGCTCGGTGGCGCGCTACTGGCGCTCATCGCCGCCGTCGTCGCTTATCACCTCTTCGCCGTCGTGAAGCTGCGCGTGGATATCTGGCTCAACCCCTGGCCGGAAGCCGACGGGCGCGCTTATCAAATCGTGCAAAGCCTGATGGCTTTCAGCGCCGGCGGCATATTCGGCTCGGGCGTCGGCCTCGGCTCATCCGCCTACATCCCGCTGGCGCATTCCGATTTTGTCTTCGCCGCGCTGGCGGAGGAATGGGGGCTGCTCGGCGTCATTTCTGTGTTGTGTTGCTTTGCCGTGCTAGCCTACCGCGGGCTGGTCATCGGGCTGTCTCACAACGGCCGCGCCTTTCACCAGCTCCTCGCCGTCGCTTTGACTATGATGCTGGTCCTGCAGGCGATAATGATCATGGCCGGCGTGCTCAAGCTCTTGCCATTGACCGGTGTCACCCTGCCCTTCATCAGCTATGGCGGCAGCTCGATGCTCGTCTGTTTCACCATGATCGGTATCCTGATTCGCCTGTCTGCGGGAGCGCGCTAGGTGCAAATCGCAAAGGGCATCCGCCGGCTCTTTCTGGGCATGCTGGCCTGCCTGCTGCTGATCGGCCTGTCAGCCACGTACTGGGCAATCGCCGGGCGCGGCTCGCTTCTGCTTCGTGATGACAATCCCAGGTTGATCGAGGCGATAGCCGATATCCAGCGCGGCGCCATTTACGACCGCGGCGGTAACTTGCTGGCCGAAACGACCCAGGCGGGCGCAGCCTTGCGCCGTCGATACCTGAGGCCATCCACCTACAGCGTCGTCGGTTACTACAGTCTGCGCTACGGGGCCGGCGCTGCCGAAGCCGCCTATGACGAAGTCCTTTCCGGCGCCAGCGCTGTGATGACGCTGCCTGATTATATCGAACGGCAAGTGCTGAAGCTGCCGCAGGTCGGCGCTGATATCAGGCTCACCCTGGATGCCGACTTGCAAGACGCGCTGGCGGCTGCCATGGGCGATGCGGCCGGCGCCATCGTAATCATGAACGCCCAGTCCGGCGCCGTCCAGGCTATGCTCAGTCAGCCCGGTTTCGATCCCAATACCCTGGATGACAACTGGGAGGCGCTGGTCGAAGCCGCGAGCCAGCCTTTCTTCAACCGCGCCTTGCAAGGCCAGTATCAGCTGGGCAGCGCGATGTATACCCTGCTGCTGGCGCAGGCGCTGCGCTCGGAAGCTGATCTCACGATGCGCTTCCCCAAGGCCGACGCCCCGGTCAGTTTCGAAGATGGCATGACGATTGAATGCGTCATCAAGCCGGAGCAAAGCGAACTGTCGCTGATTGAGGCCTATATCTATGGCTGTCCCGCCGCCTTTCAAGCGCACTGGCTCGCCCAGCCCCGCCAGGATCTGGCCGCGGTTCTGGCGCCATTCGCCTTTGATGCGCCGCTCACGCTCGCTGGTTTCCCCCAACCGGAGCCGATAGCCCTGCCCGCCGCCGCCGAACCATTGAATGAGGCGACTTTGACGCTGCACGCCTTGCACGGCCAGGGCGATGCCACCACCACGCCCTTGCACATGGCGGCGATCATGGCGGCGATCGCAACCGACGGGAAGGCCGTTGCGCCCATCATACTTTCCGCGACTCGCCCGCCGGATGCGGCGCAGTGGCGGCCGCTGACCACAGAGACGAGCGCCTCGCCCGTGCTTAGCGAGGATGTGGCGCGGGAATTGCGGCATATCTTGCGGCGCGCCTGGTCAAGCCTAGATGGCGGGCAGGCAGCCGATGTTGGCGCGCAGATCGCCCGCTCGCAGTCGGGAGACCAGCGGCAGCTCTGGCTGACCGGCTTCGTCGCCAATGCCGATGGACCGACGCGTTCATTTGTCATCCTTTTGGAAAACAGCGACGATGTGCCCGGGCTGATTTCAATCGGGCAGGCGCTTATTCAGTCGCTGGCGCATCAAAGGTGATAGAATCATCTACGCCGACAACTAGGCCGGGATGGACATCCGCCGCCAGCCTTAGCTGACAAGCGTGATCCCCGTCTCCGCCAGCAACTGGTTGAACTGGGAGATTTCTGTGGCGCACAAGTCTTCGAATTCGCGCATCCGTCCGCCGATCATGCCCGCCAGCTTCTCATAAACCGCGTAGGATTGCGCCGTCGGCGGGAACTCGCCCAAACCCACCACCGATGGCAGCGCGCTGAGCCGCCGCAAGGGGTCCGTCCCCTGGTTCAAGCGCCCCGGCCAACCCTCGCGCAAGTCAGGAATGAAGATGCCTTTCTCGATGTCCAGTATCCGCTGCCCGAGCGCAGCCGCCCGCTCGCTTAGGCCGCTATGTTCGTCGCCGCTCAGGCGCTCGGCCAGGTTCTTCAATTGCTCGCGCTGCCGCCGCATCCGGTTGATCGTCTCGGTCGCTGCCGAATATGAGCGGTAGATCTTCATCAGCAGGTCAAACTGCTCCTTTGCGTCGTCGTCCGACGCCGTTGATGAGGCATCCGGTATCAAGTCCAGCCGCTGCCTCTGTACTTCGTCGCCGACCTGCAAGCTGATTGAATACGCGCCCGGCGTTACCGTCGGCCCCGGCATCCGCTCAAATTGAGGGTCCACCCCATTCAGCTTGGGCGAAGTCGGCAGGCGCATATCCCAAACGAAGCGATTCCAGCCCGCCCTCGCAGTGAGGTAGATGATCGACCGGTCCGGCTTGTCCTTCTGCTTTTGGCGCTCAGCGTCATCCAAGCTGTTGAATTCGCAGCGTGTTGCGCCCTCGGCGTCGGCTATGCGCAGCGAAATCTTGCCCGCCGGCGCCGACGCCAAATAGTAGCTTATCAAGACGCCACGCGGCAGATTCTCCCCCGAGTCAAGGAACTGGCGCTCAACCACATTCTCCGGCGAAACCTTATGCGTATAAGCCGCCATCACACCGGTGGAGCTCTGATAAGTTTTGCCCGGCTGATCAACCAGGCGGCGCGCGTCGATGCTCTCCAGGATGCGCTGCGTCGCGCGCGGTTGGAGCAGCAGCGCGGATTGATCCTGAAGATCGCCGGGCAGCTGATGCAAACGACTCAGATCATCCAGAATCCAGAATGAGCGGCCATGAGTAGCGGCGATCAGGTCGCCATTTTTCACCAGCAGATCATGAATCGGCGTCACCGGCAGATTCAACTGAAAAGGCCGCCAGCTCCCGCCATCATCAAATGATATGTAGACGCCCGTTTCCGTACCGGCATACAAAAGGCCGGGCCGCGCCGGGTCACAGCGAATGACCCGGGTGAAATCGTCTTCGCGAATGCCGTCGTTGATGCGCTGCCAGGATTGCCCGTAATCCGAAGTCTTGAAAAGGTAGGGCGCATAATCATCCAGCTTGTAACGAATCGCCGCCAGATAGCATGTGGCCGGGTCATGCGGCGATGGCTCCAACATGCTGATCATGGACCACTCGGGCAACTCCGCCGGTGTGATGTTTTGCCAGGTCTCGCCATTGTCCCTGCTGATGTGCGCCAGGCCATCGTCCGAGCCCGCCCAAATCACGCCGGGCTGATGCGGAGATTCCGCCAGCGCGAATACGGTCGCGTATACTTCAGCGCCGGCGCCGTCACGATTGATCGGCCCGCCGGTAGTTTGCAGCGTGGCCGGGTCGGCCCGCGTCAAATCCGGGCTGATCTCTTGCCAGCTATGCCCCTCGTCAGTGGATTTCATGATCTGATTGCCGCCGATGTACAGCGTGTTCGCGTCATGCGGCGAAAACACGATGGGGTAAGTCCAGGCGAAACGATACTCGAGCTCGGCCGCCGCTTCGCCCGCTGTCATCTCCGGCCAGGTTGTCACCAGACGCAGCTGCTTGCTGCCATGATCGTAGCGCTGCAGGCAGTTGCCGCCGCCGGGCGAGCTGCCGATCGCACCGACGAAAATGATGTCGTCATCGTCGGGCTTGACCGCGATATAGCCGCTCTCGCCCGAGCCGGCGATGAAGCCGTCCATCCACATCAGCGACGATTTTTCATTGCGGCTGGGCACGGCGATGCTGCTGTTGTCCTGCTGCGTGCCGTAGACGAAATAAGGTTCGCGATTGTCAGCCGCAACATGATAAAACTGCGCCGTCGGCTGATTGAATATGCTCGACCAGGTGGCGCCCCCATTCAAGGAAACGCAAGCGCCGCCGTCATTGCCCTGCACCATGCGCTTGGGATTCCCCGGGTCGATCCACAAGTCGTGGTTGTCCCCATGCGGCGTACCAATCATCGAATAGGTCTTGCCGCCATCGACCGACTTCCAGAAGCGCAGGTTATTGACGTAGACCGTGTCCGGGTCTACCGGGTCGGGCGTTAGATGCATGTAATACCAGGCGCGCGAAATGATGTCGTTGTTGCGCGCGACAAAACGCCAACTATCGCCGTAATCGTCCGAGCGGTACATGCCGCCCTCTTCATGCTCGATCAAGGCGTAGACGCGGCCCGCCTGCGCCGGCGACGCGCCAATGCCCGCCTTGCCGATGATGCCGCTCGGCAATCCCTTCTTGCCCGAGATATTCTCCCAGCTATCTCCGCCGTCCAACGAGCGCCAGATGCCGCTGTCTTCACCGCCGCTGCTGATCATGTGGAAGTTGCGATAGGCCTCCCAGATCGTCGCGTAGATGATGCGCGGATTGTTGACATCAATGCTCAGGTCGACCGCGCCCGCCTTGTCACTGACGAACAGCACTTGCTCCCAGGTCTCGCCGCCATCGCAAGAACGGAAGACGCCGCGCTGTTGATTCCGCCCAAAAGCATGCCCTAGGGCCGCCACAAAAACCCGGTCCGGATCCGCCGGATGAATGCGAATTTTGCCGATATGTCGCGTGTCGTCCAAACCAATATGCGTCCAGCTGCGCCCGGCGTCTGTCGACTTGTAAACGCCATCGCCATGCGAGACATCAATGCGGATCGTCGCTTCGCCCGTGCCGGCGTAGATGACATTGGGGTCCGCTTCCGAAACCGCCAGCGCGCCCACAGACGCGGTATTGAAGTAGCCGTCCGAGATGTTGCGCCAATACTGCCCGGCGTCATCCGTCTTCCAGACGCCTCCCGCGCAAGCGCCGAAATAGAAGGTGCCGATGTCGCGCGGGTCGCCGGCCACAGTGACGACGCGCCCGCCGCGGAATGGCCCGATGCAGCGCCAGCGTCCGATGTTGTCGAGGGGGAGGTTCATGTGGTTTGGGCTTTCTGTTGGTGTGGGTGGATGGTGAGGGGTATTGTAACGCAACTCTTGGAGGGCAACAGCGTTATAAGATGCTAGTGCCGGGCAAGCGGGGGAAGAATGATGGGCGCGAGACACGGTTGGTGGTGCAACTCGAAGACAGTCCCGATGACATGCAAATTCTGCGGCGACCAGATTTTTTGGCTGAGCTGCGACTGCGGTTCATCAGTTCTGTTTGATGAGCTGGGCTGGCCCTGGCCGCGGCATCAATGCGCAGGCTTGACGCCGAAGACGACTTTGTCGCGGCTGGGACCCGACGATTTGAGCGGCAGCATTTTGAGTCGCTTAGACAGCGACAAGGCAGACGCAATCGCGCAACTGATCGACGCAAATATAGAGCGGGACTATGCGCAGGCGGTCAAAAAAGCGGCGAAGGCCACCGAGCGGCGGCAGCGCCAATCGGCTTGGGTTGCGCGGCAAGATCCATACCACAGACTTGAGACGACTGAACGCGGCATCATCACCGAGATTAACCGAGACGCCAACATCTTCAAGAAAGCGGGTGTCACTGCGGGAGCCGTGGGCGTCGCATTGCTCGGTCAATTCGCCAATTTATCGCTGGTTCAGATAACCATTCACACGGGGGCGCTGACGGAGACTGAAGCGGACAACTGCAGCTTTACATTTTTTGTGGCGGAAAGCGCCGTCGAGAAATTAGAGGTATTCAGAGGGTGTTTCGTCGTCGCCAAATTGCGAGGCATCGTTATCTCGTCCAGGCATCCGATCTGGGTTTGCGAAGACCTGACCGACCCGTACAGTTAGCATTGCGCAACAACCCCAGCCACTAGCTCCCCCGCCCTTTCAGCACCCCCCAAACCAGCCATCTCCCGCGCCAGACGCCGCGCATTCTCCCGCACCCAATCCGCCTCCATGATCGCCCGCACGCCCTCGCGCAGCTGCCCCTGCCGCACATCATGCGCCGTCAAATGCAAGCCCACCTTCGCCTCCGCCGCCCGCCGCCCCTGAATCCGCTGGTCGGCCGCGTGCGGCACCACAATCTGAGGCAAGCCGTGGACCACCGCGCTATGCGTCGTGCCCATGCCGCCATGATGAATCACGATCCGGCAGCGCGGCAGCACGTGATCGTAGGGCGCCCAGTTGAGCAGCCGCGTACCGGCCGGCAGCGCCCGCTTCAACTCGGCCTTTTGCTCCGGCGCAATCGGATGCCAGCCGAGCGTCACCAGCGGGATCATGCCCGCGCTGGCCACCGCTTGCGCCGCCCAACTGTAGAAGCCCAGGTCGCCAGTGAAGCTCGTGCCCAAGGTGACCAGCCCCAGCGGCGTCTCCGGCGGGATATCCAGCAGCCACGGCGGCGGCGCGTCTGCCGGCGTCTCGGCGCGGCCACCGACGAATTGCGTCTGCGGCAGGATCGTCGACAGCTCCGATTGATACCATTCCGGCGTGAAATACGCCACATGCAGCCATTCACTGATGATTGAGGGCGCCGCCCCCTTGGAGAAGTTGCGCCCCTCCACGCCGAAGCGATCGCATAAACGCTGAATGCGCTGCTGACTGTCACTGCTCAAATCGCGCTGCACTGGAAACAGACTTTGTTCGTCGAGGGTCGCCTGCGCCGGCCAGCCACAGATGATCAGCGGAATATCAAGAAGTTCCGCCGCCAGCGCCGACGCGCACAGGAAAGGATCGGAAACGATCGCGTCCGGCGCGCCGATTTCGTCCTCCAAATCCAGCAGCGCCTCGACCGCCTCAGCGACTAGATCTTCACTTAGCCAGGTGTCCAGCGCCCGCCGGTATCGCAGCGAAACCGCCTCAGCCGGCGGGATCTGGCTCAGATCCGGCGCTGGCGGTGGCGGCCAGAGCCAACCGGTTTCCCGAACAGCGCGGAAGCGGAGCCCGCTCGCCGTCAGCGCCCGCTCTAGCGGCCTTTCGCTGAGCCAGAGGATATCATGCCCCCGCGCATTGAGGGCTTGCGCCGTCTTGAGAAATCCGCCCCAGTCTGTGTGGCTGTACAAAGGCGCCGAAACGAACCAGAACCTTGCCACGGCATGTCGTCCTGTCTCGCCGGGATCAAACCGGCTGCGGCATTTGCAGGTAGGGCTGCAAGTATTGCCCGGTATAACTGCCGGGCGTCGCCGCCACTTCTTCCGGCGAACCCTGCGCGATGACTTCGCCGCCGCCGCCGCCGCCTTCCGGCCCCAGATCAATGATATGATCCGCCACCTTGATGATGTCCAGATTGTGCTCGATGACGATGATCGTGTTGCCCGCGTCCGCCAATTGCTGCAAAACATTGATCAGCTTCTCGACATCGACCGCATGCAAACCGGTCGAGGGTTCATCGAGAATATAAAGCGTCTGACCGGTGGCGCGCTTCGAAAGCTCTCGGCTCAGCTTGATGCGCTGCGCCTCCCCGCCGCTCAGCGTCGTCGCCGGCTGGCCGATGCGGATATAACCCAGCCCGACCGCGTCCAGCGTATCCAGCTTGCGGCGGATGCGCGGCAGATTCTCAAAGAACTCCAGGCCTTCGCTGACGGTCATGCCCAGCACATCAGCGATTGACTTGCCTTTGTAATGCACTTGCAGCGTCTCGCGGTTGTAGCGACTGCCGCGGCAGACCTCGCATTGCACATATACATCGGGCAAAAACTGCATCTCGATCTTTATCAGCCCCTGCCCCTCGCAATTTTCGCAGCGCCCGCCTTTGACATTGAAGCTGAAGCGCCCGGCCCGGTAACCGCGGATCTTGCTCTCCGGCAGTTCGGCGAAGAGCCCGCGGATATCATCGAACATCTTTGTATAAGTGCCGGGATTGCTGCGCGGCGTCCGCCCGATCGGGCTCTGATCGATATTGATGATCTTGTCGATCTCATCCGCGCCGATGATTTCATCGTGGTCGCCGGCCCGCTCGCGGCTGCGATTGATCAATTGCGCCAGCCGCTTGTAAAGCGTCTCCACCACCAGCGAGGACTTGCCGCTGCCGCTGACGCCGGTGACGCAGATCAATTTGCGCAATGGAAAATCGATATCGATATTCTTCAAATTATTGGCGCGCGCCCCACGCAGCGAAAGGTTCTCGCCCGAGCCGGGACGCCGTCCTTCCGGCAAGGGAATCTGAAAACGGCCGGCCAGAAAGGCGCCCGTACAGCTCGCATCCACTTGCGCGACCGCTTCCGGCGTGCCCGCCGCCACCACTTCGCCCCCATGTTCGCCGGCGCCCGGTCCCAAGTCGATCAGCCAATCCGATGAGCGCATCGTGTCCTCATCGTGCTCAACGACCAAGACCGTATTTCCGATATCGCGCAGCCCGGTCAAGGTGCGGATCAGCCGCTTGTTATCCCGCTGATGCAGGCCGATTGAGGGCTCGTCCAAGACATAGAGCACACCGGTAAGCTGACTGCCGACCTGCGTCGCCAGCCGTATCCGCTGGGATTCGCCGCCGCTGAGCGTCGCCGCGCTGCGGGACAATGACAGATAATTCAGCCCGACATTGCTGAGGAAGCCGACCCGTGAATTCAGTTCGCGCAAAATCTGATGGGCGATTTGCTGTTCCCGGCCCGTAAGGATGGCGCCCTCGCCGCGCAAGGAATCCACCCAGGTTTCCAGCTCATCAATCGGCAAGTGCGTGATCTGATGAATTGTCGCGCCGCCAATCGTCACTGAAAGCGCCTCCGGCCGCAGCCGTTGCCCGCCACAGGAACGGCAAGGAATCTCGCGCATATACTCTTGTATCTTGCCCCTGATGAAATCAGACTCCGTCTGCTGATAGCGCCGCTCCAAATTGGGAATGACGCCTTCAAAGCGCGTCGACCAGGTCCGTGCTTGCCCATTGGAATGATAATAAGTGACATCAAAACGGCGCTCGCCCGAACCGTAGAGCATCAGATCTTTATGCTCCTGCTTCAGCTTTCGCCAGGGCGCGTCAAGGCGGAAACCGTAAGCCTTCGCCAGGCTTTGGTAGACATTCCAATTCCAGCCCCGCTTGTCGTCGACACTGTGGCCATTGGCGCTTATCGCCCCGTCCGCTACCGATTTGCTTTGATCCGGCACGACCATGTCCGGGTCAATCTCCAAACTGAAGCCCAGGCCCTGGCAAGTCGGGCAGGCGCCGCTCGGCGTATTGAAGCTGAAGAGCCGCGGCTCCGGCGCCGGCACGCTGCCATGGCCCTCCGGGCAGGCCAAATCTTCGCTGAACAGATGGTCAACGGAGTGGTCGCGGTCGGTCACATCCTGCACGATCATGCGCCCGTCGCCCAGCTCCAGCGCCGTTTCCACCGCGTCAGTCAGCCGCGTTTCAAAGGCGGTGGCGTCATCACTGTGTGCATGGTCGTAGCGCCGAATCACCAGCCGATCCACGACAATTTCAATGTCATGGATCACATAGCGATCAAGCTCGATCTCTTCGTCCAGGTCACGCACCGCGCCATCAACGCGAACACGCGCAAAACCTTGCTTGCCAATATCTTCCAGCGCTTTGACGTGGTTGCCCTTCTGACGGTGAATCACCGGCGCCAGGATTTGTATGCGGCTGTCGGCGGCCATGT
The DNA here is from genome assembly GCA_011523545.1 of Chloroflexota bacterium. Taxonomy (GTDB): domain Bacteria; phylum Chloroflexota; class Anaerolineae; order Aggregatilineales; family Phototrophicaceae; genus UBA6055. The sequence goes on along the minus strand of WTGN01000071.1, from coordinate 50,399 downwards.
TCTGCACCTGATCGACGATTTGCTGCGCGCTCTGGGCCGATACTTCCGCGCCGCATTTAGGGCAGTGCGGGATGCCCACCCGCGCGTACAGCAGGCGCAGATAATCATAAATCTCGGTGACCGTGCCCACTGTCGAACGCGGATTATGGCTCACGCTCTTCTGGTCGATGGATACGGCCGGGCTCAGTCCCTCAATCTGGTCGACATCCGGCTTTTCCATCAAGCCGAGAAACTGCCGGGCATAGCTGCTCAAGCTCTCGACATAACGCCGCTGGCCTTCTGCGAAGATTGTGTCAAAGGCCAGCGAGGATTTGCCCGAGCCGGACAAACCGGTGATGACCACCAGGCGATTGCGCGGTATCTCGACATCAATGTTTTTCAGATTATGCTCGCGAGCGCCGCGTACGATGATCTTGTCTTGCATCATGCCAGTCATCCGTGACCGCCAATTGAGAACGCCCTGGGCGCAATAATTCCGCCCTGATTGCGTCCAGCTGATTCGCGTCCTGATTATAACCCTATGCCACAGTCGCGAAAACGGAGAAATCAGCGTGTTGTTCTTCAACGTTCGTTGATTCCGCGTTCTCATTGCGAGTTGAAATCGGTAAGATAAACTCAATCGACAACGGGTAAAAACGGAGCGCTGATGGCGAGTCAATTTCAATGGGATGACCCCTTCCTGCTCGAAGAACAGTTGGATGACGAAGAGCGCATGGTGCGCGATGCCGCCCGCGATTATTGCCAGGGCAAGCTCATGCCGCGCATTCTCGAGGCCAACCGCCACGAAACTTTCGATCGCGCTATCTATTACGAAATGGCTGAACTCGGCATGCTCGGCGCCACCCTGCCCGAGGAATACGGCGGCGCCGGCTTGAACTACGTCAGCTACGGGCTGATCGCGCGCGAGGTCGAGCGCGTCGACAGCGGTTATCGCAGCGCCATGAGCGTGCAAAGCGCCCTGACCATGTACCCGATCTACGCCTACGGCACTGAGGAACAACGGCTGAAGTACCTGCCCAAGCTGGCCAGCGGCGAATGGATCGGCTGCTTCGGCTTGACCGAACCGAACCACGGCAGCGACCCCGGGGGGATGGAAGCGCGGGCGCTGAAGACCGACGGCGGCTGGCTGCTTCATGGCAACAAGATGTGGATCACAAACTCGCCAATCGCCGATGTCTTCATCGTCTGGGCCAAGGCCTATGGCGGCGACGATCGGGAGGGCGCGATCCGCGGCTTCATCCTTGAACGCGATATGGACGGCTTGTCGACGCCGTCAATCGAGGGCAAGTTCAGCCTGCGCGCCAGCAGCACCGGCGAAATCGTCATGGACGAAGTCCTCGTGCCGGCGGAAAATCTGCTGCCGGAGGCGCGCGGCTTGAAAGGGCCCTTCGGCTGCCTGAATCGCGCTCGCTACGGCATCGCCTGGGGCGCTTTGGGCGCGGCTGAATTTTGCTGGCAGGCCGCCCGTCAATACACGCTGGACCGGCATCAATTCGGGCGACCGCTGGCCGCCAATCAATTGATTCAATTCAAGCTGGCCAATATGATGAGCGAGATCGCCTTCGGCCTGCAGGGCGCCTTGCGCGTCGGCCGCTTGTTCGATCAGGGCAAGGCGACGCCGGAGATGATCTCCCTTGTCAAGCGCAACTCCTGCGCGGCCGCCCTCGATATCGCCCGCGCCTCCCGCGATATGCACGGCGGCAACGGCATCGCTGACGAATTCCACGTCATCCGTCATGTGATGAACCTGGAAGCGGTCAACACCTATGAAGGCACCAGCGATATTCACGCCCTCATTTTGGGGCGCGCCCAAACCGGCATCCAGGCTTTTATGTGAGCGCCCTCACAGCTCCAGCACAACCTTGCCGAAGACGGCATTCCGCTCCAGAATGTCCTGCGCCCGCCGCGCCTCGCTGAGCGGCAGCCGCGCGCCGATGACCGGCTGGATGCGCCCAGCGAAAACCTGCTCCATGAAAGCGACATAATCGCGATGCGGCCCCATCGTGCTGCCGATCAACGAGATATGCCGCGCGAAAAGCTGCGCCACATTGAGCTCGTAGCCGTAGCCGCTGGTCCCGCCAACAATCAGTATCCGCCCGCCGATGCGACAGGCGCGCATGCTCTGGCCCAGCGTCGCCGCCCCCACATTGTCCACCACCACATCGACGCCGCGCCGCTTCGTCAGCTTGTAGAGCGCTCGCGACCAAGCCGGCTCCTCCTCGCGGTTGATCGTCACATCGGCGCCGATTGCTTCCGCCTCCGCGCATTTTGCCGCGTCGCTGCCGACGGCGTAAACGGTCGCGCCCGCCAGCTTGGCGATCTGAATGCTGATGCTGTTGACGCCGCCGCCCGCGCCGACGATCAAAACCGACTCGCCCGCTTTCAGTCCGCCGCGCGTGATCAGCGAATGCCAGGCGGTCACGCCGACCAGGCCGACCGCCGCCGCTTCGCCAAAGTCGAAACTGTCGGGCATCTTCATCAGATTGCGCTGCGGCAAGACGGTGTATTCCGCCGCCGTCCCGCTGTGATGCTCGCCCAGGATGGCGATGTTAGTCTGGTTCTCCAGCCCGCTGTACAAAGCCGGGTCATCCGGGCGCACGATGGTCGGATCAATGCAGACGCGATCGCCAGCGTCGAATCCGGCCACGCCATTCCCCACGGCATCAACGACTCCCGCGCCATCCGCGCAGATGACATGGGGAAAGTCAAGCTCCAAACCCCGCCAGCCGGCGCGCACCCACAAATCGAGCCGATTGAGCCCCGCCGCCGCAATCTTGATGCGAACCTCGCCCGCCCCCGGCTCGGGTACGGGCAGATCTTCTACGTAGTCGACGACTTCCGCGCCGCCGTGTCCAGTAAGAACTGCTGCTCTCATCGCAAGCCCAATTCCTTTCGCGCGATCACCAGGCGCTGGATCTCGCTTGTGCCTTCATAAATCCGCGTGATGCGCGCATCACGATAATACCGCTCCAGCGGCATTTCTTTGCTGTAGCCCATGCCGCCATGAATCTGCAGCGCCTCGTCAGTGACATAGGCGGCCGCCTCGCTGCAAAATAATTTCGCCATGCTGGCTTCGCTCGTGTAACGTGTCCCATTCGCCAGCGCCCGCTCTTTGGCGATGATCGCCTGATAGATCAACGCCCGCCCCGCCTCGATCCGCGTTTTCATATCGGCGATTTTCTGCTGGATCATCTGGTAGCTGCCGATGGCCGCGCCGAATGCCTGCCGCTCGCGCGCATAAACCAGCGCCGCTTCATAGGCCGCTTCCGCGATGCCCAGGGCCTGGGCCGCGATGCCGATCCGCCCGGCGTCCAGCACCGTCATCGCGATCTTGAAGCCCTGGCCGACGCCGCCCAAGACGTTCTCGACCGGACAAGCATAATCCTCGAAGATGATCTCGCTGGTGGCGCTGGCGCGGATGCCGAGCTTGGGTTCGGTTTTGCCGCGGATGAAACCCGGCCCCCTGGTGTCGATGAGAAACGCCGTGATATTGCCGTGTGTCTTCCCCCCATTGCTATGGGGTCGCGTAGACACTGACCCGTCGGGGGACCGAGGGGGGTTGTCGGCCGTCATGGTGAAGAGCACGATGCGGTCGGCGAAGGGCGCGCTGGTCACCCAACTCTTGCGCCCGTTGATGATGAAGTGAGTGCCCGCCTCATTCAGCACGGCGCGGCTGGCCATATTGCCGGCGTCGCTGCCCGACATGGGCTCGGTCAAGCTGTATGCGCCGATCTCCTCGCCGCTGGCCACCGGCCTGATCCACTCGCGCTTCTGCGCCTCAGTGCCAAACCACAAGATGCCATTGCAATAAAGCGAGTTGTTGACGCTTAGAATCGTGCTGTGGCTGGCGTCGGCTTTGGCGATCTCGATCATGGTCAAGACATGCGCCAGCGTATCCATGCCGGCGCCGCCATAGGCCTCCGGCATCTCAATGCCCATCAAGCCCATCTCGCCCATCTTGCGCACCGTGTCGATGGGGAACTCGCCCGATTCGTCATACTCGGCGGCAATGGGAGCGATCTCCCGAACGGCGAAATCGCGGACTGCCGCCAGCAGCATCTCATGCTCTTCGGTCATTGCAAGGCTGAGCGGCCGCGTCATTTCGTTTAGGACCATATCATCCTTCCTCCTTCAGTCGACGCCATAGCACTTTCCCCATTCAGCCTCTCATTATAACATTCAAAGGGACCGAAACCTTGCGCTTGGTCTCAACTGGGAGCGGTAAATTGCTAAGAATTAGAGTCTCCATGCATTTAACAAAGAAAACTCTGTGTTCTCTGTGTTTCCTCTTTTTCCTCTGTGGTGAAGGATTCTTTGCATTGAATGACGATTGCGCATGACCGACATCAAACTCAACCACCTCGCCATCGTCGTGGATGATATGGTGGCCGCCCTGCGTTTCTGGCGCGAGAGCCTCGGCTTGGCGCAAACCGGCGAGATCGAGTCCGTCCCCGCCGAAGCGGTGGACATCGCCTTTTTGTCGCTCGGCGACGCCCATATCGAGCTGATCCAGCCGACGAGCAGCGACAGCGGCGTGGCGAAATACCTGGCCAAGCGCGGACCCGGCCTGCACCATCTCTGCCTCGAAGTGCCCGATCTGGAGGCCAAACTGAATGAACTGCGCGCGCGCGGTTACGAGCTCATCAACGAGACGCCGCGCGAACGAGATGGCCGACGTTATGCCTTCATCCATCCCAAGAGCGCCGGCGGCGTTTTGCTTGAGCTCTATGAATCGATCTGAATACCAACAAATTGAAAGGCAAATGCTGGTGAATCGCCTCATTGTTTACAATCAGATATCGCTTGATGGATTCATCGCCGGACCCAATGGCGAGATTGACTGGTTCGTTCACGATCCCGCAGCGATCTCGGTCGCGCATGACATTTATCGCTCCGAAACTTTGCTCTTCGGCCGCGTGACTTACCAGCTGTTCGAGAGCTTCTGGGGTCATGTTGCGGATGACGAGTCCGCCGACCCCGGTCTGCGGGAGGCCGCGCGCGAGCTCGACAGCGCGACGAAACTGGTGGCATCGCGCAGCTTGAAGGAAACGACCTGGGTCAATTCCCGCCTGCTCGCCGGCGACCTGGTTGACGAAACACGCCGGTTGAAGGAGGCAGGCGGCGACATCGCCATCTTCGGCAGCGGCTCCATCGTCAAGCAGCTCGCCGCCCGCGACCTGATCGACGAATACCTCATCATCCTAACGCCATACATTTGTGGCGAGGGCAAAAAAATGTTCGAGGGCGATCTCGGCGCCCGCTTGCGCCTGTTGAAATCCTGGGATTTCGAAAGCGGAAATATGCTCCTGCACTACGAGAGGCGCCCAACTTAGGTTCAGTCTGGCGCAACTTATAGGTGGTGCGGATGGGCGGCAGGCGCATGAGACATTGGCTCGCTCCCCTAATCGTGTTGCTGCTTTCCAGCATGTCGCTGTCGCAGGACGATGCCTGCCCGGCGCTGCAGAATAAAGCGCTGGCGAGCCTCACAGAACGTTGCGCGGCGCAGGAAGCGGGAACGCTCTGCCTGGGTCACGACACGGTAACGCCCGTCTTGCGGGGGCGGCCTGAAGCCGGCGGCCGATTTACTGAACCCGGCGACGCCATCGCCATCACGGCCATCGACTGGCTCAGCGTCAGCAGCGAAGACCGGACCTGGGGCTTGGCCCGCGCGCTCTTTCCCGCTTACGCCGAGGACAGCCTGCAAGCGCGCGACGCCGCTCTGCTCGCCGTCGGCAATGTGGCGCTGTTTTTCCCCGAAGCCCCCGAGAGGCCGGCGACGCTCGCCGAAGTCAACGTGACCGCCGCCCAAGGCGCGAATCTCCGCACCCGGCCTAGCACCGAGGCGCCTGTCATCGCCAAGCTGTCATTCAGTCGGCAGCTGGGCGCCATCGGCCGCAGCCCAAACGGGAACTGGCTGCTAACTTATGCGACGCCTGAGCTGCGCGGCTGGATCAGCCGAGCGGTGGTTTCCGCGCCACCTGTGGACCTGCCCGCCCTGCCCGCCGAAGTCGATACCGCGCCGTTATGGCTGCCCTGGCAGCGCTTCGATTTCCGCAGCGGCATGGGCGACGCGCCCTGCCCGGGAGCGCCGGCCAGCGGCATCCTCCTGCAAACGCCGAAATTCATCGCGCCGCGCCTGTTTCAGATCAACGGCGTCCGCATAGCGCTGAACGGCACTGCCTGGCTGCAAGCCCAGGCCAGCGCCGGCATGCTGCTGCATATCATCGACGGCCGCGCGCAAGTCACGGCGGACGCTGGCGCGCAAATCGTCCGCAGCGGCAAATACACCGCAATCGCCTTGGACAGGAGCGACAAGGGCGCGCTCGTCCCGGTTGGGCCGCCGGAGACTCCGCAGGCATACGATTATCACGCGCTCACCGTCCTGCCTGTCGCTGCGCTGCCGAGCCCGGCCAAAGTCAGCCTGGATATCTACACAGTGGTGGATCCGGCGCCCGCGGGCGGGGGCAGCCCCCTGGATGCGCTCCCGGCTGACGCGCCTTGCAAGTTTTCCGCCGTGCTGGCCGGCGCCAACATCCGCTCGCGTCCGGATCCAAACGCGCCGGTCATCGCCGTCATGGCTTTCCGCGAAAGCGCCGAACCCCTGGCGCGTGGCATCGGCATCGACAGGCTGCCCTGGTGGAAGCTGGGGGAACGCATCTGGGTCCGCGTCGACGCCACCGTCTCCGCCGGCAATTGCAACGCCCTCCCGCTGATTAACGCCGCCTCCTAAGGATAATCTCGACAGCGTATTGACACGCCGCATCACAGTGCGCTAGAATATACATATAGGGGTATAGGTATTGGAGACAAATGCATGGCTAAAGAATTGCTCGCACAGCATATCCCGCGCGCCGACCACAACCGCAAAACGATCAATCGCATCCGCAAGATCCAGGGGCAATTGAGCGCCCTCGAAGCGATGATTAGCGCTGACGATGGCAGCTGCGAAGATCGCGTCTTGCGCGCCCGCACTATCGAAAAAGGCATGACCAGCTTGATCAATCATCTCTTCGATTGTTATATCGAAAACACCCTGGCGCAAGAAATGGGCAGCGACCCGGGGCGCGCCCTGAGCGATATGCAGAAGATCCTCAAGTTGATCAACAGTTGAAGGAGCCCGAATCATGGCGACCAAAGAAATCACCCTGCCGGTCACCGGCATGACCTGCGCCATGTGCGTCAAGAATGTCGAGCGCAGCCTGAACCGCGCCGACGGCGTCGCCGGTGTCAGCGTCAACCTGGCGACCGAACAAGCCAAGGTGCAATACGATGACGGCGCTGCGAAGACCAAAGACCTGGTCGCGCGGCTGGAGCATGCCGGCTACGGCGTGGCTGCGGCGCGCGTCGACCTGCCAATCACCGGCATGACCTGCGCCATGTGCCAGAAAAACGTAGCCCGCGCGCTCAATCGCAACGACGGCGTCCTCAGCGCATCGGTCAACCTCGCCAACGAACGAGCGACTGTGAGCTACCTGCCCGGCGTGACGCGCCGCCGCGACCTGGTCGCCGCCGTTGAGCGCGCTGGCTATGGCGTCATCGACACAGCCGCCCTCGACACGCCCGCCGACGCCGAAGCAGCCGCCCGCCAAGCCGAGATCGACCGCCAGACGCGCCTCGTCAAGATCGGCGCCGCCTTCACCATCCCGCTGACCGTCTTAAGCATGACCCGCCACTTCCTGCATCAGAGTCCATTCTTGATGCAGCACTTCGCTTTCCTGACGGCCGATATCTGGCTCCTGGTATTCGGCGCCCTGGCGACGCCGGTTGTCCTGCTGCTGGGGCGGCAATATCTGAGCGGCGCGCTCAAATCCCTGCGCAACCGTTCAGCTAACATGGATGTGCTGGTCGCGATGGGATCGTCGGCGGCCTACATCTACGGCATCATCGTGCTCCTGGGCATCGTATTCAACTTCTCCGATGTGGTTGGCAAATCCGATTATTTCGAATCAGCCGCCGTCATCCTCACGCTGATCACACTGGGCAAATTGCTGGAGGCGCGCGCCAAAGGCCGCACCAGCGCCGCCATCAAGAAACTGATGGGCCTGGCGCCAAAGACCGCCACGCTGCTCAGCGATGGCAAAGAAAAGTCCATCCCCATCGACGATGTCGCGCCGGGCGATCTGCTGCTGGTCAAGCCGGGCGAGCGCATCCCGGTCGACGCCATCGTGACCGACGGCCGCTCGGCAGTCGACGAATCCATGCTCACCGGCGAGAGCCTGCCGGTCGATAAAACCATTGCCGCCGAGGTCTACGGCGGTACCATCAATCAGCAAGGCCGGCTGGTCATTGAAGCCCAGCGCGTCGGCCGCGACACCGTGCTCTCGCAGATTATCCGCCTGGTCGAAAACGCCCAAGCCAGCAAAGCGCCCATTCAGGCGGTCGCCGATCGCGTCGCCTCGGTCTTCGTGCCGGCGGTCATCGCCCTCGCGCTGATTACGCTGGTCGGCTGGCTGACGATTGGCGGCGCATCCATCCCCCAAGCCATTCTCAACATGATCGCCGTGCTCGTCATCGCCTGCCCCTGCGCCCTCGGCCTGGCGACGCCCACCGCCATCATGGTCGGGACAGGACGCGGCGCCGAAGCCGGCATCCTCTTCCGCAGCAGCGAAGCCCTCGAGCGCGCCGCCAACCTGACGACCCTCCTGCTCGACAAAACCGGCACCATCACGCAAGGGGCGCCGACTGTGCGTGACGTGATCGCCGCCGACGGCGTCAGCGCGCGCGATGTCCTCCAGGCCAGCGCCTCGGCCGAAGCCGCCAGCGAGCATCCGCTGGCCCTGGCGGTGCTGGCGGAAGCCAAAGCCCAAGGCATCAATCCCGCGCCCCTGGAGACCTTCGAAGCCATCCCCGGTCAAGGCATCCGCGCCACAATCGACGGCGCCGAAGTCCTCGTCGGCAGCCCGCGCTTCATCGCCGGGCGCGGCATCGACATCAGCCCGCTCGCCGAGCCGATCGCCCAGCGGCAAAGCCAGGGGCAGTCCGTCATCGTGGCGGCCGCCGGCGGCAAACTCATGGGCGCGCTGGCCATCGGCGATTCGCTGAAACCGTCGTCCCTGCCCGCCATACGCGCCCTGCGTGAGCGCGGCTTGACCCTCGCGCTCATCACCGGCGACAACCGGGGCACCGCCGAAGCGGTCGCCCGCGAGGCCGGCATCGAGCGCGTCATGGCCGAGGTGCTGCCAGCCGACAAAGCCGACGCGGTAAAGCAGCTGCAAGCGGACGGCGCGGTCGTCGGCATGGTCGGCGATGGCATCAATGACGCGCCGGCGCTGGCCAGCGCTGATGTCGGCTTCGCCATCGGGGGCGGGACCGATATCGCCATCGAAGCCGGCGATATCACTCTGGTCGGCGGCGACTTGGGGGCGCTGACCGCCGCGCTGGACCTCAGCAAAGCGACCCTGCGCACGATCCACCAGAACCTCTTCTGGGCTTTCATCTACAACATCGTGCTGATTCCGGTGGCCATGCTGGGCGGGCTGCTGCCCATGTTCGCGGCGGCGGCGATGGCTTTCTCGAGCGTGTTTGTGGTGAGTAATTCGTTAAGGTTGCGGGGGCAGAGGTAAATCCTCATGCAACTCATCAATTGAACTGTAAGAAATGTATTAAACTTCTGATGGCTAATATTTCTCACAGTAAAGCTCATGTATAATGAGTCGGTGTGAATAGAACAAGTGTGTTCGCACGACTGATTCAAAACTTCCGCGGAACGACATTGTAATGAGCACAAGACAAAGCGTTTTTCTCAGCTTCTTTGAATTGGACAATCAAGACTTCCAGTTCACGGTATATCGTCGATCTTATGGAGAAGGCGAAACAAAGGACGCAAACCCGGACCTAGTACGCTACAAATTACCTCCTGACGGTTCATCATGTCATCGCGACCAGAAATATAAGTCTTACTGGGTTAGGTTTGAGGAATGCCACGAGCTTGAGCCGTTTGTTTGCTACGCCGATACGAACAACGATCTTACCTGCGCATATCTTTACAAACTGCTTGAGAATTCGTGTAGTAGACAGTTGCTGCGCGATCAATACCGTTTGCCCGACAAGGACAGGATCAGACAACGGCGCATTGAGTTTGTCTTGGAATCGCACCCGGTGGGAAACCGAGAAGTGTGGATAGAGCCATACTTGCTGAAATCCAAGAAGTTATTCGGAGTATTGCTTGATTTCGGATTCCATTCCAACGATGGCATCCATTCTATCGAAACTCAGAAACTGTCTCTGAGTCTTGACGCTAGTGGACGGTCAAATCGGAGCTTTTATTCCGATAGATACAGACAGATACGGATATTCATCGACAAATTCTCCGAGCACATATTTCGTCTCCGTGATGACATGGCCGTAATTCCACGACGTTGCCTGTTTGATGACGAGCTACTAAGATCAAAGCGGTACGAATTTGCGAACGGAAGAACTGATTCCTCACAGTTTCTCGGCGTAAAGAGACATGGACCGGTCAAACAGGTCGGCGCAAGATCTCGCGTGCATTTCGTCTTCGCTGAGGACGATAGACCCCTTTCCAATCGACTGTACTTTGCGCTGAACGGGAAGTCTTTCCCTTCACAGTTTCCTGGAATGGAAACAATGTTCGGGTGTCAGTTTGACAAGGATACCGTCGCCGGCACTGCCGTAGATGAATTTACAATTGAGAATGTAGTCGGAGCGATACATCAAATCGAAAATAGCCTGGTAAACGGCCGAGTAGTGCCTGTTTTTGTTTCTCCATTTGACGAGTCTGACGGTGATGATCTCTATTATCACTTAAAGCACAGATGTCTTCAGTTGAATTCTCCCTGTCAGTTCGTCAGCACTCGACTATTGAGCGATAAGTACCAGCTTAAGTGGGCAACTTCAAATATCGCTCTGCAACTCTTCGCGAAAATGGGAGGCGAACCTTGGCTTGTAACACCTCGTTCTCGAAGTTGTCTCGTTATAGGAATTGGACAAGCGCATAGTCGAGAGTATGGCCCGGCGAAAAAGTACTTTGCATACACAGTGTTGACCGACTCATCAGGCCGATACAAGGATCTAAAGATTCTTGGTGATGACCGAGACTTTGATTCGTATCTCTTCAATTTCGAGGCTCGGCTAAGGGATGTGATAGAGCAATACTATGATCATTATGAGAGATTCGTCATCCATAGCACGTTCAGAGTTAGGAATCGGGAAGTTCGGGCTGTCAAAAACGTAGTAGCGCAGATGGAAGCGAAAGCTGGTGGTACAAGAGAGTTCGTGGTTATGAAGTTTAACGAACGTAACAAATTCTTTGCTTACGCCTCTGAAAGCAACAGTATGACTCCATATGAAAGCTCCATCCTCAGACTCTCTCACGATGAATACCTTGTGTGGTTTGAGGGATTGCAGTTCCACAATCCAAACTTGAAAGCTCGAGTTAGTCGGCCTGTGCATGTCCAGTTTCTCCATTCGAATCGGCGACTGGATAGCTCAAGAAAGCGCGATTATATTCAGGACGCAGTGAATATTTCGGGAGCCAACTGGAGAGGGTTTAACGCCAAATCATTGCCGATATCCATCAACTACGCATATTTGATAGCCAAGTTTTATCGAGAATTTCAAAGATTGGGACTAGAAGAGATGGACTGGACCGTATCTCCATGGTTCCTATAAAGGGGGATTATGAAACATATTGATCAAGACGAGATCATTGTCTTGTTGGGTGCTGGTGCAAGCGTCGATGCAGGTATACCTCATTCTACCAAGATGATCGAAAACATTGAGCGTAAGTTAATTGCTGGTGATTCAGTATGGAAGGAATATGAGCGCCTTTACAATTATGTTCAAAGCGCGATCTACTTTTCTGAAGGTATCAAACAGCGATTTAGTGCAAACATCAACTATAATATCGAGACCCTGATTGATACGCTAAATGAGATTATCGGGATAAATAAGCATACTTTGTATCCGTTCGTGGAAAGTTGGAGTCCACGGCTACTAGAATTTGCCGGAAATGACTACCGATTGGTAAAGCAGTTTCGAAAAAGGATAGTGGACGCACTTAGGACAGATTGGCTTACAGTTCGCAACTACGATACCGACGCACAATATTACTCAGGGTTGCTGGACTTTCGTGACAAACTTCAGGTACATCTTAGAGTGTTTACTCTAAACTACGACCTTTGCTTGGAAAGGATAAGCGAAACAAGGAATATCCAGTTGCAGCGAGGTTTCGATCGTCGAAGACATTGGACAGAGTCCGAATTCGATGAGAATAGAAACAAGTCAGATGCTCTTTATCTGTATAAGCTGCACGGTTCAATGGATTGGACTTATGAAGACGGGTTCTTGACATATCTTGACGATCCGAGCGCGATCAGTGAAGCCGCCATCATATTTGGCGAATCCTATAAGCTTGAGTATCAGGATCCATTTCTCTATTTCATAAATGAATTCCGCAAGTGGACGCTTAGATCACGAATAATACTGGCCGTTGGGTACGGATTCGGTGACGAACACATCAACAAGATAATGCATCAAGCGCTGCAGAGTAGCAGCGAAAGACTTCTTCTTGCAGTCGGGCCCATGTCAGCGGATCTAAATGCTCACAGACGAAAGATAGCGGAAGACATTGGATGTAGCGGCGTAGATCAAGTTCTGGTATGTGATTCTACTGCCTCTCAGTTCTTCACAGAGCAATTGACGGTCGATTTAATGAAAGAATATCTGGAACGCTCCGCAGAATCTCCGCCGTTTTAGTACATGTATTCAGAGGTAAAGTCTATCGCTAAGTGTCCGAACTTGCCGTAGCCCGCGCGACCATCCACTCACCCCGCCACACCCAACCCATGCTACACTCCCCCTGAAACCCGCAGTTTAACAACTCCATATCCCGCCGCCGCCCATGCTATATGTCCGAAAAAACTCTCCCGCCGGACAAAAAATATTTCCCCTTCCGGAAACCGTCCGGATAGTCGCCAGGCGCCCCTGTGGTACACTCCGCCAAAACCCACAGCCACAAGGAAACCCGCCATGCCCGACCAAGAACCCGCCATCACCCCCGAGCAAATCGCCGCCGCTGAAACCCTGCTCGGCCTCGACTTCAGCCCCGCCCAGCGCGAGCAGATGCGCGAGATCCTCAAGGGCCGCCGCGAGCAATATCAAGGCATCCGCGCCGCCGAGCTCGACAACAGCGTGCCGCTCGCCCTCAACTTCAACGTCAACGCCAGCGATTCCGCGCCCGCCGCCGTCCCGCGCAGTTATGCCATGAGCGCGGGGCCGCCCGTCACCCGCCCGGCCGATCTCGAAGACGCCGCCTTCATGCCGGTCACGCAGCTCGCCGAGCTCATCCGCAGTCGCCAGGTCACATCGCTTGAATTGACCGAGATGTACCTGCGCCGGCTCAAGCGTTACGACCCGGCGCTGGTTTGCGTGGCCGCTTACACCGAGGAGCGCGCCTACGAGCAAGCGACGCGCGCCGATGAGGAGATCGCTCGCGGGCTCTATCGCGGTCCGCTGCATGGCCTGCCCTGGGGCGCCAAAGACCTGCTGGCGACGCGCGCTTATCCCACCCAGTGGGGCGCCGCGCCGTATCAAGGGCAGCGGCTTGATGTCGATGCGACGGTCGTGCAGCGGCTGGAAGAAGCCGGCGCGGTGCTCATCGCCAAGCTGACCTTGGGCGCGCTGGCCAACGGCGATGTCTGGTATGGCGGCATGACCAGGAATCCCTGGGATACAAGCGAGGGCAGCAGCGGCTCATCGGCCGGCTCGGGCGCTGCGGTCGCCGCCGGTTTGGTCGCTTTCGCCATCGGCACCGAGACCATGGGGTCGATCGTCTCGCCATCGACCCGCTGCGGCGTCACCGGCTTGCGGCCCACTTACGGGCGCGTCAGCCGTTACGGCGCGATGGCGCTCAGCTGGAGCATGGACAAGATCGGGCCGATGTGCCGCTCGGTTGAAGATTGTGCCCTCGTCTTCAGCGCCATCTACGGGCCCGATGGCCGCGACATGACGATCAGCCCCGAGCCCTTCCGCTGGGACCCGGCGCTTGACCCGCGTGGGCTGCGCATCGGCTATATCGCCGACGCCATTATGGAGGACGAGCCGGCCGACGACCCCGCGGAAGAGGCGCTGCGCCGCGCCAACCAAGCCAATACCGCCGCCGCGCTTGATGTGATGCGCGCCAATGGCTTCGAGCTGAAGCCGATTGAATTGCCCGACCGCACTATCAGCGGCTTGTGGATGATTCTGGCGGCGGAAGCGGCGGCCGCCTTCGACGCGATCACGCGCGATGGCTCGGTTGATGCCATGAAGCGCCAGGATGATGACGCCTGGCCCAACATCTTCCGCGCCGCCCGCTTCATCCCCGCCGTCGAATACATCAACGCCAACCGCGTCCGGACGCAGCTTATGCATGACATGGCGCTTGTCATGAGCGAAGTCGATGTCTTCATTTCGCCCAGCTTCGGCGGCAATACCATGCAGATCACCAATTTCACCGGGCACCCCGCCGTCGCCACGCCAAATGGCTTCACGGACAAGGGCAGTCCCACAAGCATCTCATTCGTCGGCGGCCTGCATAAAGAAGCCGAGACCCTCGCCGTCGCCAAAGCCTACCAGGATGCCACCGACTGGCACCGGCAGCATCCCGACCTGGACACGGCGCTCGCGCAGCTTGACGACGTGTAGGGGCGACCGACGGTCTGTGTCTACGCGCCCCCTGTATCGCCCACATAAAAGCGAACTGTGTGTACGGGCGAGCCGGTGGCTCGCCCCTGCGATCGTGCGTCTGCGAGTCTATCCCAACAGCGCCGCCACCTCGTCACGCACGCGCGCATCGTCATCGCGCCGATAGAGGTCCGTCAGGAGCTTGCTGCTATCCAGCCCCATCGTCCGCCAGAGCGCCCAAGCGGCGTGACCGCGAACCAGCGCGCTCTCGTCATAGAGCAGTTGGATCAGGTGGGGGATGGCGCGCTCGCCCCGCCAGTTGCCAGCGGCGACGCAAGCGTTGCGCACCATCTGCTCGCGCTTGATCCGCTCCAGCGGACTCCGCCGAAACAGCGCGCGGTAGGAATCCGCGGTCGACATCAGGATATCGGTCAGCGGCGGGGCGACGCGGTCAATATCGAAGGGCAAAAATGCGACCTCCTCGGTTTCGCTGACGAAGCGTTGAAAGGGGCAGACATCCATGCAAATGTCACAGCCGAAGATCCAGTTGCCGAAGCCGTCGCGCAACTCGCGGTCGATCCAGCCTTTGTTCTCGATGGTGTGGTAGCTGATGCAGCGCCGCGCGTCGAGTACATAGGGCTTGGGGAAGGCGTCGGTCGGGCAGGCCGCCAGGCAGCGCGCGCAAGTGCCGCACATGGTCTCGCGGTGCGGCTCATCGTAATCGTCGAATTCAAGCGAACTGATGATTTCGCCGATGAAGAAGCTGCTGCCCCGCCGCGGGTGAATGAGCATGCTGTTCTTGCCGATGAAACCCAGGCCAGCCTGCTGCGCGTGGCTGCGCTCGAGCAGCGCGCCGGTATCGACATAGACCTTCTGCTGGATCGCCCGCCCGCAGGCGTCGGCCAGCCGCTCGGCGAATTGCTCCAGGCGCAGCTCCATCACCTTGTGATAATCAAGCCCCCAGGCGTAGGCGGCGATGCGCCCGCGCGCCGGGTCATTCAAGGTCTCCTCATCGGCGAAGCGCGCATGATAATCCATGCCGACCAGGATGAGCGAGCGGGCGCTCGGCATGATCTCGCGCAGATTTTGCCGCCGCCGCACGCGATCAACCCGCGCCATATAGCTCATCCCGCCCTGCATGCCCCGCTCGATCCAGCGCAGGTAGGCGCGCAGCGTCGGCGAAGGACGCGCCGGCGTGATGCCGCAGAGGTTGAAGCCCAGTTCGCCGGCAAAGGCCTTAATCTTTGCAGCCGTCAGGGACACGTCCAGCGCTCTCGCGGGTTAGCTGCAGGAAGGGAGCGGCCATATTCGAGTTGGATGATCAGCCTGCTGCCGGCGGATACTCGATCTCGGTCAGGGCTGCGACGATAGCGTCCCAGTTGGCGGGCGCTTCAAACTCGACCTCTATCATCCGCGAGCGCGCATCGCCATTGACGCTGGCGACGCCGTCCAGCTCGCGCAGTTCGTTCTTGATCGCCTGGACGCAGCCCATGCAATGGACATTAGGCACTTCGAAGCTTCTGCTGGTCATGTTCTCGTCCTTTGTAAGTTGGCTATGATTATATTCTAACCACCGAGTACAGCGAGGGCACAGAGGGTTGCAGCTTTCATGGCGATGTCCACGGCGGCTTCAACGGCATGTCAAAATTGACCAAGCCGCTAAATTCGCTTTCGCGGCTCAAGGTGATGCGTGGGCGTATCGTTCGAAATCAGCCACTCTAGGTATCGGCTGTGCAATGCCTCGACCACCTCGGGATAAGACGCGCTCACATCTCGCTGGTGACCAGGGTCCTCCACCGAACGATAAAGCTCGACCTTCTGTCCCTCAGCCGCGTACAGCAGGTCCCACTCGCCATCCGTTATGGAGCTCGGTGAAACTTCCACCACGACGCGATTCTGCCCGTCCACAGTCTTGGATAATTCACCTACCTCTTCAAAGGGCGCGCTGGTCACAACCAGGTCATGGATGGCGTCGCCGTTTAGCAAGGGCAGCGCGGACTTGGCCTGGGTTCGGGCCGGCGGCGGGATATCAAGCAGGTCCAGCATAGTTGGCATCAAGTCAGGCAATGACAGCAAGCCCGGTACGCGCCGGCTCGCCACGCCCGGAAGATAGACCAAGAGCGGCAGCTGCGTTAGTTCATTGTGCAAGGGAGACCGGTGCACCTGGCGTTGGTGCACGGTCATGCCTTTCGCGAAGCCTTCGTCGAAGCCGCTGCCATCGGGCCAGCGAAAGCGCCGCTTGCCGAATAAGCCGTGCTCGCCGAAATAAAAGCCGTGGTCGGAGAGGAAGAATATCGCGGTGTCGTCCAGCAAGTTAAGAACCCGCACCCGTTCCATCAGATAGCCGAACCAGTGATCGACCATCGCGATCTCGCCTTTGTAGCAGGCGCGGGCGATTTCCAGGTCGCGTTCGCTGACGCCATCAGCCGCATAGTCGTAATAGACGGGCGCAATCACTTCGCCGTTATATTCGGGCAAGTAGGGCTTCACATAATAGGGCGGCGGATCCCATGGTTCATGCGGGTCCCAGGTGTCGATATAGAGGAAGAAGGGCTTCTCATGGTGGCGTTCCAGCCAGGCGGCCGCTTCGGTGAATGTCTTCGGCGCGCAATAGCCCTCGATCTCTGAGGCAGAGCGCTGCCGCTTACGGTATTCCATTTCCGTCCCGTGCAGCTGACCGCGCACATAGATGAATTCTTTGAAGCCTCGCTCCTGCCCGTAGCCGCGGCGCGCCAGAAATGGCGTATCGGCGATGGCGGCGGTATTCCAACCGGCCGCGCTGATCACATCCGCCAGCGTTACTTCGTCTTGCGGCAGGGGCGCCCAGGGCAAGTAAGTGAAGGTATAGCGCCCGGTCATCAGGTCGGCGCGCGCCGGCACGGTGGGGAAAGACGCGGCATAGCAATGCTCGAAAATCAGCGCGCTTTCGGCGAAACGATCGAGGTTGGGCGTGATGACGTCGGCAGCGCCATAGCAGGGCAGATGGTCGCGGCGAAAGGTGTCGGACACTACAACGATGATATTCATTTGATGCAACCTTCTTATTTCAGACCGGAATGCACAAAGCCTTGCACGTAAAAGCGCTGCAGGAAGATAAAGATAACGACGACCGGGACAGTGGCGACGAAGGAGCCGGCGAAAACCAGTTCCCAGAGGATATATTCGTCGCTGAACATTTTGGCCAAGGCGACCGTGATGACCGTCTTCGATTCATCGGTGATCACAATGGAGGGCCAAATGAAGGAATCCCAGGAGAAGATGAACTTGATGAAGCCGGCGCTGACCAAAGCCGGCACGATATTGGGCAGCATCACCTGCCAATACATGCGGAAGAAAGAGCAGCCGTCAATGATGGCGGCGTCGTAGAGATCCTGCGGCAGCTCGGCGAAGTGCTGGCGCAAGAGAAAGATGATGAAGGCGTCGGTGATCCAGGGCAGGAAGATCGACGGCAGCGTATTGTCGATATGCAATTGCTGCATGGTGAGGAAAAGCGGTATCAGCTTGGCCTCAAATGCGATGGTCAATGTCGCCAGGATGATGATGAAGAGCAGGCGCCGGCCCGGGAATTTGAGCCAGGCCAGGACGAAGGCGATCATGCTGTTAATCGTGACCGCAAACGTGACCGACATCGCCGCGACGACCACGCTGTTGAGGAAGGCTTGCGCGAAATTCGTCTCGGTGAATAGCGTGACCAGGTTCTCCAGCGTCGGGTCGCTGGGCACAAATGTCTGGAGGGACAGGGGATGAAGATCATCGAACAAGTCCTGGCGCGATTTGAATGTGGAGCCGACGATCCACAAATACGGCGTGGCGAAGACGACAACAATGACCAGATAAATCAGGACGCGCGACAGCAACCCGATGGAGAGGGCGCGCCTTTCCGGCGGCGGCATGGCTTGGCGCAGCTCAGTCATTTTCCTCATCCCGGGTGATGCGCAGTTGGAAGATGCTGATGGCGATCAGCAGAACCGCCAGAATGACGGAGAGCGCGGTGGCATAACTGAAGCGATTGAAGCGGAAAGCGAGATGGAATATGTAGTGCACAATCACGCGCGTGGCGTTGGACGGCCCGCCATCGGTCAAGACTTCGACCGGCACAAAGATCTTGAAGGCGGCGATGGTGCTCGTGACCAAGACAAAAGCGTGCGTGCGGTTGAGCAGCGGCAGCGTAATGTAGCGGAAGATCGCCAAGCGCCCGGCGCCATCTATCCTCGCCGCCTCATAGTAGACCGACGGGATCGCCAGCAAACCGGCCAAATAAAAGATCATGCTCAAGCCGACATCCTTCCAGATCGTGATAGACGCCAGCGCCGGCAGCGCCTGATGCTTGTCGCGAAGGAAACCCTGCGCCGGCAAGCCAATCGATTCCAGCAGGCTGTTGATGATGCCGATATCGGAATGAAACATCATGCCCCAGACGATCGACGCCACCACCATGGAGGTGACCGCCGGGAACAGAATCAGCGTACGAAGCAGGGTCGAGCCTCGGCCCGGCTTGGCGATCAGCAAGGCGAGGCATAAACCCAGCGCCATCTGCAGCGGCACCTTTATCAAGAAAAATAGCGCCGTGTTTTTCAGCGACAGTAGCAAGAGCGGGTCGTTAAAGGCGATGTCGTAATTTTTGAGGCCGGTGAAGGTGAACTCACCGGTGAAGACTTTGTAATCGGTAAAGCTCAGCCGAACCGTCTCCGCGATGGGCCAATAATGAAACAGGAACAAGCCGATCAAAGCCGGAAGCGATAGCAAAAACGCCGCTCGATAGCGCTGCGCCCTGCCACTGTTGGAGATTATCCGGGCCATGTTTGGGAAACCTCGATTCCCGCCGCAGCTGAAGACGGGCGGGAATGGAGGATAAGTCTATCGCAGCGGCGCCTTATCTGAATTGCATCAGCTGGGCGTCGGCTTCCAATATCGCGTTGGCGACTTCTTCTTCAATATCGCCGCCCAATGCGATATTCACCATCATGTCGCTCGCGATGATGCGGTTGAAGATCGTATGCGCCGGTCCGCCGGGCCGGGCGACGCCCCATTCCACCATTTCATCAAAGAGCAGCGCCAGAAAGCCTTCCTGAAAGTCCGGCAATTGCGCTTGCATGGACTTGCGGCCGGGCACGACTTTGGTGACGGCGTGATAGGTGGCGTAACCTTCCTGGCTGGTGAAATACTTGACGAAGGCTTTCGCCTCCTCGGGGTTGTCGCTCTTGGCGGCGACGCCAGGCGCGAAGGAACCGGTGTGCGTGATCGGCGTCTTGATATAAGGCATCGGCATGACATCCCAGTTCAAATCCGGGAAGTTGCGGGCCAGGACGGTGCCAGTCGGCGGGATGGCGAAGAAGGTGGCGGTCAAGCCATTGGGGAATGCATCAGGGATATTGTCGGAGGGCATGAAGCCGTCGGTATATAGCCCTTGGTAAAAGGCATAGGCTTCCATCGCTTCGGGCGTATCGATGTAGCCGGCAAATGTGGAGAGGTCGGGCGCGATGGTTTCCCATAGCGGCTCGCCGGGGCTGCTGGCGCTGCGGATGATCGTCCAGGTGAAGAAGGCGCCCTGCAAGGGGTTGTTGAAGCCCATCATGCCCCAAACTTCATTGCCCATTTCCGCTTGATGCGCGCGAACGGTGTTCACATTCTCGACAAACTCGGGCCAGGTCCAGCCTTCGTCCAGCGTCTTGGGCGCTTCGACGCCGGCCGCCTCAAACATATCGACATTGTAGTACATCGCATCAGCCGCGTTGGCCCAGGGCGCGCCAAACATGTGGCCGTCGAGCGATACCATCTCGACCAGGTCGGCCATGAAATCGTCCATGTCTTCTTGGCTGAACATGTCTTCAATCGGGAGCAAGGCGCCATTGAAAGCCAGGTTCTGAACGCCGACCCCGTCAATCAAGGCGGCATCCGGCGGGCTGTTGCCAGCGAAGGCGACTTGCAAAGAATCGAAGAATTCGCCGAACGGTATCGCCGTCAACTCGACCGTGATATTGGGGTTCAGCGCTTCAAATGCCTCGATCACAGCGGCTGTGCCTTCGTCGCGGCCACGCCCGCCCGGAATCCAGAAGTCGATGGTGACCTGGTCTTGGGCAAGGGCCGGCGCGCCAAACGATGACAGCAATAGGACCAAAATGGAAATCAGCAGCAACATTCGCCTAATCATTTCCGCCTCTCCTTTTTATGTAATGGTTTGGAATCACTAATGACAGAGTCTAGCCCAGCGCAGACTGTCCTGCAAATTTTGCGCAAAGGGACACAATGTGGAAGAATCTAGGTGTCAGCATCCGACAAGTCGCCAGCCTATAGGCGCGCAAGGCAAGTGATGAACCAGCGCCCGAATATCGTGCTCATCGTCAATGATCATCAAGCTTACTATCGCCACGGTTGGGACGGCGGACCGCGGCCGCTCACGCCGAATTTTGATCGCCTGGCTGACGGCGGAATCCGCTTTGAACGGGCTTATTGCGCTGTCCCGCTATGTGGTCCCTCGCGGCGCAGTTTGCTTACCGGCCTGTACCCGCACAACCATCGCAATTATTACAACTATTCCAATTCGCCTTACGACCACGAAGTCTATTTGACCAATCTCAATAGCGCCGGTTATCGCTGCTTCTACTTCGGCAAGTGGCATGCCGGCGCCGGCGCCGCGCAGGACTTTGATTGCGAAGGCTTCTCACTCGAAGATTATGGCAATCCTTATATCACAGCCGAATATCTCGAATATCTGCATAGGAAGAATCTGCCGCCGGCGGAACACCAGGTGGAATTCGTCTTTGACAGCTTCGTGATGAAGCGTGAGTTCCCCGCGCTTGAAGTCGGGGCGGCTTATCGCAGCGATCGCTATTGGTGCGGCGAACATGCCAGCGGCATCACCACCACGCCCAAAGAAAGCCATGAAGCATTCTTCTTGGCTGATTTGGCCTGCGAGCAACTGGAAGCGCTGGCGGCCGCGGACGACGAACAGCCATTTCACCTGCGGCTGGACTTCTGGGGCCCACATCAGCCCTTCTTCCCCAGTAAAGAATTCGCCGACATGTACGAGCCCGAGGATATCCCGGTATATGGCAGTTTTGCCGACACCTTGGAAGGCAAGCCGGCGCTCTATTGGCAGGATCCGCACGACAATTTGACCGATGCGGACGGGCGCTTCGCGACGCCAAGCAATCTCAGCTGGGGCGAGTGGCAGCGGATTATGGCGCGCGCTTACGCCCACATCACCATGGTTGACGCCGCCGGCGGCCTGGTGCTGGATAAACTGGATGAACTAGGGCTCGCCGAGGATACCTTGGTCATTTGGACGGCGGACCACGGCGACGCCTTGGCCAGCCATGGCGGGCGGATTGACAAGAGTTCGTACCTGACGGAAGAAGTGCTGCGCGTCCCGCTGGCGATGCGGCATCCCGGGCGGATCGCGCGCGGGCAGATTTCGCAGACCCTCACTTGCGGGACAGACATTGCACCTACCATTCTGGACGCTGCCGGAACCGCCTTCGAGCGCCCGGTCGATGGCGAAAGTCTGCTGCCCGTGGCGACAACTGGCGGCAGCGGAAGACCGTCCCTGCTGGTAGAGACTTATGGGCATGGCTTCGGCACGATTGAACCGGGCCGCGCCCTCATCAAGGACCGGTATAAGTTGATCGCCTGGCAGAACCACGAGGGCGAACTGTATGATCTCGAAGCCGACCCTTACGAGCTGGTCAATCTCTATCAGCAGGCAGCGTACAGGAGGACGGTCCTCGATCTGGAAGCTGAACTGGATGAATGGCTGAGAAAGACGGGGGATCAGGACTTTGGCGCCCCGATCGGCGACGATTTTCGGGCGGCGGACGAGCAAAAGCTGCAGGAACTCATGCGGCGGCGGGCGAGCGTGAACGATGCCAGCGAGTGAGCAGAAGCATATTATCCTGGTCGTCAATGATGATTTGGCGCAATGGGCGCTCGGCTCTTATGGCAACGCCGAGATTCACAGTCCGACGCTGGATTATCTGGCCGGCACCGGCGTACAAATGGACAACGCGTTCACGCCCAGTCCCGTATGCTCGCCCGCCCGCGCCAGTTTGCTGACGGGGCGCCTGCCTTCACAGCACGGCATCCACGATTATCTTTCGTCCACCATACCGGAGATTCATAGACGTCCCTGGCTCAAAGACGAGGTCACGCTCGCGCAGCTGCTTGCCCAAGCGGGCTACCAGACGGCGCATTGCGGCAAGTGGCATTTGGGCAACGACGATCAACCGCAGGCCGGTTTCGGCCATTGGTTCAGCGGGGTCGGTGATTACCCGGCCGAACATGGCGGCGACCATCGATTCAGCCTGAACGGGAGGATCGAGACGATCGCCGGTCAGCGCACGCAGGTCATCACCGATCAGGCGATAAACTTTCTGCGCCAGCGCGACCGGGAGTCGCCCTTTTTCTTGCACATCGGATACTTCGGCACGCACAATCCATGGCGCGGCCAACCGGAACGCCTGGCAGCCGCATATCGCAACAAGGCTTTCAAAGACCTGCTCAACCAGCCCGCCTACCCTTTTGGCAAGCAGGCGCTCGAATCGACATTGCCCACGCGCCTGAATCCGCGAGAGGCGCTGGCACAGTATTTCGCAGCCGTTTCCCACATTGACGAGGCGCTTGGACGCCTGCTGGACGAGCTGGAAGCGCTGCGACTGCGTGAAGAGACGCTGATTGTCTTCACCTCCGATCACGGACTCTGCTGTGGCCATCATGGTTTGTGGGGCAAGGGCAATGCTAGCCTGCCCTTGAACATGTTGGAGGAATCGATCCGCGTGCCCTTGATTTTCAATCAGCCGGGCGCGCTCTTCGCCAATCAACGGCGCGCAGAGTTCGTCGACCATCTCGATCTATTTCAGACTCTCCTTGATTATGCCGGGGGCGCGGATATGCTCGATGATGAACGCAATTACCCCGGGCGCAGTTTCTTGCCGCTGCTGAATAATGCCGCCGCCCTTCCCGGCTGGCGCAGCGTGCAGTTTGGCGAGTATGGTGATGTGCGGATGGCGCGTACGCGGCAGCATAAGCTGGTTCGCAGATATAACGATGATGGCCCCGGCGAGCTTTTTGACTTGGTTGATGATCCGACAGAATCGCACAATCTCTACGGCGATCAAGACTGCCAGCCCATCGTCGAGAGATTAAATCGCGAGATTGACCGCTATTTCGGCAGTTATCAAGCGCCGGCGAAGAGCGGCTTGCGCGTGAGAGATTTGCCGCGCCACAATCTGACCGAGGCTTGGCGCCAAGACGAAGCCCCTCCATAGTCGAATGAGACGCTCAGCATGTTCGCAATATGAAGCTGCCTGCGCCGCCCGCTGTGTAAATCGGTCATAATCAGGCGGGGCCGTTCTTCAAGGGACCTGACGAGGTTCTGTGCCAATACGAGCGTTTCGCAAGATGATTGATGAACGAGAGCGTTCAGTCTTGTTGGCGCGTATGCTGAAGCAAGGCGCGGCGCCACTCCGTTGATTCCAGTTCAAGGTGCGGAAAGAACATGCCATTTGACGGGTCTTACGTCTATCAGTTGGCGGGGGAGCTGGGCTTGCCGGCGCTGGAGCGGGCCGCGCTTGGGGCCGGCGTCATGAGTGTGCTCGAGATATCGGCCTATTATGCCGGGCGGCGCCTGCGGCATTCGGTGGCGCGCGTCATCGAATATCAGCTGGGCGACATTGAGCTGCGCGTCGCTTACGAAGGCGTGCGCTTGCGCGACGAGCTGCGGACCTGGATTGAGCCCGAGCGCATGGAAAAGTTGAACGCCGTGCTGCTCAAGGTCAGGTTCGCCAGTTTGAGCCACCAGCCGGGCTTGTCCAGCGACGAGCGCAGCCTCTGGCTGATTCAGCGCGCGGCCGGCTCGCATCGGCACGGCTTGATGCTGGCGCCGGACCGGCCCGAGCTGCCTTACTCCACGATTGCCAATGCGATAGACGCCTACCTGCCGGAAGCGATACGCGAGATTCCCCTGAGGTCAACGCGATGAACGACGAACTTCAAGAGGTCGAAGTCAAGCTCTACACGCCCGATCTGTCAGAAGTAAGAAACGCGCTGGAGCGGGCGGGCGCGACGCAAACGAAGCCGCGTGTCTTCGAGCGCAACCTGCGCTACGACAGCGCCGATGGCTCGCTGATGGAGGCGGGGGTGGTGCTGCGCCTACGTCAAGACGAGAAAGTCAAGCTGACGTATAAAGCCGACGCCAGCATCGAGCGCGGCATCGTCAGCCGCTTCGAGGCGGAGGTTGAGACGAGCGACTTCGAGACGATGCATATCATCTTGCAGCGGCTGGGTTTCACGGTGGCGCTCATTTACGAGAAGTATCGGACGACATACGAATTGGAGGGCGCCGAGATCGTGTTGGATGAGTTGCCCTACGGAAATTTCACTGAGATCGAGGGCGATGCGGCAACGATCGAGCGGGTGGCGGCGATGTTGGGCTTGGCTTGCGCGCGGCGGATGGCGGGGAGTTACGTGGATATATTTGCGGATGTGAAGGCGAGCCTGGGCTTGGATGCGCGGGATTGCATCTTTGAGGCGTTTGAAGGCGTGGATGTGGGAAAACTGATTTAACCACCGAGGACACCGAGATTCTTGTGGACACCGAGATTAGCTTGATGGCGCGCTGAAATCCCAACGCCGTCACCGGCGAAATCTGTGGGGGCGACCTATCAGGTCGCCCGCATGTTGAATCTGCGTACATATTTGGTTTGGAGGAATACATGGCGAGCGAAATGGAAAAGTTTCTGGAAAAGCTAGGAGCGAAACAGACCGATCCAGTAGCGGAAATTAGGCAGATCGCAAGGGAACTGGCTCTGGGAGTACACAAGGGCCTGTGGCCTAGGCGATTACACCGTTCCCAGACGATATCCGAGTATATGCACTTTCGCTGCGGTGGAATCGACCAATTTAATCTATACGTAGAAAGGCTTATTGGCCACGGATACTGCGAGACATATCGCTATGAGACTACTATGCTCAATCGCACCCACTATTCATCAGGAACTTTACTGACTAGCGCTTCATTCGACCTGTTGACGGACGTCCCACCTTCTGAAGTGTTTGTTTCATACAGAAGAGCCGAAAGCAGCGCATTAGCTCTGCTGGTTTCTGCACGGCTGAAGGAATTCGGACTTGTCCCATTCGTAGACATGGCACTTGAAGCAGGCGGAAACTGGCACGCTGACTTGGAAGAGCGAATCAAGGCCTGCGACTACTTTGTCATCCTTTTGGGCAGTACGACCCTCGCATCGGATATGACAGCGAAGGAGATATGTTGGGCTATCGATAGCGGGAAGACGATCATACCCTTCTGGCATGGTGGATTTGGGAAGGAAGAAGATTTCGATCTGAGTCCCTATATCGTCAAGCTAGCAGCGAAATGGATTGATCAGAGTCTAGTATCGAGAATCGGCGATGTAAGAGACGTCATCCAGCAAACGAACGCCATTCGCGTCACCGACGAATCCGCCAGCGGCTACAACCGCGCCATCGTCGAGCTGCTCAATCGCTTCGGCGTGACGCCCTAGTCCATGTAGTTTGCGGGCGACTCACAGAGTCGCCCCTACAGATTTCGCTGACGGCGAGTGTGTGAGGTATGGCGTGGGCGGGTCAAGGCTCGCCCCTACATATTCCGACCGGAAGCGCCTATACTTGCTCGCTGTTTTCTCGCGCCGCCCGGAACCGTCCGCCTAGCGATGGTGTTACAATGAGCGGAGCGGACGCCGATGCCGACGACAGCATGACAGCGAAGGAAGCTCGCCAATGACCTCTAGCCCCAAGATTGAGCAGCTGCGCGCCAAACGCCGTGAAAGCCAGCAGGGTGGCGGCGAAGCCCGCATCCAGCGACAGCACGACAAGGGCAAGAAAACCGCGCGCGAGCGGCTGGATATTCTGCTCGATCCGGGAACTTTCCGCGAAGTTGACGCCTTTGTGCATCATCACAACAATAAATTTGGGCTTGAGCGCAGCAAGCCGCTCAGCGACAGCGTCGTCACCGGCTGGGGCACGGTTGACGGGCGGCTGGTCTACGCCTATTCGCAGGATTTCACGGTGATGGGCGGCAGCTTGAGCGAGGCGCACGCGGCCAAGATCATCAAGATCATGGAGATGGCGGTCAAGGTGGGCGCGCCGGTCATCGGCTTGAATGACAGCGGCGGCGCCCGCATCCAGGAGGGCGTAGAAAGCCTGGGCGGTTACGCCGATATCTTCTTGCAGAACACGCTGGCCAGCGGCGTCATCCCCCAGATCAGCGTGATTATGGGACCTTGCGCCGGCGGCGCGGTCTACAGCCCGGCGCTGACCGATTTCATCATCATGGTCAAAGACAGCAGTTATATGTTCATCACCGGCCCCGATGTTGTCAAGCAGGTGCTAAACGAGGATGTGACCTTCGAGGGCTTGGGCGGCGCGTCGGTGCATGGCGGCAAGAGCGGCGTCTGTCATTTTGTCGCCGATGACGAGACGCAGGCCTTGACGATGGCGCGCGAATTGCTGAGTTACCTGCCGCAAAACAACATGGAGGATCCGCCGCCCCTGGCCACGACCGATGACCCGCTGCGCACGGAATCGGCGCTGGACAGTATCGTGCCGGAGAACCCCAATCAGCCTTATGACATAAAGAATGTCATCGAGTTGATTGTCGATGACGGCCATTTCTTTGAGGTGCATGAGGAATTCGCCGGCAATATCGTCGTTGGTTACGCGCGTTTGGGCGGCACGGCGGTGGGCATCGTCGCCAATCAGCCGATGGTGCTGGCCGGTGTGCTGGATATCAAGGCGAGCGTGAAGGCGGCGCGTTTCGTGCGCACCTGCGACGCCTTCAACGTGCCGCTGATCACCTTTGTCGATGTGCCCGGTTATCTGCCCGGCGCCGACCAGGAGCATAACGGCATCATCATGAGCGGGGCGAAGCTGCTCTTCGCCTATTGCGAAGCGACCGTGCCCAAGCTGACGGTGACCACGCGCAAGTCTTACGGCGGCGCCTACTGCGTCATGAACAGCAAGCATATCCGCGCTGACCTGAACATCGCCTGGCCCACCGCCGAGATCGCGGTGATGGGGCCGGAAGGCGCGGTCGAGATCATCTATAGGCGCGAACTGAAAGAGGCGGAAGACCCGGCCGCGCGCAAGCAAGAGTTGGCGGCGGAATACCGCGAAACATTCGCTAACCCCTACATCGCCGCCAGCCGTGGTTTTATCGATGATGTCATCGAGCCGCACAATACGCGCCCGCGCTTGATCAACGCATTGCAGGTATTCCAGAACAAGCGGGACGAGAATCCGCCCAAGAAACACGGCAATATCCCGCTTTAGGGTCTGGGCGCTCAACCCAATCCCCCGGCCCCTTCTCCAGCTTGCTAGGGAAGGGGAGCGCTACGAAAGGAGTTGATGATTTGCAAACAGGCCCATTCAACAAGATCTTGATCGCCAACCGCGGCGAGATCGCCGTGCGCGTCATCCGCGCGGCGCGCGACCTCGGCATTCCCACGGTTGCGGTCTACTCCGATGTCGATCGAACGGCGCTGCACGTGCGCTATGCCGACGAAGCGGTGCATATCGGCGGTCCGCGGCCGGCCGAGAGTTACCTGCGCAAGGACAGGCTCATAGAGGTGGCGCGGCGGACGGGCGCGGACGCCATTCACCCCGGTTATGGATTCCTGGCGGAAAACGCCGATTTCGCGCAGCAGGTGATGGACGAGGGCCTGGTGTGGATCGGCCCCTCGCCGAGCGCCATCGCCACAATGGGGGACAAGCAGGCGGCGCGCACGGCGGTTCGGCGCAACAATGTGCCGCTGATCCCGGGCACGGAAGCGGGCATGCCCGATGACGAACTGATCCATGCCGCCAGGAAGATCGGCTTCCCGGTGTTGATCAAGGCGGTGGCCGGCGGCGGCGGCACCGGCATGCGCCCAGTGCAGCGCGAAGAGGACTTCGCCGGTTCGCTGGCGACAGCGCGGCGGGAAGCGGAGAGCGCCTTCGGCAATGGTGATGTCTATGTGGAGAAACTGTTGCTGGGCGCGCGCCATATCGAGTTTCAGATTTTAGCCGACGCAACCGGGCACACGATTCACTTGGGCGAGCGCGAATGCTCCATTCAGCGCCGGCATCAAAAGCTGGTGGAGGAAGCGCCGAGCGTCTTCGTCGACCGCGCCTTGCGTGAGCGGATGGGCGCGATGGCCATCGCCGCCGCCGAGTCAGTCGGTTACGTCAACGCTGGCACAATCGAGTGCATGGTGGATCAAAGCAAGAATTTCTATTTTCTCGAGATGAATACGCGGCTGCAGGTTGAGCACCCGGTGACCGAGCTGGTGACCGGCGTCGACCTGGCGAAAGAGCAGATTCGCATCGCGCGCGGGCGGCGCATGGGCCCGCGGGAAAGTGTTTTGGAACCCAAAGGCTGGGCGATTGAATGCCGAATCAACGCTGAAGACCCCTACAACAATTTCATGCCTTCGACGGGTCAGATCACGACGCAAATTCTGCCGACGGGCCCGGGCGTGCGCGTCGATGGCGGCGTCTATTCCGGCTCTGAAATTACGCCCTACTATGACAGCTTGATCGCGAAGCTGATCACCTGGGGCGATTCGCGCTCGGAGGCGATGCTGCGGATGCGGCGCGCGCTCTCTGAATACCGCATCATGGGCTTGAAGCACAACATCCCCTTCCACATCAACTTGCTCAACAGCATCAGTTTCATCGCCGGGCAATTCGACACCACCTTCGTTGAGCGCCGGTTCAACATGCATACATATGAGCAGGATCCGACGGCGGGCGATTTGGAAACGGTGGCGATCGCGGCGACGCTCTACGCGCATCGTCAGCGCCAACTGGCATCGCAGGTGGTGGCGCCGGCCAAGCGCGACGCCAGTAACTGGAAATGGATGGGACGCTTCGAGAGGATGCACCGATGAGATACGTCACCATCATCAACGAACGGCGCTTCGAGATCGAGGTCGACAATGAGGGGCGCGTGCTGATAGATGGCGATGAGCGCGATGTGGATTTCCTCAATCTGGGCGGTTCCCTCTTCTCCTTGATCACCAAGAATAAATCCTTCGAAGCGGTTATAGATGATGACGAGGGCAAGATCGCCGTGATGATGCGGGGCCGCCTGTTTGAAGCGCAGGTCCTGGATGAACGAGCGATGCTGCTCATGCAGCGGCGCGGGGGTTTGACAGTCGCTTCGGGCGAGGTCAGCGCGCCCATGCCCGGGCTCATCGTTGAAGTGACCGCGTCCTTGGGCGACGCAGTCGCCAAGGGGCAAACCGTGGTCATCCTAGAATCGATGAAAATGCAGAACGAGCTGAAATCACCGATTGACGGGTTTGTGCGCGCGATACACGCTGAGGCCGGGCAAGCGGTGGACAAGAATGACCTGCTGGTGGAGATAAAGCCGCCGGCCGCCGACGACTAGCCCCGTCCGCGTTTTTCCTGGCTCGAAACTGATTCTATAATCGGTAGAGTGCTATCAGTTGCTGGCGAAATGACGAGCTAAGGATGCCGATGCCGGACCGGATTCCCAGATGGGTTGACGCCCTGTGGCTGGCGCTCCTGGCGCTGTATATCCTGGCGGGCGCAACGCTTGTGCCCTTCCATGGGGATGAATCGACGCTGATCTTCATGGGCCGAGACTTTCACCATACCTTTGTTGACGGCCACCTTTCAAAGATACTGTACGACCATACCTGGTCGGCCCGCCCACATGAGCAGAAACTTCGCCTCGAGAACGGCACGATCTCCAAGACCATATATGGCTGGCTGGCCTGGAACCAGGGCTATGGCATCGACGATTTCAACAGCTCATGGCATTGGGGACGCGACTACGAGTTTAATCTCCGGTCCGGTTCTTTACCCGACAGCGTTCTCTTGAATGCCGCGCGGCTGGCATCGGCGATCCAGTTGGCGCTGGCGGCCGCGCTGTTCTTTCAGTTCACACGCATCACGCTGAGCCGACCGACTGCCTATGTGGCGAGCGCGCTGTTCGCGCTCCATCCAAACGTATTGATCAACGGACGCCGGGCGATGATGGAAGGCAGTCATCTGTTGGGATTGATGCTGGTTCTGCTGGCGGCCGCCTGGCTGCTGCGCGAGCGAAAATGGTGGGGCATCGCGCTTCTGGGCGTCTGCATGGGCTTGGCGGTCGCGGCGAAACATCCGAATGTGATTGCCTGCGCTTTGGCCGCCTCGGTCGTCTTCTGGGCGCTGCTGCGAAAGAAGACGGGCAAAGACAGTTGGCCATTGCGCTCGTACAGGCAGCGGGCATTATTCTGTTGTCTGCTCCTTTTCGTGGCCGCCCTGGTGTTTCTTCTGCTCAACCCGGCCTGGTGGTCGGCGCCTTTGGAATTGCCCGGCCTTATCATCGAGATGCGGGCCGAGCTGCTGAGATTTCAGGTGGATTTGTTCGGCGGATACGGCTCGTTTGGAGAGCGTGTCCAGGGCCTTTTCCAGTATGCTTTTGCGGCGGAACATCAATACTTTGAAGTGGAGAGCTGGGCGGGATATGATGTCATTTCGGCGCAGATCAAGACCTACGAACGTTCTGGACTGGCGGGCATACTGATCGGCGGGACTGGCCTGGCCGGGCTCCTGTACCTTGGGCTGGCGGCCTATGGCGCGATTAGCCTGAGCCGCAGCACGAATGTCGCGGCGGATCATCGCGATCTTTTGCTCGTCTGGATCCTGGGCACAGCGCTGGCCACGCTGCTGCTGACGCCGTTGCCCTGGGCGCGCTATTACCTGCCGCTGGCGCCGGCCTTGGCCTTGTTGGCGGCGCAGGCCCTTGTCGACCTGTCTGCCAAATTACGGACTCATTTCTACCGCGAAACTGATGGCGTCACTGTATTGGATTGAAGCCTCCCTGGCCGGCATGCTGCCAGCCTTGTGGATGTTCCTCGGCGTCGGCTTGCCTTGGGCTTTTGCGCTGCTGTCCACCAAGCACTGGCGTTCGAAGGCTTTAATCGGCGCGCTGGCGCTGGCGCTGGGTCCCGCATGGATGACAGCCTGGATGCTGCTGCTGGGCTTTGTCGGCGCGCAGCTGGACGCAGCGCTGCTTAGTCCGGAGTGGATTCTTCCCGGCAGCCTCGCCATTGCGGTCGCCGGCTTTGCGCTGGCCTGGCGCAAACGGCATCGCTTCGACGCCGGCAATTCATCTTCAAGTCCATTCGCATTTGACGAAAAGCTAATCATTGCGCTGATCGCGGTTGCCGTCGTCCTGCGCTGGATTCACACCGCCTTCTGGCCCTTCACCGCCTATGACGCGCTTTGGATTTTCGGCTACCAGGGTCGGCTGTATTTTCTCGAAGGCCTCATCCCGAACGCGATTGACTATTACCCGCCCTTTTTGTCGCTGCAATTCGCCTATGTGCAAACGCTGGTCGGCGGCATTAACGATCACGCGGCGCGCATGGTCATTCCGATGCTGCATATCGGCAGCATCCTGGCCGCTTATCTGCTTGGAAACAGGTTGGCGAACCGCCGGGTCGGCCTATTCACCGCGGCGCTCTGGAGCCTGCATCCCTACGTCGGGCAATGGGCGCCAATTGGCGATCTTGAGATTCCGCTGACCTTCAGTTTCACGCTGGCGGCTCTGTTCTTTCTGCGCGCCTGGAACTGTGAGGGCGGCCCATCGGAGCGACGCCATGAGGCGCTCCTGGCCGGCGCCCTGTTGGGCCTCGCGATGTTCACCAAGCCCACCGCGGGCGCCTTCATTTGGGGCATCTTATTGCTGCTCGCCATCGACTTGATCTACAAGCGCTTTGATTTGCGGCGTTGGCGGCCACGGCTGGTTACGGCCTGCTGGACCTTCGTCGCTTGCCTGCCGTTGGGCGCGCCATGGTATCTGCGCAATATAGCGCTTGGTCACGAGGCGATCACATTTCCCAAGGCCATCTGGCTGACGCGGGCCCTGCGCAGCGGCGATTATTTGGCGCCTTTGCTCCTGGCGCTCATTCTTGCTGTCATTGTGCTGATAATGCGTTTTCAATTGAGGGCGCAGTCGCGCTTGATTTGCGCGGTCGGCATCGCGCTGCTGCTGGCGGGCGCGCTGGCTTCCAGCTCCCGGCTTGCCCCGCAGCGCGTCGATCCGCCCGCAAGTTACATCACTGCCGAGGATTCGGCGCTGATCCTCGCTGGGCTGGCTGTGATTGGGTTCAGCCTGCGCAGGCGTGACAAAGCGGCGCTGAATCCACAAGAGGCGCGGTTGCTGCGCGCGGGCGGTTGGGCGCTGCTGTTTGCGCTGCCATACTTCGTCACTTTCTTCTTTTCCTACAGCTATCACTACCGACTGGGCTTCGCCGTGCTGCCTTTGCTCTGCCTGCCCTCGGCGATCGCCCTGTCGCTAATCCTGGATCCGGCCAGCATGAGGCGCTGGAGCGGCGCTCTAAGGCGCGCGTATTATCTGGCGCTTGTCTGCCTGTGCCTGCCGGGCGTCGCCGCCGCCACGCTCGACATGCGCTGGTCATCCCTGCCGCTCCTTGACGAGAGCCTGGACAGCGACATCCGGAAGTACCAGGTCTTCAATCCGTCGCTGATGGAGATGGTTTTCGGCTTGAGTGACTACGCGCGTGACACGGGGCGGGAAGCCGTCTTGCTGGCGCCGGGCGAAGAGCGCCTGCCATTCTTCTTCCCACGCCTGCACATGATCGACCAGCCGGTTACGCGCCTGGATGCCTATGAAAAACTGGGCGCGACGCATTTCATCTACGGGGCGAAGGCGCGCGAAGCGTATTCGGACGCCGGGCTGGATCCGCGCGAGATTCAGCTGATCGCGGCGCTGGGCCGGGCTGACCTTTTCCTGCCCGTACGCGAGCATTTTGATGGCACAATCAGTTATGAGTTGTACCAATCCGGCGACATCAGGGGACGTCGCGAATTGCCGGGACGCTACCTGGAAGAGCGGGAAAGCCCGGCCGTCATCACATTTGATGAAGAGCTGCAGCTATACACGCTGGGCGCCTTTCCGTCAACGATTTTTCTCGATACGCCGATCACGCTGGAGCTGACCTGGCGCGCCCTGGAACCGCTGGATCGGCGACTGGAATTCGTCATCCGCTTTCAGAACGCCGATACCAAGCAGACCGCGCAGACATGGCAACTGCGCGCGGCCCCGCATCGGCATGGCGATTATGCGACGACCTTTTGGGAGACCGACGAATACGTCAAAGACCGGCGTATTTTGCGCCTGGACGATGAAGCGCCCCTGAAGCGCGAAGGCCAACCTTATATATTTTCAGTCGGCGTCTGGGATCCGCAGGCCGAGCAACTTCTGGACTTGGCAATTGACGGGCTGAGCGCGGGCAAATTCTACCAAGTGCCCGGCGTATACAAACTGCGAACGTGACTTAGCGCAGCACCAGCAGCGAATCGGAGAACTGTCGCTGCGTCGCGCGCTTGTTGAAGCGCAGCCAGGCGTCGTTAAACTGCTCTCGCAAGCCGACAAGTTCTTCGTTGCACGCCGCCACATAAGCTTCCACAACGGCGTCCTGCTCGGGCGTCAGGTCGTCCAGGCGGCTGACATAGGCGCTGAATACAGCTATGTCATTGATGCGCCCGAGGATATCTTGCATTTGCTTGGCTTGCTGCAAGAAGCGGCCGGCCGAGCTTCCCAGTATCGGCTGGAAGAACTCCAGGGCGTAGCGCAATTGCTTGTACTCAACGCGCAGGGCATGGAGGATCTCATCTTCCGCGGCCGGCAGTACGCTGTCATAACTTCGTACCCGCGCCAAGCGCTCGTGCAGCAGCAGCGGCAGAACATGACGCACTTGATGCGGCGCCTCCGCCCGTTTTACCCGACGCGCGCCCCGACCGCGTCCTTTGGCGAGCCGTTGAAACTGACGCAGGAATCGCGAATAACGCTTCGAATCAAAGAGCTGATTGAGGCCGATGCGGTATTCTTCGCGGCGCTCATCAAGTATGGAGACTACCTGCGCCATGTCGGATTGAGATGCCGGCGGCAATGAGGCCTGGAAATCCTGCAAGTCCAGAATGAGCACATCAAGATCGCGGATGGCGCCCAATGCACGCGCGATATCGCGCAGACCGCGCTGGTATTTGGCGACTGTTTTGGGTCGATAGTATACGCCGATTAGGTTGAATAGGCTGCGCATACGGCGGATGGCCACCCGCATCTGATGGACCGACTCGATATCTTCGCCGGTCCGGCTGCCGGCTTCGTGGCTCTTCATGCGCCGGATCTGCTGGGCGAAGATTTTGCGCCCCGCTTCCGCCATTGGGTCGGTCGGGAGGATTGCTTTCTTCTTTTTGGCTTTCTTGCCGTCGGTTGCCATGTCTATGTCTTCTTAGTGTGCTGATAGATTTCAGAAACTGCTTGTCGCCCAACAGAGCGACTGGAATGAAACTTTAAGATTATGTTAACAAGTCGCTCCTTCTTCGTCAAGATTCTTAACATTCCTGGCCAGCAAGACGAGACTGAATATAGGCCGCAAACGCTGAGTCGAGCGGTGATATACTTTGCCGGGAGGGCGAGGAGAACGGGCCAAATGACAGAAACGCGGCGAGTCGTCTTCATCACGGGCGCGTCGAGCGGGATCGGGCGGGCGGCGGCGATCGCTTTTGCCCGCTCTTGCTGCCATGTCTGCGGGCTGGCGCGGCGCGGCGACCGTCTCGATAGCTTGCGCGACGAGATCGACGCCCTGCCAGCCCCCCATGGCGACTTTCTCGCTGTCGTCGGCGATGTGCGAGTTCCGGCGCAAATTGAGGCGGCCGTGCTGCGGACGCTGGAGCGCTTCGGGCGGCTGGATATTCTGCTCGCCAACGCCGGCGTCGGGCATCATGGCGCGGTCGTCGATGCTGACTGGGACGATATTGAGACTGTGCTGCGCAGCAATATCAATGGCGTTCTGCACTGTGTTCGCGCCGCTGCGCCGGCCATGCGGAAACAGGGCGGCGGTCATATCCTGATCGTCTCGTCTATCGTGGCTGGCATCCATACGCCCTATACCGCCGCCTACGCCGCCAGCAAGGCCTTTGTCTCCAGCTTGGCCGGATCGCTGCGGCTGGAACTGGAAGACGACAATATCGCGGTGACCGATGTCCTGGCCGGGCGTACGCAAACTGAGTTCAATCAGAATCGACTGGGCGCGAGCGAGCAGATTCGCGGCGGGCTGCCGACGAAGACGGCCGACGAGGTCGCGCAGGCTCT
This sequence comes from Chloroflexota bacterium, assembly GCA_011523545.1. Classification (GTDB taxonomy): domain Bacteria; phylum Chloroflexota; class Anaerolineae; order Aggregatilineales; family Phototrophicaceae; genus UBA6055. Next base: position 14,626 of record WTGN01000071.1, on the reverse strand, counting down.
GGTCAAGGCGGCGGAGCGGCGACCGCGGCGGCTGATTCTGCGCCTGTTCGACCGCATGATTCTGGCGGGTGGCGTCATCGCGCCGGGTATCATGGCGCGGATGGCGAAGCGGCAGTATAGACCGACTGAAGACGAATAACGCGGGGGACGGGTACTGTGGCCAAAGCCAAGCGACTCAATTCGATGCGGCTTCTTGACGCGAATTCAATCGCCTACGAAGTCTATCATTACGACGCGGCGGAACGTAATGCGCGGCAAGTGGCGGCGGCGGTTGGCTTCAGCGCAGACGAAGTCTTCAAGACCTTGGTAGTGAACGGGCCGGGGACGAGAAAGCCGGTCCTGGTCATGCTGCCGTCGAATACGACGCTGGACCTAAAGCGGCTGGCGAAAGCGATGGGGCGCAAGAAGGTGGCGCTGGCGTCGCATGCCGATGCCGAAAAGTTGACCGGATTGCAGGTGGGCGGCATCAGCGCGATGGCTTTGATGGGGAAGAACTGGGAGGTCTATCTTGATCGCCGGGCGGAGGCATTCGAGCAGATTGTCATCAGCGCTGGCCAGCGAGGCCTGCAGCTGCGCGTCGCAACGGCGGATTTGATCCGGCTGCTCGGCTGCCAGCGAGTTGATGTAGCGGCGCCGGCCTCATCGTGAGAGAACGCGGGCGAGGTCGAAGTATTCGGGTGTGATCTGGCGCGTGCGCGCCGTCGCTTCGGCCAGGGGAATCGGCGTCTGTTCGCGTCCGACGCGCGCCACCATCATGCCGGTCTCGCCTCTGAGCAGGAGCTCGACCGCATAGACGCCCATCCGCGTCGCCAATAGCCGGTCAAAGGCGGTCGGGCTGCCGCCGCGCTGGGTGTGGCCGAGAATGGTCAGGCGAATTTCGAAACCGATATGCTTCTGCTCCAGGTAGCGCGCCAGCTGCGGGCCCTGGTAGGGAGCGCCTTCCGCCAGCACGGCGATGGCGTGGGTCTTGCCGCGGATATAGGCATCTTCAAGCGAGACGGCAATTTCGTCCATCGTTACGCCATTTTCGGGTGTGACAACGATTTCGGCGCCGCCGAGGATGCCGGCCATCACCGCCAGGTAGCCGCAGTCGCGCCCCATCACTTCCACTACAAAGGCGCGATTATGCGAGGTTGCGGTATCACGCAAGCGGTCGACGGCATCGAGGATCGTGTTCAGCGCGGTGTCGACGCCGATGCTGGTATCGGTGCCCCAAATATCGTTGTCGATGCTGGCCGGGATGCCGATGACGGGCACGCCCAGGTTGTGCAGGGCAAGCGCGCCGCGCAGGCTGCCGTCGCCGCCAATGACGATGACGCCTTCGATGCCATTTTCGTTGAGCCGGCGCTGGCCTTTCTTCTGGCCCTGCAGGGTCTTGAATTCTTCGTTGCGGGCCGTCTGGAGCACAGTCCCGCCACGCTGCAGGATGCCGCTCACTTCGCGGCTGCTTAACAGAGCCAGATCGCCCGCCAGCAAGCCCATATAAGCCTGGCGGACGCCGTAGACTTCTACCCCTTGATCCAGCCCGGCGCGCACCACGGCGCGAACGGCTGCGTTCATACCCGGCGCGTCGCCACCGCTTGTGATGACGGCGATACGATTCATTTCGGTTGTTCCTAATCAGTTCGCCCGGCGGAGACTCGTCGGATGGCGCACTCTGCAAGGGCACTGTACAGTGCGTATTCTAATCAGTTTTGCCGTCGTCTTCAAATATGATTGCGTTAACGAGCGGTGAAGGGCGCATTATCCGCCGGCGGCGTCGGTGTTGCTCTCATCATCAATAGCGATGAAGGCGTCGCTGCCGACGATCTCGACCAAATCGTCGTGGAGCGCGTCGCAGATATTCGTGCTTTGATTGGGGAAGTCCAGCGATGTCGCGTCGTCCCCGCGCAGGACGATGATGCGGAAGCGGTCCTGGCCGGGATATTTCATCAAACCGTTGTGAATGCGCTGCAGTTTCCGCCGGTCTTTTTCCGCGTCATCCGTCGCCGCCAGCGTGACCGAGATCCGGCGCGGTTCACGTGGCTGCGCGCTTGCTTCGCCTGGCATTTCCAGGTGGCCGTCGCCGTTCACCCATTCCGGCTCGTCCGCCCGCGTTTCAATTGCGTCGATGTCGGCGGGGGGCGCCTCAAAAGTCTCGACTGTCCAATCATCGTTTGGTGGCGGGAGATCGTCGATACCGGGCGGCGGAGCGCTTTCGAGATTGACGTCTGGCGGCGCCTGGCTCTCCCAGACGGGCTCGCTCTTGTCAGCTGATTCGCCCAGGCCATCGGCCGCCGTGATCACGGTGAAGTCCAAAACGAGCGCCTCGGCAATGATTTGCGGGTCGCCGCGGCTGTCATCGTAGCGGCCCTTGATGAGGACGATTTCTCCCTCTTCCAGGCTTCTGGTTTCTGCTGGCGACCGTTCGTTGATCCTGGCGTAGGTGTCCATCGCCTGGGCATAGACGCGCGGGAACAGAACGACCTCGATGATATCCGCGCTGTCATGCCAGTCTTCCAGGCTGAGCACAACCATCATATCGCCGTTGCGCGTGGCGATCTTGCGCAACGCTGTGACTTCGCCGGCGATGCGCAGGGCTTCCTGTTTGCTCAACTGCGGGCTTTTGAGATCGCTGATCTTTTGCAGGTTCAGTTGCGAGAAATGATCACGATAACGGTCGACCGGACGCCCGCTGAGATAGAGACCGAGCAGTTCCTTCTCCCATCTCAGGAGTTGACGGCGCTGCACTTCTTCTATCTGTTTCAGTCTCTGCAATTTTCCTTCGACAATCCCGGCGGAATCCCCAAACATGAAGTCCATGCGGTTTGCTTTTTCTTCGTGAAAGGCGGCGCTAAAGCGGATGATTTCATCCAGGGCGGCCAACAACGTTGCCCTGGCGCCAAATCGGTTCAGGGCGCCCACTTTGATCAGGCTCTCCACCGTACGCTTGCCGACCTCGCGCAGGTCGATACGCTCGCTGAAATCCTCAAGGCTGCTGAAGGGCGCTTCGCCTCGGACGTTGATCAGGTCCCGCAGAGCGCGCTCGCCGGCATTCTTGACCGCGCCCAAGCCAAAGCGAATCGCCCGCCGGCCATCAGGCGTCGTCTCAATGTCGAAGTCCAGCTGGCTGCGATTGACATCGGGCGGCGTGATGGGGATGTTCAAACGGCGGCATTCCTCCAAAAAGGTCGAGACTTTTGACAGATCGTCGCGCTGAACGCTGAGCAGCGCGGTCATATATTCTTCCTGATAGTGGCACTTTAGATAAGCGGTTTGCACCGTGATGACAGCGTAATCGGCGGCGTGGGCTTTGTTGAAACCGTAATCGGCGAAGAAGGCAATCATGTCGAAGATTTCTTCGGCGGTTTCAACATCAATGCCGTTTTTGGGACCGCGCTCCGCAAATATGGCCCGGTGTTTGTTGAGCTCTTCCGGCAGTTTCTTGGAGACGGCTTTGCGCATCAGATCGGCTTCGCCCAGCTCATAGCCAAAGAGCTCGCCAGCGATCTCCATAATCTGCTCCTGGTAGACGCAGATGCCGTAAGTCTCGCGCAGGATGGGCTCAAGTTTCGGATGCAATGTCGTGATTTCTTCATCACCGTGCATGCGCCGGCAATACTGCGGGATGAACTCCATCGGCCCCGGGCGGTACAGTGAGATGCCGGCGACGATGTTTTCGAAAACGCGCGGCCGCATCTGACGGAGCATCTGCTGCATGCCGCCGGATTCCACTTGAAAGACGCCGATCGTCTCGCCCCGCCCCACCATCTCGAAGGCGTGATCGAGCATGGCGCGCTGTTCCTGGCTCTGGGCCTCTTCATGGCGGAAGGGGATGCTGTCGATGCTGTAGTGGATGCCGCGATGCCGCGCGATCAGGTCGCAGGCTTTGCGCATGATGGTGAGCGTCGACAGGCCAAGAAAATCCACCTTGAGCAGGCCGATGTACTCGGCGGTCTCCATGGGGAATTGCGTGACCGCGCTCAGGGCGCCGCCGGAGGGATCCTTGCCGGCGATGCGGTGCAGGGGCACCAGGTCGACCAAAGGTCGATCGGCTACGATGACGCCGGCGGCATGGGTGGAGGCGTGGCGGGTCATGCCTTGCAATTCGATGGCGGTGTCAATCACGCGCTGCAATTCGGCATCGCTATTGTATAGATCCAGCAATTCCGGATTGCCATCGACATATTCGCGGATTTTTTTCTGGCGCGCATCCTGGGGGATGAGGGCGGCGGCGCGGTTGATCCGGCCCAGGTCGACATCGAGGGCGCGCCCGACATCGCGCACGGCCGCTTTGGCGCCCAAGGTGCCGAATGTGATGATAGCGGCGACTTTGTCTTCGCCGTATTTCTGGGCGGTGTAGGCGATCATCTCGCCGCGGCGGTCATCGGGATAATCGAGGTCGATATCGGGCATAGTGACACGCCCTGGGTTGAGGAAGCGCTCGAAGAGCAGACCATTCTGAATCGGATCGATATTGGTGATGCCGAGGCTGTAGGCCACCAGGCTGGCGGCGCCCGACCCGCGCACATTCCACCAGATATCGGCTTGGCGGGCAAACTCACACAGGTCCCAGACGATCAGGAAATAAGCGTCAAAGCCCATGCTATGGATGATGTTAAGTTCGCGCTCGATGCGTTCGGTGAATATGCGCTCACTCCGCCAATCAGCGCCGAAGCGCCAGGCCATGCCGATCTCAATCAAGTGGCGCAGGTAACTGTGCTGGTCGTAACCCGCCGGCACCGGGAAGGCTGGCAGGTGATAACCCTTGGGCGCCAGGTCGACATCGGTCATGTCGGCGATCTTCAGCGAATTGGCGAAAGCTTCGTCGATCAGCTCGGGCGGCAGGGCGGCCAACCCGGCCCGCATCTCGGCGGCCGATTTGAGATAGTAGCTGTTGAAGGGCTCCATCTTCATTCGGTCTAGCTCGGATTTGAGCGCGCTGGTCTGGATGCAGAGCAGGGTGTCATGCGCTTCGGCATCGTCTTCGTAGACGTAATGCACATCGTTAGTCGCGACCAGCTGCACATCGCTGTGCCCGCTGCCGCGATAATCGCAGAGCCAGCGGTTCAGCTGATGCAGCGCCGGCAAGTCGTGCCCCTGCAGCTCGAGATAGAAGTTTTCGGCGCCGAAGACATCCTGGTACCAGCCGATCAATTCGCGCGCGCCTTTATCATCGCCGTTGGCGACCATCCGCGGGATTTCCGCCGCCAGGCAGCCGCTGGTGGCGATGATGCCGTCCGCGTGCGCCGCCATGAATGCCTTGTCAATGCGCGGGCGATAATAATAGCCTTCAAGCTGAGAGGCTGATGCAATCTTGAGCAGGTTCTGATAGCCCCGCATGTTCTTCGCCAGCAAGAGCATGTGATAGGGGCTGCGGTCAAGGCGTGGGTCGCGATCGCCCATGCCGCGGGGCGCGAGGTAACCTTCCATGCCGATGATGGGTTTGATGCCGGCGTCGGCACAGGCGCGGTAGAAATCCAGGACGCCGAACATGACGCCATGATCGGTGATGCCGAGGGCGGGCATGCCCAAGGCGCCCGCGCGCTCGACCAGGGTCTTTATCCTGCTTTGACCGTCCAGCAGAGAGAATTCACTGTGGACGTGAAGATGGACGAAATCGCTTGTCATGCTCTCGCGGTCCGACTGTGTCGCTACGGGTTACAAATTGAGAAGGATAACCGTATTATAGCATCCGACGGCGCTCAAAGTCCTCATCAATTGCGACGATTGCGCGCTTCAAACTTCTATCGAACTGATGAAAATCCATGCCTGAATTGCCCGAAGTTGAGACGGTGGTGCGCGGCTTGCGCGGAGCCCTGATCGGGCGGCGGATCGTGGGGATGTGGCAGGATTGGCCCGCGACGATCCACTCGCCCCCGCCAGACGAGTTTGCCGCGCGCCTTTCCGGGCAGCGGGTGCGGGCGCTCAACCGGCGCGGCAAGTACATTTTGATTGCGCTGGAATTCGATACGCTGGTGATCCACCTGAAAATGTCCGGGCGGCTTTATGTGACTGAGGCCGAGGAAGAGCATGAAGCGGACCGCTGGGTGCACCTGCGCTTTGACTTGGACAACGGGAGGCAACTGCGCTTTTCCGACTTGCGCAAGTTCGGCCGCGTCTATTTGACCGATGATGTCGAGAGCTTGCTCGGGCATCTGGGGCCGGAGCCGCTCAGCGATGAATTCACGCTGGCGGGCTTCCGAGCGGGTATGAAGGGGCGCAAGCGCGCGATCAAGTCTCTTTTATTGGAGCAAGAATTTATCGCCGGCGTTGGCAATATCTACGCCGACGAAGCCCTTTTCCGCGCCGGCATCCACCCGGCGACGCCGGTTCACCTTTTGGCTGACGAGGACAGTCAGCGGCTGCATCAGACGATCCGGGACGCCTTGCGGGCGGGCATAGAGCATGAAGGCGCCAGCATCAATTGGTATCGCAAGCCGGACGGCAGCAAGGGCGAATCGCAGGATTACTTCTATGTTTACGGGCGGGCTAATCTGCCTTGTCGGCGCTGCGGCGCGGCAGTCAACAAAATCCGGCTTGCGCAACGGGGCACGCATTTTTGCCCACAGTGTCAGCCGGAGCTTTTATAGTGTTCACCACAGCCCGTCTCGAGTCATATCTCGGCATACGCAGAATTTCCAACTCGATATAAATCACAAGTTGTAGGAGCGACTCGGTGAGTCGCCCGAAAATTCACCAAGCCGCATAATGAGCGACCCTATGGGCAACCCGTACAGTACGGCGTCATCAAGCGGATCAGGGATTGTCGTAGAGCAGTTGTTCAGTCTCTACAGTCGGGCGGCCACGTTCGTCATGGGTCAAGCGCCCGGCTGGCTTGATCTTGTCATGCGGGAAGATGAGCAGCGCCTTCGTTTCCAGCGCCCACTGCGTCCAGCGGCGCTTGGTTTCCAGCGTAATCAGCGGCTCGACATCGAATGCGGTCATCCAGGCGAGGCGCTCGAAATGCACAGCCAGCGACGCCATATCGCAGAGGAAGGCGGCCTGCTCTCCCCCGCTCTCGATGCGGACGCTCAGGTGTCCTGGCGTGTGGCCTGGCGTGGCAACTGCGGTCACGCCAGATACAATTTCTGTGTCGCCATCAAGCAGCGTCAACTGCCCTGCTTCATAAAGCGGGACATAGTTGCCCGGCCGGTATGTGCCGCGGGTGCGTTCGTTTAGATGTGTCGCGTCTTCGTATTCGCGGCGCTGCACGAGGTATTCGGCCTTGGGATAAGCGGGCGCGCGCGCGCCATCAGCGTCCAGCCGGAAATTGCCGCTGCAGTGATCGTCGTGCAAGTGGGTATCGATGACGATGTCGATATCGGCCGCTGACAGGCCGAGGGCGGCCAGGCCTCGCTGCGTGCCATCGAATTCGTCAATGTGCAGGTGGCGGCGCTGAGACTCGCTCAGGTTATTGCCGAAGCCGGTATCGACGATGATATGCAGCCCGGCGGCGCGGATTAGCAGGTTGTGCGTCGCGGTCTCGATCAAGTGGCGCTCGTCGGCGCTGTAATAGCGAGACCAAAGCGCGCGCGGCACCAGGCCGAACAATCCACCCGGGTCCATGTAGGCGGTCGCGTCGTTGAACAGGTAGATTTCAATATCGCCGATTCGGAACATCGCGCGCGTCAACCGGCTTGCTGGAACTTGCCGGAGAGATTGTCTTCGCGCATGTGGCAATGTTTGTATTTCTTGCCGCTGCCACACCAGCAGGGTTTGTTGCGGCCGGGGCGCTTGCTGTTCCGGCGCACCGTCTGCTGCGTTGGGCGGTCGGTATTGCCCATTTGCAGATCCGGCCGGTATTCGCGCATCTCACGGCGGCGCTGCGGCGTCTGCACGACGGCGGGTTGAACGAGGAAGATCTGGCGCGCGGCGATCTGCCGATAGGTATCTTCGACCACGCGGAACATCTGGAAGCCCTGCCGCTGATATTCGACCAGCGGGTCCTTTTGGGCAATGGCTTGCAAGCCGATGCCCTCGCGCAGGATATCAAGGTCGGTCAAGTGTCGCTGCCAGAAGTGGTCGAGGGCGCGGATCACCGTTTGGCGCTCGGCGATCTCGGTCAGCCCTTCGCGCGCGGCTTCCAGTTGCTCTTTTTTCGCCGCTAGCAAGTCGGCGGCGTGGGCGCGAATTTGGGCTGCGACATCGTCTTGTTCAAGCGTTTCCAGCGCCTCGGCCGTGATTGTCTCCGGCAGGGGCAGGCCGGTGCTGGCCAGCTGTTGATACATCGCGCCGGCTTCGAGCTGCTCGCCTTCATGATCGGCGGCGAAGGCCTCCTCAACAGCGGCTGCGATTTGGTCTTCAATCATGGCGAGATAATCGCGGTGCAACTGCTCGGCGTTCTTTTGCAGCCAATCGAGACGCTGCCCATAGATGATCTCGCGCTGGCGGTTGACGACGTCATCGTATTCGACCACGCGCTTGCGAATATCAAAGTTGTGACCTTCGACACGGACCTGGGCCTGTTCGATAGACTTGCTGATCATGCCGTGCTGGATCGCTTCATCCTCGGGGAAACCGGCCGTTTTCATCAGGCGCTTGACGTTGTCATTGGCGAAGCGCCTCATTAGGTCGTCATCGAGGCTGAGGTAAAAGCGGGATTCGCCGGGGTCGCCTTGACGGCCGGAGCGGCCACGCAGCTGATTGTCGATGCGGCGCGCCTCGTGGCGTTCCGTGCCCAAAACGAACAAGCCGCCGGCCTCCAGCACCAGCTCCCGATCCCGATGGACAAGTTTCTCGGCTTCCGCCTGCGCCTTACGCCATTGGGCGTCGGTGGCGGCGGTTAGGTCAATGCCGCTGCGGCGCAGCGCCCCCCGCGCCAAGCCTTCGGGATTGCCGCCGAGCAGGATATCGACGCCGCGCCCGGCCATATTGGTGGCGATTGTAACGGCGCCCGGTCGACCGGCTTGGGTGATGATCTCGGCTTCTTTCTCATGCTGCTTGGCGTTGAGCACTTCGTGTTTGATGCCGGCCTTGCTCAGGTATTTGCTGAGCCGCTCCGATGTCTCGACGGCGACAGTGCCGACGAGAATGGGTTGATTGCGCTCGTTGCGCTCTTGGATAGCCCCGACGATGGCGTTCCATTTTGAGGTCTCGTTGACGTAGATCAGGTCATTTTCATCGGCGCGGATGACCGGTTGATGCGTGGGAATCGGCACGACATCGAGCTCGTAGGTTTTCTCGAATTCTTCCGCTTCGGTGAGGGCGGTGCCGGTCATGCCGGCCAGTTTGTCGTACATGCGAAAGAAGTTCTGGAAGGTGATGGTGGCCATGGTGATGTTTTCGCGGCGGATTTGCACGCCTTCCTTGGCTTCAATCGCCTGGTGCAGCCCCTCGGAGAAGCGGCGGCCGGGCATCAGCCGACCGGTGAAATCATCGACGATGACGACCTCGCCATTCTGCACGATGTATTCTTTGTCGTTTTCGTAGAGTGTCTGGGCGCGCAGGCAATTGTCGAGATAGGGCAGCATCTCGGCGTTGTCCGGGTGGTAAAGCTGATGCACGCCGAGCGCCTTCTCCACCTTCTCTACGCCCTGCTCGGTCAGGTAAACGATGCGGTCACCAATATCCAGCACAAAATCGCCATCCGGTTCTTCCAACTCGACGCTGTCTTCGCTGCTCTTCTTCAGGCGCTTGACAATGGAAGCGAAACGGCGGTAAAAGTCGGACGGCTCGTCTGAGGGGCCCGATATAATAAGCGGGGTGCGGGCTTCGTCGATGAGGATGTTGTCCACTTCATCGACGATGGCATAACGCAATTCGCGCTGCACAAGGCGCTCATGAGCGAGCACCATATTGTCGCGCAGATAATCGAAGCCGAATTCGTTGTTGGTGCCGTAGAGGATATCGGCCTGGTAGGCGTCTCGTCGGCTGATAGGCCGCAGGTTCTGGTAGCGCGCGTCATCGGAGATGAAATCGGGATCAAAGAGGAAAGAGCCGCTGTCGGGCCCGCCGCCGGTATTCTGGATGACAGCCGCGGACAAGCCCAGCAAGTGATAAATCGGCCCCATGAATTGCAGACCGTGCTTGCTCAAATAATCGTTGGGGGTGACGAGATGGGCGCCGCGCCCGTCCAGGGCATTGAGATAGAGCGGCAGCGTGGCGACGAGGGTCTTGCCCTCGCCCGTTTTCATCTCGGCGATGCGCCCTTCGTGCAGCACGATGCCGCCGATCAACTGCACATCGTAGTGGCGCAGGCCGATGGTGCGGACGGATGCTTCGCGAACGAGGGCAAAGGCTTCAATCATGATGTCTTCAAAGCCGGCGCCGCTTGCCAACTGCGTTTTGAATTCGGCGGTCTTGGCGCGCATCTCGGCGACGCTGAGCGCCTGCATGGATGATTCCAGGGCGTTGATCCGGTCGACCGACTCCTGATAGGTGGAAAGCGCTTTCTCCATCGGGTCGCCGAATACTTTCTTGACGATATTGCGGAACATGATTTCTCACATGAGTTCATTGCATCGGATAGGCTGATTATAACATAGCGTCCAAACTGATGAAGGCGGCGCATTTGGCCTTGCCGTCGGCTGGTTGGAGGCGGCCCCGCGATACAAGCGTGACGGCGCGAAAGCCAAAATACGAGTTCATGGTAAAGACAAAAAATCGGTTATGCTGTGCATGATCGATGCAGACGGCTCGCAGCGTTTGGAGCCGGCGCATTTGTGTCTCAGCGTGGCGGGAATGGGTCCCTGCGTGAGGGCACGTTATGATGTTACGATCGTTCTTCCATTGCCCGGCGGAGCGAAAGTCTATGAAGATCAGGACGCTGCGCGTAAGCGGAGCCTACTACGAATTCGGCGCGGCGATCGGCAGCCATTTTTCCGAGCGCATCCACGCCGCCTACGACAGTTACGCGCTGCTGCGCGATATGCGCGTTTACCATGCAACCGAGGCCGGGCGCGCGCGATACGAAGCGCTGTTGGCGCTGCATGAGGCGGAGTACCCGCAGTATTTGCAGGAGTTGCGTGGCATGGCGGCGGGCGCCGGTCGCGATCTTATTGATGTCTTTCTGCTGAATATGCGCGGCGAGTATCGCGGCTATTTGCAGGAGCGCGATGAAATCCGCGGCTGCAGCGATTGTTCGATATTGACCGATGAGATGGCCTTGATCGGGCACAACGAAGATGGCGCGCCCGCTTTTCGCGAGCATCTGTATTTCGTGCAGGCGCAAGTGCTCGACCGTCCCGGATTCACCGCCTGCTGCTATCCGGGTTTTTTGCCGGGCAATGCCTTCGGCTTTAATGACGCCGGTATCTGCTACTCGGTCGATAATCTTATTCCGCGCGATATTCGCGTCGGACTGGGCAGGCAGTTTCTGGCGCGTTCATTGCTGGAAGCGCAGTCCCTGGACGATGCGATAGCGCGGGTGACGCGGCCGGGGCGGGCCTCCGGCTTCAGCTATACCATTGGCTCCGTCAGCGAGCGGCGAATCATTCAAGTCGAGGCGATGCCGCAAGAATCGCAGGTCACTGAAATCCGAGGCCTTAACTTTCATGCCAACCACGCGCTGGAAGTTCGGCAGCGCGCCCAGACGGTGACGCCATCGAGCGCATGCCGGGTGGCGCGGGCCGAGGCGCTGATCAGCGCGCGGACGGTCACGAACGCAGCGGACATCCTCGCCATACTCGGAGACGAAGCAGACAGTGAGTACCCCATTTATCGGACGGCGACGGGTCCCGATCTGAATGAGACCTATTGCACGGCATTGTTCGACCTGGATGCGCCGAGCTTGATCGTGTACTCGGGACATCCACTGCGCGAGCCGGGCGCGCTTTCCGTCTTTCCGATGTGAGCGGAGGACTTGGCATCCATCGGCCGCTTCATTATTCGCCGCAGTCTAATCAACATCCCGCTGCTCTTTGTTGTGAGCGTCATCGTATACACCTTGATCTTACAGTTTGCGAGATGCGCTGGACCCGTACAAGGCCACCCAGTAAACGCGCAAAAGGCCGACCCGGAAAGGCCATAGAATCCGCCAGCTCCTGCTAGAGAAAGTAACGTCTGTATATGCGCGTCAAGGGCACACGGAATACGAGCCAGGCGACGAAGACGAGCGCGGCGCCGCCATAGAACAAGAGCAGGACATCTTCATTCTGGGCGGCCTGGCTGCCGATGAGCACAAAAATATAAGTCGGGATCACGCCGCCGATGAAGGACACAGCGAGATAAACCGATAGCCGAAGCTTGCCGAAGCCGACGGCGTAGCTGATGAAGTCGTAGACCGAGAACAGCAGCAGCCGGGCGGCGAACAAAGCGCGCCAATCTTCCAGATAGCGCTCGCTTAAATCGTCGATGCGCCGCATGGCTTGGTCGCCGACGAAGCGCCGCACCACCCGCCGGCCCACCAGCCGCGCGATCAACAGATTGACCGCGCCGCCGAGCGTTTCGCCCAAGAGCGAATAGAAGGCGCCCGGGATGACGCCGCCGAAGAGCAGACCTGCGGCGAACTGGATGGGGCCGGCCGAAAGCGGCGCGAAGGTGAAGGTCAGCGCCTTGATGCCGATGTAAATCAGCGGACCCCATAAGCCGGCGCCGGCGATCATCAACTGCAACTCTTCGATGCCGACCGCGTTTGTGAAGGCGTAGAGCAGCGTCAACATCAGCAGGAATGCGCCGAGATACAGAGCCATCAAGCGATTGGAAATCGGTCTGTCTGGCCGTTCTGGCCCAGCCGGGCTGGCTTGTTCCGCCTTATTCATTAAAGAGCGCGCCGACGCTGCGGCCCTCATGGGCGCGCAGGATCACCTCGCCCAGCAGGGGCGCAATGGAAAGAACGGTCATGTTGGGCAGTTGGCTTTCGGGCGCGATGGGCAAGGTATTGGTGAAGATGATTTCACGCAGGTCGAGGGCGGCGAATCGGCTATAGGCTTCCTCGGTGAAGAAGGGATGCGTAAAGGCGAATAGCACATCTTTGGCGCCGTATTCCCGTACGACATTCACCGCGCCGACGACGCTGCCGGCGGTGTTGACTTCATCGTCAACCAGCAAGACATTCTTGCCTTCGACGCTGCCGATCAGCGAGAGGGCTCGGGGACTTTCGGCGTTGCCGCTGCGGCGTTTTTCCACGAAGGCCAGGGGCACGCCCAGGCTTTCCGCCCAGTTCCGCCCCTGTTTGGCGAAGCCCAGATCAGTCGTAACCACGACCAGGTCTTCCAGCTCCCCGCTGCGAAGCTTGCTGATGACATAATCGCTGAGCAAGTGGAAGGCGGTGAGCGCATCGCCCGGGACATCGAAGAAGCCCTGAATCTGACCGGCGTGCAAGTCTATCGTCATATAGCGATCAATGCCGGCCGTCTCCATCATATTGGCGATCAGCCGCGCGGTGATGGGCACACGTGGCTGGTCTTTTTTGTCGGAGCGGGTGTAACTCATGTAGGGCACAACCAGATTGATGCGCCAGGCAGAATCCCGTTTGAGGGCGTCGATCATGATCAACATTTCCATGAAATTCTCGTGCACCGGCGAGGCCATCGTCTGGACGAGGTAGACATCTTTCCCTCGTACGCTCTCCTCCAGCTTGATAAAGATGTTCTCGTTGGAAAAGACAGTCCGGTAATAGGCGCCGGGCTTGATATTGTATTCGGAGACGCGGCAGATGTAGTCGACGATCTCGGCGCCCAGGTCCTGCGATGCGCTGCCGCAAAAGATTTTCATCGAGCCGAAGCGCATGGTTGACGAGTGTTCCTGCTCTTCCTGTTCGTCTTGGCTGGCCGGCTCCGGGTGGAATTTCGCGCCGGGCACTTTCACCATGTCGGTCATTTGCATCTGTTTCATGGTCTCTCCAAATGGCTGATCCGGACGGCGGAAGCTGATTTCGTCGAGCGCTAGCGGTGGGCCAATTGCGCGGTTGATGATGCGCTTGATGATACCAGCGAGTTCGGGCGGCGGGAAAGTGTCAACCGTCTCCGGCCATCGAAAATTCGCCGTCGGCGGCAGCGGGAAGAGGCCAAGATTCCGCGCGGACAGAACCGCCCATTTCGCTGCCGTCCAGCGCCCGGCGCAGAGTTTAGCGCGAGTTACCGAAGAGAAGCGCGAAAATAAAAAACGCCCATCTTCAGAAGATGAGCGTTTGCATTGCGCATTCGGTCGCCGCTAGATGTGGGTGGCGATTTTGCTGACGATCTTGCCTTTGGGTTTGAATCCGGTGATGCGCTCCACCGCTTCGCCGCCTTTGAAGAGGATCAAAGTCGGGATGCCCATGATGCCGTAATTCATCAGAATCTCCTGGTTTTCGTCGGCATCAACCTTGGCGACGCGCAGCTTGCCTTCGTATTCGTCGGCGATTTCATCGACGATGGGGGCGATCATCTTGCAAGGACCGCACCATTCGGCCCAGAAATCAACCAGCACCGGCGTGCTGCTATCGAGCACTTCGCTCTGGAATTCGTCTTTGTTGACATCAAATGTCTTGGCGCCCATATCCCTTTGTCTCCTGTGGTCTTGGGGTATCGCGGCGATGCGCGAACTCGCTCTTCGAATATCTGCTTTTTGGACGAAGGGCGAGGCGCATATCTTACATCGGAATCGCGATTGCGGCGGATTGCGGGTCGGTTTTGGCGGCGGGGAGCGAACCCCACCCCCCGGCCCCCTCCCGCCATCTCTATGGCGGGCATCCGACGAGTCAGGGAGGGGGAGCTAAACACGG
>WTGN01000059.1 GCA_011523545.1 Chloroflexota bacterium | reverse complement strand
GTTTGGGGAGGGGGTCAGGCAATCGTGACATCGTCGTTCAAATACACATCCTGAATCGCGTTCAGCAGGCGCGCGCCTTCGGCCATGGGGCGCTGGAAGGCTTTGCGGCCGCTGATGAGGCCCATGCCGCCGGCGCGCTTGTTGATGACGGCTGTCGCGACCGCCTCGGCGAAGTCGTTTGCCCCGCTGGCGCCGCCGGAGCTGATCAAACCGACCTTGCCCATATAACCGTTGGCGACCTGGTAGCGCGTCAGATCGATGGGATGGTCGCTTGACAGGTCGGTATAAATCCGCTTATCAAGCTTGCCATAAGAAGAATCGCCGCTGTTGAGCGCCTGGTAGCCGTAATTTTGCGTCGGCAGCTTCTGCTTGACGATGTCCGCGCCCAGCGTCACGCCGAGGTGATTGGCCTGGCCGGTGAGGTCGGCGCTGGATTCGTGATTGACGCCGTTCAGCGTGAAGGCGGGATTGCGCATATAGCACCAAAGTATGGTCGCCATGCCCAATTCATGGGCGAAAGCGAAGGCTTCCGCCACTTCTATCATCTGGCGGTTGGAATCGGCCGAGCCGAAATAGACCGTCGCGCCGACCGCGACCGCGCCCATATCCCAGGCTTGCTGGACGGTGCCGAACATGATCTGCTCGTGTGTGTTGGGATGAGTGACCAATTCGTTGTGGTTGACCTTGACGATATAAGGGATGCGATGGGCGTAGCGGCGGGCGGTCATGCCGAGCACGCCAAAGGTGGACGCGACCGCGTTGCAGCCGCCCTCCAGCGCCAGCTCAATGATTTTGGCCGGATCAAAATATGCCGGGTTGGGCGCGAAGGAAGCGCCGGCCGAATGTTCGATGCCTTGATCCACGGGCAGGATGGATACGTAGCCGCTGCCCGCCAAACGACCACCGTTGTAGATCTGCTGCAAGCTGCGGATCACCTGAGGATTGCGGTCGCTGTCCAGCCAGACGCGCTCGCTGAAATCGTGCCCGGGCAGGGCCAGGGCTTCACGCGGGATCGTCGCGCAAATGTGATTCAACAAGAAGTCGGCGTCGTCGCCGAGGTAGTGCGCGATTTCGTCGACTTGGATGTCGGGGGTTGCTATTGCCATTGCAAGGTCCTTTGGTATACACAGATTGAACTCGATTATAACAGCAAGCGGCGCTTTTCTCTGTGGTCTCTGTGACCTCTGTGGTTAAAATGAACAATATGAACGGAAGCGAATCCCAACGAGACTTGCTGCGCCAGCTGTGCGACGCCGCCGAAGCGCGCGACCCTGACCGCCGCCAGTTTCTCTTGAAGGCGCTATTCATGGATATGGAGTTTTATCCGGCGTTGGCGGTGGCGGTGGAGCGGGCGCGGGGCTTTCTGGAGACCTTCGAGCTCTATTACCCCGACGGGGGCTTCGCGCGGCAGATATTGACGCAGATGGTCAATACCGGCACGGCGCCCTCGCGGCTGCCGCCGGAAGCGCAGCGGAACTTCGAAGGGCCGGGCGCGGCCAATTTCATGAAGGCGGTTTCGGATCTGGCGCATGCGCTGCAGCCGGGCCCGCTGCCGCCGCGGATCGGCTATCTCGTCAGCGCCACGGTCAACGCCATCATGGCGGAACTGGTCGAACAGTATTACGGCGGGCGCCTGGATGCCTGGCAAATCGTGCGGGCGACGCCGGATACCGCCAGCGCGCGCGCGATCGCCTATGCCTTTTGGCTGGATGAAGATGTCGCCCTGCTGGATATCGACCACTGGCTGAGCGTGGCGGAGAGCATTGAGGCGCATTGGGGGCGTCAGTTGCGCTGACCTGGCGCGAGTGTTACATTCTCAGGCATTCCAAGCATAGGGGCGAGGCGGTGACTCGCCCGCACCTAATGTTGCAGGGACGCGGCGCCCCGGGGTAGGCACAGTGTTCATTCTCGTGTTCATCATCGTAAACCTGCTGCTGATGGCGGCGCTGTTCCTCGTCGGCGTCTATCAATTCATGCAGGTGGAAGAGAAACGAAAGCGCAGCAAACTCCTGCTGGACGCCGGGCTGGAAGCGGCCGAACTGCAAGCGCTGCTGGATGCTGACCGTTACGATGAAGCCCTGAACCGGCTGATGACGGCGGCGGATGTTGATCGCTATACTGCCGAATCGGCCTTGGCGCAGATAATCGATTCGTCAATCAGTAGGGAATCTTAGGGACGAGCCAAAGGTCGCTCCGGCGATGTTCAAGCAGACCGAATATGCGCCAGGATACGCTCGGCCCGGGCCTCCCAAGTGTAGCGCTCCAGCGCCAAGCCACGGGCGCGCTCGCCCAACCGCTGGCGGAGCTCGCAGTCGAAACGGAGCCGGTTGATGGCGGCGGACCAGGCGGCGATATCATCAGGCGGTAGCAGCAGCGCCGTTTCGCCGTCCTTGAGGACATCGGACCAGGCCGGCAGGTCGGAAGCGACGATGGCGCGCCCGGCGGCCATATATTCAAAGAGCTTGAGCGGCGAGGTATAAAGGCTGAACTGGGTCGTCTGGGGATGGGGCATGGCGCAGATGTCAAAGGCGCGCAGATAACGAGGTACATCAACCGGCGGGACATGCCCGGTATAGAGAAAGCGGGCGGGCGGCAAACCCTGCGCAAGCCATTGCCGTCGCAGATGCTCAGCCATATCGTCCGGTCCGCCGACCAGCGCCAGCGCAGCGCCATCCACCGCCGCCAGGGCGTCCACCAGGGTGCCGACGCCCTTGTCCAGCCCGATCATGTGCAGCCGGCCGACAAAGCCGACGATGAAGGCGTCTGCCGGCCAGCCAATTTGCTGGCGAGCGACCGCCGGCTCGGGCAAGTCAAGGAAGCGCGCCCGGCGGATGCCGTCATGGGCGGCGATGGCGCGGGCGGGCTCGGCGGCCCGCTGGCTGATAAGATCCGCGCGCAGCTGAGGGGTGATGCTGATGGTGCTGCCGGCCCCTGTCGCTGCTCGCCGCTGCAAGGCTGCCCCGCGTCGTGAAGCGGGAAATTGATGGGCTTCGTAGGCCAGCGAGCGGCGCGGCTTCAAACGGGAAAGCAGGGCCACGATGAATTCGTCGCGGCTGTAGTAGATATCGGCGCGCGTCACCATCAGCAAGAAGGCGGCGACCAGGGCATAAGAAGCGAGCAGCAGATAAAAGGCCAACCTGGCGCCGGCGCCATCGGGCGGGAATAGCGGGAAGACATCAATGCAAGGGATGCGCCGCAGGCTGAAATTGGCGCGCACGCCGTAATACCGAAATGGATCGGCGACCGCTCGCATCTCGCGACTGTTCCAACGGCGGGCGACCCAAAGCGTCACGTCGCAGCCGGCATCGGCGAAAGCCTCGCAATTCTGCATGATCTGCAATCCGTGCGCCTTTTCAGTCGGCAGGCGCATCAGTGATATGTAGAGCAGCTTGGGCATTCAGTGGTCTGACCCCCACCCCTGGCCCCTCCCCTAACATGAGGGAGGGGAAAATCACTTGTGTAGCCGTCTGCTAGACCTTAGCCTTCCGCGGCAGCAGCAAACTAAGGGCGCCCGCGACCGCGATCATGACGGCGACAATCTGGAATGTCAGCGCCAGGCCGATCTGATCGGAGATGAAGCCGATGGCCAGCGAGCCGATGGCGCCGGTTGCGAAGATGAAACCCAGAATTGCGCCCGAGGCGAAGCCCTTGCGCATGGGGATGAGGTCTTGCGCCATCACGACGATGAGGCTGTGCGCGCCACCGGATAAGCCGCCGGCCGCAATCGCCAGCACGAAGGCGAAAGCGCCCTCGTGGGCCGGCAGCAAAAAGAAAGCCGGCGCTGAGAATAACATGCTCAGCATCATGACCAGGCGGCGGTCGAAGCGATCGGCGAGGCGCCCGAAGACTAATCCCGAGATGGCTGAGGCGATCCAGTAGGAGCTGGTGATGGCGCCATAGGCGGCCGGATCCCAGCCTTTCTGTTCGAAGAGCACGGGCACAAAAGCGACCGAGCCTTGCTGGCCCAAACCGCGCAGCAGCACGATCAGGCCGAGGACGAGGAAGGCAAAAAGCGGCAACTTCTCTGTCGCCCCGTTTTCCCGCTCCGATTTGCGTTTGCTCTGCGCCGCATGGTGCTCGTGGCCGCGCGGGATGCTGCTGGCCATCAAGAATATAGCCGGCAGCGAAAATAGAGACAGCAGGATAATCGGGCTGAGATTGTCCTGAATGCCGAAACCGGCGATGCCAACTGAATTGCCCATCTGGCCCATGACGTCCGGATTGGCCCACTCGAGCAGGATGCCGGCGATGGCGGGGCCCAGGGCCAAGCCCGTCTGCCCCATCAGAAAGAAGAGCGCCATGTTGAATGCCGAGCGCCGCGGCAGGGCTTCGGCGGCGTGCAGCGCGCCCACCGGGTGCAGGGCGCCGCTGCCGATAGGCGCCAGCACGATGGGAATGAACATCAGCCAGTAGTTGCGTGACGCGGCCGCCAGTATCACGCCGATGGTGAACAGGCCGACATGAAAAGCCAGGCCAAGCGCGCCCAGCAGGCGCCCGCCCGTGCGGTCGGCGCGGATGCCAAACCAGGGTTGGCTGATAGCGCCGAGCAGCTGCGCCATGCTGACGGCCAGGCCAATCTGGATATTGCTCATGGGCAAGATGCCGGCGGCGAGGAAGGTCAGCAGCACCGGCGTCATGGACGCGAAGATATCGTTTGTCAGATGCCCGATGCAGACCGACCACAAGAGCCGAAGATGACGCGGCATTTGGGAAGCCCTCGCTCAAATGGCGGCAATGATAAACTCAGTACTGGAAGTTGAGAATGCGGATTGTAGGCAATCTTGCTGACAAAGACCGTAAACGGCGCGGCTGCGCATTGTTACAGATCTTGAATCATCCGGCTTACTTCGCTAGCGCTCACGTTGCTTTTTTCAGTCTTCGAGTAAATGTGAAGAAACTGGATTAAATCGTTACTCAACTGACGATAAATAACGCGGAAGCCGCCGCTTTTCCCACGACGAGCGGACCGATTTGCGGCGCGTATTTTATAGAGTTTCGCGCCATAACCGGGCATCAGATCGCCGAGCGCCCCCTGACGCATTTCCGCTTTCAAGGTTTCAACGTCTTCTTCAACAGGTCTAAAGCGTTTCCGCAGACGAATCACGTCTTGGACAAATCTTCGTGAATACGTGAACTCGACTGGCATCCAAAAGTCGCTCAGTTGTCTAGCAACGCGCGGAACTGCTCTTCAGTCAATACGTGGCCCGCCAAGGCTTCCTTATACCCCTGCTTGATGCCGGTAAGGATTTCCTGCCTGGTCTCTTCGCGATAAGGCTCGTCGTCATCATCGGCGCCCAGCGGCGTCGGACGATAGTCGCCCGCTTTATACTCCGCTTCCGCTTCCCGCAAAGCCCCGGCGATCTCTTCATCGCTGGGCTCGCCGAAGATCTCTTCGTACAGGGCGCGCAGTTGCGCCTCGGAAAGCGAATCGAGATCCACTTCCGCGATTCTTTCACGGTCGGTCTTGTGGGATGTCTTGAATTCAGGCGCTCGCTTCATCGCTGGCTCCTTCCCGGTGGCGCGGTCACCCTTGCATATTGTAGCAGATTGTACCATCCTCTCGTCCACTCTCGACGAAGCGATGGGCGGCCAGCCGGCGCGTTACAAGGCGGGCCTGCCACAAGACTGAGGACCAGGCATGACAAAACAATTCGAGGCGCTGCAAGCCATCCCCCGACGCGAGGAACCTTATCATATTGTGGTGACCGCCGCCCATCACGACGACATCGAATTCGGCGTGGCCGGGAGCGTCGCCCGCTGGATTCGCGAGGAAGGCGCGACGGTAACCTATGTCATCATCACCGATGGCGGCGCCGGCAGCAACGAGCCGGACATGGCCCGCAAGCAGCTTGTTGACTTGCGCTACCACGAGCAATTGGAAGCGGCCGCGCGCGTCGGCGTCTATGATGTGCGCTTTCTTGGCTATCCGGACGGCTGCCTGGAAGCCACGCTGGCGCTGCGGCGGGACATCACGCGCATCATCCGCGAGACCAAGCCTTATCGCGTCGTCTGCCAGGACCCGAGCACCATCTTCGTGCACCGCGCTTATGTCAACCATCCCGATCACCGGGCGGCGGGCGAGGCGTCGGCCTATGCCGTTTTCCCCAGCGCCGAGACGCGGCCGATCTTTCCCGAATTGCTGGCGGAAGGTTATGAGCCGCACAAGGTCGGCGAGCTCTACTTAAATCTCACGCAAGAACCGACCCACTACCATGACATCAGCAGCACGATTGACTTGAAAATGGCCGCCCTCAGCGCCCATGTTTCGCAGATTGGCGAAGGCGACGATTTCGAGAATGGGGCGAAGAAGTGGCTGATGCAGGCAAATCGAGACGGCGGCAGTCTGGTCGGCGTCGAGTATGCCGAGCATTTCCGCGTGCTGAAATTCGACGAGGAGCGCGAGAGCTGGTTCCAAGAGGAGACCGAGCGGCGCGAACGGGAAGCGGCCGCGAAGTAAGACTACCCCATCCCCCGACCCCTTCCCCAGCGAGCTAGGGAAGGGGAGTCTTTCTGGCGAAGATGTTTTTGCGCGACTGACTTGATTCCATTTAGGGCAGCGAGAGGGCGACCCGCCAACATGTCGTAGGGGCGAGGTCGCGTAGACACTGACCGCCGCCGGTGGCTCGCCCCTACAGTTGAAGGCGCGGACGGGGTAAACTAGGCGCGCGTCCGAAACAAATGAAGAAGGATCATCATGAGACTGACAACCTACCAGACCGGAGACGGCAACCAACTTGGCATTGTGACTGAACGCGGCATCCTGGATGTGGCGGCAGCGGCGGCGGCGGCGGGCGTCCAGCGCTCGATCACACCGGACGCAGTGTACGGGCGCGGAAACGCCGTGCTTGGGCGGCTGCGCATGCTGGCTGAATCGGCGACCGACGCGGCGCTCTACCTGAATGAAGCAGACTTGACCTATGGGCCGGCCGTGCCCAACCCGGGCAAGATTCTCTGTGTCGGCCTGAATTATCAGAAGCACGCGGCCGAAACAGGCGCGACGCCGCCGGACGAGCCGGTGCTCTTCAGCAAGTTCAACAACAGCATCGCCGCGCCAAACGAAGTCATCCCGCTGCAAGGCGATTGGACGCGGGTCGATTATGAGTCGGAATTGGGCGTGGTTATCGGCGCGACGGCGCGCAATGTCTCGGTTGACGACGCGCTTGATTATGTCCTCGGTTATTGCAATATGAACGACCTCAGCGAGCGCCGGCTGCAGATGCTCAGCGGGCAATGGCTGCTGGGCAAAACGCTGGACAAGTTCCTGCCGCTCGGCCCCTACGTTGTGACCGCTGATGAAGTCCCGGACCCGCAGAATCTGGCGATCAAGGGCTGGCTGAATGGCGAGCTGCGGCAGAGCAGCAACACCGCCGATATGATCTTCACCGTCGCCGAAGTGATCGCCTACGCCAGCAAAGTCATGACGCTCAGCCCGGGCGATGTCATTAGCACGGGCACGCCCGAGGGCGTCATCATGGGCATGGAAGATAAGGTCTGGCTGAAAGCGGGCGATGAATACAGCGTCGAGGTCGAAGGCTTGGGCAGGCTTGTCAATCGCATGGTCGAGGCATAACCATGGCGGATACTTATCTCGTCACCGGTGGCATGGGCTGCATCGGCGCCTGGGCTCTTTATCATCTGCAGCGCCGAGGTCAGCGCGCGGTCAACTTTGATCTGAGTACCGATCGCCACCGCATCGACTGGCTGATGAGCGCCGATGAACAAGCCGCCATCACCTTCGTTCAGGGCGATCTGCGCGACACGGACGCGCTCAAAGCGGTATTTGCGGACTATAGCGTGACGCGCGTCATTCACCTGGCAGCGCTGCAAGTGCCCTTCTGCCGCGCCAATCCGGTCCTGGGCGCCGAGGTCAACGTCACCGGCACGGTCAACATCTTTGAAGCGGCGCGCGCCAATGGCGTCGGCCATATCGCTTTCGCCTCGTCGATCGGCGTTTATGGCCCGCCCTCTGATTTCCCGCCCGGTTTGATTCCGCACGACGCGCCAAAGAACCCGCGCACGCTCTACGGCGCGTACAAAGTCTGCAATGAACAGACGGCGCAGGTATATAACGAGGAGAATGGCATCACCAGCACGGCGCTGCGTCCCTACACGGTTTACGGCGTCGGACGCGATCAAGGCATGACCAGCGAGCCGACCAAAGCCCTGGTTGCGGCGGCGAAGGGGCAGCCCTACAAGATTCCCTTTAGTGGGGAGATGCAGTTCCAGTGGGCGTCGGATGTAGCGCGGCAATTCATCCTGGCGGCCGAGCAGCCGCTGGATGGCGCGCGCGGCTTCAATCTGGGTGGGCCGCCGTCTACGGTTGCGCGCTTCGTCGAGATTACTGAGGCGGCGTTGCCGGGCGTGGAGATCGAGGTGGCGGAGAATCCCCTGCCCTTCCCGGCCGGCTTCGATGACAGCGCGCTGCGGGCGAGCTTCAATACGGTCTACGAGACGCCGCTGGAAGAAGGCATCGCCGAGACAATCGCGCATATTCAACGGCTGGGGGATGAGATTTAGTTTCGCGGGGACTATTCGACATCGCTAGCTTCCGGACTCGGAAACAGGCGGCTGAGTTCCAACGCAAAGCCGGGCAGCGCATCTTCGCCCAAGAGAATTCCATCAGCGCCGACCAATTCGATGTCGAGGCGCGCGCCGCTGGCCGAACGGCAGACATCGACGCCCCTTTGAGACGGCAGAAGGATCCACACGAGACTTGTGCCTCTCCGCAAGTAAGCGACCGCCTTTTGGCGCAGATGACCCAAGGTCTCGCCTGGCGCGGCAATCTCCACCGCCAGGTCTGGCATGACAGGGATCCATCCTTCCGGCAACGGCTCAGGCATCCGCGCCTTGCCCAGGAACGCAATGGCAGGGCCCAACACGGTGTGCTTGTCATCTACTGAGTAATGCCCAACCCCCAGCAGGGTTTCACCAAGATCGTTTCGCTCAACGTGGTCATAAATGTAGCGCAGCAAGGATGCCAAGAGCCGGCCTTGCAAAGCATAGCGGGCGCGGGGAAATACGAAGAGTTCGCCGTCGATCAAGTGAAAACGTTTGTCGTCGTTTTCCGGCGCGCAGACCAACTCCCAAAGCGTGTCGACCGTGTGCAACTGCCGCGCTGTGTCCACGTTGCTTTGCCTTGCGCTTCAATTGTCCGTAGCATATCATGTTTTAGTTGGTTTTCGAAAATCTGTGCCTGACCCGCGAGCGGCAGAGCAATCGCGAAGGCGGAAGACCGCGACATAGGCGCGATAGAATACGTACACAAAGAGTAGAGGTCAATTAGCGGAAGACTTGTCGTTTTCCTCGGCGTCCTCTGTGCCTCTGTGGCGAAACAAACGAACGAAAGACCAAGCCATGTCCCAAAGCAAACGCTTCATCCAGCAGCTCAGCGTCAACCTGCTCAATATGCAGCGGGCGCGCGTCAAAGCCATAGATTATGTGATGATCAAAGTACCTAGCTCGTTCGCGCCGACTCCAAAGGAGCGCAACTTCGTGCAGCGGCAAGTCTTGGGCGCGCCGCCGATGAGCCTGATGGAGTTCGCGGGCGCGCTGGACCGCATCGGCGAAGACCCGCGGCCGCTGGGCGTCATCTTGTATTTCCGCGGCTTTTCCGCCAGCGCCGCCGACTTGCAAACGATGCGCGACGCGATCCTGCGCTTGCGGGAAAAAGGCAAGCGCGCGCTCAGTTTTGCGCCGGGTTATCGCACCCTGGAATATTTCGTCGCCAGCGCCTGTGATGAGATTTTGCTGGCGCCGGGCGGCATGCTGGAGACCACCGGCCTGCTCAGCCAGCAGATGTTTTTGAAAGAGGGCTTGGCGAGCGTGGGCCTGGAATTCGACTCGATCGCGATCTCCCCGTACAAGGGGGCGGCCGATGCGCTGACGCGGCAGGAGCCATCCAAGGAAGGGCGGGAGCAGAGCAATTGGCTGCTCGACTCCATCTTTGACACGGTCGTCAATGGCATCGCCAGCACGCGCAAAATGAAGCAGGAAGAGGTCCGCCACATGATCGACGGGGGGCTGCACATGAGCGATGTCGCTTTGGAAAGGGGCTACGTCGACGGCGTCATGAATGAAGAACAGCTGGTTGAGCATCTGGGCATCAGCAAAGTCACCATGTGGGAGGAAGCGGATGGCCAGGTTCTGCTGCCCGAGCGCGATTTCGGCAGCAAATACGTCGGCGTGATTTATGGCGGCGGCATGATCGTCGATGGCGAAAGCGCGACCCCGCCGAGCGACATGCCGCTTCCTCTGCCCTTTGTCGGCGGCGAGCGCCTGGGCGATGTCACCCTCAATCAGCAGGTGCGCAACCTTATGAAGGACCCGGCATGCGGCGCGCTGGTGCTGTATATCGACAGCGGCGGCGGCTCGGCCACCGCGTCGGAATCGATGGCATCGGCGCTGGCCGAGTTCGCCAAGTCGCGTCCGCTGGTGGTCTTCATGGGCGGCGTGGCCGCCTCGGGCGGCTATTATATTGCGACGCCGGCCCACTGGATTGTGGCGCAGGCGGGCACGATCACCGGTTCAATCGGCGTCATAATGGGCAAGCTGGTGAACCATGAGATGCTGCAAAAGCTGCATGTCAACGCCTTCTCTTATCTGCGCGGCGACCATGCCGACCTAATGACCGGCGAAAGCCCGTTCAGCAAGGCGCAGCGCAAGATGATGCGCGGGAGCATCGAGCATATCTACGCGCAATTCCTGGATCGCGTGGCAGAGAGCCGCGGCAAAACGAGCGCCGAGGTCGATGAAATCGCTGGCGGGCGCGTCTGGACCGGCGCGCAAGCCCTGGAGCATGGGCTGGTCGATGAGCTGGGCGGCTTGCGGCGCGCGATGGACAAAGCGCGTGAATTGGCGAAGCTGCCGCATAACGCGCCTTCGGTGCTGATCCGCGAGAAAGGCAAGCCCATCGGCGTGCAAGTGGCGGAGGCAAGCCCGGCGGCGCTGCTGCAATATGTGGGCGATGGCGTCGAGCAGTTGACCCAGCGCGCGCAGTGCATCATGCCCTTCGAGTGGCGGGTGAAGTAAGGCAGCCAAAACGCGCCAAATGCCTGAACATTTGAGCGAATGTCATTGACATCTACCGTGAATTGGATAAAATTGCTGTAGTTGCTGCTTGCTTTCGACGGTGAATAACCCATGCGCGAAGTCTTCACTATTGGCTACGGCGGCCGCGAAACAGACGATTTCATTGCTCTATTGAACGAATATGAAATCGATACGCTTGTGGACGTTCGGTCACAACCGTACTCGCGATTTGCGCCGGACTTTTGCAAGGAAAGACTCTCCGCGATTCTTAGCCGCAGCGGCATCCACTATGAATTTATGGGACATGCGCTCGGCGGCAGACCGAACGATAGCGGTTGCTACACCTACAGCCCGCAGCGCAAGAAAAAACTGCTGGATGCCCGGAAATGCGAATCGAAGGCATTTTACCGCAACGGAATCTCGCAATTGAAACAGGCCATGTCAAGCGGTCGAAGGATCGTCATCATGTGCAGCGAGCTCGAGCCGCACGAATGCCACCGGGGTTACGTGCTGGGCAAGACGCTTGACGGCGACGAGATAGCGGTCATTCATATCGGCAGAGACGGCGAGCCGCTCTCGCAATCACAGATTCGAGAGACGACCTATCAAGAAGCGCTACTCTGATTCCCAGCCCCTCAATGCCAGCGACAATTTCATGACAGCCGAATTGCAGACGATATTCACCATTGGCGTATACGGCTCTACCGAAGAGTCTTTTTTTGGCGCGCTGGAAGAGAATGAGATCGAACTGTTCATCGACATACGGGCGCGGCGCGGGATGCGGGGGTCGAAGTACAAGTACGCGAACAGCGCGGCGCTGCAAGCGAAGTTGAAAGAACGGGAGATCTATTACGCGCATCTGAAAGAGCTTGCGCCGACAAAGGAGATTCGCGCGCTGCAGTGGCAGGCGGATAAAGAGGATAAGACGAAGAAACGCGATAGATTGGGGCTAAGCGAATCGTATATAAATGCTTACAATAAAGAAATACTTAAGTTTCGAAAGCGCAGAGCCGACAAGATACTAGATCCAAACAACGTGCTTGAGGCAGCAAAAGAGTTGGCCGAATACCCGCCTGACAAACCGCTGCAAAGATACGTCCTGTTTTGCGTCGAGCAGCATGCCGACGCCTGCCATCGGTCGCTCGTTGCGGCCAGATTTAGAGACAAAATAGGCGGGAAAGTGAAGCATCTATAGCTAGAAGATGTTTTGAAAGATGGCGGAAGTTCTGATTGTCGGCAAGACTAAAATGGGCAAGCAATTGTGCTTGGGCGGTATCTTGTTGGAGAGTCTCCGCAGCGTGCGCCTGCTCCCCAGCAAGGGGATTGGGCACCCGCTTGACAAACCAATTTTTCTAGGCGAAGTATGGGACATTGAGCTCAAAGAAGTTCCAGCCGCCGAAATCACAGTCCCTCATACTGAAGATGTTCGAGCAATTCGGGGACGGCGACTTGGGCGCCATACCGGCTCCAACCTGCTCGACATACTGAACGACTGTATTAGCGCGCAAACCATACATCCGACTGAGCTGTTCGATTCTCACATTCGCTTTACCAAGAATGCGCGCGGATATGTCTCACCAGAAGATGGCCTCCCTCAATACAGCACAGGTTTTTGGCGTTTCCGCTCGCCTCTGCTAAATGATACAGTAGACAATGACACTCGATTCTGGGTAGTTGATGATGGCGCTACGATGCTGTTGGACGTCAAATACGTAGGGTTGGAAGCGGAAGTGCCAGGCATCCTTGCGCCGGGCACATTGCTGCGCTTTTCTCTGGCGCATCCTTTTGCCGATGATGCTAACAAACGTTGTTATTTGCAACTCTCCGGCTGGTTCCTCTAAGTAATTCCGCAAGCCACTGCTACAATTCTCGCAAGCACATAGTCACTTCCGAAAGGACAAACACCCATGCCCACCGTCCCCGCACGTTCTGACGTCTCAATCGAATCCACCTGGAACCACGAATCCGTCTTTCCCTCTTTCGACGCCTGGCGCGAAGAATACCAGGCGGCGCTGGCGGCGCTGCCCGAAATCGAGGGCTACAAGGGCACGCTCTCGCAAAGCCCGGAGCGCCTCGCCGAGTGGTTTGACTTTCATCAAGCGCTCGCCCGCCGCGTCTGGACGCTATTTATGTACCCGGTCATGTGGCAGGCCTGCGATGGGGAGAACGAAGCGATCAAAGGCATGGTCGGTCAGGCGCAGGGGCTGGCGGGTCAATTCATCGCCGGCGCCGCCTTCGCCGAGCCGGAATTGCTGGCGCTGGACGAGGAGACGCTGCAAAGCTGGCTGCGGTATGACGAGCTCAAGCTTTATCAGCACTACATCAACGACCTGCTGCGCAAGAAGAAGCATGTACTCTCGGGCGAGGTCGAGGCTGTATTGGGCTTGTTGAGCGATCCCCTGGGGCGCATCGACAGCATCCGCAGCGCCCTCAATGACATGGACCTGAAGTTCGAGCCGGCCGATGACAGCGCGGGCGCGCCGCAGCCGCTGATCCAGAGCACCGTCAACAAACTGCTGGCGAGCGGCGACCGCGCAACGCGCAAGAACGCTTGGGTAAATTATGCCGACAGTTACCTGAAATTTCAGAACACCTTCGCCACCACTTACCTGGCATCGGTGAAGCGCAATGTGGTGATGGCACGGCTGCGCGGTTACGAGAGCGTCTTGCACGCCAAACTGTCGCCGAACAACATCCCGGTCGAGGTCTTCCACAACTTGATCGACACCTACGAGAAGCATATCCCCACCTGGCATCGCTATTGGGATGTGCGCCGGCGCGCGCTCGGTTATGAGGCGATTCATCCCTGGGATATCTGGGCGCCGCTCACAACTGATGATCCGGCGCTGTCCTATCCCAAGGCGGTCGGCATGATCGCGGATGGCATGGCGCCACTGGGCGCGGATTATGTGGCGACGATGCGCCGCGGCTGCCTGGAAGAGCGCTGGGTCGATTACGCCATCAACGAAGGCAAATCCGAGGGCGCCTTCTCCTTCGGCACTTACGACAGCTACCCGTTCATCATGATGAGTTTTGATGGCAACTTGAGCTCAATGAGCACGTTGGCGCATGAGCTGGGGCATTCCATGCACAGCTACTACACGCGCGCGCATCAGCCCTTCGTCTACAGCAATTATTCGATGTTTGCCGCCGAGGTCGCTTCAAATTTCAATCAGGCGATGGTGCGGGCGCGTCTCTTCGCCGGGCAGAACGACCGCGATTTCCAATTGGCGCTGATTCAAGAGGCGATGGACAACATCCACCGTTATTTCTTCATCATGCCGACCTTGGCGCGCTTCGAATTTGAGGTGCACAGTCGCATGGAAAACGACGAGCCGCTGACGCCGGAGACGCTCAACGAGATCATGTCTGGCTTCTACGCCGAGGGTTATGGCGAGACGATGAGCGATGACGCGCGGCGGACCGGCATCACCTGGGCGCAATTCGGTCACTTGTACGAAGCCTATTACACCTTTCAGTACGCCACCGGCATCTCGGCGGCGCACGCCCTGGCCAATGCGATTCTGGCGGATGGCGATGGCGGCGCGGTCGAGCGCTATCTGGCCTTCCTGCGCGCCGGCGGGAGCGACTATGCGATCCCCGCGCTCAAGGCGGCCGGCGTGGATATGTCGACGCCGCTGGCGGTGGAGGAGACCTTCAAGGTGCTTGAGGGCCTGGTGGATCGGTTGGAAGGCTTGATTTGAGCGACGCGCCAGGCGCTCCGATGCAGATTGACCGAGACGCTGCGATTGACATGGCGGTGTATTCGGGCAATCTGCTTTTTCGCGACAACGATGAAGCCCACGCCTGGGCTTTAACCGTAATCGCGTCCAACCTGTTTGAGCTGATCGGGGAGGGTGATACGAGCGCCGATCGCTTTGCCGATGGCTTTGGCAAGGTTGCCCTAGTTGCAGATTTGGACGCCAATGACTTGGGCTGGGATTTTGTCAGTGTGGCCAGAGCAATCCGCAATTGGATTGACCATGGACTTCGTTTGGATCGACCGCAGGAGATGAACTCCCGGACCAGAGCGAAAACTATTGTAAGCAGAATTGGATTCATTCCGATTTGGGAGGATGACGACAAAGGCGATACTTATCGTGTATACTCAGTGTCTGAAGGCAAC
Organism: Chloroflexota bacterium; assembly: GCA_011523545.1. Classification (GTDB taxonomy): domain Bacteria; phylum Chloroflexota; class Anaerolineae; order Aggregatilineales; family Phototrophicaceae; genus UBA6055. The sequence continues at coordinate 6,612 of WTGN01000059.1, read as the reverse complement.
TATGAGCTGTTCTTTTCACCCGCCAGTTTGTGGGCTTCGATTCAACGCTGGGACGAGGTTAGAACGCTATGATGAGACAACGCTATGTATTGTATGTGCTTGGGGGAAGGCAAGTTAGCTCGTACAGCTTTGGCAAACTGGTTGAGCGGCGCTACATAGATCTCATTCCGAGCGAAATCGCGTCACAAGACCTTAACGCCTTCCTAGTCCTGCTGCGCGATGCTCAAAATGAAATGGACGCAACAGCCTTTAGCCAGAGCCGGGTGGGTCACGTCGATGAAAACGGCGTCGGCCGATATTATGATGCGAGGGAATTCCTCAAGCGCGATGGCGAAATGGATGGATACATCGAACCCGAGTCACTGTCCGAAGCCGCGAGTTGAATTGCGCAGCGAACTATGAAAACCAAAACATACGCGCTCTTTGAACCCGGTGGTCGGGTAGTCCGAGGCTACTCTTATGGTGAACTTACCGAGTTGCGATATCTTGATGTCGTCCCAACTGGCATTGAATCCCCCGATCGCGACGAGTTCATTCAGCTAGTTGAGCAGGCGCAGCTATCAGAGGAAGATCTGCGCGAATGCCGCATCGGCTATGTTGACGATAAAGGTGTCGGCGAGTATTGCAGCTGGCAAGAATTTCTCGACATGACGCCTGAATCCAGCAAGAATTAACCATTCAAAACGCGGAGACCCTAACCAATGCCCAAAATCACCTTCATCGGCGCCGGCAGCTTCGGCTTCACGCGCAAGCTCGTCAAGGACATCCTCACCTTCCCCCTGCTTGAAGGCAGCGAAATCGCGCTCATGGATATCGACGCCGAGCGCCTGGATTTCGCCCAACGCGCCGTGACCCGCATCGTCGACGCCGGCGCCTATCCCGCTACTGTCACCGCCACCATGGACCGCGTCGAAGCGCTGCGGGGCGCCGATTACGTCGTGGTGACGATCCTGGTCGGCGCGACTGATGTCTGGCGGCATGACATCGAGATTCCGATGACGTACGGCGTCGACATGAACGTGGGCGACACGCGCGGCGTCTCGGGCATCTTTCGCTCGCTGCGCACGATTCCTGTTCTAGTCGATATCGCGCGCGACATGGAACGCTACTGCCCGAACGCGCTGATGCTGAATTACACCAACCCGATGGCCATGCTCTGCCGGGCGATAGACATCGAAACCGACATCAAGGTCACCGGCCTTTGCCACAGCGTGCAGGGCACGTCAAAGATGCTGGCGAACTGGATCGGCGCGCCCTACGACGAGATTAACTATACCTGCGCCGGCATCAACCATACCGCCTGGTTCATCGATTACCGCTGGAATGGCGAAGACGCCATCCCTTTGATCAAGTGCGCGATCACCGAGAACGAAGAAATCTACAACGCCGAGCAGGTGCGCAATGAGATGTTCCTGGCGCTGGATTACTATGTCACTGAATCGAGCGGGCACAATTCGGAATACAATTGGTGGTTCCGCAAGCGCCCGGACTTGATCGAGAAATACGCCACGCATGGCAGCAACTGGAATCCGGGCGAACATGCCTACATCCTCAAGGAGTATCGCCGGCGCGAAAACGACTGGCGCGATGACATCCACGCCTGGTTTGAAAGTGAGGCGATCGACCTGGAGCGCGGTCATGAATACGCCGCCTATATCATCAACGCGATGGAAGGCGGCAGGCCCTTCAAATTCAACGGCAATGTGCCCAACGCCGGGTTGGTCGACAACCTGCCGCGGAACGCCTGCGTCGAGGTGCCGGTCTGGGCGTCGCGCGATGGCCTGGAAGCGGTGGCGGTCGGTCGCCTGCCCCAATCAGTGGCGCCGCTAACCAACCTCTATTCGCAGATTGAAGAGATGGCGGTCGAGGGCATCCTCAAGGGCGACAAGCGGCTGATTTATCAAGCAGTGGCTTATTCGCCGCTCTCGGCAACGGTCTGCTCGCTGCGGGAGATTCAGTCGATGGTGGATGAGCTCTTCGCCGTGAACGAGGCTTTTCTGCAGCCGGCCTTTGCTTGAGCGGGCGTGCTGGAATCGTAACGCGCCTCAAAACGCCGCGATCTGACCATCGGCGCGCGGTTCGCTGCCGCCGTGCATGACGCCGGCCTCGGCATCGTAACGGATGATCTGCCCGCGCCCAAAATTGCCGCGCCCCAAGCCCGATTCCGGCTGGATGCGATGCCCGCGTTCAGCCAGATCCGCCATCGTCTTGAAGGGACTGCCCTCTTCAATCAGCAGCGCGCCGCCGGGATCACCCCGGTCAACATACCAGCGCGGACGATTGAGCGCCTCTTGCGGATTGAGGTCGTCGTCCACCATGGCGCTAATCACCTGGAAGTGGCCTTGCGGCTGCATGAAACCGCCCATGACGCCGAAGCTGGCCCAGAGTTCGCCGTCTTTCAGCGCCATGCCCGGGATGATCGTATGATAGGGGCGTTTGCCGGGCGCCAGGCAATTGCGATGCCCCGGCACGAGCGAGAAACCAGCGCCGCGATTCTGCAGCCAGACGCCCGTGCCCCGAGCGACGATGCCGACGCCGAAACCCATGTACAAGCTCTTGATAAAGGAACAGGCGTTGCCCGCGCCATCGACAACGCTGAGGTATATCGTGTCGGAACCGCCGGGCAGCTGGCCCGCGGTCGGCGGCGGCGCCATGGCGTAATAGGGCTGAATCAGCGCAGCGCGTTTAGCCGCGTAATCCTTGCTCAGCAGCTTTGCAAGCGGAACATCGGCGCGGCTCATGTCGGCGATGTATTCATGCGCGTCCGCCCAAGCCAGGCGCATGCACTCGACCATAATGTGAATGCGCGCGGGCGAATCCCAGGGCAGCGATTTCAAATCGAAATTCTCGGCGATGTTGAGCGCGATGAGCGCCGTCAAGCCTTGCCCATTCGGCGGGCATTCGTAGACGGTGACGCCATGATAATCGCTGTGAATCGGCTCGTCCCAAGTGGACTGGTGCTGCTTCAAGTCCTCAATCGTCATCAGGCCGCCCTGCTCCGCCAGCGATGTCACGATCGCCTCAGCGATAGGTCCGCTGTAGAAGGCGTCGGGTCCGCCGTCAGCGATAGCGCGCAGGGTATTAGCCAGCCCGGGCAGGCGCACAATCTGCCCCGCTATCGGCGGATGACCGTTCGGCATATACTCTTCGGCGTTGGCGGCGCTGCGCAGGTAGGCGCCCGAATGCTGCCAGCGGTAGCCCACCACCGGCGCAGTCGGGAAGCCTTCGCTCGCATAGTGGATCGCGTCGCCCAGCACATCGGCCAGCGTCATCGTGCCGTGCCGCCCCAAGAGGTCATGCCAGCCGCGCACCGCCCCCGGCACCGTCACCGAATGGGCGTGGCGCGGGTTCATCGTCCGCCAGCCGAGCGAACCGACTGCATCCAGGCTTAATGCCTGAGGCGCGCGTCCGCTGCCGTTCAGCGCCGTAACCCGCTTCGTCTTCGCATCAAAGTAAAGCGCGAAGCAATCCCCGCCGACCCCGCAGGAGCCGGGATCCATCACATTCATCATGGCGGATGTGGCGACGGCGGCGTCGGCCGCATTGCCGCCTTGACGCAAAATGTTGAGGCCGGCTTGCGCGGCGAGCGGGTTGCTGGCGCCGACCATGCCGCGGCGGGCGCTGACCATGGAACGGCGGGAGTTGAAGTCGAAGGACATGGTTTTCATTTGCCATCCTCGCGGAAGCTTGTCGTTGGCGTATTGTCTCTTAATGAGAATTGTTCTCGCAAGGCGAAACTTGTGGTGTTGGTGGCGCCGCGCGCCGTATCGTTGACAATCTGACGTCAGTTGATAGACTGTCTCTACTGATCTTGGCATTGTACATCAGGAGGTAAACGAGAACATGCAAGCCCTTTACGAGTCAAAAGACGCCGGTCTCGAAACGGCGCTGCTGGATGCCTTGTCGCCGGACGAGCCCTGGTCGATGGTCGAGCGCTTCACGACGCTCGTGCGCGAGTCCTCATCAGAAGACGAAGTCACCGCCTTCAACTACATCGCCGAGCGCTTGAGCGCCCTGGGCGTTTACCACGAGATGCACATGCCGGAGTTGTTCCTGAGCGTGCCGGTCAGCGCGTCGCTGGTCGCCGATGGCCAGACCTACCGCGCGAAGACTCCCGCTTTTTCCATCAGCACCCCGCCCAGCGGCATCACGGGCGAGGCGGTCCGCATTGAAGGCTTCGCAGCCGGCCGCAGCGTCGACTTCTTCGATTTCTCGCCGACTACCGAGGTGGATGTCGAGGGCAAGATCGTCGTCGTCGATGGTTTCGGCGGTCCGCCGCCGGTTTGGTATTTCCAGAACAAAGGCGCGAAGGGCGCCATCTTCATCAACCCCGGCGTCGATATCCACTGGGGCATCTGCACGACCATCTGGGGCGCGCCCGACCTCGACAATTATCATCGCCAGCCGACGATCCCGGTGGTCTCGATCAACCGGCCTGATGGCGAGGATCTGCTGGCGCGGCTGGAAAGCGGCGCGGGCGAAGTCACCTTGCACACCGAGTTGAAAGAGGGCTGGTTTGAATGCCCCTGCCTGGTGGCCGAGGTCAAAGGCAATGTAGAGCCGGAGCGCTTTGTGCTGGTTCATGGGCATGTTGATTCCTGGGATGTCGGCATCGGCGACAACGCCGTCGGCGACGCCACCCTCCTGGAGCTGGCGCGCATCTTCCATGACAATCGCGAACAAATGGCGCGCAGCCTGCGCGTCGCCTGGTGGTCCGGTCATTCCACCGGGCGCTACGGCGCATCGACCTGGTATGCCGACGCCTTCGGGCTTGACCTGGCGCGCAACTGCCTGGCGCAGATGAACATCGATTCGCCGGGCTGCCGCTGGGCGACGGAATACCGTGGCGTGACGGTGATGAGCGAGGTCGACAGTTTCGCCGCTCAATCAATCAAGGATTCGACCGGCTTCGGTTTCAGCGGCGAGCGCCCCCCACAGGCGGGCGATTACTCCTTCAACAACATCGGCATCTCCAGCCTGTTCATGCTGCTGTCATCCATGCCGCTCTCCAAAGCGGAAGAGATGGGCTACTACCCGGTCGGCGGCTGCGGCGCCAACATCGCCTGGCATACCGAAAACGATCAACTCGAGATCGCCGATAAAGACAACCTGATGCGCGACCTGCGCGTTTACGCCACCGCGCTGCAGCGCCTGCTCAACAACACGCTGCATCCTTATGACTTCCGCCAGTTGACCGCCGAATTCAAAGACACGCTGGATCGCTACGCGGCCGCGGCCGGCGACGAGGCCGATTTCGGGCCGGCCTATGCGGCGCTGGCTGACCTGAACGCGGCGCTGGCTGATCTCTACGAGACGGCGGACGACCTGGCAGGCCGGGCAGTGGGCGACCCGGCTGCGCGCGCCTATAATGACGCGCTGCTGGGCTTGGCGCGGGAGTTGGTGGCGATCAATTACACGCGGCAGGGGCGCTTCCGCAATGAGCCGGCCGTGAAAATTCCAGAGCTGCCGGATCTGGCGCCGGCGCTGGATCTTGCGGGCGCCGATGAGCACATGCGGCGGGTCACGCGGACGCACCTGCTGCGCGGGGTGAACCGGGTGGCCTGGGCTTTCGAGACGTCAGCGAATATCGTGCGCGCCGCGCTGGAGAAGATCTAATCGTCGATCTGTAGGGGCGAGCCGCCGGCTCGCCCGTACACGCAAAACTCGTGGTGACGCAGCCTATCCTGGTGGCTCGCCCGCGAATAGGAGAATTACAAATGAAACTCATCTACCTCGTATCAGGACCGATGGGGCGGACGCCCGAAGGCCAGGCCGAGCTCGGCAGGCGGCGCGAATACCTGCAGCGTCACGCGGCCGCGGGCACCGAAGTCGACATCACCGACATACCGGCCGGGCCCGGCTCCATCGAAAGCATGTACGAAGAATACCTCTCCATCCCCGAGACGGTGAAGCGGGCGCACGAACTGCAAGCCGACGGCTGGGATGGCATCCTGCTCGGCTGTTATGGCGATCCCGGTTTGGGCGCGCTGCGCGAAATTGTCGATATCCCGGTCGTGGGCGCGGGGCAGGCGACGGCGCTGATGGCGTCTGCGGTCGGGCGGCGCTACTCGGTCATCACCGTCACTGACAGCGTCATCGGGCCGCTGGAAGAAACGATGCGCAACAGCGGCGGCGGCGACAAACTGGCCAGCGTGCGCGCGGTCAATATCCCCGTGCTGGAGTTGCATCGCGACCGCGAGCAGGCGATTGAGGTCACGCTGGAAGAGGGCAAAAAAGCGATAGAAGAAGACCGCGCCGATACGCTGATCGTCGGCTGCATGAGCATGGGCTTCCTCGAGATTCCGGAAGCCTGCCAGGCCGAGCTGGGCGTGCCCTTCCTGAACCCGGCGCGCGTGCAGCTGAAGTTCCTGGAAGCGATGCTCGGCTCGGGGCTGAGCCATTCCAAACAAGCCTACATGACGCCCCCGAAGATTGCCTCCGGGCAAGCGGCGGGACCGGCTGATCTCTATTACAGCAAAAACTAGCCCGCCCGACAATATCGCCAGTGATTGCCATAATCGTAAATTCAAAGGAAAAAGTTTAACCCTGTCCACAAGGCTCAATACCTTACAGTCTGCAACGACGAGTCACCCCTCCTTGAAGTATCGGGGT
>WTGN01000080.1 GCA_011523545.1 Chloroflexota bacterium | reverse complement strand
CATCTAGTATACTCTCTTTACTAGGTGTCCAGTTTTTCAGGACCACTACAGGGGTTGGTTGCCCGCAACGTAAACGGGGGCGATTTGGTGAGCCGCACTCCAGCAGAATAACCCGCCGCCGCCCCGCCCGCGGTCGGCCAGCCGTTCTTGTACTGGAATAGGATTCTAAGTTGAACTATAGTGCCAGGCGAGGGGCATCTTAGGCTCGGCGCGAGAAGTCGTGGCCGGCGAAAGCGGAATAACGTATGGCAGCCAGGTCATCGCTAAGCGAGGACATTCGTACCTTAGGCAATTTGCTTGGCATCATTATCCAGGAGCAGAGTGGCATGGATGCCTTCGAATTGGTCGAAGAGATCCGCGCCACCTCAAAAGCTCGGCGCAGCGGCGATGCGGCGGCCGCATTCAAATTGGCCGACCGGCTGGAGAACCTGCCACTCGTATCGAAGAACGTGCTCATCAAGGCTTTTTCCAATTATTTTCAGTTGATAAATATCGCCGAGGATTTGCAGCGCATCAGGGTGATTCGCCAGCGCGAGGCAACGGGCAGCCTGCGTGAATCGATTGTCAACGCGATTCAGACTTTGCACGAGAGCGGCAAAACAGCCGAAGAAGTTTGGTCCTTGTTGGAGCAGGCGCGGCTGCGTTTGGTGCTGACCGCCCATCCATCCGAAGCAAAGCGGCAAGAGATTCTGGTTATCCTGCGCCATATTGCGCAAATGATGGAGACGAGGGATCGTCAAAGTCTTCTCCCGCGGGAATTGCGCAAGCTGGAGCGCGACCTGGCGGAAGAAGTGGAAGAACTTTGGCAGACGCGGCAAGTCCGAGCTTCCAAAAAACAGGTGGCGGACGAGGTTGATTTCGGCATCTATTTCATTCGCTCGGTCATCCTCGATGTGGTAATTGACATATATGAAGACCTGCAATTGGCGCTTGAACGCTTCTATCCCGACGAAGACTGGTCGGAATTGCCGCCGGTTTTGCGTTACGCCTCCTGGATCGGCGGCGACCGCGATGGCAACCCCAACGTGACGACCGATGTCACTTTGCAGACCTTGGCCACCCTGCGTGAAACGGCGCGGCAAATCTATCTGGCTGAGGTCGAGGCGCTGAGCCAACATCTGACCCAGGACAGCGATCAATTCGGCGCTTCGACGGACCTGCGGATTGCGGTCGCCGCTGAATTCTCCGCCGGCGAGCGCTACACAGGCGAAATCTACCGCCAGATGCTGGCGATCATTTCGGACAAGCTGGGTGCCGATCAATACCGTTCCAGCCGCGACTTGCTGAGCGACCTCTTGCTCATTCAAGACAGCCTGAAGGCGCACAACGGGGTGCGGGCCGCTATGGGCGCTGTGCAGCGTTTGGTGCGCAAGGTGCGCCTGTTCGGCTTGCACCTCGTCCCGCTGGAAGTGCGCGAGGATGCCGGACTTCACGCCGCCGCCCTGGACGAGCTGTTTGAGTATTACGGGATTGAGCCGGGCTACAGCCGCCTGCCCGAGGCGGAAAAGCAAAAATTGCTGACGGCCGAGATCCGCAACAAGCGTCCGCTTTTCCCAAGTGAAGTCCTGATCTTCACCGAGGCGACGCAGAGCATCATTCGCACCTGGCGCATGATTGCGGAGGCGCATGCGAAGTATGACGCCATCGTGATTGACACTGTCATCGCCAGCATGACGCGGCAGCCCAGCGACGTCCTGGCGATGCTGCTATTCGCGCGCGAAGTTGGCATCGACAATGAGGTCTATATCGTTCCGCTGTTTGAGACGATCGACGATCTTTATCGCTCGCCGGACATCATGGAGGCGCTGTTTGACAATGCCGAGTATCACAAGCATCTGGTAGCGCGCGCGGGCAAACGCGGGCTGCGGCAGCAGGTGATGATCGGCTATTCGGACAGCAGCAAAGACGGCGGCTACCTGGCGTCGAATTGGAATCTCTACAATGCGCAGCGCATACTCAGCGAAAAATGCGTGGAAAAAGGCGTGTCGCTCGAGCTATTTCACGGGCGCGGCGGCAGCATCGGCCGGGGCGGCGGGCCGACCAACCGCGCCATTTTATCTCAGCCGCCTGAATCCTTGCGCGGCGGCGTCAAGATTACCGAACAGGGGGAAGTGATCGCCTATCGCTACAGCAACCGGGGCATCGGTCATCGTCACCTGAATCAGGTGCTTAACGCTGTGCTGATCGGCTTGGGCTTGCAAGAGCATCATTTTGTTCCCAGTCGTTACTACGATGTCATGGCGCGGCTTTCCGAGCTCAGCCAAAATTATTATCGCAAGTTTGTCTACGAGAGCGATGGCTTCCTGGATTACTGGCAGCAGGCGACGCCGATCAACGAGCTGGCGCGCATGCAGATCAGCTCGCGGCCGGCCAAGCGGCAGGCGAAAGGCGGCTTTTCCGCCATGCGGGCGATACCATGGATGTTCAGTTGGATGCAAAGCCGGGCGATCGTGCCAAGCTGGTTTGGGTTGGGCACGGCCTTCAGGACCTATGCCAGAGAGGAATCCGACGGCATGGCGACCTTGCAGGAAATGTACGGAAATTGGTCCTTCTTCAGCGCATTGATTGACAACGCCCAGCTTGATGTCGCCAAGGCGGACATGGGAATTGCGGAGCTCTATGCCTCGTTAGTGGAGCCGGTCGAGCTGCGTAAGCGATTCTTCAACTGGATTATTGAAGAACACAGCCTCAGCAGCCAGATGATCATGCGCGTCACCGGTCAGCAGGAAGTGCTGGCGAATATGTCCGCAATCAAGACTTCGATTGAGCGGCGCAACCCCTATGTCGATCCCTTGAACTTCATGCAGGTGGCGCTATTGCGCGAGCTGCGCGGCCTGGACGAAGGCGAGGAGAACTGGCGGCCGATACTGGATGCGACGCTGGCGACCATCAATGGCATCGCCGCCGGCATGAAAACAACCGGCTAATCTGCGCTCAAGCCCTATCCCAGTCATCCCGGTCAAATCGTTGGATCTCGATGCGATAGCCGGAGGGGTCGCGCAAGAAGAAGTGATAAATCCGGTAGGTCTCGTTGTGTCGGGGCGGATGCTCGCAAGCCCAGCCACGCGCAATAATTCGCTGGTACCAGCCATCCACATCGGACGTGACCAGGGTGAAAATAAGCCCGGCGCCATCCTCCGGCGCGTCCTCGCTTTGGCAAAGCCCGATGTAAGCCCCTTGCCCCAAGACGCGGTAAATCCGGCAGCCGCCTTGATCGACAGCAAGCGGGAAACCCAGCACGTCTTCATAAAAGCGCGAGGACCGCGCCAAATCGCGGCTGTAAACGAAGGTGATCTGTGAATCAATCGACAAGCTGTTCATGAGGATTCCTCCGGCGCGGCTTGCTCTGCGGCTGCGTTTTCCGCGTTGGCAAAAAGTGATTGATCATCAGATGCGCGCAGGTATTCGCCGCGCGTCGTCATGGTCAAGGGGCGCTGGTCAGGTTGCAGCTGGCGCCAGAACATCGTTGGATCGGCTATCTGCCCCGCGCCGGCCGCGAGATAGTCGCGCAGCAATTTGAAGAAGACCGCATCGCCGACATCGACCCGCAGGTTGTGCAGCATCTGAACGCCGCGGAGATAGATCGCGTTGATATATTCGCGGGCGGTGGCGAACTCGTAAACGTTGCTGTCCACCATGCCTTGAGGGAAAAAGTTGGCGACGCGAAAAGACCACCACCAGTTTCTGTATGCCGGGTAAAATTGCTCAATATACAGATATTCGCAATAGGTGGCCAGGGCTTCATCCAGCCAGGGATTCAACGCCGAATCGCTGCCCACGGTCGCGTACCACCATTGATGGGCGATCTCATGCACCGAGATCAATGTCAGGTAATTCTGGTGGCCGCCGGCGAAATGGGTGAACCAGGCGCCGCCGACGAAGACCAGGCCGGTGAACTCCATGCCATCGGGAAAGTCGCCTTGAACGATGACAAATCGCTCGCGTTCGTAGGCGCCAAATAGCCCGCCGAAATGAGCCAGTGCCTTTTCCGTTTCCGTCAGCACGTGCTCGGCGCCATCCAGCTGCAGGCCATTGGCGTTGATGCGCGCATCGGCAAAGGTGTAGACTTCGACGGCCAGGTCATCGCTGATTTGCAGCTCGTGACGCCGCAACTCTTCGCTCAAGCTCAGGGCAAAGTCGCGCGAGTTTCGTAGTTCGATCTCCCAGTTGCCGCCACCAAGCGCCGTCACCGTGCCGGGCGCCGCCAGCGCCAGCGTCTCCGCAGCGCCGGTCACCGAGAGTTTGACCTGCCAATCCGCCACATCGTATACCACCTGCTCGCCAATGCCGATCGGCTCATGAATCCGCCAGTCGCCAGCCACGCGGGCGGCCACCGAAGGCAGGAAATGACCCAGATTCAATTGGCGCGGGCTGTAACCGAAGAAGCCTCGATAGGAGCGCAAGCCATCGCGGATTGCCGCCGGCTGCAGCCGAAACTTCATCTCGATCTCAAGCCAGCAGCCGGCATCCAGCGGCGCATCCAAGGGGATCGCCAGCCTGTTCAAGCGCAGCTCGTAATCCGCCGGTTGGCCGTTGACGGTCAATTGCGACAGCGCGAAGCTGTCTTCCCATTGGTTCGTCTGAACATCCATTACTATCGCGTGCAGCGGGGCCGCTTCCCGATTGCTGAAGCGGATGATCTCGGCGACATCTACTATTTTTGCCTGGTAATCGACGCGAACATTGGCGCGGATGCGGCGGGCCGGCCGGCCGCCTTCATTGTCATCACAGCGCGAAGGCGGCGCGTCCGTCGCTTTGGGCATTGGCGCTTTGTCAGGCGCATTGGCGGCCAGGGCGCTCGGCGTCGATGCCGCCGCTGCGGCGCCGGGCTGGAGGCGTACCTGCTGCGCGCCAGTCTGGATAGTGGCGACAGCCGCCGGCGCCTTGGAGAGGCTGCAAGCGGCCAGCGCTACGGCGCTAGCGATACATAAAGCGAGTAGGCGGAACATTGGCGGAATCATACTAGGCTACACGGTACTAAACAATCCAATCTTCAAAGAGCGCGGTATCAAACTAAACCTGTCTTGTGCTATCCTCGGTGCATGGCTGGCGCCGCACTCGCCCTATCAGATTGATGCTAGATGAACAGCACCCGCCCGGAGCAGCAAGGCAGCAAAATCCCAGCCGTCATTCGTTTGTCGCGCTGGCGTGAGCACGTCCCTTTCACCGTACCGCTGACCATCATCGGCGCCTTGCTGGCCGCCGAACCGCAGGCGGTCGCTGTTGACTGGCGGTTCTTCGCTGTGCTGGCGGCAAACATCGCCGCCATGTCCTTCGCCTTCATGCTAAACAACGTTGAAGACGCGCCCGATGACGCGCTGGACAGGCAAAAGCGGCTGCATAATGTCATCAGCAGCGGTCTGTTAAGTCGGCGGGAAGGCATTGTTCTGACAGCGGCGGTGTTCCTGCTCTCCATTCTGCTGTATGCGGCGGGCGGCCCAATGACGCTGGCGCTGGGCGCGGCCACGCTTGCGCTCTGTTATCTGTATTCGGCGCGCCCGTTTCGCTTTAAGGCGCGGCCGATAACCGATGTGCTGTCGCACTCGCTGATGCTCAGCGGCTTGTTGGTTGCCGTCGGTTATTTCACCTACGGAACGGAACCGGGCGATGTGTGGCTGGTCATCGGCGCGGCAATCCTGTTTTCGGCTTATGGTCAATTCTACAATCAGGTAGAAGATTTTGAGGTGGATAAAGAAGCCGGGTTGAAGAACACCGCCGTTCTTCTGGGCAAGGCGCCCACGTCTATTCTCGGCCACCTCTCAATTGTCGCTGCAATCATTTGCATGCTGGCGGCGATATCGCAGGGGCTTTTCCCCGAATGGCTCGGCACGATATTGATCATCGGCGCCATCACAACCGCGCTCTTCCCCTGGGAGTTCGACATGCGCGGCAATCTGGCGCGGGACGGCGCCAATGTGCAGCGGCCGGGGCTGATCGTCGCCAATCTGCTGGCGCTGGTCTGGCTCGCGACGAATCTGGGCTTGATCACCATCCTTTGAGCGCGGCGGCGCTGGCCTACCCCCCTCAATCCCCCCATAGCAATGGGGGGAAGCGATTTCGCCGTGTATCGACTCGGGATGTCTGCCGAAAGACCAGCAAATTGCTGGCACAAGACGACATGTTCGGGCAATCTTAGCCCCCCTTCCCTGATGCTTCGGGGAAGGGGGTGGGGGATGGGGTAGAATAAGCGCGCAGGCGGCTACTTGTGATAAAATTGCGGTAAAATTGAGAGTCGACAGCAGAGGCTTATGGCGGACATTCATCAGATTCTCTTCAATATGCATATCCTGTACTCGTTGGCTTTGGGCATCTGGGCGGCGTACACCGCGGCCAAGCAGCAGACGATTTCCGGCCACTATTGGGGCGCCGTCGTCACTTATGCCTTGCTGGCGGCGGCGACGCTGCTGGTTGGCGTTGCTCTGCTCTTATCGGGATTGCAGCCGGTATCCGAGCGCGTTGTCGTTTATGTGCTCTACATGCTGTGGCTGGCGATCATCATGCCGGGTTTGTTCAGTCTGATGAGCGGCCGGGACGACCAGCGCGCCGCGCTCGCCTATGCGCTGCTGGCCATCTTCAACTTCACAACCTCGCTCAGCATGCTGGAGCGAGGCCTGGTCGGCCCATGGATCGTCCCGGCCTAGAGCCGATGATGCAGGTCTGAACCATGTCTCGCACGGGCGGAACAGACGATTCCCCCAGTTTTCAATCCAGCGACGTCGCAGGCATACTTGGACAGCAAGTCCTTGAATTAATTCATATCGTCGCGAACCTGGCGCATGAGAAGGGGATGCCGCTTTTTCTCGTCGGCGGCGTCGTGCGCGATCTGTGCCTGGGCCAGCGGAACCTCGATCTCGACTTCGTCGCTGACGGGGATGCCATCGCTTTCACCGAGTCGCTGGCAAGGCGCTATGGTGGTTCGATTCAGATTCACCGGTCATTTGGGACGGCGAAGTGGACGCTTGATGCGGGCGCCGCGGCCAAGCTTTCGCTTGAGCTTGATCGGATTCCAGCAGCCCTTGATTTTGCCGGGGCGCGCAGCGAAACCTACGACCATGCGGCGGCGCTGCCCAAAGTCTGCGCAAGCGACATCGACCAGGACCTGAAACGGCGAGATTTCACTGTCAACACGCTGGCGCTACAGTTGAGCCCGGAGAAGCGCTCCGGTCGTCTGATTGATGCCTTCGACGGCGTCAAGGATCTGCAGCGCCGGCAGATTCGCGTCTTGCACGATCAGAGCTTCGTCGACGATCCGACGCGCATCCTGCGAGCGCTGCGCCACAGCCAGCGGCTCGGTTTCGTGATCGAGCGGCAGACAGCACAGTGGATGCGCGCGGCCCTGCCTCTGCTCAGGCGGGTCAGCGGCCAACGCCTGCGAAATGAAATTGACCTGATTCTGCGCGAGCCGGAAGCCGGCGACATTCTGCTGCGCCTGCAAGAGCTTGGCGCGCTGACGGCTATACACCCGGCGTTTCAAGTGAACGCGCGCCTGCCCGACTTGATTGGCGGCGAGCGACCGCCTTGGAGGACGGACGAAGTCGACAGGCAGACGCTGCGCTGGTGCATACTGCTGGCGGGCACGGACGCGGCCGATCTCCCCAGCCTATGCGAGCGCTTGGCGCTGACCAAGGCCCTGACGCAAGCGGCGACCGCAAGCGCGAACCTGATGACTGATATCAGCCGGCTGGCGGATGAAGCGAGCCGCCCAAGCGATGTCACGCGGCTGCTGGATGCCTTCCCGGATGCGGCGCTCGAAGTTGGCTGGCTGCTCGCCGTCGACGAACCTCAAGCGCGAGCGAATCTGAGCGCCTACGCGTCGGACTGGCGCCATCAGCGCTCGATCCTGACCGGCGCTGATTTGAAGGCGATGGGCCTCGCGCCCGGCCCGATATACCGGCGTATCCTCGATCAACTGCGCTACGCCTGGATCGATGGCGAGGTCCGCAGCGCTGAAGAGGAAGGCGCGCTGCTGCGGCGGCTGCTGGAGGCGGAAGACTGATACCCCGGTCTATCCAGCTTTGAGATGCCGCAGCCGGGACGGAAACACCTGTGAGCGGGGCCGGCCGGGCGCGAGATAATGTTTCCATTAAGCTTGGGCAAGGCTCTTGTAATCTGTTGACGCTAGACTCAAGGTTAAACGGACCGAGGCTATGAGCCTCACTGACGCCTGGAGTTACTGGAGGTTTCAAAAATGGACAATGTCACAGTTGGCTTGGCGCTGGTGGCGGGCATATTGTCGTTCATTTCGCCATGTGTGCTGCCGCTGGTGCCCGCCTATATTGGCTACATGGGCGGGCGTTTGACGCACAATGTCAGCCGGCAATCGGCAGCGGGAGCGGCAACGACGATTAGCCTGACGATGCGCCTGCAGATGCTGCTGCATGGCATCGCCTTCGTGCTCGGCTTCACGATCATATTCGTTTTGATCGGCCTGTTCACGACTGCGCTTTCCAGCCTGGCGGGCCAGCATGTGAGCACGTTCACCGAGATGCTCGGGCGCATCGGCGGCGCGGTGATTATCTTCTTCGGCTTCCAGTTCATGGGGGTGATGCCCCGTTTCTTCGCTTGGCTGCGCAAAAAGGAGCAGGCCGGCATCGTGGAAAATGTCCTTTTCAGCCTCGCCTTCGCCGCTCTCGCGAGTGGCCTGATTTATTGGGCTGTCCTGGAGCAGGCCACGGTGGCGCTGCCCTTCATCGCCGCTCTGCTCGTCGGCATGTTCGTCAGCGGCGCCTTCACGGAACCGGCTGCTTTCTGGCATCGCTTGCTCGAAAGGCTGGAAACCTTGCTGTATTCGGATACGCGTGGCGATATCGGAGGCAGCGGGCGGGAAGGCTTGCTGGGCTCCACCTTCATGGGCATGGTCTTTTCCGCCGGCTGGACGCCCTGCATCGGGCCGCTGCTTGGCACGATATTGACGGTGGCGGCGGCGAGCGGCGCCACCAGCGGCGACATCGCGCAGGGTATGCTGCTGCTGGCGGCCTACTCAATCGGCCTCGGCATTCCCTTTGTGATCACCGCGCTGCTTATGAATGGCGCGCAGGGCATCCTCCGCCGCTTGCAGCGCCACATGCACAAGATTGAGCTGCTCAGCGGCTCACTGTTGATCCTCATCGGGCTGCTCGTTGCCAGCGGACAATTGCAGAGCCTCAGCCAGACCTTCTCCCAGGGCGAGTTCGCCGATTTCACCTTTCGCGTCGAAGAATGCGGCGTCGGCTTTTTTGAAGGCGATCTGGAATTAAGCCACCTGGGCGCATGCCTAAGCGGTTCGCTATTCCCGGTCGCCATCAACCAAAGCGCCAGCGGCCACTTCGCGCCAGACCTGCCGCAGCAGGAATATCTCTTCCACGCCGAGGCCGGGCGAGTCATCGATTTTGAAGTTCGCAGCGTGAATGACGATGTGCCGGAATTTGGGCTGGTGCTATACGGCCCGGGCGATGTGGAATTGGCGCGCGCGGATAAGGCGGGGAGCCTCGAGTTCGACGGCCGGTTCTACCCTTTAACCGCGTTCACGCTTGAGCGAGATGGCCTGTATCGCGTCCTGCTTCGCAGCGCGGCCGCGGTTGACAAGGCGCGATTCCGCGTCAAAGCGCGCGATGCGGAAGCGATCGAAACGGCGGCAGCGAACGCGCCTTCGCGTCAGGTTGAAACTTCAGCGGACGAGGCAGCGCCGGCCGGCGAAGCGATGAACAGCTTGACGGATATCGCCGACGACCTGGAACCGGCGGTTGGATTGACCGTTGGCAAACGCGCGCCCGCCTTCAGCATCGAGACCCTCGACGATGTGACAGTCGAGCTCGCCGATCTGCGTGATCGCGTCCTGCTTTTGAATTTCTGGGGCACCTGGTGCGGCCCCTGCCGGCGCGAAATGCCGGAGTTTCAGAAAGCCTACGAAGAGTGGAATGGGCGCGGCTTCGAGATTCTCGCGATCGCCTACAACGATACGGAAGCGGCGATGGCCTCCTTTCGCGATGAATTCGGCTTGAGCTTCCCGCTGGCGCTGGATGAAAGCGGCGACATCAATGACGCTTACGCGATTCAGACGCGGCCCAGCTCGTATCTGCTCGACAAGGACGGTGTCATTCTGGCGCGGCACTTTGGTATCATGACCGAGACGCAACTCAGCGAACTCTTGCATGAGGCATTGGCGTGACGTTGCTTGCCGCTGCCATAACTGCATGTCAAATCTGAATCGACTCCTGCATCTGCTCGCCGCGTTCCTGTCCCTGGGCGCGGCGTTTGCGATTCTGCGCCATGTCGGCCTGCCCGAGCGCGCTGATTACGCCTTCGTTCGCGGCGATAAAGGCGGGGCCGGTGCGCCGGAAATCGGAACGCGCGCGCCCCCGTTCACGCTGCCGACAGCCTATTTCGAGCCACGCGCATTGGCGGAAGCCCGCGGCAGCGCCACCATCATCAATTTCTGGGCAACTTGGTGCCAGCCCTGCCGCCGCGAAATGCTTGAATTGCAAAGGCTCTATGAGCGTCATGCTGGCACGGTGAGCATACTGGCGGTGAATCTCGGCGAAACCGCGGAAACCGTGCGCCGCTGGGTTGAGCAGCTGGAGCTAACTTATGACGCGCTGTTGGATAATGACGGCATGGTCTGGCAGCGCTATCAGGTTCGCGGCCTGCCGACAACGTACCTGCTTGACGCCGACCATCGCATCCGGCGCCTGTATTACGGGCCGGTACGGTATGAAGAACTGCAAGAGGCGCTCATGAGCCTGGACCGCGAGGCAAGAGCGACTGACCTATGAGAATGGCTTTGCAGAGCGCGCTTTTCCAGTTCAAGTGCTTGCTGCTGCGTTTGGCGCGCAACTGGCTTCGGATTGCCTTGCTGCTGCTGGCGCTTTACAGTGGCCTGCCCTGGCTGGCGCCGACGCTGGCAAAGCTCGGCTTCGATGGTCCCGCCGATTTCTTGTACACGCTCTACAGTCCATTCTGTCATCAGTTCGCCTTTCGCTCGCCATTTCTATTTGGAGAGCAAGCCTTCTATCCTCGGCGCGCCGCCGGCAGCGGCTACCAGCCTTTCGAAGTTTACGCCAGCGAGTCGGAAGCATTTCTGGAGCAGTATCGATTTTGGTCAAGCGCTTTTGGCAGCCGCGCGCCCGCCCCGCCGGGCACCGTCGACGGGCTGAGCGAATTCAGCGTCGCCCAGCAATTGGCCGCCCGGCATTTCATCGGCGACGAAAGCCTGGGATACAAGACCAGCCTCTGCGCGCGCGACCTCGCAATCTACACCATGCTCTTCGCCGGCGGGCTGATTTACCGCCGCTATCGATGGCGGATCAGGCCCCTGCCGCTGTGGCTCTTTGTCCTTGTCGGCTTGGGTCCGGTAGGCCTGGATGGATTCAGCCAGCTCTTGAGCTACCCGCCCTTTGAATTTTGGCCGGTGCGCGAAACGGCGCCGCTATTCCGCATCGTGACCGGCGGCTTATTCGGGTTAATGAGCGCCTGGCTGGGCTTCCCACATATAGAGCGGTCGATGCAAGATCTGGGCGAATCGCTGGCAAATGAGCTGGAGCGAGAGAAGTCGCTCGGCAGTGGGCCGCTGCTTTAATCGTCGTCCGGGGCTGGTTTGCTCAAGCGAGACAAGCGGTCGCTCATATCCGGCGCGTCCTCCTTGGGCGGCTTCGGCCGGCGCGGATCGGGCTCTTCATCAATGATCTCAAATTTCTGGAAGCGGCGAGGGCGTTCCGGCGGCGCGGGATCGGTGTTGCTGCCCAGCAGAATCTCCAGGTTCGCGCGCGTCTCTTCAAACCGTTCTGTCACTGCATTCAAGACGGTTTTCTTCGAGCTTCCACGTGTTGGAGCGGCGCCATCAATTGGAATGTTCGTGCGTCCCCTTGAAGCGGCGCGCCGCTCCTGATTATCCAGCGCCGTTTCCAGCGCGTTCAGTTCCTGCATTAAGTGCCGGGTCAGCAAGCGATGATCATGAAGCTCCGATTCGGCGATGGTCAGTTGCTGCTGCTTCATGTTGAGCTGCCCTTGCAAGCGCTCCGCCGAAAATCGGTCGCCGCTGCGCAGCATCTCGTCGACCAACTTGTCCAACTCGACGACTTCTTTCATGCGATCATCGATTTTCGCTTGCAACACATCCTCGTAGTCGATCGCCTCTTCCAGGCGCTGGCGCAGGCTCCGCGCTGACTGCTGCGGGTTCTTCTCCGCTTCCTCGGCGTTTAGCTTGATGCGCGCCAGGGGCGATCTGGGATTGCGACCCAGGAAGTCGTTGAGATGCGCATTCAGCAAGGTAGAAATCTTATCAAAAAAGTCTGACATGGCTGCGTCTCTCGTCCCGCCGCTCCGTTGGCTCGCCTCCATTATAGTGCAGAATCACGGCGGATTCACGAGCTTGGGGCATTGCAATTTGCGCCCGCCCCTGCCTTTGCCCTTGCAGACGGCGCAGCGCTACGACGGCTTGGCAGCGGCGCTATCAAGGTTATTGCGGCAGCGCGCGAATCAGGGCAGCGGCGCATGTCGCCAGACGCCGGTCAGCTGAACGGGACCAGCGCGCGAGCCAGGCAGCGGGATCGCAATCGGCAAGAGCGTCCCCGGCTTGGGGTTTTTCGTTGCTGTCGGGCGCCAGCCAGCGTAGAAAAGCCCGGCACAGCTGCAAAGCCGCTTCGTCGCTGAGTTGATCTCCGTGAGCTTGCAAGGCCGCCAACACCGCCGGCAGGCCGACTGGCGCTGATGCTTCGCCCATCGCCCAGAGCGCCGACGCGCGACTGCCGGGGTAGTGCGCCAGCACTTGCGCCAGACGCGCGACTGCCTCAGCCTGATCTTTTGGCGACAGGCGGAGGCGCAGGAGTTCGCGTGGCAAGTGTTCCGCGTCCTGATCCGTCCAATCGCCGGCCGGCAGCGTCCCATTGGCGCGCCGCAACAGCAGCGTCAGTTGAAACAAAGCGAACTCTCGTTCATCGTAATCGGCGCTGTCCAACGCTGAATAGAGCTGGCCGAACGCTCGTTCGCGGCGGGCGCGTTTCATGCTCGCTCCCTCACATAAATGCTGGCGACGTCATCAGCATAGTCCAGTCGCCATGTTCGCGCCGCTTCCAGGGCGATTGCCAAACTGCCGTCTGATTCGACCAGCGCGATGTCAATGTCCCACTTGTCAAAAACTTCACGCCAGGCGCTTGCGCCATAAGCGGCGGCGTATTCGTCAAGGAAGCCGGCATAGAGGTCGGTCCGGCCGTCAATGAAGACCGGATAGGCCGGCGCCGCGTGCAACAGATAGCCGCCCCAGTTGTAGCTGTTGAACAGCTTGCCTTCAAGCGCGGCTGAATTCAAGCGCTCGACCGCATGAACGGGCCAGTTCATGGCCAGGGCCGTTTTCACGGTCTTCTCGCTGGAAACATACTTCACTCTCAGCAGTACGCCCATGGCGACCAGACCGATGAGAATGATGTTGATGACGAGACGGCGCGGCGTTTCGCGCTCGCGGTGCGGAAGCGTCCAGCCCCGGCGGCTGAGCAGGTCCTTGGCGTGGATCGTAATTATCGGCGCGGCGGCAACGGCGAAGAGGGACAGGTTGCGCCCCGAGAGCAGCGCCATCAGGAGCGTCCCGCCCAGTAGCACATACTCGGTTGCGTCGGGCCGGCGCCAGCTCCCCGCCAGCGCTGCCAACCCCAGCGGGACAAGCATGATGAATCCCCAGGTATAGGGCTGGCTGAAATCAGGCGATTGCCATTCCTGGATGTAGTGTTGCAGTCCGCCAATGCTGATCGTATTGAATGGCACGGCGAAAACCTCCAAGCCCAGCGGATGTATGGGCAGCAGCGCCAGGGACAGCAGCGCCATCAGAATCAGTTTCCGCCCCTTGTCTGCGGGAATGCGCGACTCGCCGAGAGCAGCAGCCTGGTTGAACCGCTCGCCAAGAATGAAGGCGCCAAGAAAGAGGAATCCTATGATCCAGCCGCCGTGGCAATTGCCCCAGATGGCAAACAGCGGCGGCAGACGCCATAACTTATCGCGCTGCCTATATTTGAGTTCAAACAGGTTGAAGACGAGGAGCGCGCTGAATAGGAAAGTGAACATCTGGGGGCGTGGCGACCAAAAGGCAGCCGCGCAGGCGCCGCCGATGACGAGCACAAAACCCTGCATGTAGACAGAGCCGGCACCGGCGCGATAGAGAAAAAACATGCCGCCCGTCGCCAGGGCGCAGACGTAAAGTGTCAAACCCAAATGACCAGCCAGGCGCCACAGGCCAAACATGACCAGTTGGGCAAGCCAACTGTGATTCCGGTGCAGCTGGCCGGCGTGAGTATGAGAGAAGATATCGGCGTAGACAGGATTGCCGGTCTCGCGGATGTAGTCGCCGAGGCGAAGATGCCACCACATGTCGGGGTCGGCCGAGACGCGGGCCGCCATCGCAAAGAGCAGCAGAAATAGAATGACCGTTGCCGAGCGCTCGGTTGTCAGTCGCAGCAAGCGCGCCATCAATGCCTCGTCTTCAATTACAGCCTGCCCCGCCGCTTGATGACCTCACTGTGCTTGAGCACGGCCGGTCAAAGGCAGCTCGACAGTTATTCGAGTTGGGCGACTATCCGACGACAGTTGCCAACATGCGTTATTATATATGCTGAGATTCGATGGACCGCATTGATGAGGAATCGAGACATGTCAGATGTAGCTGCCCTCTACCGCCTGCAAGAGCTTGAACTCGACATTATTGATCGAGCGAAACGGATTAAAGCGATCAAGACCCAGTTGGAAGACGATGCGGCGCTGCAAGAGTCGATTACCGCAAACGAGGAGGCGCAAGCGGCGCTGGCGGAAGTGGAAGCGCGCCTGCGCGATATGGAGTTGGAAATTGCCGCCGCCGTCGAGAAACGTCAAACTGCGGAGCAGCGCCTTTACAGCGGCGAGGTGCAGAACCCCAAGGAACTCCAGGATATGCAAATGGAAGTGGAAGCGCTTGCGCGGCGCAAGTCTGTACTTGATGATGAATTGGGCAAGATCACGTCAAGCCGGGATGAGCATCGCGAAAAGGCCGATGACGCTGAAGCGCGCTGCAACGAGGCGCGTGAATTGCACGAGCAGGAGAGCGAAGCGCTGATTGACGAAAAAGAGACGCTGACCGAAGACGTGAATCAACTGCTGGCGCGGCGCAAAACCTCAGTAGCGGCGATCCCACAGCAAGCATTCAAGACCTACAACCGCATGAGAACGGCTAAATCCAACAGGCCTGTTGCTGTCCTGCGCGAGAAGGCCTGCACAATTTGTGGCATCGAACAGAACAGCATTGTCATCACCGCCATCAACCGGGGCGAAGGGCTGGTCAATTGCCAGAATTGCGGTCGAATTCTCTACCGGCTCTAGTCAAGAGCGGGCGTCCACATTGCAAATGCCAAGCGTTGCGGCGCTGGACTACATCAGCTGCATGAGCAAACTGATGCCGAGAAAGACAATCAGCGGGCTCAGGTCGATACCGCCGAGCGGCGGCAGCGCGCTGCGAATCGGCGCCAGCACCGGTTCCGTCGCCTGATACAAGACGCGAGCGATTGGATTGTTTGGATCCAGATTGGGAATCCAACTCATTAAGACTCTTGCGAGCAGGACCAATTGGTAAACCTGCAGCACCCAATACAGCACTAGGAAAACTGGATTCATCCTTGCGCGTTCCTTTCTTCAATACCCGTCATTTAAAGGCGCTCGCCGAATAGCGCGCGTCCAATGCGTATCGTCGTGGCGCCTTCTTCGATGGCAATCTGATAATCGTCCGTCATGCCCATGCTGAGCTCTGGCAGCTTCGCTGGCAGCGAGGCGGCCATCTCGTCGCGCAGGCCGCTCAGATCAGCGAAGACGCGCCGGATTGCGCTCTCTTCCGCATCAAATGGCGCCATCGTCATCAGCCCGGCCACATCAAGCTGCGGCAAGGCGACAATTTCGCTGACCTCGTGCCACAGTTTTTCCCTGACTGACGCGTTTCCATACCAATTGTAACCCTCAAGTCCGTATTTCGATGCTTCGCCCGACACATTAATCTCGATGAAGACATTCAGGCGGCGGTCGACCTCGCGCGACAGCCGCGACAGCCGCTTGGCGATTTTCAGGCTGTCGACCGATTGCACGGTATCAAAGTGCCGCAGGACATGTTTCGTCTTTCTGCTTTGAACATGCCCCACCATGTGCCAGACGACGCGGCCGGCGGCGACGGCATTCACTTGCGGGATCTTCTCCACACCTTCTTCTACGCGGTTTTCACCGATATGTCGCAGCCCGGCGTCGACCGCTTCGAGGATATCGGCGACGGTCTTGCGCTTGCTGATCGCGACCAGGGTAATCTCGGAAGGATCACGATTCGCTTTGGCGCAGGCGTCGGCGATGCGGTCTTCGACGCGCTTGAGATTATCGCGGATAGTCATAGCGAGATCAGCACCCCGAAGCGCCCGGTCCGGCCGGCTTCCGCCCGATGCGAATAAAAGTCATTCGTGTGCTCATAAGTGCAGATTGGCATGAGCTTGATGTTGGTCACGCCGCAGCGCTGCAGGTCAAGCTGATTGGCGCGCCAAAGATCCAGGTGTGGCTTGCCATCAGCGGGGTTCCGCCAGATGACGCCGGCGCCTTCGCCGAAATAGGCTTGCGCCAGTTCGGCGACATCCTCGCCGACGCGGTAGTTGCGCCGGGAGATGGCGGGCCCGACGAGAACTTCGATATCCGCCGGTTGACTGCCGTAGGTCTTGCGCATTACCTCAACAATGCCCGAGGCGATGCCAGCCAGGGCGCCGCGCCAGCCGGCATGCCCCAGCCCAATGGCCCGCCTGGCGCGATCATAATAGAGCAGCGGCACGCAATCGGCATAACGCATTACCAGCGGGGTATCGGGACGGTTGGTCACCATGGCGTCGGCCTTCTGCAAGTTCCCGTTGCTACGCGTTTTCCCCGTAACAACCAGAGTGTCCACGCCGTGAACCAGCCAGCAGCTTGTTGCGCGCTCGGCGCAGACATCAAGCGCCCGGTACATCCGCGCGTGATTTTCCTTGACCGCGGCGCTGGAATCGCCGATGGAAGCGCCCAGATTGAGCGTGTCCCAGGGCGATTTGCTGACGCCGCCACGCCGCGTGAAAACCCCGTGCCTCAGGTCGTTCCAGTCTTCATCACGATAAAATGTCAAGCCCGCCCGTCGAACTTTTTCCACTTACAATCGATCCTGTCGGTCATGCTGTCGCGATAGTGCTGCGCCATACTAACTATAGCATCATTCTGTGAACAACACCTTAACGACGGCGGCGGCGCGTATGGTATGGCCACCGGCGGGAAGGCAGGGCGCGATTAGCCCATCAATACATTGCAGGTGACCTTGGCGAGCGGCATACGCAATTGTGCTAAAATCGACAATTAGAGCGCAAGTTGATCAGGAGCAAAAGACAGGTGAAATCAGTGGCCGCGCCGGCAAATGGCAGGCATCGTGAGCTCATGGCTAAGGCGACGCAGGCAAGAGATTGGCTGCTGGACCTGGTGTTTCCGCCGAGATGCGGCCACTGCGGCCGTGTCGATTATCGGTTTTGTGAAGACTGCCTGCGCGAGCTTGCGCGCGTTCCTGTCGCCTTGTCATCACTGGGGGCCGATTGCTTGGACGGCATCTGCGCCACAGGCGGGCATGGCGGCGTCTTGCGGAACGCGCTGCAGTCTTTCAAATACTACGGCGGCGTCGAGCTGTCTGCGCCGCTGGCCGCGCGGCTGGCGATGGCCATGCAGGCGCTGGAATGGCGATTTGATATCTTGGCGCCGGTGCCGCTGTTCGCCGACCGGGAAGCGGAAAGAGGGTATAATCAGGCGGCGCTGTTGAGCGGGCATGTGGCGGCGGAAACGGGCATACGGACCCGCGCGGATGTGCTCAAGAGGATCCGGTCGACGAGCCAGCAAGCCTTGCTCAGCGAGCGGGAAAGACGGGAAAACGTCAAGGACGCGTTTGAGGCGAGCGGCGAGGTACAGGGGCTTACGGTCCTGCTCATTGATGACGTGGCGACCACGGGGTCGACGCTCCGTGAATGCGCCAATGCGTTAAGGGCGAAGGGAGCGGGCCGCATCTATGGCATCGCCGTCAGCCACTCTTTATCCAGGCAATGGGTTCGCCGGGAGGCAAGCAATGAATATCAAGATACATGGAGACGGGATCAAGATTTCGGAAGCGCTGGACAGTTACACTCGTTCGAAGGTGGACAGGCTGGATCGATACCTGCCTAATATCTCGCATGTCGGCGTCGAATTATCCATCATCCGCACGCATCGCGGCGCTGATTTGGCGATCGCCCAGATCACGGTGCAGCATGCGCGGGGCGCCATCTTGCGCGCCGAAGAAAAGATGAACATTGAGAACCGCGATACGATTCGCTTCGCCATCAACAAGGCGGTGGACAAGCTGCACCGTCAGATCGACCGCTTCAAAAGCAAGCGCAAATCAAAGAATCAGAAGCTGCGTGACAAATATCGGGCGACGGTGGCCGAGCTAAATGTGGCTGAGGATGTGCCGGAATACAGCGCCGTTGAGGGGGACGAGCCCGACCTCGCCAGCGAGATTTACCGGCGCAAGCAGGTCGAAATGATGCCGATGAACGAAGAAGAGGCGATCGAGCAGTTGGAACTGCTTGACCACAGCTTTTATATGTTCATGAACGCCGAAACCGAGCAAGTCAACGTGATGTACCGGCGGGACAGTGGCGGCTACGGCGTTTTGATTCCGCAGTAGCGGCCGCGGGGCAGTTGCGAGGCGGCGCTTATCGCGGCTTCTGCCACATGGATTCCAGCACTTGGTATTTGCGGTATTCGTACCAAGCCATCAGGAGAGACAATTTCAGGCCGTGCCAGCGGTCTCGGTAGCCGCCCAGGGTGATGAAACGCCAGTAAAACTGCCGCAGCGGCTGCAGGACCAGGTTGCGCGGCGTTGCTTTGACGCCTTTGGAATAGAGGCTTTCGGCGTCGAAACGCGCATAATGTTCCTGCTTGTCCTTGAATTGCGCCAGATCCCGATAATTGTAATGAAGAATCGGCTGCCGTATTGTGCCTTCGGCGCCATACAGATTGACGACTTCGTGCACTTTGCGGCGCGTATCATAATAGGCTTGCCCGACGCGCAGAAGCCGCGTCTGATAATCGGGATACCAGCCAGCGCCCTTGGTTAATATGCCGAATATATAATTGTGCCTTGGGATGCGCCAGCCGGCGTAATCCGGGAGATTGATCTTGTGACGAATCTCCTCGCCAAGCGCCTCGGTGACGCGTTCATCGGCATCGACAAAAAGGACCCAGTCCGTCATCTCATCGGCGGCGTCCAGCGCGGCGTTGCGCTGCTCGGTGTAATTTTCGAATTCATGCTGGAAAATGTCGGCGCCGGATCGCTGGGCGATGGCGACGGTGTCGTCGGCGCTGTAGGAGTCGAACACGATAATGCGGTCGGCGAATCGCAGCGTCTTGATGCAATCAGCGATTTGCTCAGCCTCGTTATTGGTCAACACGATGGCAGTGAGATGCGTCATGTTTTCGCCATCTCGATAATCGCCCGGAAAGCCGCCCGTAATTCGGCTTCTTCAGCCTGCAATTTGCGCATTTTACGCCGCATGCCCGAGATCACTAAGCGGCGCGCAAGCTGACGTTTCCAAGCTGGATAATGTTTCTCACACAATAATAGCCTACTTTTCCACAAATGAATGAGGCTGCTGGGGCGGACTTGAGAAGTGCTGACGCCGCCAAGGTGCGTCACATGCGCCCGGGGGACGCAGAGGATGCGCCAGCCCTGTTTGCGTATGCGCCAAGCCCAATCGACCTCCTCGCAGTAAATGAAGAAGCCCTCGTCGAACAAGCCAGTTGCTTCGATGGCCTCGCGCCGGAGCATCATGGTGGCGCCCAGCGTGAAGTCGACGTCAAAGGGCAGCGCGCCGGCATACAGCGAGCGCGGGTAGCGGCCATTGAACCCGCCTTCTATCAGGCGCCCCGGAGTCGGGAAGAGCTCAGCCCAGAGCTGCCGCAGGCCGGGAAAGTGAAAGGCGCTATGCTGGAAACTGCCGTCGGCGAAGGTCAAGCGGGCGCCAACCACGCCGATATCGGAGCGCGACATCAGCGTGTCATGAAGCAGCCTGGTCGCGCCCGGGTGGGTCACCGTGTCCGGATTAAGCAGATAAACGGCAGTCGGTTTCTCGCGCTGGGAAGGGCCGCCAAATCCCAACAGACGCAGCGCCTGGTTGTTGGCGGCGGCGAAACCGATGTTCCTTTCATTCTCCAGCAGAATCACATCATCAAAGTCGCCGCGCACGATTTCGACGGTCTGATCGCTCGAGGCGGAATCAACCAGCCAGACTTGGTAGCGAAGCCGGCTACCCGCCAGGTCGTCCAGCAGGCTGCGCAAGGCGTCAGCGATGATTTGGGCGTTGTTCCAGGTGACGATGACAACTGCCAGGTCCGTCCCGGGCGCGTCCTCGGGCGGCGTCAATTTGCCGCTCCGCCGGCTGGATCGACGATCATGATCGAGCGCATGCCTACATGGTTGTTGCGCAGACTGATGGCGACATCTTCATGAATGAGCCCGGCCCAGCAATTCTGTGGATTGCGCGCTTTGACTTCGGTCATGCGGATGGCGCCCCAGACGACGGCCCGTTCGCCCGCGGGCAAGTAGTGGAAGATGTTGTCGCTGGCCTCGTCGTAGAAATCTTGCAGCACGGCATCGCTGCCGACAGCCCAGCGGTAGGGAAAGCTGGAAACCGATGTCTCGCATTGAATGCCGACGCGCCAGACGCCGGATTCGTCAAAATAACCGAGCGAGCCCGCCAGCTGCTCCTGCTGATAGACGGTCCCCGGCGGCGGACCGCTGGTGCGAATCGGCACCTTGCCGTAATTTTCGATGGTCATGCGAAAGACCAGCATGTGCCCCAGGGGTACGGTTATCTGCTGGGAATAGGCCAGGGAGAAGGTATCGTCCGGCTGCGTCAGCATTGCGCCCAACCCGCCGGCGTCTGACAGCAGGTTTTCACCATAGGGCAGCACGCCAAAGGCGACATCAACGCCGGGCACTTGTGGTTTGATTTCGGCGAAGGGTTTGCCGCCCGCTTCAATCGTGAGCAGGCCTTCCATTCGTATGCGCTGGCCGACCTTGTCTTGCGCCAGGGCCACTACCCGATAGGCGCCGTCGGGGGGCGGATCGACGCCGAGGTCGATGCCGCCTTCATAATCGAAAAGGTGCCGCCCCGCCTCGCCATAAGCACGCTCTTCGACGCGCGCCGATACCGGGATACGGACGTCATCTTCGCCGATTAGAAAGACATCCAGGCGTTCGACATCTTTTACCAGATAGACATTGATCCCGACCCGGTCCGCCACGCCATCCTGATTGGGCGTGAAGACGCTGGGCGAAATCGTAAACTCGGACATGATTGGCAAAGGCGTGTCGCCATGCTCGATCAGCAGAGCGCCATTCTCGCTCATTGTCGCGCCGTCTTCGGCTTCCGCCTCAAGCCACCAGGTGTAGGCGCCGTTGGGGAGGAGCCGCCGCTCGATTTGGCCGTAGACGGTCTCGCCTTCCAGCGTAAAGCCGTCTACGACGCCGCTGAAGAGCACACTGTAATCGCCATCATCCCGCGCTTGCGACTCACGGAAGTAAAAGCGCCTGCCCGCTTCCGAAACCAGGGACAAACTGATCGTCGCCGGGCGCGTGATGCTGTATTCGAAAAGGGCGATGTCGTCTTCGCCATCGGCGTTCGGGCTGATCGCCGGCCGGTCGAAACCGGCTTGCGTGATCAGCGGCAGCGGTGGCCTGAGGAAAATGCTGCCGACCGCGACGACGAGGATGACGCCCACCGCGGCGGCGAGCAGCGTGACGATTCGAGGCGGACGCATCAATAGATTCCTCTTCAGAAACAAGAGCAGGACAAGTCTACAGACGGGCGTCGTGGCTCGCAAGACCAGATAAACTTTTTGCCGGCGCTGGCCTCTGATTTCGCCGCGGGCAGCTAACCCCACCCC
>WTGN01000086.1 GCA_011523545.1 Chloroflexota bacterium | reverse complement strand
TTGGCAATTATGTAGCAAAGTTTCCAAGCTACCTTCGGTTCTCGCGCCACTGTTGCAAATCCGATAGAGAGGTGGTGGTGATGATCTTAGCCACCTCTTCGGGCGTATAGGCAGTGCCATCACGCTTACGCGGCAGTGGCTTCGGTGGACGACCAGCCTTCCGCTTCGGCTTTTCGGACTTGGGATTTTTGGCTTTGTCCATTCCACTGAAACTCCTTAGTGTTATACTGAGAAATCCATCCCATAGCTTCCGTCATCATATTTCATAAATGTAATGTCAGTTCGACCATAAGCCTGCAAATGCGACGGCTCAACTTTCTCGCCGATTGTTACCCCCATACGAGTTCGGAGATAACGCCCTAGTTCCTCGTATCCGTTCACTATTGACATTGCCTTTCCGCCATCCTGTGTCCTCTTAAATCGGAATTGTAGCCCATCATCTGTATGAACCACAAAAACCACATCTCTATCAGGGAAAAATCCCGCCCGGGACACTGTAGCAGGAACGCTGATATATGCAGCGCTCCTGTCGGTTCTTGTACTATGTATCCCTACCCTCTGTCCATGATTGATCCCACTTGTGCTTGGTGTTTCACCAGCCCTGGTTAAAAGGGATAAGCGGACAAGTTCTGCGCCAGCCCCGTTATAAACTTGAGGTTTGTCAAGCAGAGGAACATGCTTGGCTATTTCACTAAATTGGCAATCGCGTGTTTCTTGGAATACACGCCAATAGAAATCCGAGACATGGTGCGGGTTTGTTAATGTCATTACCTCGGTTTGAAAGAATCCAAAGCCTGTCTTTGTATAGTTGGCTGAACCACTAAATGCCGTGTATGGGCCGCTGTCATCAGACCATACGTATGCCTTGGCGTGTACAGGCCTATCACCAACCACATATCTGCACCGGAAGGCTATATCTGCATCACTATTTTGCACAAGATCGCATAACCTCTTGTGTTCAGAAACAGAAATGCCCGTGTGCTTTGACATTCCCACGATTAGCTCAATGGACGAAAGAAGTCCTTCTGTCCTTAGCTTGTCGATATGAAAGTTCGCCATACTGCCGGTCGCATATCCGCTAATAATCTGCAATTTGGCATTAGGATATTTCCGAGCGGGTTCAATCAGAACCGCATTGAATAAGTCTTCGCTTATCATGTCGTCGGAGGAACGTGTTTATTGAGGGTTTTCAGGACAGAATCAAAGACAACCTGGGCACCGGTTGGCGGGACAGCCATTCCAATTTGTCGTCTAACGGATTCTTTGTTACCACAGAAGATGAAATCGTCTGGGAAGGTTTGTAGCCTTGCACGTTCTCGATTAGTTAATGCCCTGGGTTCTGCCCAATGATAAACATGCGTCCCCCCCCCCGCCAGAGCCTGTAACAGTATAAGCCGGCTTGTCAGGAATGAGACGCTTGTATATTTGACTGATTTTTGCGCCGCTCTTCATTTTCAACTTCAAATGCTCAGGAAGATCGACATTAAAAGCATTCTCACCAGGCTTGATGTGACTTAGACGATCAATCACTTGTTGAGACTGCTTAGTTCTTTCGTGATTATATGCGCTGACAGGGATATTTGCCAATGCTGCTGAACAAGTAGGCGGATTTTCAGCAGTAGTTGGTTCAGGTGGCTCATAATCATCAATAGATAGATCGCTACGAAAACCAACAATTATAATTCGATGCCGAGCTTGTGGTACTCCGTACTCCTCAAACCGATAAGTATGGACATGCAAGTCATAGCCACTTTCTTTCAAGGCGATCAGTATTGAATCTAGCCCACTACCTGCGGAATTCAAGCCGCTAACATTCTCGGCCACAAAAAATGTAGGTTGCAAAACTTTGAGTCCTTTTACTCCCCACTCGTATAGACGCCCATATTTCCCCGAAATTCCATTCCGTTTGCCGACGACACTAAAATCGTTACACGGAAATCCAAATACTAAACCATCAATTCCAGATAGTTTCTCGAAGAAAAGATTCTCAACCCTATCACAAATGACATGGTTGACCTCTAGGTTAAATTCAAATGTCTCGCAAGCATCTTTGTCCATATCGGTAGCCCATAAATGGGCAAATCCAGCACCTTCTGCTTTTGCAAGAGAAGCTCCAAGTGCCATTCCCCCAGCGCCACAAAACAACTCACCCAGCTTGTACTGTTTATTCATTGTTCGCAACCAAGTCCTGATACTTCAGTCTTTTCCCTGCCATACCGCGTATCATATTCATCATCTGTGTCTCGGTATCCATCGTGCGGTCATTATGGCGTTCCGAGAACTCGGCAATGTATCGGTGCAAGTGCTTCGGACTGATGTGGTGGAATGTCCCATGATAGCCGCGCTTTAGCATTGACCAGAAGCTCTCCAGCCCATTCGTATGCGCTTGGTCATTTACATACTGCCCTGTGGAGTGGCTCACTGTTTGATGCTTCCTCGGCATTCCGCGATATGCCCGCGCTTCATCGGTATACACGATTGTATCTACGTCCGTGTTGCCCATCACAAATTCGTGCAAAGTCGCTTTATTAGTATGCTCAATTACCTGCGCGGTTACTTTCTTGGAGACTCGCTCTTTCATGCCGACTACGGCAGTCTTGCCAACTGTGCCGCGTCCGGCGCGTAGTTTCTTACTAGAATGCTTGTTTCCTTCTTTGCCACCGAAGTAGCTTTCGTCTACTTCAACTTCCCCGGCAAAGAGTTCGCTATCCCGATCCATTGCTTCGCGGATTCTGTGGAACATATACCAAGCCGAACGTTGCGTAATGTCCAGGTCACGGCTCAGCTTCATACTGGATACACCTTTCAAGTTGGTCGTCATCTGATAGACCGCGATAGCCCATTTTCGATAGCCTAGCTTGGAACTGTGCATAATGCCATTGGTCTTGACACTAAAATACTGGCGGCAATCGCGGCAACGATAGGGCATAGACTTATGCTTTATCTCGCCGATGTTATCGCTGTCGCAGTGAGCACAACGAATGCTGTCACCCCAACGTGATTTCTCGAACCACTTCTCGGCGGTCTTGTCATCGGGGAACATTTGGAAAAGCCGCTCAAGCGAGATACCCTTACGATAGTGCTTGCCTGGTGCCCTGTGTGCCATTTGCCTTCTCCAATCGGAAACTATCCTACATATAATATAGCCGATTGGGATTAGTCTGTCAAGGGCAATTTGGAAACTTTGCTACATAATCGCC
>WTGN01000100.1 GCA_011523545.1 Chloroflexota bacterium | reverse complement strand
GGCTCTTCCATTCGCTGCGTCAGATTCCGCTGCATCTTGAGATCGCGCGCGATATCAAGGCACTCTGCCCTGGCGCCACGGTGATGGTGACCTCGAATCCGCTAAACCGCATTTGCCTGGCATTGGAGCGCTATGCGGATTTGGGCCAGATCTTGGGGTTGTGCCACGGCGTTGAGATGGCGCTCTATCTCTTTCTCAACCGCGTCATGGGGATAGACGGCGATGACATGGCGGTCACCGCGGCCGGAACCAACCACCTGACCTGGATACTTGACCTGCGGCGCAAAGACACGGGCGAGGATTTGCTCCCGCTGATGAAAGCCTGCTTGAGCCGCCTTGACGATGACGAACAGTCGCTGTCGCGCAAACTGCTGGAGGTCTATGGCTATATGCCCGGCACGCTCGACAGCCATGCCGGCGAGTACATTTCCTTCGCTTGGGAATACTTCGGAATCAGAGGCATCGATTTCTCCGGGCACTTGACACAGGAGGCGAACCGCTGGCAGTACTTAAGCGAGTTGGCCAAGGACGACGCCGAGTGGGACAAATTTGAGGGGGCGCTTGGCAATCAGGGCGAGCTCTCGGCTGAGTTGCGGCTGGATCCGTTTTTTGCGCCGCGCAGTTGGGCCGATACGCTGGCCGTTCCAATCATTGCCGCTGTGACCGGGAATGAGTTCCATCGGCTGCCGGCTGTCAATATGGTCAATACTGGCCAAATCAACAATCTGCCGCGCGATATTTTTGTCGAAACGCCCGCGGTCGTCGATGGCGGCGGCATCTACCCGCTGTCGATCGGTGATTTGCCGCCGCCCCTGGCTGCTTTCAACCGGCGCGATATCGACCAGACCGAGCTCATCGTGGAGGCGGCCGTGCGCGGCGATCGCAATCTTGTCTTGCAAGCAGCCTTGCTCGATCCGGTTGTCGAGAGTGTCAGCCAGGTAGAAGCGATGGTTGACGACATGCTGCGACTGAATGCCGTCCACCTGCCGCAGTTCGCTTGAGCAAAGGTGATTGATCGAGGAGCTCATGTCCAAGTTCAACTTCCGCCAACATTTCATCGCCCTGGATGTGCCGCCCATGCTGGCGCAAACTTGCCTCGCCGATTTGGATGGCGATGGCGCGCTCGAGTACATCGTCGGCGAGCGCTACGGCACGCTGTACTGGTACAAATATCATGCGCCCGATCGCTGGACGCGGCATGTCCTGGGTCACGATTCGCCTTCTGATGTCGGCTGCATCGCGCTGGACGTCACCGGCGACGGGCGGCTGGATGTCGTCGCCGGCGGCGTCTGGTATCGCAATTCGGGCGACTATAGCAAGCCCTTTGAACGCTTCGTATTTGACCCTGAGCTGGCGGGCGTGCATGATATTGTCGCCGCCGATGTTGATGGTGATGGCGCTCCAGAAATCGTCACCATGTCCGACCTGAACGACCTACGCTGGTACAAGATCGCGGCTGATCCGGAGCAGCGCTGGCGTCATACGATTGTCGGTCCCGCTGTGCATGCCGGCATTGCAGTGGGCGACCTGGACGGCGATGGCGATCTCGATATCGTGCGCACAAACGTCTGGTTCGAGAATGTCAATGGCGATGGGCAGCAATGGCAAGTCCGCCCCATCGGACCAAACACCTACCCGCCAGAAGATTTTCGTCCGCGTTTTGCCTTTGATGGCGTTCGGGCCGCCGTCTGCGATATGAACGGCAACGGCTGGAATGATGTGGTCTTCTGTGATGCCGAGATACCTGGCGGGGCTGTTTGGTGGATGGAGAACCTGGATGGCGTCGGCCACTATTGGAAGCGACACGAGATTTGCAGGTCAAGCGTTCCCCGCCGCGGCGCGCTGCACAGCTTAACTGTCGGCGACCTGGACGGCGATGGCGATCTGGATGTTTTCTCCTGCGAGATGGAGTATGTTCGCGGCGACGGGCGGCCGCGTTTCTATATTTGGGAGAATCTCGATGGCGTCGGCGGCGCCTGGAAAGAACATGTCATCTTCGATGGCAACCTGGGCGGCCATGAAGCTGTCGTCGGCGATGTGACCGGGAACGGCGCCCCCGATATCATCGCCAAACCCTGGCAGCCGCACCCGGACAACGCGCTGGAGGGTAGAATGTTCATCCTGTTTCTTGAAAACCTTGGCCTCTCCGAATCTGACCAATAGGGACTTGTCTGAATCAAGCGGAGCAAAGGGGACATTATGGCGAAGGAAAAAGTGAAGATTGGCGTAGTTGGCTGCGGCGTTGTCGCGGCTGCCTATTACCTGCCTTATCTCATGACATTGGATAATGCGGAGATCACGGCCGTATGCGACCTTCATGCGGTGCGAACCGAGGCCTGCGCCCGCGTCTTCGGCGCGAAAGAGCAATACGGCGATTATTACGACATGCTGGAGAAATCCGACATTGATGCGGTTTTCATCCTGACAGCGCCGGGCACACATGTCCCGTTCGCCCTGGCGGCGATTGAAGCGGGCAAGCACATCCTCATTCAGAAGCCAATGGCGACAGACTTGGATGACGCGCGCAAGATTCGCGATGGCGTCCGCGCTGCCGGGCTAAAGGCAGTCATTGAGCCCAGCTCCAGCACGCCGCTCGATCCAGATTTTGCGGTGCTACGCGATCTGGTGAAACAAGGCGTACTGGGCGACATATTGTGGTTTTCGCTCGGCGCAACCGGACCGACAAGCTATGCGCCCGGGCTGGCCAGCAATCCCTATGGCAAAGCCGCCTTCTTTGCTGCGGACAGCGGGGGTTTCCTATTTGACCTGCCATACGCGCCGACGAATATCGTTGGTGTGCTCGGGCCCTGCAAGTCCGTCTTCGCCCACGCCAAGATTTCGGTCGCGGATGATTTCATCGTGCCCGAGTCCGAGTTCGACAAATTCATGGCGCAGATCAGCGATCCGCAGGATGCCAATTACTGGGACGTTGTTGTCAATCTCCCGCGGACAGAGCCGGTGAAGATGGAAGCGGTGGATCAAGCCTATTCGCTCTACGAAATGGCTGACGGCTCGCACGGCGCTTGCCATGTCGGCCGCATCTATCATCCGATCTTGCCAGGCGCTGGCGGCGGCGCTCTCAGCGTCTACGGCACGGAAGGCAACCTGTTGTTCGGCGCCGGCTACAAGGCCTCAATCATCAGCAGTCGCAGAGAGCTGCTGCCGGAAGTCTCGGAGGATGGCTGGTTCCATATACCTCTGCGGGGCGACCGGAGCAAGGCGCGTTGGCCGGTTCCGGTTCCGGGCGCCTTCAATTACTACCATGAATCGTCGAGGCATTTGGTAGAGTGCATCCTGGAAGACAAGGAGCCGCTGGTAAATGTGGATTGGGGCCTGCACATCACCGAAATGATGGTCGGCGCGCTGAAATCGTCGGAAACAGGCGAGCTCTATCACATGACCACCAGCTTGGACTACTAGGAGCGAAAGATGAAGCGATTCAAAGTAGGCGTCGCTGGCTTGCGCTTCGGCCAATTCCTGGTGCGTACCCTGGCGCATCTGGACTGTGCCCAGCTGGTAGCGGTGGCTGACCGCAACCCGAACATCGCCGAAGGCTTGGACACATACGCCGCCCGCTATGGCGCCAGAGCCTATCGCTCCAGTGACGACATGTTCGCCAACGAGGCGCTTGACGCCGTCGTCATCGCCACGGCGCCATCGTCGCGCGCCGACATCATCGAGGGGGCGGCGGCGCGCGGCCTGGCCATGTTCGTGGAGAAACCCTGGGCGAGCAACCCGAGCCATGCGGCGCAACTGGCGGACACCTGCCGGCGGCACGGTGCTACGGTCATGCTCGGTTTCAGCTTTCGCTTCCATCCCGCTATCGTGCGCTTGCGCGACTTGATGGATGGCGAGCTGGGCGAAGGCTGGATGCTCAACGGCGAATATGTCTTTGATTACTTGCCGCCGGAAGACGGCTGGTTCTGGGATCCCGATAACGGCAACGGCATGTTCAACGAGAACTCCTGCCATCTCTTTGACGCGGTCTGCTATCTCATGGGCAAGCCGGTTTCCGTGATGGCCGAGGCGGCGCAATTTGCTGGCCGCCCGGCGGAAGAAGCAGCAGCCATAACGCTGAGATTCGAAAGCGGCGCCATCGCTGCGCTCACAGTCGGCGGATACGGCGCCAACGCGCACTGGGATTTCCCGCGGATTGACATCACAAGCGAGCATGGCCAAGCGCGCTTGCGCGGCCGCCATCATATGTGGGACTCGCTGACCTGGGCGACGCGCAGTGGAGATACTGTCAGTACATTTGCGCAGCCGCCGGAGATACTCGGCACGACGCGGTACACGCAGGCCTTCAGCCATTTCTTCGAGTGCCTGAGCAAGGGCGAGCAGCCGTCGGCCAGCGTTGAAGACGGGATGCTGTCTGTCGCCATCGCCGACGCCGTCACCAAGTCGGCGCGCAGCGGGAGTAAAGTCTTGTTGGACACAGCGTGAGGATAAAATGATGCGATTAGGCGTAGAAGTCGGCAAGCACACACATGACGTCGCCGTCGAGCATGGGATAAAAGGCGTTCCGATCTCAGCCGATCAGCTGGTCAAGGATGGCGTGGACGCGACGCTCGCGCCCTTGAACGAGCGTGGATTGCAGGTCTGTCAAATTGGCGCATTCGGATTCAATCCTCTGTCTATCGATGACGAAGCGCAGGCGAAACAGACCGAGACCCTCGCCCAAGCCATCCCACTGGCGGCGGATACAGGTTGCCCGTATATCGTCATCAATGGCGGCAACTATCATCCTTCAGGCTTCGGCGCGGCGGACGCGCGCAATTTCACGGATGCATCGCTGGCGAGGGTGGCGGCAGCGCTGAAGCCGATGCTCGAATTGGCGGAGCGGCACAAGGCCAAACTGTCGATCGAGCCCTATTTGAAGACAGCCGTCAATTCGCCGGAGAGCTTCCTGCGGCTGAAAGAACTTGCTGGCGGATCGGACGCCCTGCGCTGCAATATCGATGTGACCAGTTTGTACAGCTACCTGGACCTTTGGGATCCCGCGCCCAAAGTCGAGCACATCTGTAACGGGCTGGCTGGCCACTACGGCTTGGGCCATGTCAAGGGCGTCGCGCTCAAGGAAGGGTTTCACATCCATGTAGAGTTGGCGCCAATAACAGAAGATGCAACCGACTGGGCGCAGATGCTGCGCTTGATGGCGCCGCACCTGCCCGCTGACAGTTGGCTGATTTTGGAGCACATGTTTTCGCCCGAAGAAGCGCGAGCCAGCCTGTCCCATCTGCGGAAGGCCGCTGACGCCGCGGGCCTGATTCTGGAGTAGCTGGTTGCGGTCCTGCTCAGAGCGCGCCGAAACGCTGTTCGAGATCAATCGGCTTGCCGCTCTCGATAGACTCGTAACCGGCCTGCACAATGCTGAGCGTGCGCCGTTCGCTGGCGCCTGTGGTCGGGCCGAGCTTTTCGTCTTCAACGTAGTCGGCGAAGGCGGCCAACTCGAGCGCATAATCAGACAAGCTCGGCGCGGGGTAGGCTTGCCGGGCAGGCAGCTCGTTTGAAGCATTGCCAAAGACTGTATAACCATCTTCGTCCGCATGGATGCTGCCTTCGCTGCCATGCAGCCACAGGCCAGCCAGAGGTCCCTTCAGTTCAAGCTCGCATGAATGCAGAATGCTGAGGTGAACGCCGCTTTCCAATGTTAAGAGGCCGCTGACAGTGCCTTCCACATCCGGCGTAGCAAATTGGCTGGCGTGATGCTCCCGCAGATACACCACGCTCATCTCGCCCAGAATGTGCCGGAGGCGGGCGATGCTGTGGATTCCGTGCAGCATCCAGGTGCCGGCGCCGCCTCGCTCCGGCTGCCCCAGCCAGGCGCGCCGCCCGGGGTAAGCGTAGCGCTCCGCCCGAAAGCCCCAGGCATAGGCAGCGGCGATCAACTCGCCGATATGCAGGCCTCTGGCGACGATGCCCCGCAGATGCGCGGTCATTGGCGAGTATACCCAGTTTTCGGCGACGTAGAGCTTGACGCTGTTTTGCTGCGCCACGTTGATCATGTGGGTAGCGTCGGCAACGGTCAGCGCCATTGGTTTCTCGACCAGAATGTGCTTTCCCGCTTTCGCCGCCGCCACGGCCATCGGTCTATGCAGCGTATGCGGCGTGCAGATCGACACAGCATCAATCTGCGAGTCCGCCAGCATGTCCTCCAGGCGCGAATATAGCGTCTCGATACCCAAAGCGGACGCCGTCGCACACAGGTGCTCGCTGTCGTCATCAGCGATCGCCGTGATTTCGATTCTGCCCGCCAATTCGGCCGCCGCGCGAATCTGCCGCTGACCCGCCCAGCCGACGCCTATCACGCCCAGCCGCAGCATTTCGCCGTCATCTCCTCATCCGCGATCTTTCCTACGGCATTACGGTGGCGCTTGGGCATGCCGTGCTTGTGTACCGGCAGCCGGCCGCCCACGTGCTCGTCGTAGCTGATCGACGCCAGTATGGCCGCGCGGTCACGCTCGCCAGCCGCGATCATGCTCCTGACGGCGCTTCGAACGCCACCTATGTAACTGCTGGTCCAGTTCAGCCAATCTCGAACGACTGCTTGCCCATGCAGCACTGGCCCATGGCCGGGAATCAGCGTTTCGATGTCCAGCTGTCTGAGCCGCTGGATCGACGCTTCCAAGGCGGCGCTGCTGTGAAATATGGCGGGCACAATGCCGGTAACGACGGTGTCGCTGGCGACTAGCAGCCGGCAGTCGCTGATGTAGACGCTTACGATATCGGGGCTATGCCCGGGCGTGGGGAAGAGATGCAGTTGCCTGTTGCCGAGGTCGATCCACAGCTGATTTTCAAATGTGATCGTCGGATGCAGAATCCGCGCGTCGATCTGCTCTTCAGAGAGCCCCATCTGTTTAGCTAGCCCGGGGATCTGGCGTTGAATCTCCTCCACAGTTTTGCGCGGCCCGTATACGTCTGCGCCGAGAAAGTCCTCGCCGCCGAGTATGTGATCGCGATGGCCATGCGTGATAATCACTCGATTTGGCGTGTAGCCACGTTCGCGGATGAAGTCTGCCATTTGGCGGCCCTCTTCAGGATAGGCGCCGACGTCAATCGCGACCGCTGCCTTCTGGCCAAGGACAATGACATTTTTGCCCTCGGCTGCGCTATGTGGCACGCTGAATATGCCGCGCGCTTCTTCAACGATCATGCCGTCTCGCCTTTTGCAACATTGGTTTGGCGCATCATCAGCTTTTGGCGCCTTCCGCCTTCGGCTAACGCTAGTAACGGCGATCGAAGAGCGGATGATACACCTCGCGGAAGAATGCCTGACGTTCCGTGCTTAAGCCATCGATCACGGCTTGATCAAATCTGGGTTTGTGGTGGCGCACGTTGACATGATTGTAGGCATAGAAGACCGCAATGCGGTTGTGCTCCTTCACTTCCCAGGTATTGCCGGAATGGCATACCGCCTCGGCAAAGGCAACGATAGAGCCCGGCGGGCAAGCATAGCGATCAAAGAGAAATGACCTGGTCACTTCTTCGCGCCGGCTCTTGTCAAAGACGCTTTGGGGAACCTTGAAGTTGGATTTATGCGAACCAGCCATGAAAAGCGTTCCGCCCTTGTCGTACACCACTTCGTTCAATTCGAACACCACGCGCAGCATGCCGGTATAAATCTTGTTGTTGTAGGCATGATAATGGTAGTTGGGGTTCAGTGTCGGTCCGCCGCCGTGGGGGCCTATGCCTTGATCGCCATGTTTGCGCACGCTGACAAATGTGCTTTCCAAGCGCCACTTTTCCGGATTGTTGGAGATGGTGAATTCCAGCAGATCAATGACGGCGGGATGATCGATCAGTTCAGCGAACGGACCGCCGGGCAATGACCGTTCATGCGCCGACAGCGACTCCGGATCGTTCGCCATAATTTCGGTGTGGGCCTTCAAGCGATCAACCAGATCTGGCTTGAGCACGCCGGGCAGGACAATATAGCCCTTCAGGTCAAAGGTAAACTTCTGTTCTTCAGTCAACATAAGAATCCTCTCCTAGTCCATTACCGTGTCTAGAATTTCCTCACTTAGATCTATGGATGCCTTCGTCTCGCGCTTCAATTGCCCGTTCGATATCACTGACGATGATCATGCCATCGCTGCCGCTGCCTGAGATGCCGTTCCAATCAAGGCCCGCTCGCTTTGCCAGGCGTCTCGCTTTTGGTGAGATCTTGGGGCGCGCCGTTTCTCTTTGCGCATCGGCGAGCTTCACCTCCTGCTGCTCTGCCGCGGCGCTGGCCTCAACTGCTACGCTTATGTTGTCCTCGTACGTTTCCTGCAATGAAGCCGGGAGGCCTGCCGCGCCACTGCCGCTTTCGACTGTAGGGACCGCGTTATCAGTTTCAATTATCGCGACCACCTGCTGCGGCATGACGGCGCTTTGGTCGGGCTCGATAATTTGAGTTAAGGTCCCGTCGACGAAGGCATCCACCTCGACAATTGCTTTGTCCGAGTCGATTTCAAAAAGCAGATCGCCCTTCTCAATCTTGTCGCCGACATGCTTGTGCCAGGCGAGCAATATCAATTCGGCGACTGCCTCTCCAATCTGCGGCACCAGCACTTCGACGCGCATGTCAGTGGTCCATCAGTTCAAGGATTGCGCCGCGGATTCGTGATTCGCTCGGAATGACAGCACGCTCCAAGACGGGCGAAAACGGTACAGGCACATTGGGAGATGCAACGCGCCGGACGGGAGCGTCCAAATATCCGATTGCCCGGTTAGCGATGTCGGCAGCCAGTTGCGCGCCCCAACCGCCCCGTTCATTGCCTTCCTCGACGATAACGATGCGCGATGTTTTCATTACCGAGTCTATCACCAGTGCGGTGTCGAAAGGAACCAGGCAACGTGGATCGACGACTTCCGCGCTCAGCCCGTCGCTTTCGAGGGCCTCGGCCACATTCAAGCTGCGGTGCAACATCTGTCCATTGGCCACGACGGTGATATCGCTGCCCGGTTTCTTGATATCGCCTTTGCCCAGCGGTATCAGATATTCTGTATCGGGCACGTGACCCCGGCTTATGCTGCTCTTCGCCAGTTGGCGCCCTTTGCTGCCGTACAGATGCTTATGCACGCAGAACAGCACCGGGTTATTGTCACGGACGGCGGACTTCAGCAACCCTTTGGCGTCATAAGGCGTGGCCGGCGTCACGATCTTTAAGCCGGGAATGCCAAAGAATATGTTTTCCACCGAGTTCGCGTGTTGCGCGCCACGGCCAGAAGCGCCCGTCGGCAGTTGAAACACCAGCGGGATATTGACCTGGCCGCCCGACATATAGCGCAGTTTGGTACATTGTTGAATGATCTGATCAAATGCGGTGAAGATGAAGTCCCCGTACTGGAAATCGATGATTGGGCGCATGCCTTGAATGGCGGCGCCAATCGCCAATCCCACAAAACCGGCTTCCGATATCGGCGTGTTAAGAACGCGCTCGGGACCGAATTCATCGAGCAGACCGAGCGTGAACAGAAATGAGCCGCCGATGCGGATGTCCTCGCCCAGCACGAAGACCTGCTGGTCACGGCGCATTTCTTCCCGCAACGCTTCGCGCAAGGCCTGTACAATCGTGAGCTCGCGCTTTGAAGATGGGGCCGGCGCCGTTCTGTCAGTCAGCATAGACAAAGTCCAGCGCAGTTGTGAGAGCGGGCGCATCACTCGCCAGCGCGAAGTCTACCGCCGCGTCGATGGTAGCCGCTGCGGCTTCGTCCAGCGCGTCAAGCGCAGTCGGCGAGAATCGCTCATCCCTCAGCAGCCTTGCGCGAAAAGCCGGAATTGGATCGGTTTTGAACCATGCTTCGACTTCTTCCCGCGGCCGGTAAGCGCCGGGATCATCGCGTTTATGTCCGCCGCGCCGATAGGTCAGGCATTCGATGAGTGTCGGCCCGGCGCCACTTCGCGCGCGTTTCGCCGCATCCATCACCGTCTGGAAGACGATGATGGGGTCGTTTCCATAGATCGTGCTGCCGGGCATGCCATAAGCGGCGGCGCGTTCAGCCACGTACTCGATCGCCATGACCTCCGATATGTGCGTCGACACGCCGTATAGATTGTTTTCACAGAGGAAAATCACCGGCAGCTTCCAAACCGCCGCCAGATTCAGCGCCTCGTGCCAGTCACCTTTATTGGCGGTGCCTTCGCCGAAAAAGTTAAGAGCAACCTGGCCTGTCTCCCGGCGCTTAAAAGCGAATGCCATACCCGCGGCGATTGGCGAGGAAGCGCCGACAATAGCGAGCGCGGGCAGCGCGCCCACCGACATATCGCCGACATGCAGAGAGCCGCCTTTGCCGCGGCAGCAGCCCGTCTCCTTACCGAACAACTCCGCCATCAATGCATCGGCGCTGATGCCTTTTGCCAGTGCCTGGCCGTGCCCGCGATGCGTCAGTGTGATGACATCATCCGCTTCCAGCGCCATGCAAGCGCCAACAACACAGGCTTCCTGGCCCAGCGACAGATGAATGGTTCCCGGCATGATGCCTTGCAGGAACAGTTCATTGACCTTCAATTCAAATTGCCGGATCAATACCATTTGCCGATACATCAGGCTCAGCAAATCTGCATCGAAGGTATCAAGCGGAGCAATGTCGGGTACTTCCGGCAGGCGGATACTCAATTCTTGCATTTAATGCTCCTCCCTGGCGGCAATCTCGCCCAAGCGCCGAACATAGGGCCGGAGCGCCTGCGCCACCGCCTGGTAGGCCTCGAAATTGCCATCGTATAGCCGGCGCGTTTCGTCGGCAGGCTGCAATGTTTCAACTGGCAGGGTACGCACCTGCTGCGAATCCACCCAGTCCTGGAACAGGCCTGTCGCAATGCCAGCCAATATCGCGGCGCCGTAGGCGGCCGATTGTTCAGCCGGCTTCAGCACTGGACGACCCAGCACATCGCAGATGAGTTGGCTCCAGAGCTGGCTCTTCGCGCCGCCGCCGAGCAAATGAAGCTTGGAAATTGACTCGCCGAAATCACTTACGAGCTCGAAGCAATCGCGCAGCGAATATGCCACGCCTTCCATTATAGCGCGCGCAAAGTCCTCCAGGCGGTGCTGTCTGTGGATACCAACAAAGTCGCCTCTCAACCGCGGATCCCAGTACGGAGACCGCTCGCCCCGCAAATAAGGATGAAACAGCAGACCGCGCGCGCCCGGCACAGAATCCGCGGCAAGCGACTCTACCTGCTTGTACGCAGGCAGCCCGGCGGGATGCTCCTTCGCAGCGCGACAGAAGGTCTCCGCAAACCATTGCAAAGTGGCGGTTCCGGAATTGGTCGCTGTGATCGCGAACCAATGCGGATCAACGACATGTCGGTATAGAATCGCGCCGGGAGCGGGCTTGGCAGCGCGCATGACCAGGTTGACGTTTGCAGCCGTGCCAAGCTTAAGTACGCAATGTCCTGGCGCGATCGCGCCAATGCCGGCTGCCTCCACCACGGAATCACCACTGCCAACGGCCACCGGCGTGCCTTTGAGCAAGCCAGAATCGCGCGCGGCATTCTCAGTCAACTCACCGCTGATGTCGGTCGCCGGTCGAACTTGCGGCAGCATGTCTTCCGTCAAATCGACAATTTCAAGCAGGGCGGGCGACCAAGCGCCGGCACGCACATCATAGAGCTGCGTGCCTATTGCATCATACTCATCCGTCTGATAAAGCCCGGTGAGCCTATACCGCACATAATCCTTAACCACCAGAATGCGGCGCAATCGCCGGTATACGGCGGGTCTGTTCTCTCGCAGCCAAAGCAATTGCGGCAGCGTCCATGCCGGATTGACTCGGCACAGGGTGGCGGCGAATATG
The DNA here is from genome assembly GCA_011523545.1 of Chloroflexota bacterium. GTDB lineage: Bacteria > Chloroflexota > Anaerolineae > Aggregatilineales > Phototrophicaceae > UBA6055. The sequence continues at coordinate 70,965 of WTGN01000100.1, read as the reverse complement.
GCGTCGCCGCATTCGGTTTCGAGGCGCTCGGCCTGTGGCGCGCTGCGCAAATCCGACCAATGAATCGTCGGATGCAGAATGTCGCCCGCGCCATCCATCAAGGCGACGCTGTGGGCCGGCCCCGCGATAGAGATGCCCATGACGCTCGCTGGCCTGATGCCGCTTGCGTCCAGGCAGTTGCGGACCGCTTGACAGGCGCTTCGGTACCAATCCTCGGGGTCCTGCTCCGCGGCCGCCTGTTGCGGATGGCGCGTAGGATACGCTTGCGCGCTTTGGCTGACCGGGCGCAGTCTGTCATCGACGATTATGCATTTGCAGGCGCTGCTGCCGACATCAATGCCAATCAGGAACGAAGCCATATTGAATGTCCGAAAGTGAATTCAATCGATAACGCTTTTGAGTTGGCGCTTGCATAGCAGCGGACCAATAGCGATTTCATCTCAGCGGCGCAAGAAAGATGAGTTTGAATCTAAATCTCAAGTCCTTACGCGCACGCTCTTGGGGTCATAAAAGGGCCGCAGCGACGCTTTTGCGGGAATGCGCTCGCCGGCGATTTCAACTTCATAGGCGCCGGTGTCAACGTAATCTCGTGTAATGACCTGATCGTGGATGATATAGCCCATGCCTATGGCTGTGCCCAGCGTATACCCGAACATGCCAGAGCAAATGTGACCTACAATCCGGTTGTTCCGCCAAATCGGCTCGTTGTGGTACAGCAAAGGTTTTTCGTCTTCAAGGGCAAACATGACGAGGCGCTTCTTAACGCCTTGTTGTTTCTGCTTGAGTAAGATGTCACGGCCGTTAAAGTTGGCGTCTTTCTTGAAGTTGACCGCAAAACCCAGGCCGGCCTCAAAGGGACTGTCTGCAGCGCCAATGTCCTGTCCCCAATGTCGATAGCCCTTTTCAATGCGCAATGAGTTCAGGGCATGGTAGCCACAGTGTACCAGATCAAAGGGGGCGCCTTCGGCTACAATAGCGTCGTAGACATGCTGGGCGAAATCCGCCGGGATATACAGTTCCCAGCCCAACTCGCCGACATATGACATTCTGGTGGCTCTGAGGCGAGCGCAGGCAAAATCTATTTCTTTTGAGCGGCCAAAGGGAAAGGCCTCCGTCGACAAGTCCGCGCTGGTGAGGCAGCTTAGCAGCGCCCTTGAATTTGGCCCCATCACGCTCAAGACTGCAAAAGCCGAGGTCATATCGGTCAACACGGCGAAGTCATCGGGACCAATCTGGCGCTTTATCCAGTGAAATGTCTTGGTTTGACTGGCGCTCGAGTCGACAATGAAGAAGCTGTCTTGCTCTATTCTGGTGACGGTAATATCAGCCTCAATGCCGCCGCGCTCATTCAATAGCTGGGTGTAAACCACTTTGCCGATTGGGACGTCTATATTGTTGCCGCAGACGCGGTTGAGAATATGCAGCGCGTCCCGACCCTGGAGCAGGAATTTGGCAAAGGATGTCTGGTCAAACAGACCGACATTTTCCCGCACGGCGTGGTGTTCGTTGCCAGCGTACTCAAACCAGTTTTGCCGACCATAACTGTACTCGTAGACCGGCTGTACACCGGGCGGCGCAAACCAGTTGGCACGCTCCCAGCCGGCCGCCTCGCCGAAGCAGGCGCCCTGCCGGGCCAAACGGTCATGCAAGGGCGACTTCCGAATGCCTCGGCCGGTCTCGTACTGGCGAAAGGGCCAGTGCATGTCGTAGAGCAAACCCAACGATTCTACAACGCGCTCGCGCAAGTATTTTCTATTATTTTGAAAGGGGAGATTGCGCTGGATATCCACGTCCCATAAGTCCATCGGCGGATGACCATGGATGATCCACTCGGCCAGCACCTTGCCCGCCCCGCCGGAAGATTGAATGCCAACGGAGTTAAACCCAGCCGCTACGAAGAAGTTGTCCAGCTCCGGCGCTTCGCCCAGTTGGTAGCGGTCATCGGGGGTAAAGCTTTCTGGACCGTTCATGAAGGCGTGTATGCCAACGTTTTCCAACAGTGGCATGCGGTGAATGACCTTCTCAAATATCGGGGCGATATGATCCCAGTCTTCGCCGAGCGTAGCAAACTCGAAATCGGAGGGAATACCATCCATGCCCCAGGGCTTGGCGTTGGGTTCAAAAAAGCCGGCCAAAATCGCGCCTACCTCTTCTCTGTAATAGGTACAGCCGCCAGTGTCTCGCAAAACCGGTCGATTTGGCTCAAGGTCTGGTACGGGTTCGGTGACAAGGTAAAAGTGCTCGGCAGCATGCAATGGAACATTTACCCCGGCCATTTTGCCTACTTCCCGGCTCCACATTCCGGCGCAATTGACGACGTAATCAGCCTGAATGTCGCCCTGGTCCGTGGCCACGCCAGTTACCCGGCCTTCCTTCTGATGGATGGCTGTTACCCTCACATTTTCGAATATCGAGGCGCCGTAGTTTTCAGCCCCTTTGGCAAAGGCGCGGGTGGTATCGACCGGGTTTGTTTGGCCATCGCCTGGCAGGAAGACCGCCCCAACGAGGTCGTCAACACGCATCATCGGCCACATTTGCGATACTTCTTTGATCGAGACGACTTCAACCTCAAGCCCGAACACCTTGGCCATCGACGCGCCGCGCAGCAACTCCTCATAGCGCTCCTGATTGGTAGCGATTGAAATCGAACCGGTCTGTTTGAAGCCGGTGTCCTGGCCGGTTTCCGCGCCCAGGTCTCGAAATAACTCAGTGGTGTATTGGGCCAATTTGGTCATATTCTGTGTGGCCCGCAATTGCCCCACCAAACCGGCCGCGTGCCATGTTGTGCCGCTGGTCAAAACCTTTCTTTCCAGCAATACAACATCGCTCATGCCAAATTTAGCCAGGTGATAGGCTACGCTACAGCCGATAACGCCGCCCCCAATAATCACCACTTGGGCCTGGCTCGGAATCGTTCCCTTCATGAATGATCACGCTCCATTATCCGCTGAAACTCGTCTAGCGGGAGTTCGTAGGCGGTCCGCCCCCGGTAACCCGTCATCGTCTCCGCCCCGGTGAGGGCGTTCAAAATCGCTTCTTCGACTGCTTCCACGACGCCCAGGAAGAAAGCGTTGAGCTGGTCGTTTGGCAGCATGTGAAGCGCATAAGGCGCTTGCGATTCGCTCGCCAGTTGGTTGCCGGTGGCGAAGGCCAGGAAGATGTCACCGCTGCCGTTTTCCGCAACGCCGCCGACGCGCGCCAGACCAATGGTAGCGCGTTGCGCCAGGCGTTTGCACTGGGAATGTACGAGCGGCGCATCGGTAGCGATGATGACAATGATCGAACTCCCGCCCCGGGATTCCGCCCGGCTTGAGGGCACGCTTTCGAAGCTGATATCTCGCCCGACCGGGACGCCGTCCACCCGCAGGTCTTGGCGCGCCCCGTAATTGGCTTGCACCAAGGCGCCGACGCAAAAGATCCCGCTGGGACAGCTGACCATCCGCGAAGCCGTACCAATCCCGCCTTTGAAATCGTGACAGATCATACCGGTGCCGCCGCCGACATTGCCTTCCGCCACCGGGCCGCTTCGAGCGGATTCAATCGCCTGGTACACGTGGTCTTTAGTGACGTGAAAGGCAGCCATATCATTCAGCCAGCCGTCCCAGGTTTCGGCGACGACGGGAAGATCCCAAACCTCCGTCCAACCTAGGTCGTAGCCGTAGCGGTTCAAGGCCTCATGCACCGTGCCCACCTGCGCGGTATTGGTGATGGCGATGGGCGATGTGAGCATCCCGGACTCCGCGATCCAGTGGACGCCGGTCATCTCGCCACTGCCGTTGAGGCTGTGGGTGGCGGCAAAGGCATGGTCTTTCCAAATCCCGCCTTCGCGCGGCAGTATAACTGTCACGCCCGTACGCGCGACGCGCGGCTCATCGAAAATCAAGGTCCTGTGGCCTACGAAGACACCGGGCACATCGGTGATGGCGTTGTATTTTCCCGGCGGCAAGCGTCCGATGAAAATGCCCAAATCCCGCAATCGCTTTCGCATGGTTTCACCTGGATATGGCGTATTCCGTCATCATAAGCCGAGCTTGGCATCGGTCACAAGCCCAAGCTGTGCGAGCTTGGCTGGGCTAATGAGATCCACTAGCGGCTTCCGCAACTCCCGAAGTGGAATGTGGCAGCGAGTGACCTGTCTCTCCAGAGAGCTGCGCAGGGATTGTGCTGGTAAAAGAGCTGATACTTGCCGTTCCACTGGATGACTCCGTTCGGATCGTTCATCCAGTTTGCCGGTGGCAGGAAATGATAGCTCGGGCGGTGCGGATCGGCTGCAAATTCGCCCTATCAATGTTTCGGCGCTGCCGGGGAAGCTGTCCAGAAATTGTGGACAGAGAGATCAGGTAGCGCCGGCGCCGCTACGTCAGCACCTTCAATATTGACGAGTTGACATCGCGGAAGAGCGAGGCCAGCAACCCGGCCGCGCAGCTGGGCATGGGATCGCAGGATTTTGCCGACTCGCGCATACTCTGATGCGCTCGCTGGCGCTGGAAGCCGGTTTTGCGCTTTCCAGCTTGCGCGAAAGAATCTACTCACGATAAGCCGAAGCAGCCATCCTGGGCAAGCCTGACGACGAGCGCAGATTTCAGTCAAACACGCCTTGCAAGACCAGTTCCTCCGCCAGGTGGCAACTCACCTGACGCTGATTTCCAGCCGCTCGCAAGGGCGGTATCTCCTCCCGGCAAAGCTGTTTGGCGTAGGGACAGCGCGGGTGAAAGACGCAGCCCGAGGGCAAGTTGAGCAAGTCAGGCGGTTCGCCGCTGCCAGCAGCCTGCAAGCGGCCACCGCCGCGGCGGCTCACTTTGGGCACGGCGCTGAGCAGCGTTTCCGTATACGGATGCAGCGGCTGGCGCAGGATCTCATCGCGCGAGCCGGATTCAATGATCTTGCCCGCGTACATGACCAATATTCGATCGCTCATGTAGCGGATGACGCTCATGCTGTGAGAAATGAACAAGTAAGACAGATCGAACTCAGCTTGCAGATCTTTCAGCAGGTTGAGCATCTGCGCCTGTATCGAGACATCGAGCGCAGACACGGGCTCGTCGGCAACGACCAGCTGCGGGTTTATGACCAGAGCGCGGGCGATGCAGATGCGCTGTCGCTGGCCGCCGCTAAAGCTGTGGGGAAAGCGCTGCAGATGGCTGACGCTGAGGCCCACGCGCTGGATGATGCTGGCGACGCGCGCTTCCAGTTCGCCCCCGCTGGCGATGCCATTCACCAGCAGCGGTTCGCCAACGCTGCGCAAAACGCTCATGCGCGGATTGAGCGAAGAAAAGGGGTCTTGAAAGATGACCTGAACGATCTGGCGGAATTCGCTGTTGTTGCTGCGCGTCAACTCGTCGAGATGGAAGACCCGATCGCGGCCCCGCACGATGATGTCGCCGGCTGTCTTCTCGTAGAGGTAGGCGACGCAACGGCCCAGCGTCGTCTTGCCGCAGCCGCTTTCGCCAATGACGCCGACCGTCTCTCCCTTGCGCACGACAAAGCTGACATCATCAACCGCCTTGATCTCGCCGATAGCGCGCCGGAGCAAGCCCTTCTCATGCAGCGGGAAATACTTCTTCAGATTCCGCACTTCGAGGACTGGCGCCGCATCGCTCGCCGCTGTCACGGTTTGCTCCATCTCTCTCACCCAGCCTCATCATACAGTATGCAGCGGACCTCATGCCCGGGCTCGACCTCGACCAGCGGCGGCGGGATCCTGTCACAGACGCCGCCGACCCGCAGGTCGCAGCGTGAATAAAATGGGCAGCCGGCATGGACCTCGAAGGGGTCGGGCAAGGCGCCCTCGATCGGCTGCAACCGCTCCAGCGCGCCGTCGACAGTCGGGATCGAACGCCAGAGCGCGCGCGTATAGGGGTGCAGCGGATTCTCAAAGATTCGCTCGACGCTGCCTTGCTCCATAATCTCGCCCAGATACATCACGATGACCTCATCGGAGACCTCGCCAATAACGGCGATGTCATGGGTGATGAATATGACCGCCATCTGGTATTCGACCTGAATCTCTTTTATCAGCGACAGGATCTGCGCTTCAATGGTCACATCCAGCGCGGTTGTTGGCTCGTCCGCAATCAACAGTTGGGGGTTGCAGGTGAGCGCCATCGCGATCATAGCCCGCTGACGCATGCCGCCGCTGAACTGAAAAGGGAAGGCGTCAACCAGCTCCTCGGCGTTGGAGATGTCGACGCGCGTCAGCAGTTCGACCGCCCGGTGGCGGGCGCCCGCGCGATTAAGTTTCGCGATGTGCAGCAGCATGGCTTCTGTGATCTGATCTTCAATGGAATGAACCGGGCTGAAAGACGTCATCGGTTCCTGAAAGATCATGCTGATATCGTTCCAGCGGATGTCGCGGATGAGCTCGCCAGTGGCCGAAATGTCGGCAAGGTCAACGATGTCCGTCTCGCTCTCAGCGCCGCGACTCAGCCAGATCTCGCCCGCCGAGATCTTACCCGGCGCTGGCGTCAGGCGCATCAAGGCTTGCGCCGTGACCGATTTGCCGCTGCCGCTTTCGCCGATGATGCCGAGGGTCTTGCCGCGTTTGACTTGGAAGTTGACGCCGTTTACCGCCTGCACGGTGCCGTCGCGCAGTTGAAACTCCACTTTGAGGCCGCGCACATCGAGCAGAATATCTGGCGGCAGATGGTTTTGATGGTCGAGTCGGCTCATGCTTGCGCCCTGACCTCAGATACCGGAGTATGGGTCGGCAGCATCGCGCAGGCCGTCGCCGACGAAGTTGAAGAGCAGCACGGTCGCCAGCACGAAGAAAGCCGGGATGAGCAGCCAGGGGATGTGGAAAATCGCCAGGATGTCGCGGAAATCTTGCAGCAGGACGCCCCAGCTCACAGCCGGCGGCTGCATGCCCAATCCAAGGAAGCTGAGCGCCGTTTCGTACAAGATCATCTGCGGGATCATAATGGTCACCGATAGGATCAAGTGGCTGGTGAAGCCGGGAAGCAAATGACTGATGATGATGCGCGAGTCGCTGGCGCCCGATGAGCGCGCCGCCAAAGCGTAGTCCTCCTCGCGCATGGAGAGCAGGCGGCCGCGCACCACTCGCGCCAGTCCAACCCAATTGAGCAGCGCCAGGATTAAGGTGATGGCGAAGTAGACATTGATTGGCGGCCATTCCTTGGGCACGGCGGCCGCCAGGGTCATCCAGAGCGGCAGCTGCGGTATGGCGCGCAGGAACTCGATAATGCGCTGAATGATGTTGTCAACCAGGCCGCCGAAGTAGCCGGATATGCCGCCCAGCAGCGTTCCCAAAACGAATGTCAGCACAACACTGACAACGCCGATCGTGAGCGAGATACGCGCGCCGTAGACCGTGCGCGAGAAGACATCACGCGCCAGCGAGTCCAAACCGAATAACCAGATGCCAACGCGCGCTTTCTCCCCGGCTGCGCCCAAGCCGAACAGTTTGTGCCGCAGCTCAAAGACGCCCCACAGCTTATAAGGTTCAGTCTCGACAAAGAAGCGAATCGGCAGAAGCGTCTCGCGGTTTTCCACGAAGGTCACACGCCGCGTCACCGGGTGGCGCTCCTGCTCGACAGCATAGACGAAGGGACCGCGGAATCCATTCTCGTCCGACCAATGAATCGTCGAGGGCGGCGCCTGCTGGTAGCGACGGAATCGAGTAGTTGTCTCGTACGGCGCGATGAACTCGGCGAACGCCGCCATCAGATAGAGCAGGGCTAACAAGCCGATCGAGATTAAGGCCATGCGATGGCGGCGGAAGCGCCACCACATCAGCCGCCATTGGCTGGCATAATAATAGGCTTCGTCGACTTTGGACGCCGGCGCATCGTCAAGCGTAGGGGCGGGCGCTTCCTCCGAAACGCCGTACCTGGCGCGGATGCGCTCGCGGCGCTCCAGCAGGCTATCATGCCGTTCCGTCATCGCGCCGTTCCCTCAAAGCGAATTCGCGGATCGAACCAGGCCAGCAGCACATCGGAAGCCAGGGTGGCCAACCAGATGACGGAGGCGTAAATCAGCAGGATGGTTCCGGCCAGGATCATGTCCTGCGCCAGCAGCGATTGAAGCAGCAGCGGCCCTAATGTGGGCAACCCCAGCACGATTCCGATCAAGCCCTGCCCGGCAACGATGCCGTAGACGAGCATGCCGAAGTCGCTGATCAAGGGGTTGAGGGCGATCTTCACCGGGTATTTGCGTACAAGTTTCGACTCTTTCAAGCCCTTGGCGCGCGCGGTGACCACGTACTGCTGCCCCAGCTGGTCCAGCAGATTGTTGCGCACAACGCGGATCGTGCCGCCGATCGACGGCAGTGCTGTTAGCAGAATGGGCGCCCACAGGTGCTTGGCCGTGTCGATCGCTTTTTCCCAGCTCATCGGCGCCGCCAGGTACTCGAGCGAGTTGATGCCGAGCGGCACAAAGTCCAGAAAGTACAGGCTCGCCCAGGCGACTATGATGGCGAGCAGCCAGCCCGGCGCGCCCAAACCGGCGAAGGCCAGAAAGGTAATGACATAGTCGGCGATGGAGTATTGATGCGTGGCGGAGAAAATGCCAAGCGGAATAGCTATGCCAAGCGACAATATCAGTGAGGATAAGCCGATGACGATGGTGTATGGCAGCGTTTCAAGCAGGACGTCGATATTCTCGCGCCCGTCCACCGTGCTGCCCAAGTCGCCACGTATGACGACATTCTCGACCCAGCGCATATAGCGCGCCAGGAAGCCGTCATCCAAGCCCCACTGTGCGCGCATGCGCGCGATCGTCGTTTCATCGACTTCGATGTTTTGCGCGCGCCAGGCGATGACCTCGTTGCTGACGACATCGCCCGGCGGCAGCTCGATCAGAAAGAAGGTGATGATGGACAGCAAGATCCAGAGCGGAATCATAGTCAGCAGGCGCTTGACAATGTAAATGCCCACTGGCTAGCCCCTCGGGTCCCTTGCAATCCCGTCAAGGGCGCCGACATCGCGCCGAAACGCTTCAAAGCAAGGTTGCATCTTTGCAAACACGCGCATGCTCCTGCAGATTTCGCCCATGCAGCCTCCCCTCCCTGATGCTTCGGGGAGGGGCCGGGGGAGGGGAAAGTTTTTGCTGAGCCGCGCCGGTGACATGCGGCTCAGCCGGTTGCAAATCAGGTTACTGCATGGTCCGGTAAAAGAACTGCTCGCCGGCGCGAGAGGCGCCCATTTGCGTCCCGCCAGTGGAGATGTTGCCAAAGTCGGCATTGAAGATGGTGGGCCGGAGTACGTTCTCGATCATCGGCAAGATCCAGACGTTGTCGTAGTGGAGCGCGAAAAGCTCCTCTACCAGCCCCAGATCCGCGTCCGAATATGGCAGGGTTGACTTGCGCGCGACGAGGATTTCGTAGAGGCGCTTCACCTCGGCCGGGGGCTCTGTGCCGGACGCGCCGCCGGTATCCAGCCATTGCCGCCAGGACGCGCACCACTGTGAACTGGACGCATACTCCTGGTTCATGCCCGGTCGCCACTGATAGGTCTGGATCCAATGGATTGACGCTTGCGTCTCGTTATTGGCAATGCGCTCGTTCTTCACGTTGGGATCTTCCTGTCGCAATTCCGCCCGAATATCAGCGAAAGTTCCCAAGTGATCCACGATCAACTCGGTAACTGGAATCATATCCGGCCGCACGGGCGCCACCTCTATGTACAGCGTGAAAGCCTCGCCGGCGGGCGACAGGCGGTAGCCATCGCCATCGCGCTGATCCATTCCCATGTCGTCCAACAATTCATTGGCGAGATCGGGATCGAATTCTGCCGGGATCCAGGTCGGGATGCTGCCAAGACCGAGGTAGATCACATCGATAATCTCCTCGCGATCAATTGCGTGGCTGAGCCCGCGACGGAAGCGGACGTCATCGGCGACGGCGACGTATGCCGGATCGTTGTTGCAGGTCTGAATGTAGAGCGCTGTCGGGTCGGCGTGCAAGATCAACGGAATGGTAACGAAATTGCCGGATTCCTCGTTTTCTTTGTAGAGCGGGAAGTTGCTGTATTGCGTGCCGTACAAGAAATCAATATCACCAGCGATAGCGCCGAGGTTCACCATCTCGCCATCGCCGAATACTTGCGCCACCAAGGTGTCAAGATAGGGCAGCTGCTTGCCCTCGGTATCGACCTTCCAGTAGTAGGGGTTGCGCTGCATGATCGTGCCGGACTCAGAAAGTTCGGTGACCACCCAAGGGCTCAACTGCGGCAAGCCGATGCATTTCTCGCGCATGATATGGAAACGCGGGCAATCCTTGTTGTTGAACAGGGTCGGCCACTCCTCAGTGGACAGGCCCTCGGCTTCTAACTTTGCCGCCAGTTCATCGGCGTTGGCATACGCCGGATGATAGTCGCCCAAATAGTGCACGGGTTTGATCATATCGTTGTAGGAAGTCCAGCCGGTGATCGCCAGATCGCGCAAGACGCCGCCGGAAGGCACATCAAACGTCAGGCTGAACGTGTAATCGTCAACGATCGTCATTTCCGCCGGGGAGCCGCTGGCTGATTTGAACTTGTTGGGGAAGGCGCCATAGTCGCTATTGTTGTAAAGGTCGTTGAAGACGAAGGCCACATCGGCGGTGGTCACCGCTGTACCGTCCGACCACTTTAAGCCCTCGCGCAAGGTGAAGCTGAACACGGTCGCATCGTCGTTAACTTCGAAGCTCTCCGCTACATTGCCGTAGAACCCTTCGACATCAATATCCGGCGCCGCGATAATCGGCTCAACATTCATCACGAACAGCTCGCCAGAGAGCCCGAATGCGCTGGTGAAGGCGGTGCGCAGCGTACCTCCATGCTGGCCCGGTTCCCAATCCGGTAGCGCCGCTTCCGGCATCAATAAGCCGGGGCCGACAACCAACGGGTTGTTGGGCAAGCGCTCGGCAAGCGGCGGCAGGTTGCCCGCTTCAACCTCGGCGCTGAGCGGATCTTTGCTCATGTCCTGGGCGACGGCCATTGCGCCGAAGACCGCCAACAAGATGACAACGATTGAACCAATACCTAAGAATGCTTTTGTTGACATGATATTTCCTTTCTAGAATCTGAAACGCTTTCGGACATTATTGAATACATGCCTGGCTAGCGCGAATGCTGGCGTCGGTCTTCGCTTCGCCTACAGTACACGCGTAGGGATCATGGGCTCGGAGGAACACAGAGCTAAACTCGGCGCGCAATTCCCTGAGCCGCGCTTGATGCGCCGCATCATGGACGGCATTGCGCATTTCGCCCGGGTCTTGAGCGAGGTCAACGAGTTGTTCGCCATTTTCACCTTGATAGTAGCGCATATATTTGAAGTTGCCCTGCACGATCATCTGCCCAATGTCGCTTTCGACCGGTGTGGTATCACGCCAGCCGGCCGCGGGCACAGCGTCGAGTAACGGCAGCAGGCTGCGCCCTTCAAGATCGCATGACGGCTCGAGACCAGCGACAGCGGCCAAGGTCGGCACGAGATCCAAGCCGTTGGATACCACATGCCGATCGTCGACGACGCCCTGCGCCAGCCCGGGGCCGGCAATGAGCAGCGGCACGCGCGCGGCTTCGTCGTAGAATGCAGTCTTGTGCTCCATGCGATGGCTGGCATCCATATCGCCGTGATCGCTCGTGAAGACGACAATCGTGTTTTCGGCCAATTGATTGTCTCGCAGCCCAGCCAGCACGCGCTCGATCTGACCGTCGACCCTTTCGGTCAAGCGGGCGTAAGCCCAGCGGTGCATGCGCCAGTCTGCCTCTTTATAGCGTTCGCGCGCCTTCCGTTTGAATGGGCTGCGCGCCTGCATGATCCGGATTGCTTCCGCTTCCTCCGGCGGGATTTCGAAATTCTCCGGCAGGGGAGGGCAGACTTTGCGTGTGAATTCCTCCTTCGTCATCCCTTCGGGAATCTGCAGCGCGGCATCGAGTTCCTTTAACTCAATTCGGTCTGGCCGGGATAGATGTCGCTCCAGCGGCGTCTCGGCGAAGTCGCGAATCGCCATATGACAGATGTCATGGGGATTGATGAAAGACGCAACCAACAGAAAGGGATCGGCGTGATCGCCACACAGGAACTGGACACAATCCTCCGCCAAGCCGTCGCGATCATCGCAAGATATGGTCTCGAATCCAAAGTCTTCCGGCGTTAATCCGAGGGGGAAATGTGTCTTGCCGCCGTATGCCGTTCGGTAGCCAGCACGGCGCATTGTCCAGCCCATTGCATGTTCAAGGGCAGCGGCGGGCTTCTGCTTGATATGGCCGTCATTATTATTCAGCAGGTCAATGTCGCTGCCGCGCCGCCCGGTGAAAAGGCTGAAGCGCGAGGGCACGCACACCGGATTCATGCAATAGGCGCGTTCAAAGCGCGTGCCGCGGCGGGCGATGCTGTCCAAAGCCGGCGTTCGCAGATGGCGGTTGCCAGCGGCGCTTAACATATTTGCATTTTGCTGATCGGTTAGGATTAATAGAATATTAGGTCGGTCATCCATATAAAATGCCGTCAAGCGCTTTCTTCAATAAACTTGCGCCGGGAAGCAATTTGTATTCACTGCCAAAACTGTAACCAATCGGACGGTATGTGTCAAACCGTTGTCGAGCGACAGCTTGCGCCGACATTTGGGCAGGCGCCTGCTTCTGCAGTAAGATAGCGGCAAGAGAAGCGAGAGAAGCCGTAACATGATTATCGACACCGATATCCATCCGGGCGCCAATCGTCAGCGAATTCTTGACTTCCTGCCCGAACCTTGGCGCACTCGTGTCATAAGCGGCAATTCGGGCCCGGGCCACCTCGGTTATTGGAATCCCAACGGTGTGAATCGCGCGGACGCATTGACGCCCGACGGCATTTATATCAGCAGCCGGCCTGACACCATGTCCCGTTACCACTTTGACGAATACGCGATTGACTATGGCGTGCTCAATTCCGGCGCCATCGCCACCGGCCTGTCGCCCGAGCCGGACTTCGCCGCCGCCTATTGCAGCGCGGTCAACGATTTCTTTATCAACGACTGGCTGCCGGCTGATCCGCGCTTTAAGTATTCGCTGGTCGTCTCCACGGCCGACCCATGGCAGGCGGCGGACGAGATCCACCGGCACGGGGATCATCCTGATGTAGTGCAGGTGCTGATGGCGAGCGGCGCTTATTATGGATATGGCCATCGCTATTATCATCCCATCTACGAGGCGGCCGCGGCCTATGATTTGCCAGTGGCGATCCACCCGGGCTCGGAGGGCAGTGGCGTCTCCGGCCAGCCCTCGGTGGCGGGTTATCCGGGCAGCTACTTTGAATGGCATACCAATCTGGTCGGCAGCTATATGGCGCACCTGCTGAGCCTGGTGGCGGAGGGGACATTTCAGAAATTCCCGACGTTGAAGTTTGTACTGATAGAAGGCGGCGTCTCTTGGCTGGTTCCGATCATGTGGCGCTTCGACAAGAACTGGAAAGCCCTGCGAATGACGGTGCCTTGGTTGGATCGGCCTCCAAGCGAAATCGTGTACGAGCACGTCTATTTCACGACTCAGCCGATCGAAGAGCCGGAGAGTCGGGCGCACTTGCATCAAATTCTGGCGATGTTTCCGGCGGACAGAATGCTGATGTTCGCGACCGACTTTCCCCATTGGGACGGCGATACGCCCGATTTCTCCATGCGCATGCTGCCGAAAGATTTGCTGGATCCGGTGATGTGGCGGACAGCGGCGGCACTCTACAAGCTGCCAGTCCAAGATCAAGCTCAATAACAGCAGTCATTTGCGGACGTGACAATTGCGCAGGGCGCGATGTTGGAGCGGGCTTGCCATTGGACTTGTATAGTAGAGGTATCGGGGGCGGCATTGCCGTCAAAGGGACCGGCTTATACCTGGCGGGCGGCCGCGCCTGCGCTAACTGCCTGCACCGTGACCACGACGCGCGCGCTAAACTTTCGCGATGGCCCCAACGGTAATGGCATCGTCCTCGCGCCACAGTCGACGCTTGCGGTTAAGGCCAGAGATTCCGGCTGGGGCGAGCGCCTCAATCCAGCGGATAGACCGGCCGCTTGAGATGGCGATACGGAAAGCGTGACAGGTTGGCGCTGCACAAACCGGCCGTATCCATCTCGATGACAGCGGCGGCGATGGGCAGGTAAGCGGCGCGCCAGGCAACCGCCGATTTGACGACGATCATGCGCTGCCTTTCCGGCTGGATGCCGATGTGGCGCAGTTGGGCGAGGTCCAGCGGGGGCGTCTTGCGCTCAGTTAAGAGGATGTTCACGCCCGCGACGCGCAGCCAGACGCAGCGACCCATCTGGACCCGGTCGCCATAAAAGGAGGCGAAGTGATTGTCGGGCAACTCGCAATCGAATGCGCCGTCGGACAAGGCGCGCACCCTGCCGGCGACGGTCAGCGTTGGCAATTCATAGGCGTTGCCGCCGGTATGCAAGTTAATAAGAAAGTCGGCGTGGCGCAGCAGTTTCCGGGTCAGCCACGAGGCAATCCGCCGCGTGATGCTGCCGGCATCATCGCCGGGGAACACGCGCGCCAGGTTTAGGCCGTCAATCGGGCTGCTGCGCCGCACAGCTTCGTAAGCGGGCATGTTGCAGATGGGCGCCATGACCAGCCGACCGCGCAATGCCCGCGGATTGATCAGGCGCTGTATTTGGGGAATGGCGGCGATCCCCTCGAATTCATCACCGTGTACGCCAGCCAGGACCAGCAGCGTCGGCCCCGATCACTGTCAAAAGCGGCAGCCGCCAACTGTCGCCGTCCGCCCGCCTCGCGATCTCCAGCCAGGCGGACCGCTTGTCAGCCCGCCGCAATTCGTCTAGTTCAAAGTCGCGAATGTGAATAGTGCGCCTCAGCCGCGCAGGAATCAGCGCGGTTGGATATGAAGGATCTCGCTAGCTTCTATCCGCGGCAGGGGCTTGTCATCGCTCATTCTTTGGACCGCCGCGCTGTCTTTGAAGCCGATGCCGGTCAAAAGGCCGACGATTTTTTCATCGCCGCGCAGGCGCCCGCTCGCCAGGTCCGCCTTGATCGCGGCCCAGACGACTGCCGCCGCCGGTTCGATGAAGAGTCCCTCCTGGCTGGCCAGTTCCGCTTGCGCCGCATAGGTGACCTCATCGGCGATCGACAGCGCCCAGCCATCGGACTCGCGCAGATCACCCAGCACAAGGTCGCCATCGGGCGGCGATGTCAGAATGATGCCGGAGACGGCGCTGGCGCAATCTTCCAATGGCTCGACTTGACGGCCCGCCTCCCAGGCTTGCGTCACCGGGTCGCAGCCCACTGGCTGCACAGCGACCATCCGCGGCAGGCGCTCGATATGCCCGGCCCGCCGCCACTCTTTGAAGCCCTTCCAAATCGAACTCAAGAGCCCGCCGCCGCCGACCGGCACATAAACCACATCGGGCGCTTCATCATGCAGCTGCTGGCAGATTTCATAGGCGATGGTCTTGGCGCCCTCCATGGCGTGCGGGCTGTTGCTGCGCGCGGTGATGAGCATCAGCCAATCGTTGGCGTCGCAGAGCGCTTCAATATTCGCCCAGGTCGCTTTCTCGGCGGCCGGGTCATAACCCAGGCCTTTGACAGACATCACCTGCGGGCCATAGGACATGATCTGCGCGATCTTTGCCCGCGGCGCCCGCTCCAGGGTGAAGAGGTAACCGTCGACGGCCGCGCGCGCGCCATAAGCGGCCAGGGAGGCGCCGGCATTGCCCGATGAAGTGGCGGCCCAGGCGCGCCGCTCCAGCTGCCGCAAGTATGTGATGCCGACCGAGGCGATGCGATCCTTGTAGGAGCCGGTCGGGTTCAGCCCCTCGTTCTTGAAATAGAGCCGCTCTGTCCCGCTGGCGGGGCCCAGCCGCGACGAGAGCAGCAATGGCGTGTCGCCTTCGCCCAGGCTGACGATGCATTTCGGGTCAGTCAATGGCAGGCGGGCGGCGTAACGCCAGATGCCGGGCAGCTGCGGCTGAAGCGGAATGTCGGCCGACCCGTAACGCAAGTCCAGGACACCGCCATCATGCGGGCAGTTGGCCACGGTCAAATCGCCGCAGGTTCGTCCACAGGTCAAACATATCAACTGAAACATAGGCGCCATCCTCTGCCTGTTGAAAGCAGTCTACCCCCTTGGTCCCCCCGCCTCACGGGGGGCGGAATCCCCATTGCAGTGCGGGGCAGCTTTCTTGTATGGACGGTACTCGGGATCCTTGCCGATAAACTGGTAAGCAAACGCAAGAGATATGCTGATTACGCGCAAACTAAGCACCCTTTCCGACCATAGAGATGGCGAGGGCGGTCGGGGGATGGCGCAGAAAAAGCGCGCAAGAATGTGCCACTGCCGGTCAAGCCTTACAGGCAGATTTTCCGCGTTGGATCGTCGATGCCCACGCGCTTGAGCAGCCAGTCGATTTCTCGCTCGCTGCCGGCATCAATGGGGTTATAAGGCTCTCTGGGCGTCGCATTGTCGATAGCGCCCCGGCGCTTGAGAATGACCTTGCGTATCGTCAGATTAATAAGCGGCTGATTTTCATAACGAATCAGCGGCAGGTACTTGTCGAAGATCGTTTCCGCCTCTCGCCGGCGGCCGCCTTTGAAGGCTTCGTAGACCGCCACCAGGATCTCGGTGAAGGCGAAGCCGGTCATCGTGCCGGAGGCGCCGCGCCCCAATTCTTCCAGCAGGAACATACCGCCCAGCCCGCCGAAGATCTCGAACTTGTCTGTGCATTCGCGGATGGCGTCAATCTTCTGCATCAGCGGCGGATCTTCCAGCTTGAGCGCGCGCGCGTTGGGGATGGCGTCGGCGATCTGCGCCAGGACAGCCGGCGACATGATCACATCGTTGACCGGCGGGAAATCCTGCACCACGATCGGCCCGCTGATCGTCTCGGCGATGTCGCTGTATAGCGCGACGATGGCCGGGTCGCTCTTGTCCTCCATTGGCGGCGGCGCGATCATGACACCGTCAGCGCCGGCTGCGAAGGCGGCCTGGCTGAGCGCGATGCAGGTGGAAAGCTGGCTGTGGCTCGTGCCCACGACGATGGGGATGGCGCCGTTCACCGTCTCGACCACCGTGTCCATGACCGCGCGCCGTTCCTCCACGCTGAGTTTGGCCGCCTCGCCCATGACGCCGAGGATGGTCAAGCCCTGCGCGCCGATGTCCATCTGGAAACGCACAAGCCGCCGCAAACTCTCGTAATCGAGCGCGTAATCGGCGCTGAATGGCGTCGCCAGGATATTGAATATGCCGCTAATCTTGCCCACGTATCACGCTCCTGTCATTTGTTTGCCGGCGACATACACCGCCTCGATGTTCTTCAGCGCGTTGAGATCGGCCAACGGGTCGCCATCGATCACGATGACATCGGCCGCCTTGCCCGCTTCCAGGCTGCCCAGCGTTTCGCCCAGATTATTGACTTGGGCCGCTACAATGGTGGCGCTGCGCAAGGCATCGTAGTTGTCGCGCTTGATGCCCAGCTCGACCATGAACTTCAGCTCGGGCGCCACCACATCATGCCCGACGACCGGGCTGCCGGCATCGGTGCCGAAGGCGATGGTCAGGCCCGCCTGCGCCGCCCGCACCAGCCCGTCGAAGCGTTCGCGGCTTTCGACGGCCGCTTGCCGCTCGGCGATCTTCCATTCCGGGATATCGTATTGGCGCGCGATATCAGCCTGCGCTTGCATGACCAAGGGCGCAAATGTCGTCACGATGGGGATCTTCTTTTCAAGCAGCAGTTGAATCGTCTCGTCGCTCATCGCGCCGCCATGCTCAATGACATCGACGCCGAACTCGGCGACCCGCCGGATGACGCTGTCAAAAGTGGCGTGCGCCGTGATGGTCAAACCCATTCGATGACTTTCATCAATCACGGCATGCAGCTCTTCATCGGTGAATTCAATCGTGTCGTGGCTGCCCATGATCTTGATGAGATCGGCGCCGCCCTTGACCTGATCGCGCACCGCCCGCCGCATCTCGTCCGCCCCGCTGGCTTCGCGGCAGGCCCAGAAGGTATGCCCGCCGGTTTGGATGATCGCTTCGCCCACGATCAACAGGCGCGGGCCGGGGAAGATGCCCTGCTCGACCGCTTGCTTGGCGTAGAAGTTGCTGCGGTTCATGCCGAGGTCGCGCACCAGCGTGATGCCGGCGCGCAGGCTCTTCAGCATATTGCCGGCGCATTTGTAGGCGCTGATCTCGGGCGCGTCGTCCAGCGATTGTCGGGCCAGATCGTGTACGCCGTCCCAAGCCAGATGGGCGTGCGAGTTAATCAAGCCCGGCATGACCGTCTTGCCGCGACAATCCATGACCGCAGCTTCGCCCGCGTCCAGCGCGCTCATGGGGCCGACCGCTTTGATTACCCCGTCCTTGATTTCGACGTAGCCGTCTTCGATGATCTCATCGCCGCGGCAGGTCAACAGGCGCGCGCCGGCCAGGACGCGATGCGGCGCCGGGATATCAAACATCGGCTTGATGATTTTTTCGAACCGCCAGGCTGGCGCTTCCGGCATGGGATGTCTCCATCTTTAGATTGACGGGCGGGCTTGCCAAGGCAAGCCCCTACAGCGATTCGATAAGACGGGCGGGCGTGCCAAGGCAAGCCCCTACAGCGATTCAATAAGACGGGCGGGCGTGCCAAGGCAAGCCCCTACAGCGATTCGATAAGATTAGAAGACCTGCGTGACGCGCGCTTTGTCCGCGCGTACAAACTGGCCATCGCCCGCTGAACCGATGATGTTGCCGTCTTCGAACACGGTCACCCCGTTGACGATTGTCCGCTCGACCTTGCCCTTGAAGGTCATGCCTTCATAGAGCTTGTCGCAATCCCGCGCCTGGGTGAAGAGCATGTCGGGCTGGATGGTCGTTGAAGCCTCGGGGTCATAGATAACGAGATCGGCGGCCGCGCCAACGCCGATATGACCGCGCTCGGGATAGACGCCGAAGCGCTTCGCGCCATTGGTGGCGACCAGGTCCATCGCCTTGTTGATGCTGATGCGCCCGCTCAGGGCTTCGTGCATGACGCCCGGCAACAATTCTTCCACGCCCGGCGCGCCCGGCGGCGTCGCCCAGATGTCCTCGCGCGCCCGCTCCTTCTCCGCCACCGTGAAGGGCGAGTGATCGGTGGTGATCGCCATCAGCGCCCCGTCGAGCAGCCCGTCCCAGAGCGCCGCCTGGTCGGCTTCCGCGCGCAAGGGCGGGTTGACCTTGGCGTAGGGTCCACAGCGTTCCAGGTCGGCTTCCGTGAAGAGGAGATAATGCGGGCAGGTTTCGGCGCTCACTGTCGAGCCGGTCGCCTGGAAGCGGCGGATGACCGCCAGCGCTTCCGCCCCGCTGACATGGGCGATGTGCAAGTTGGCGCCGATGCTTTCATTCAGCGTCAGCAGGGTGGCGATGGCCAGGGCCTCGACGTGGGGCGGGCGGGATTCGCCATGGGCGGGCACATCGTTGCGCTTCGCCTCGATCAGCTCGGCCGTATGCCATTCCAGCAATTGATTGTTCTCCGCGTGCACGGCGCAGACCAGGCCGGTTTCGGCGACTAGGCGCAGCGCCTGATACAGCTCCGGCACATGGGGCAGGCACAAGCCTTCGAATTCGTCATCGCGCCCCTTAGGCGCCGCCGTCATAAAAATCTTGAAGCCGATCGCGCCTTCGTCAACCATGTCGGCGATTATGGCTCGATCGAGCAAGCCGGGCGCGCCATAGAGCCCGAAATTGACATAAGCGTCGCGTTCGGCCAAAGCCTTGCGCATGCGGAAGACATCGCCGGTGGCGCAGCAGGGCTTGGAAATTGGCATCTCGAAAACGGTGGTGACGCCCCCGGCGGCCGCGGCTCGGGTTTCAGTGGCGAAGTCGCCACGCTCTGGATAAGCGGGCGCGCGGCAGTGAAAATGAATATCGATGGCGCCGGGCAGCAGCAGCTTGCCGGCGGCGTCGATCGTCTCACCGGCGCTGATATCGGCTGAGTCGGCGACCAAGGCGATGATGCGTCCGTCGCGTATGCCGACATCAAGCGCGGCGACATCGGTTTCCAGCGCCACGCGCGCGTTTGTGATTAGTGTGTCTAGGTGCATTAACTATTCCTTGTGTATGCTGAGTGTTTACCACTTCTTTTTTCCGAAGAGTCGGGTTCTCAGACTTGAGGTATTTCGTCGATCTCGTTCCTGTTGTTTTTGCTTTTGTCTAACCAACCCGGCATACTGCTGGTTGGCCTCCTTGACACACTTTTGCAGTATCTTGAAGTGCTTTTCCATATGCCGCTCGCGTGACGTCCACTTAAGTTCGCTTCCCAATACTGTCCCAATACCCAAAGTCAAACTCAAGACCTCAGTATTGTCTTTGAGAGAGGACTTATCCATTCCACGAGCTTCCAACATTGCTTGCCTAGTAGTTCTATTGCGAAGAATTTTCTCAGTGAATATATTAGTCCACTCGTGTGGAGGACTTGCGGATAAGCGAAAATAGAAATCGACAAGATGATCTCGCATAGAATTGCGGCTTGTTCTTTCTTCAATGAGGTCAGTGATTTGAATGTCTCGAAACTCGCTCATGTTTCCTTCCTTTCTGATGACGGTGTAGTGGCGATGTGGCTCGACCGACCACTACGCCGTCTATAATCGGCGCAAGTCTTCAGCAGTTGATTCAGTATACCTAAGCTAATGATGCAAGAACTGTTTGCCTAATATTGGCATTAGTGGGCGAGCCACCGGCTCGCCCCTACAGCCGACCTCTTTATTGGAGTCGCGTGACTAACTTGCACCTACTTCTGAAGTTCAATTGACCCTCTGAGTCCTCTGTGTTGCCTCATTTCCGCTGTGGTGAAGCATTTAGTGATACAGCGTCCGGCGCAGGAACTTGAGCAGTATGTCAGTGGTCGCCTGATAATCAGCCAGCGTCACATGCTCATCGGCGGCGTGGGCGACTTCGTAGCTGCCCGGCCCGAAGATGATCATATCGCCCCGCGCCACCTCCATCAGATGTTTGGCATCGCTGCCGGGCAAATAGCCGACCGGCCCCGGGTCGTCCCCGATCACCTCGCTGACGCAAGCCATGAAGGCGCTTGCGTATTCGGAATCGACGGCGGAATCGAACCAGGGCGAATAAACGAACTCGCCGATGTCGGCCGCCGCCGGCCCCAGATCAAGCGATTCAATGACCGCCCGCAGTTCCGCTTTGACCGCCTCCGGATCTTCACGCGGGATCATGCGCCGGTCCAGATAAATCGCGCAGGCATCGGGCACAGCGTTGGCGGTGCTGCCGCCTTCGATCACGCCGATATTGCAAGTGGGCCTGCCGACCACCGGGTGGACGCGCTCAGAGAGCTCCCGATGATAGCCGTCAAGCGCCGCGATGACTTTGGACATGGCCACGATGGCGTTGACGCCGCGGTCGGGGTTGGTCGCGTGGACCGATACGCCCGACGTGCGGACTGCCGCGCGCATGACGCCCTTATGCGCGATGGCGACCCTGTTGCCCGTCTGCTCGCCCACGATGATGAAGTCGCAAGCGGGCAGGTGGCCCGCATCAGCCAGCCACTTGGTGCCCAATTGACCGCCGACTTCTTCTTCGGCCGCCGCCACCAGGACGAGCGTGCCGGCCAGCGCCTCTTGCTTCGCCGCGTCCATCATCGCCAGCATCATGGATGCCAGCGGCGCCTTGTCGTCGATGCTGCCTTTGCCATAGAGCGCGCCATCACGAATGTCGCCGGCATAGGGCTCGACGCTCCATTTTTCCGCTTCGGTCGCGGCGATGGGCACGGTATCGATATGCGCATGCAGCATGATGCGCGGCTCGCCCCTGCCAATCTCGGCGATGGTGTTCAGCGCTTCCGGCTTGGCTTCCGGCGCCAACTGCCGCACTGCACAGCCGATGGCGCGCATCCGCTCGGCGACGAAATCGGCGATGGCGCGCGTGTCGCCCGGCGGGTTCGGCGACGGGATCTGCACCAGCCGCCGCAATAGCGCGACGCTATCCATCTAAATGCCTTTGACGTTTTTATACTCTTCAAGCTCTTCAGGCGTATAAACCTGCATCAGCTCCAGCTCGACGCCGCCCGCTTCCTGCTCGAGAAAGGCGACCCAGCCTTCGGGATGCACGTGGCTGCCCTTGACCTTGCAAGCGGCGCATTCTTTGAGGGTCGCGCCTTTCGCCTGCGCGTCAGCCAGCGCGTCGTCGATATTGGGCACGGCGTAGCAGATATGATGCAAACCTTCGTAACCGCGCGCTTTGATCCAGGCGTCGTAACGTCCGCCCGCGTCCATCGATTGGCAGAGTTGATACTCGACCGCGCCGACATTGAATATCGCCGTGACATTGCGCGATTTTTCATAATCATGAATCTCGGCGTCATGGCCGACGCCGAGGAATTCTTGGTACTGCCGCAGCGACTCGCGCGCGTCATTCACGGCGAATGCCATGTGTTTAATATATCGTTCCTGCATATTCGTCTCCTCGTTTCGATAATTGATTTAATCTACGTAGTATCAATTTAGCCGTACGAATCACGATCCCGCTCAGCAAACCCCCCTTCCCTGATGCTTCGGGGAAGGGGCCGGGGGATGGGGTAGAAAAGTGGCAATTCCGAATTCTCATGGTCAACGTTCATTCAATTAACTGAAGCGTTCCCAATGCGTCAGGTCGCGCCAAGTGATCTTCTTCCAGGCGCGCATGCCCGGCTGCGCGATCTCCGCCTTATGGCCGATGCAGATGAACATCTCCGGCGAGTATGCCGCCGGCAGGTTGAGGATCATCTTCACCGCTTCCTTGCTGTAAGAAGTAACGGGACCCGACGCCAAACCGAGCGCATGCGCCGCCAGCATCATGGTTTGCGCGGCCGTGCCGACATCAATCAAGAGCGCGCGGTCGGTGGGCGGCAAGTTGTGCTCGGCGGCCACCTCCCAGTTGGTGCAGATGAGGATGAGGACCGGCGCCTTCTGGAACATGCCCGGCGAAACCAGGCGGATCAGCCGGCGCGTCTCCGCGTCTTCAATCACGATGTAGCGGTTCGGCCGCAGGTTGCCGCCGCTGGGCGCCCATCGCGCCGCTTCCAGGATGGCTTCGATTTGCGCCCGCTCGACCGGCTGCTCGGTCATCTCCCGCACAACCCGCCGCGTCCTGATGTTCTCCAGCACCGCTTCGCTCATTCTGCCTCCTCTGTTAAGGCGCTGTGACGCAGCAAGCAAGCGGCGACCGCCCGGCAGCGCTCATCAAGCGCGGCGCTGTAGGCGTCAACATCCGACATGACCATGTGCATCTCAGGGATGCGCTCGATGTTTTCGTGCAAGAACTCAAGAGACGCTTCCGAGGACCGTTCGGCGATCATAGCGCTCAGGCGCTCGGCCGCGGTCAACAAACGCAAGGGACCATAATGCGCCGGCTCTTCCATTTGTATTCGCGCTGATGTAATCAGCAATGCCAGCAGCTCAACCGCCTCGCCCTCTTTCAGCACCCAGTTCTCGCTCATGCTTGATGCGTCCCTCCCGCGCGCATTCGCCGGCGACAGCGGCCTGCTTGACAGCCATATTCGCCTAGGCTAAATTAGCGGACCATCTTCAGGATGGTCTACAATCTACAAGTGGACTGATTATAAGAAGCGCCCAAAGCAGTGTCAAGCAAATAGGATACTGACCTGAGGCAGGCAAGCGAGCGAGCCCTGGCGATTTTGTCGCCGGGGCATGGGCGGAGCCCGGATGAAGCGAGTCATCATCACCGGCGCGGCCGGCTTTGTCGGATCGAATATCGTTGCCGCTTTCCTCGAAGCGGGCTGGTTCGTCTACGCGGCAGACCTCGAATACAAGAAAGCCGATTTCTCACGGCGGTCGACGGATAGCCTGCAATTGGTTGGATCGGACTGTCTCGATTTGCCAGCGCTCGATGCGGAGGCCTTGATCCATGCCGCCGCCGTCACAGCGACGCCGGCCGAGCGCGGCGAAACGCCGGAAGCGAATCTGCGCGCCAACATTGAGCCGATGTTGTCGGTCATGGAATATGCGAATCGCCAGGGCATCGGCCGCTCAGTTTACCTCAGTTCCGCCGCGGCCCTCGGGTTCACGCCTGCCAGGTCTATCGATGAAAGTCGTTCGCCGCAGCCTCGCAGCGTCTATGGGCTGGCCAAGGCGATCATGGAGAACACGATCGAGACGATGCGTCGAGATTACCGGCGCGAGTTTATATGCGTCCGCTTGGGCGCGATTTATGGGCCTTGCGAGTTCGCACGTGCTACGCGCCCAAAGCTGAGCATGGTGGCGCGTATGATTATCGCGGCGCTGACGAGAGGAGAGATCATCGTGGATCGGCCGGCTGAGCGGCGTCAATGGACTTACGCGCCGGATATCGGGCGGGCTTTGGTCGCGCTTGTAGACGCGGATAAGCTGGATCACGGCTTATACAACTTGTGCGGCGATGCGCGCCCCTCAAACCTGGACGTGGCCGCTCGGATCGCGGAATTGCTGACTGGCGTTGCCCTGCGTATCGCCGAGGCGGAAGCGCCTGAACCGACGGCGGCCAGCTTCGGCTGGCTCGATAACAGCCGTCTGCGGCGCGATATCGGCTTCAGCGATTGGACTGGGATGAGCGCGCCGACGCTTGAAGCGACCCTGCAAAGTATCCGACTGCGCATGGCCGATGCTTAATGTCATTCTGGCCGGCCTCGGCGTTCGCGGGCGGCACTGGGCGCAGGTGATTCAGCGCTCGAAACGCGCCGCGCTGGCCGCCCTGGTCGATCCATCGGCGGAAGCGCTGGCTCGCGCGCTGGCCGAGTTTGGCGAGCGCCCCGCCTTCAACAGTGTGGCGGCCGCTCTGGACGCGCTGGAGGATGTCGATGCGATCGTGCTTGCCAATCCACCCATGCGCCGCGAAGACATCATCCTCCTGGCTTGCGCCCGCAACCTGCCCTTGCTCATCGAAAAGCCGCTGGCGCTGGACCTGGAAGAAGCGTCCCGCCTGGTGGCGATTGCCGAAGCGGCCGGCGTCTCGCTGATGGTCGGGCTGAACTTTCGTTATCTGGCGGTCACGCAGGCGAAGAGGCGGCTGCTGGCGGAGCGGACCGTTGGCGCGGTCGAATTCGCGCGCTTCACCTATGAACGCTGGCGCGACGGGCGGCGCCCCGATCTCAACGACTATCCCTTGGTGATGGACCAGCCGATGCTCTGGGAACAGTCGATTCACCACTTTGACTTAATGCGCTATGTCTACCGGCGGGAGCCGCTGCAAGTGCAGTGCCAAAGCTGGAATCCCTCCTGGAGCATGTATGCGGGCGACAGCAATGTGGCGGCGCTGTTCGAATTTGAAGGCGGCCTGCGCGTGAATTACCAAGGCGTCTGGCAGGGCAATTGGGCGGCGCCGGGCTTCGAATGGCGCAGCGATTGCACAGACGGTATCATTAGCCAGCGGGAAGAATTCGGCGCGCTCTTCTACGCCCGCCGTGATGAGACCGCCTTGACGCCGGTCGCGCTGCCGCCGCATGAACGCTGGATCAGCGAGACGCGTGCGCTCTTTGACGCCTTCGTCGGTCATGTCGTCGACGGCGCCGTTCTGCAGTGCAGCGGCCGCGATCACCTGCGGTCCCTGGCCATGCTGGAGGCCTGCATACAATCGAGCGCGTCTGGCAGCCGCGTCCACATCCGCGATGTCCTGACCAGAACCGGGGAGTTTTAAGGCTTGTCCTATAGGCTTGGTCTCGTTGCGCGCTTTAGTATGTTTCTAAGGATCCAACCGAGTCATTGCTTGTAGATTCTTTGTAGATTTGGTCCGCAATTAGGACAGCGCTATAGATATCCCAATTTCGGCTATCTGTGCTCCCCTCCCTGATGCTTCGCATGCCCGCCATAGAGATGGCGGGAGGGGCCGGGGGTGGGGTAGACCGAGAATGGGACTCGACCGCCAGCAAGAGACGCAATACTGCGTTCGCGCGCAATAAATCACCGAAGGAAGAAACATGAGCGACACATTTGTAGGCATTCAAATCGGCGCGATAAGTTTTGTCGACGAGGGCGTCGAGACGGTGCTCGACATCTTGCAAGAGAAGGCTGGCGTCAACGCGCTCATGATATCGGCCCTGAGTTGGAGCATCGGCAATGCCGGGCGCGCCGCCTTCGGCTTCCCCGATCATGGCGTCGCGGAAGCCGACAATCTTCGTGGCGGCGCCTTCTTTGAACCGGACCCGCGCTACTACCGCAAGACTTTCATGAAGCAGTTCGCCGCGCCCGATGAGCTTTACGCCGGTTTCGATAGCCTTGCCGATGTCATACCGGCCGCCCGCCAGCGCGGCATCAACGTGTACACCTATTATTGCGAGACATCGAGCTCCGCCATTCGCTCGATCTGGCAGCCCGGCTTTCAACATTTCCTCGATCGCGATCATCGGGGGCGGATGGCGACGCGGCCGTCCTTGCTCAACCCCGACTACAAGACGTTCTGGCACTCGGTATTTGCCGATTGGCTCAACAATCATGATCTGCGCGGTATCATGTGGGGCATTGAGCGCCAGAGCCCCTTGATGGATATCTTCCGTGGCGACAGTTCAACCGGCTTCGACGATCATTACATCGCCGAGGCGCGGGCGCGTGGCATTGATGTCGAGCGGGCGATGACAGGATACTGCGCGATAGACGATCTGCTGCGGTGGGCGCGCAGCGGCGACCGACCGAAAGACGGCGTCTTCGTCCTGCTCCTGCGGCAATTGCTGCGTTATCCCGAAGTTCTCATGTGGGAGAAGCTCTGGCTGGAATCGCATCACGGCTTTTACCGCGAGCTGTCGGGCCTGGTGAAGTTCTATGATCCGGACTACGAGTTCGGCCTCGGCATTTGGCAAGTCATCAATACTTACAATCCTTATCTGAGGGCGCAGTACGATCAGTCCGAATACGCGCCCTACGTCGACTGGATCAAACCGGTGCTGTATCACACGCCGGCCGGCGCGCGCTTCGCGGAATTTGCCGCCTCCTGGCAGGCTGGCCCGCTCGCCGATGCCTCGCCCGATGGCGCTTATGACGCGCTGGCGACGGTGTTGGGGCTGGAGCAGTTCATTGCGCCGCGCGACGATGGCCCGCTGGCGGGTTTCAAACCGGCCTACATCAAGGAATGGACCGCCCGGCTGATTGAGGAGACCGGGCTGCCGGTCTATCCCGGCATTGGCGTCGGTGTTGGGCACGGGGGCGCGAGCAAGGCGATCACGTCGCAGGAAATCCTCGAAGGCGTACATGCGGGCTTTGACGGCGGCGCATCGGGCGTCATGATCTCGCGCAATTATTCGGAAGCGGAGTTGAGCAATCTGGCGGCGGTTGGCGATGCCCTGCGCGAGCGAGGACTGATATAGGAGGCGATCATGACGATACGAGTGGGCATTATCGGCGCCAGCTTCGCCCGTGAGGCTTATCTGCCGGCCCTGCGGACGATTGACGATGTGGAATTGGGCGGCATCGCCAGCGCTAGAATCGAGAGCGCGCGCTCGGCCGCCGGCGAATTTGCCATCCCGCATGCCTATTACGATTGGGAGCGCATGCTCGGCGAGCATGAATTCGACCTGGTTTGCATCGCCACGCCGACCGTCTTCCACGCGCCGATGACGCTGGCGGCGCTGAAAGCGGGCGCGCACGTGCTCTGCGAAAAGCCGATGGCGATGAACAGCGACGAATCCGCCGCGATGCTGGAAACAGCCGAAACCCAGGGGCTGCTTCATATCATCGGCCATGAGCTTCGTTTCAATCCCAACCGCCGCAAGATCAAATCACTCCTTGACAGTGGCGCTATTGGCGAACTCCGGCATCTGAATATACAGAGTGTTTCCGCCACCTGGGGCGACCCGGCTTCGCGGCCCGCGGGCGACTGGTGGTCGCGCGAAGAGACGGGCGGCGGGCGGCTGGGCGCAAGCGGGTCCCATCTCATCGACCTGCTGCGCTTTTGGCTGGGCGATATCGGCGCGATCAGCGGGCAAGTGGCGACCATGGTTCCGCAGCGCGTCGACCGCGACGGCGGCGCCGCCTGGCTGGCAACGGCGGACGATCAGTTCAGCTTCACGACAGAGATGCGCAGTGGCGCGCTCTGCTCGGTCTTCGTCAGTGGCGCCGGCCGTCACGGCACGGGCACGCAGACGCAAATATACGGCAGCGAGGGCACCATCATGCTGGCGGACAGCGACGAAAAGCTGCTGGTCGCGCGTGCCGGCGAAACATTCGACGACCAATCCCTGCGTGATCGCAACGCCGACCTGCCGGGTATCGGGCCGGGCATCTGGAACGTCTCTTTTGTCGCCTTGATGGAGGAGCTGACCGCGGCCATTCGCGAAGGCCGTCCCTTGGCCTGGGGCGCGTCCTTCGCCGACGGGCATCAGTGCCAGCTTGCCATGGACGCGTTGCGCCGAAGCAGCCGTGAACGGCGCTGGATATCGCTGTGACGCCATTCATGCTGTCGCCGCGTCCCCTTGTTATAATAACTTCACATTGAGTTGCGCGAGGACGAATCATGGCAATCGAGCGCGTCCAGCAAATGACGGTTGAAGAGTTTCTGGACTTTGCCGAACTCAGCGAGGAACGCTATGAATACATTGATGGCGAGTTGATTCCAATTACCAGCGCGAAGTTCAATCATAATGTTATCTGCTACAATCTAGCCGTTCATTTGGGGATCTTGTTGGCTGATGCCGAGTGTCAAGTGCTTCTCGGGCAGGGCATCGGGGCGGCTAAGGCGCGCTTCTTCATGCCGGATGTCGTTGTTGTTTGCGGCGAACCTCAGACGGAAGCCGATACCCGCATTCTGCTCAATCCCATTCTCGTCGTGGAAGTTACGTCTCCGTCTTCAATCGACCATGACCGGGTCGTCAAGCGCGATTTCTACGTATCGGTCGCTTCGATAAATGCTTATTTGATCGTGGATCAGCATCGTATGTTGGCTGAACTTTATACGCGCAGTGAAACCGGCTGGAATTTGCAGACCTTCTCCCAGCCCGGCGATCAGATTCCGCTTGAGGCGCTGGATTGTCGCCTCTCCCTGAGCGATATCTACCAGCGAATCGATTTTGAGGCCGAGCCGCCGTCCGCCCCCTCTGATAATGCTTAAGGAAGAATTAGCAATCATAGGGCGTAAATCCGTCTAATTTATCGCTGCCGTCGCGGCAGGATTCATGCTGTCGCCGCGTCCCCTTGTTATAATGACTTCACAATGAGTTGCGCGAGGACGAATCATGGCAATCGAGCGCGTCCAGCAAATGACGGTTGAAGAGTTTCTGGACTTTGCCGAACTCAGCGAGAATGGCTACGAATACATCGACGGAGAGCCCATTGAGATGACCGGCGGGAAGCTCAAGCACTTTGACATCATCTCGAATATCATGTTCAAGTTCCGGCTATTGTTGGCTGATTCAGATTGCAGGACATTGCCTAACGGCGTGCTCGTCAGGGTTGGAGAGGCGACCCTGGTGTCGCCGGATGTCTGCGTCGTCTGTGGCGAACCCGCAACCGAAGCCGACACTCGAATCCTCCTCAATCCCGTGCTTGTCGTCGAGGTCACGTCACCGTCGTCAATCGACCGTGACCGGGTCCTCAAACGCGAACTCTATGCCGCTGTCGCCTCCATTCAAGCCTACCTTGTCGTCGATCAGCACCGTGCGCTTGTGGAGTTGTACACTCGCAGCGAGGCTGGCTGGAATATTCGATGCTTCTCGGACTTGGACGATGAAATTGCGCTCGAAGCGCTGGATTGCCGCCTGCCGCTGCGAGACATCTATGAGGGCGTTGATTTCGCGTCTTAGGCTAGCGCGAGCGCGCGCGAATCGATAAGCAAGAGGGCGGCCGCCATGACCGCCCTCGTCTAGGCTGGAATTGACGGGCAGCTGAGCCGCCCATCATGCATGACGCCTTACTCCGCTTCCAGCAGGGTCACCTCGCCCAAGGTCTCCAGCTGCTCTTGGATCGCCCCGGCGTCGCCGACCACGACGATGATGAAGTTTTCGGGATGGATGTAGGTATTCGCGATATTGAGCACGTCGTCTGTGCTCACATCTTTGATATGACCCAGCCACCTGTTGAGGCGGGCCATCTCGACGCCGCGGAGCTTGTAAGACGCTACCGCTTCGACGAAGTCTTGATAAGTCTCCAGGCCGAAGACGAACTCGCCGACGATGCCCTCACGGGCGTCGTTGATCTCTTGGTCCGTGAGCGGCTCCGTCTGGATGCGCTCGATTTCCTTGAATACTTCTTCCAATGCCGCCGCGATGACATCATTGCGCACCGCCGCCGAGACACGGAAGTAGCCTATATCGGCCGGGAAACTGAAGCCGGAGCCAATGCTGTAGGTATAGCCCTTTTCTTCGCGGATGTTTTGCACCAGGCGCGATGAGAAGGTGCCGCCCAAGACGTGGTTCATCACGCGGGCCGGGAAGTAATCCATGCTGGCGCCCTGGATGCCGATATTGCCCATGAGGAAGTTGGCCTGTGTGCTGCCCGGGCGGTCGACCAGCAGTATCCGCTGCCCGCTGTTTTCCGGCAGGGTTGGGTAGCTGATGGTCTCGGCGCTGCCTTCCCAGTGGGCGAAGTGCTGTTCGGCGTAGGCCAGGCCTTCTTCGGTTGTGATGGCGCCGGCGATGATCAGCACGGCATTATCGGGCTGCCGGCGCGATTCATAAAAGGCGACGATGTCATCGCGGTTGATCGCCTCCAGTGATTCGAAGGTGTACAGGTTTCCGTAGCCATGTTCGCTGCTGTATAGCCGATTATCGAAGATGCGGCGGGCGACAGTACCTGGCTGGGCCAAAGCGGCTTCCAGGCTGCTGATCCACTCGGTCCGCTCGCGTTCGAATTCGTTCTCGGGGAAGTTGGCGTTGAGAGTCATATCGGCGAGCAGATCGAAAGCCAGGTCGGCATCTTCAATCAAGGCGAAGACGCCAAGCTGCAGATAATCATTGCTGCCGACGCTGCCGACGGCGCCGCCCACTTGCTCGATCGCGCCGGCGATGTCTTGGGCGCTGCGGGTTTCCGTGCCGCGGGAGATCAAGTAACCGGTGATGCCCGCTGTGCCCGGCAGATCATTCGGCTGGACGGTTGAGCCGCCAGCGAGGAAGACATCCAGCGAAATGATGGGCATGTTGGGCTGTTCAATGACGACCACTTCCAAGCCATTATCCATGACGGTTTCGGTGATGGCCGGGAAGTTGAATTCGTTGGAGTCCAAGGCCGGCGGCGGTTCACTCTGCTCGATGACATAGCGGTAATCCGGCTCTTGCTCGACGGCGTCGTCGGCGGCGTAGGGTTCTACCGGGGGCGGCGCTTCCGCATCGGTTTCCACCACATTGAATACATGGCGATCGGTTTCTTCCAGGTACTCAAGCGCCACTCGCTGGATGTCCTCGCTGGTGACCGCCTCATAGCGATTGATGCCTGAGAAGACCGCTTGCGGATTACCGGAGTAGTAGTTGGCGCTTTGGACGCTCTCCGCCAAGCCTAGCGCTGTTTCCAGGCCAAGTATGTTTCTGCTCCTTATGCCGGCGATGACTTTGTCCAGTTCTTCCTGCGGGACGCCCTCGTCGATGATTCTTTGTAGCTCTTCATAGGATGCCATCTCAAGCTCGGCCAGATCGACGCCGACGTTGGCGAGCAGGATGAAGGCAAAATAGCCCGGACCACGATTGCCGTCTATCCAGGCGTCCGCCTGCAATGCTTTGCCAGTATCGACAAGGCGCTTCGCCAGGCGGCTGGAATCGCCCACACTCAGCACGCGCGAGAGTACGCTCAGCGCCGGGTAGTCTTCGTGGGTCAGCGGAGGAATCTCGTAGGCGACGAGAAGCGCCGGCAGGTTGATAAAGGGATCTTCAATCGTGATGAATTCGGCTTCCTCTTGATCCACCGGTACGAATGCCGGCAGCGCAGGCGGGTCGTCTCCGCGCGGGATGGGACCGAAGAGATCTTCAATTAGGGCGCGCGTCGAGTCGAAGTCGATATCGCCGGCCACAACCAGCGTGGCGTTGTTGGGGAGGTAGTAGCGGCGGTGAAAGTCAATGATGTCTTCAATCTGGGCGACATTGACGTCTTCAATCGTGCCGATGGTGGGACGTTGGTAGGGCTCGTAGGTGAAAGGCACGGTGACAAGCGCTTTCACCGCGGTGCCATAGGGTCGGTTGTCGTAACTCCGCTGCAGCTCTTCAATGACAATGGCGCGCTGATTGTCGAGGTTTTCCTGTGTCACATCCAAGCCGCCCATGCGATCCGCTTCTATCCAAAGGGCCAGCGGCAGTTGGTGCGAAGGCACCGTCTCGTAGTAGGCGGTGTAGTCCTTGCCGACATAAGCATTGGAAGAGCCGCCAACCGGCTCCAGCAATTCATCCATGCCGTTATCCGGAATATGCGGGGAGCCCTCGAACATCATATGTTCAAAGAGATGGGCGAATCCGCTTTTGCCTGCGGGATCATTGGCGCTGCCCACCCGATACCAGATATCCACCGCGACGGTCGGCGCTGTTGTATCGCGCGCCAGAATCACTTCCAGGCCGTTGTCCAACCAATAGTGTTCCAGATTGAGCGACTGTTCCGCATCGGCGTAACCGAGCCCGCCGAGCAGAAGCAGAATCAAGATTAACATCATGCGACGCTTCATATGTTTTCGTCTCCTTTCGATGCACAGTTTCACTGTAGCATGAAAGGCGGTCGTTACAAAGTCGTTGCGCGGCTGTAAATCATCTGTATATTGCAGAGCTGAACCGGCAGCGCCCCATGGCGGGCGCATGCGCAGGCGCCGTTGCCAAGGGCAGAATCGGGGTCGAATCAGGAGAAAAGCGCGGATAACTCGAGGCGGAAACCGGGAAGAACAGGATCACCGGAGAGGCTGCCGTCGGCGCTGATGAACTCGGTTTGGATTTCGCCGCTTGCATCGAGCCGGCAGACTTCGGCGCTCCCTTGGTCAGGTATGATAATCCAGACCAGTTGACTGCCGTGTTGCAGGTAGATGGCGGCCTTTCGGCGCAGCTCGGCGAGAGAGTCGTTCGGCGACTTTACCTCGACGGCGATGTCGGGCATTACTGGGACCCATGTCTTGGGAAATGGCTTGGGCGCGCGCTCGATTCCTGTGAAGGCAGCGTCTGGCGACAGAACAGTGTCTCGCCCTGCTGGCGGATGATAGCCTGCGTCGACCGTCGGAGTGCCGAGATTTCGCTCCGGGTCAAAGAGTCGGAAATAATGATAAATCTCGCCAGCGATTGTGCTATGCTCTCCCCCCGGTGGCGCCATCTCAACTAACTCTCCATTGATTAGTTCAAAGTATTTGTCGGCGTTTTCCGGCTGGCAGACGAAGCGCCAAAATTCGTCAACATTGAAAACGCGCTCTTTGACTTCCATGTTTACCTCGCAATCTCGCTAAGCTAGGAGAATAGCGTTGACAGTGCCAATTCAAAACCCGGCAAGACAGATTCGCCAGAGAGGCTGCCGTCCGAACCGAAGAACTCGGTTTGGATTTGGCCATTCGCATCCAGCCGGCAGACTTCCACGCCCTTCCTGTCGGGGATGACGATCCAGACTAGCTGCGTTTCGCGCCGCAAATAGATGGCGGCCTTTTGTCTCAAGTCCGCGAGCGTATTGCTCGGCGACTTGATCTCAACGGCGAGATCCGGCATCGTCGGCGCCCATTTCTTTTGGGGTGGCGTGGCGCCATCGGTGCGTCTGAAGGCAACATCAGGACCAAGGACGGTGCTTCGGTCGTCCAATGAATAGTAGCCAGTATCTACCGTCGGGATGCCCAAGTTTCGCTTTGGGTCAAAGAGCAGAAAATAGTGAAAAATGACGCCGGCAAGATAGCCATGCTCTTCGCCCGGCTTTGGCATCTCGATAATCTCCCCGTTGATTAGTTCAAAGCGCTTATCTGCGTTTTCCGGCAGGCAGACGAAGCGCCAAAACTCGTCAACATCGAAAACACGCTCCTGGACTTCCATAACTGTCTCCAGCGCTCAAGCATTCCTTAACATAATCCTACCATGCAGCGACTCGCATTTCAAAAAACCCAAGAATACGACAAGCAAAGGACG
This sequence comes from Chloroflexota bacterium, assembly GCA_011523545.1. Classification (GTDB taxonomy): domain Bacteria; phylum Chloroflexota; class Anaerolineae; order Aggregatilineales; family Phototrophicaceae; genus UBA6055. The sequence goes on along the minus strand of WTGN01000100.1, from coordinate 37,055 downwards.
AGCCAATGACTCGCCCCTACACATTCCTTGATTGAAGGACTTCGATTTACAGCACCGGCGCGCCCGCCGCCCGCGGGATGAACTGCCCGGCGCCATTGCTGCCCAGCCACTGATCGCCATCCACCAGCTTCCGGCCTCGCTGGTAGACCTGAACCGGCGCGCCCGTCACCGTCATGCCCTCGTAGCAGTTGTAGTCGACGCGCATGTGATGGGTCGCCGCGCTGATCGTATGCGCCTTCTGCGGATCCCAAACCAGAATATCGGCGTCCGAGCCGACTGCTATCGTGCCCTTGCGCGGGTACATGCCGAAGATCTTGGCCGGGTTGGTGCAGCACAATTCGACGAAGCGCGTCGGCTGGAGCCGGCCGCTGTTCACGCCAGAATCCCACATGACCATCATGCGGTCTTCCAGGCCCGGCATGCCATTGGGGATCTTTGCGAAATTGCCGAGGCCGAGTTCCTTGCCCGGGCGGCGATATGACGGATCTTGCTTTTCGTAGCCGACCCAATCCGTCCCGCCAGTCCGCTCATTCCACTCTTGCCAGGGGCCGTGCCCGCCATCGTACCAGAAGTCGCAGTGATCGGTGCTGACGATTTGCAGGCTGCCGTCACGCACCGCCCGCCACAAGACGCCGTGGTCCTGCTTGCTGCGTATCGGCGGCGAGCAGACATATTTCGCGCCTTCAAAGCCGGGCGCGCCCAGGTGCTCATCAACCGTCAAGAAGAAGTATTGCACGCAGGTCTCGCCCATGACCGGGTAACCCAGCGCCCGTCCTCGCCGGATCGCGTCGACTGCGCCCTCGCAGGTGACATGCACGACATAAAGCGGGCAACCGGTCAAGCCGGACATGACAACAGCGCGGTTGGTCGCTTCGCCTTCAATCTCGGGCGGGCGCGACGCGGCATGCCAGACCGGGTCGGTCTTGCCCGCGGCCAGCAGGGCCGGCGTCAAGGCCGCTTCGACATCGCCATTCTCGGCATGCACCATGACAATCATGCCATTGTCCGCCGCCACCCGCATTGTGTTGAAGAGCGTGGCGTCATCAATCATGAAGACATTCTTGTAAGCCATGAAGAGCTTGAGGCTGGTAATGCCTTCATCAAGCATGGTCGGGATTTCTTTCATCACCGCGTCGTTGAGGTCGGTGACGGCCATATGGAAGGCGTAATCGATCTGGGCGATATCGCGTGATTTCTTCCACCAGGTCTCCAGCCCGTCATGCAGGCTGCCGCCGATAGGCTGGACGACAAAATCGATATGCGTGGTTGTGCCGCCGAATGCCGCCGCCTTATGCCCGACATCAAAGTCGTCATTGCTGATGGTGCCGCCGAAGGGCAGGTCGAGGTGGGTGTGCACATCGATGCCGCCCGGCATCAGGTACTTGCCGGCGCAGTCGACGACATCGTGATTGCCAGCGTCGAGATTCTGGCCGATGAGCGTGACGGCTTCGCCCTCGACCAGCACATCAGCGCTGACCATATCGCTGGCGGTGATGATTGAGCCACTCTTGAATAAGATTCCCATTCTATACTCCTTGATTCGAATCTTCTGTTTGTCAGATGTCTGATGCGGGATCTCAGGCCGCAAACGGGATGCCGTCATATATCTCCGCCAGCGGCAAGTCGCAGCCCAAGGCCGTCAGCGGCACGATGGCGTCCAGGCCGGCGTATTCTATTGTTTGCCAGTTGTCGCCTTGGCGCGAGTCCACTTCGACTTGTGCTTCGAATTGCTCAATGACGAGATAGACCTGAAGCGAGGGAATGCTACGGTATTGTTCGCGCTTGAAGCCGCGGTCTCTGCTGGCGGTTGTCGGTGAGATCACTTCCGCGACCAGCGTCGGATTGAATAGGTTGATGGCGCCCTCATCAAGCTCCGGCTCGCCGCGGACGATGCTCAAGTCGGGATAGAGATAGCGCCTCGGACTGACGCTGATGCGCATGGCGCTGCTGTAAACGTGAAAGCCGCCGCCTCGCAGTCGCAGCCCTAGTGCAATTCCAAGGTTGATCATTATTTCCGCGTGATAAGCTGTCCCGCCTGTCATTGGATATACCTCGCCGTCAATGTATTCGTTCTTGTATTCGCTGGCTTCATCAAAGGCGAAGTACTCCTCGACCGTCATTTGGCGGATGCGCTCGATTGCCATAGCCTGCCTCCCTGCGTCAGATGAGACTGAACGGCGTTTGCGATTAGAGTATAACTGAAAATCGGAAGAGCAACTGATACCGCTTGAGTGCGCATGAAGGGCGACTCACCGAGTCGCCCCTACAAGGCACAGTTGTGGACGACGCCTAGCCAAATGCCGGGATGATCTTCTCGCCGTATTCGGCGACGATGCGCTCATCTACTCCGTGCCAAATTCGATGCCGTCATATATCTCCGCCAGCGGCAAGTCGCAGCCCAAGGCCGTCAGCCGCACGATGGCGTCCAGGCCGGCGTATTCTATTGTTTGCCAGTTGTCGCCTTGGCGCGAGTCCACTTCGACTTGCGCTTCGAATTGCTCAATGACGAGGTAGACCTGAAGCGAGGGGATGCTTTGGTACAGGTCGCGCTTGAAGCCGCGGTCTCTGTTGGCGGTTGTCGGTGAGATCACTTCCGCAAGCAGCGTGGGATTGAAGAGATTAATGGTTCGCGCGTCAAGTTCAGGCTCGCCGCGGACGATGCTCAAGTCGGGATAGAGATAGCGCCTTGGACTGACGCTGATGCGCATGGCGCTGCTGTAAAAGCGAAAGTCGCCGCCTCGCAGTCGTAGTCCGAGAGCGAATCCAAGGTTCAACATTATTTCAGCGTGATAAGCCGTCCCACCGGTCATCGGAATCACCTCGCCGTCAATGTATTCGTTCTTGTATTCGCTGGCTTCATCAAAGGCGAAGTACTCCTCGACCGTCATTTGGCGGATGCGCTCGATTGCCATAGCCTGCCTCCCTGCGTCAGATGAGACTGAACGGCGTTTGCGATTAGAGTATAACTGAAAATCGGAAGAGCAACTGATACCGCTTGAGTGCGCATGAAGGGCGACTCACCGAGTCGCCCCTACAAGGCACAGTTGTGGACGACGCCTAGCCAAATGCCGGGATGATCATCTCGCCGTATTCGGCGACGATGCGCTCTTCCTCGCCGCACATCAGATAGATGTTGAATTGCGTGACGCCCGCCGCTTCCAGCGCTTTCAGCTTGGCGATGTGCTCATCGACGCCGCCGAGGATGCCGAAGGCGTCGACGATGTCCTCGCTGATGAAATCGAGATGATCGGCGTCTTTGTCGGCGTGTTCCTTGTAATCGTAGCCTTTGCGCCCCTCAATGTAGGCTGTCAGGCTGGCTGGGATATCGGGGCTGTCCATGCCGTAGCGCTCGACGATATCGGCGACATGATTGCCCACCATCGCCGGGAACCAGCGCGTTTGCTCGCGCGCGGTTTCCATATCGCCGACCCAAACGGGCGCCGCGGACATGATCTGGTAACCCGTCATATCTTTACCAGCCGCCTCGCCGCCGGCGATCGCCTGCTCGCTGAACCACTTGACCAGACCCGGATCCGCCAATTGAATCACCAGTCCGTCGCCACTGCGGCCCGCGCCGGCCAGCGCTTTCGGTCCATAAGCGGCGATCCAGATCGGCATCTCATAGCCGTTCGCCCAGGGGAGCTGCGCCGAGGTGTCGTCATAGGCGACTTCATCGCCGCGCGCGAACCCGCGCAGGGCATCAGCGAAGCGCTCCATATTGGCGACGGTCATCGGCTTCTTGCCCAGCATGCGGCGTGAACTGTCGCCGCGGCCAATGCCAACTTCAATGCGATTGCCGCTTTGCACCGCTAGCGTGGCATACATGCTGCCCGCCACCGACCATTCGCGCACGCCCGGGTTGGTCACCAGCGGCCCGAAGATCATGTCGTCGGTATGGGCCATGCACAGCGCCATCGTCAAATAACATTCGCGCCAAAGCACATGAGAATCGAAAAACCAGCCATATTTGAAGCCGGCCACCTCCGCCTGTTGGCAAAGCGCTACCGTGCGTTTTGGGGAAATATCGCCTTTGAATGTGATGCCGAAATCCATGGTTTAGCTCCTGAAGAATTTTCTCTGTCGACGGGCGACTCACCGAGTCGCCCCTACAGTCTACCGGGTGTGCGGGCGACTCACCGGGTCGCCCCTACAGTCTACTGGGTACGCGGGCGACGCAAGGGTCGCCGCTACAATTACCTAAAGGAATCTGTAGGGCTTAGCCGCCGGCTAAGCCACTCACAGGGTAAACTTGGTTAACTTGTCGACACCGTATCCTGCACCAGCTCGCCATATTGATCGGGACGCCGGTTGAAATAAAAATGCCAGGTATCGCGCACCTCTTGAATCACGCTTAAGTCGAGGTCGCGCACGATTAATTCTTCGTCGTAGGCGCTGCCCAGCTCGCCGATGAATTGCCCTTTGGGATCGCAAAAATAGCTCTCGCCATAGAAGTCGTCATCGCCGTGTTCTTCAATGCCGACGCGATTGATCGTGCCGACATAGTAGGTATTGAAGATGGCGTGCGATGTCTGCTCGATGCGCCAGAGATGCTGGCTCAAGCCGCGCGATGTCGCGGACGGGATGAAGACCATCTCCGCGCCGTTCAAACCCAGGGCGCGCGCCCCTTCCGGGAAGTGCCGGTCGTGGCAGATGTAGACGCCGACCTTGCCAACGGCGGTCTCGAAGACGGGATAACCGAGGTTGCCCGGGCGAAAATAGAATTTCTCCCAGAAGCCGGGCAGATGCGGGATATGCGTCTTGCGGTACTTGCCCAGGTAGCTGCCGTCGGCGTCGATGACAGCGGCGGTATTGTAGTAGACGCCGACGCCGTCGCGCTCATAAATTGGCACGATCAAGACCATGTTCAGCTCGGCCGCCAATAGGCAGAAACGCTGCGTGGTCGGCCCGGCCGGTATCTCTTCGGTGAAGGCGAAGAACTGCGGATCCTGCACCTGGCAGAAGTATGGACCGTAGAATAGCTCCTGATAGCACATGATCTGCGCGCCCTGGTCAGCCGCCTGGCGCGTGTAGTTGATATGTTTCTCGATCATGGATTCCATGTCGCCGGTCCAGGTCGCTTGCAGCAGCGCGGCGCACACGATTCGACTGTCGCTCATGGGGATGTCCTTTCTCATGACGGTTGCTAGAGATAAACCAGTCTGTTCTCCATCGACTCAGCCGTTTCGGCGCGGTGTAGCTCCTGCAGCGCATTGACGGCGTAGCCAATCGATACGTTGGGATCTGGGAAGTAGGCAATGCCGTCGTGCTCGACATCCCAATTGGCGGGATTGGTGAAGTCCGAGTCCTTGCTGCATAGCGCACGACGGTGAGCCGCGGCGTAGCGCAGTTGTACACCGTCGGATACGTTGAGCAGGCCGACATCGCGCGCCGACAATGCATCTATTCCACGCCGCCGCAATTGTTCTGCAATCTCCGGGTCCATATTCTCGTCCAAGTAGAAGCGGAGCTTATTCGGGGACAAGCCCGGCCTCCCGCCTTTCTTTCAAATAGCGCTCGTATTCAATTTGAGCGTCTACCTCAGTTGGGCGTTCGTGATAGTAAGCCAATGCGCCGAAGACCTGACCAAGCGACAGGTCATACCTTTCAGCGATGCTTTGCGGATGATTGTCGATGTAGCGCCAAGCCACCACTACATCGGCGACGCGAACGGACGTACCGTCGACGCAGGGGCTGCCATAGTGCCGGTCGGTGTCGCGGCTGATTAGATGCAGGCTTTCAATAGTCGGCTCGTCCAACTCGACTGGCGGCGGCAAGGACGCGACGGCGGCGTCAGGTCCCTGCGAGTACAATAGTTCGCTGAAACGGTGATCAGCTGCGATTTCGTCATCGATTTCGGATTGATTCTCATAATAGTAGGCGAGCGCCGCATAGACCTGAGGCAGCGTGGCGGCATATCGTTGGGCGATAGTTTCGGGGCTAGGGTAGTGATCTTCATCGAGATAGTCCGCTACGATGAATTTGACATGGAGTCCCCTGCCAATCAACGTGGCTCGGCCGCCGCGGCAGCCGGGCCTGCGCCAAATCAAGTTGATGCTTTCTATTGTCTTCATGACGATCTCCGTCAGCGGGCGACCTGCTAGGCCGCCCCTACAATCCTGCAATGCGCGGGCGACGGGCTAGCCAGCATGCTCCTTGCCGCAGCGTTCAAGCGCCCGCTGGGCCGCCCGCACATTGATCTTCGGCGCCGCGTCAACATAGAAGCGCGCCGCATTGCGCGCCGCCGCCGCTTTGCCAGCCGCCGAGCCGTCGCTGAGGTCAAGCGCGTAATCAGCCGCGTCCAGGCCGGCGATCGGCTCCAGCGTGATTTCAACCACATTCTCGCGCCGGACGCGCTCCAGCTTCTTCCGCCGTTTCTCCGCCGCTTTGGCTTTGGCCGCCTCGCCCAGGCCATCGTAGTAGGCGCTCAGCCGTCCTTCCAATTCGATAGCGAAGGTGAAGATGGCGCCGAATGTATTCAGGGATGCCATCGCGCTAGACCCAGCGCTCAATCACGATTTTGCGCTCGGTGTAGAACTCAATTGAGTCCATGCCTTGCCCGTGCAAGTCGCCGAAGAAGGAGTCCTTCTGGCCGCCGAAGGGGAAGGAGGCCGATGGCGCCGCCACACCGATATTGACGCCGATGTTGCCGGCATTGACGCTGTACTTGAATTCGCGGGCGTATTTGCCGTTGCTGGTGAAGATGCTGGCGGCATTGCCATAGCGGCTCTGATTGATGATATCGACCGCGTCTTCGAAATCGTCGGCGTGCATCAAAGACAGCACCGGACCAAAAACTTCTTCGGTCGCCATGACCGTATTCGGCTGGACATCGGCGATCAACGTCGGGCCAACCCAGGAACCGTTCTCGTAGCCATCAACGCTGAAGCCGCGCCCGTCAACCACCACATCGGCGCCTTCGCCCTCGCTCTGCCCGATCATGGATTCGATGCGGTTCACCGCCGCGTCGCTGATGACCGTGCCCATCTGTGCCGTCTCGTCCAATCCGTAGCCGACATTCAGAGCCGAGACTTGTTTCGCCAGTTCGTCCTTGAGTTGGTCGTAGGCATCGCCGACGCCAACCGCGACCGCCGCCGCCAAACAGCGCTGCCCGGCGCAGCCATAAGCCGCGCCCAGGATATTCTTGACGCTGGCTTCGATATCGGCATCGGGCATGACGGCGATGTAATTCTTGGCGCCGCCCTGCGCTTGAACGCGCTTGCCGTTGCGCGTGCAGGTCTCATAGATGATCTTCGCCACCGGGCTTGAGCCGACGAATGAGACGCCAGTGACATCGGGATGTTCCATCAGCGCCGTCGCCGAGGGCACGCCGCCATTGACCAGGTTGACAACGCCTTCCGGCAGGTCCAGCTCATCAAGCATCTCGAAGAGGAATTCGGTCGCCAGCGGCGTCTGCGGCGATGGTTTCAGGATGAAGGTATTGCCGCAGGTGATGGCGGTCGGCAAGAACCAGAGCGGCACCATGAAAGGAAAATTGAAGGGCGTAATCGCCGCGAAGACGCCGGCCGGCTGCCGCACGGTCGTCTCGTCTATGCCCGAGCTGATATCTTCCAGCCCGTCGCTACGCATGAGCACCGGCACACTCATGGCGAAGTCGATGCTTTCGATGGCGCGCCGCACCTCGCCACGCGCTTCGTCCATCGTCTTGCCATGCTCGCGCACCACAATCTGCGAGACCTTTTCGAATTCCTCCTCCACCATGACCTTGAAATGGTGCATATACTGCGCTCGCACAAGCACCGGCGTGCTGCGCCACTCGTCGAAGGCGGCCTTGGCGGCGGCGACCGCAACAGCCACATCCTCGGGCGTCGAATCGGGGCAATTCGCCAAGTGCTCGCAGGTGGCCGGATCATGCACCGGCGTGAAATGCTCCGCGCCGGATTCAACCCATTCGCCATTTACATAATTCTTGATCATCCTGCTCATTTCTCGCTCCTTCGGGCGGCTCATCGCGTCACAAGTATCCGGACCGTCAGCCACCCCTCTATTGACTTGACGGGCATATTACAATCATACTCGAAGCAGCGGCAGATTTTGGATACCCGATGCTGCTATTGTACAATTTGAATGGAGCGCCATTGTACAACATCGCTGTGCCGATTGCTTTCATCAATCGGCGGCGCATAGGAGACCTTGAATGACAACTTCTGCCGAAATCATGGATCGCTACCGTCAAGTGATGTTTCCGGCGGCCGCGCCCTATCATGGCGATAATCCGCTCATCGCCGACCGCGCCAAAGATCAATACATCTGGGACATTGACGGAAAGCGCTATCTCGATTTCTTCGGCGGCATCCTGACCGTATCCGTCGGGCATTGCAACGACGAGATCACCGAGCGCACGCTGGCGCAACTGCGGAAGCTGCAGCATACCTCGACCATCTACGTCAACGAGAGCATGGTGCGGCTGGCGGAGAAGGTGGCTGAACTCACGCCCGGCCGGCTGGGCAAGTGTTACTTCACCAACAGCGGCACCGAAGCCAACGAGACCGCGGTGCTGGCCGCGCGTATGTATACCGGCAACCCCGTCGTCATCACCCTGCGCCATGCTTATTCCGGGCGCTCGCTGCTGGCGATGAGCTTGACGGCGCAGCGACCCTGGCGTTTGGGCGGCGTGGTCGATCCCTACGTCAAGCATGTGCGCAATCCCTACACTTTTCGCGCGCCGGCTGGTTTGACCGCCGAGCAAGTGGTCGATCTCTGTGTGGCTGATTTGGAAGAGACCATCGCAACCAGCACCGACGGGCTCATTGCCGCTTTCATGGCTGAGCCCATTCAAGGGGCCGGCGGTTTCATCGTGCCGCCTGAAGATTATTTCCGCCGCATCCTGCCGATTGTGCGCGCGGCCGGCGGCGTCTTCATTGCCGACGAAGTGCAGACCGGCTGGGGGCGCACCGGCGAGAAGTGGTTCGGCATCGAGCACTGGGGCGTCGAGCCCGATATCATGACCTTCGCCAAGGGCATGGGCAACGGCAGTCCGATCGGCTGCACCATCGCGACGCCGGAAATCGCCGATGCGGTGGCGGGGCTGACCTTTTCCACCTTCGGCGGCAATCCAGTGACAATGGCGACCACGCTGGCAACTATTGATTATATGGAAGCGCATGACACGCCGCGAAATTGCGCCGTTCAGGGCGAGCGCATGGCGAGCAAACTGGCCGAGTTCGCCGCCGAGTTCCCCATCATCGGCGAGGCGCGCGGCATGGGGCTGATGCAGGCGCTTGAAATCGTCCAGCCCGGGGGCATCGAGCCCGACCCAGCCCGAACCGCCGCTTTTGTCGATGCCTGCAAAGAGAAAGGGTTGCTGTTGGGCAAGGGCGGTCTCTACGGCAATGCCGTGCGCATCGCCCCGCATTTGAATGTGACGGCCGAGGACATGGACATCGCAATGGATATCGTCGCCAGCGCGCTGGCCGAAGTGTCATAATCCCTTTGGATGCCATTCGTAGGGGCGAGACGGTGGCGCGTCCGCCGGAAAGCATGAGACGATAAAACGACTCGTGGCCCGCCGGTAGCTGAATTCCGATGTCAACTATTGTTTGTCATTGAAAACGACTCAGATTTTCATGACTGATTTCAGCGCAGAACCATCAGCCCCAAGCACCCGCTTGCAGCGCTTGCGCAAACCGATCCTGCTGGCATTGACGCTGCTGGCGCTGGCGCTTGTCCTCAACTCAATGAGCGCCTCGGGCGGCCTGGAGCTGCATGAAGAAGCCCTGGTCGAATCAACTTTGGGCCGGTTAGCCATCTGGATGGCGGACCAGAGCGGCAATGAGCCGGATGAGGTTCTGTCGCCGCTGGCGCAATATGCTGACAACTGGGCGAATGAACTGGGCGCCGACGAGCTTGACCCGGCGCTGCTCTTCACCGGCATCCGCAACTTCCGCGTCCTCTATTACGGCGCGATAATTCTGCTGATCGTCTATGCCGTCATGGCCATCGTCCTGCGGCCAAATCGACTGCAGAAGCTCTACTTCATCGCCATATTGATGCTGGACGCGCTGCTGTTTTTCGTCCCCACCATCGAAGGGAGCGCCGCGCTGCCATTGATGGTCGCCGCGATTTTGGTCTTGCTGCTGGCGCTGGCGGCGGCGCCGGGCCGGGTCAGCCGCGCGGTCGGTTTCTTTCTGGCGCTGTCATTTCTGCTGGTCGGCTGGGAAGCGAGCAAAGCCTTCGCCAATTCGGTCGCCTACAAAATCCTGCTGCCGCAGCAGAGCTGGACCTATCGGACGGAACCGACAATGGAAGCGGCCCTGGCGGCGCTCCTCGCTGGCGAGGTGGATTACGTCATCGCCGATCGCAAGGACCTCGATGATTTGATGCCGCCACACCCGGCCAAGGACGATGACAGCGCTGCGTTGCTATACCCTGAATTGCGCTATCTGGCCAACCTCGACCGCAGCGAAGGCGTCGCAATTTTGCCGATCACGCCGGCTTTTCCCGGGCGCTTGAGCGTCGCCGTACGGGCGGAAGACCGGCCCCAAAATGCGTCGGTGCGCGCCCTCTACGGCGCGAGGATTGCGGCGGTCGCCGGTGATTTTGCCGATGAGAAATTCCTCAGCCGGCCGCGTAGCCTGGTGCTGTTCGATCTGAAGATCCTGAATGACTTAAACCTGCCGCATTTGCAAATGATCGCGGAAGCCTTCCTGCAGCCGGCGCGCCGCAACGGGGAATTGCTGCTCTTGCGCATCCTCGCCGACGCCGGCATCTATACCTTCAGCGAGGCGATCTTCGGTTTCATCTTCGGCGCTATTTTGGGCTTTATGCTCGGCTCGGTCTTCGCTCATTCGCGCTTGATGGAGCGCGGGCTCTTGCCTTATGTCGTGGCGTCGCAAACGGTGCCGATTTTGGCGATCGCGCCGATGGTGGTGATCTGGCTGGGGGCGGGCCAGCTGTCGGTGGCTGTCATCGCTGCCTATTTGACCTTCTTCCCGGTGACCATCAATACCTTGCGCGGCTTGCGTTCGCCGGCGGCCGAACAGGTCGAATTGATGCGCTCCTACGCGTCGAGCCGCTGGACAATCATGTGGAAGCTGCGCCTGCCCGCCGCCTTGCCCTATATCTTCACCGCCTTGAAGGTCTCCGCGACGGCGAGTGTGGTCGGCGCGATCATCGGCGAGCTGCCCTCCGGCATCGGCGACGGCCTGGGGCGGGCGATACTCGATTTCAGCTCCGATTACAGCATGGTCTCAACGCCTAAATTGTGGGCGTCGATCGTGATGGCGGCCGCGGTCGGCATCATCTTTTTCGTCGCCGTCAGCCTGGCGGAACGCGTGGCGCTGCGCCGTTATGTCCGCGCACTGGATTAGGTGGAGGAATGCGATAAGCGAACATGGTCGAGCAGCTCAGACTTTCGATGCCGCGTATCTTTGGAATCAATGTTGACGAGAAACCCCTCCTTGATGCTTCGGGGAGGGGCCGGGGGAGGGGTTGGCAAGAAGCATGACTGAAGCGCGGAATGACATCGCCATCGCGGCGACTGGCGTCAACAAAATCTTCAATCCGGGCTCGGACGCGGAGGTGGTCGCCCTGAAGGATGTTCACCTTGAAGTTGAGGCGGGCGAATTCATCTCGCTGATTGGGCCCTCCGGCTGTGGCAAATCCACCTTGATGCGCTTGATTGGCGATCTGCTTGCGCCTTCCTCCGGCCAGCTGATTGTGAATGGCATGACGCCGCATGAGGCGCGGCAGCAGCGCCAATATGGCATGGTCTTCCAGGCGGCCACGCTCTACGAGTGGCGCAGCGTCATCAAAAATGTGGAGCTGCCGCTTGAAGTGATGGGCTACTCAAAAGCGGAAAGGCGCGCTCTGGCGCAAGACAAGCTGCGGATGGTCGAGCTGGCGGACTTCGCGGAGCACTATCCCTGGCAACTGTCCGGCGGCATGCAGCAGCGCGTGTCGATCGCGCGGGCGCTCGTCTTTGACCCGTCGGTCCTGCTGATGGACGAGCCCTTCGGCGCGCTGGACGAATTCACGCGCGAGCGGATGAATCTTGAGTTGCTCAAGATCTGGGGGCAAACCGGCAAGACGATCATCTTTGTGACGCACAGCATCTCCGAAGCGGTCTTCTTGTCGAAGCGCATCGTGGTCATGTCGCCGCGTCCGGGCCGCATCACCGAAATCGTCGACAATACCTTGCCTTACCCGCGCGATTTCAATACCCGCAGTGACCCCGCCTATCATGAGTTGGTCGCCAAAGTGCGCGACCTGCTGCGCGATGCAGTCAGCATGGACACGGCGCAGGCGGACGAGGTGGAATGATGGCGCAAGCAAAAGCGCGAAGGGCCAGGGCGCTTTCAGTTGGCTTACGCCGGCGGCTGCTCTATTACTTCCCGACCATCGCGATAGCGATCGCTGTGATCGCCCTATGGGAGATTATTGTCCTCATTTTCAACATTCAGCAATTCCTCTTGCCAAGGCCATCGGCTATCTTCGCCGAATTCATGCTGCAAGTCGATTTGTGGCTGCGGCCGGACGAGCGGTCCATTCTGTTTGACGCGGGCGGCGCTACTTTCTGGGAGGCGTTTGGCGGCTTCGTCATCGGCTGCGGCGGCGGCATCCTGGTGGCGCTGATCACATCGCGCTGGACCATCGTCAGCGAAGCGACCATGCCCTTCGCCATCGCCGCCAATTCCGTGCCGATCATCGCCTTCGCCCCCATCATGAACAATTGGTTCGGCATAACGAACCCGGCGTCGAAGATGGCGATCGTTGCGATCATCGTCTTCTTCCCGACGATGATCAATACGGTGCGCGGCTTGACATTGGTGGACCCGAACCAGTTGGAGCTGATGCATTCTTATGCCGCCAGGCCGGCGCATATCATGTTCAAGCTGCGGCTGAAAAACGCCCTGCCCTATATATTCAGCGCCCTGCGCGTCGCCAGCGCCCTGAGTTTGGTCGGCGCTGTGGTTGCCGAGTTCTTCGGCGGTCCGCGGGCGACTCTCGGCGTTTACATCACGCAGGAGGCTTCAGCCTTCGATTTCGCCAAAGCCTGGACCGCCATTCTGATGGCGTCAATCATCGGCATATCCTTTTATCTGGTGGTATTGCTTGCGGAGAGGCGGCTGATGCCCTGGCATGTTTCGTTTCGGGAGGCGAGTTGAAAATGCGCGAAGCGGGTTCGATCAGCCAGCGGGCAGTTGTTGAATTACGTCAATCAACAGGAGTCGGATTTCCGAAATCTCGTTGAGCAGCGTGTTGTGCAGATGCAGCGTGAGAGCGCCCAACAAGCCAGTCATCGTCGTAATCAAAGCGATGTACAACCAGAGAATCGCGCGATGCAACTCCGCCTTTGTCGCGGCATGTTGGGAGCGCTCTTCCAGCGTGGCAATGCGCTCGTTTGCTGGTCTAGTATGTTCCGCCGCCAGACCTTTATCGTCAGCATTCACCGCTTCCATGCGCATCGACTTAAATTTCTTAACCAATGACAACATGATTGTAACAGAAAGCAGCCAATTCTCCAATAATTTGGTTCCGGTTTCGGATGGGCTATAATTCAAGTTGACGCGGTCTTACTTTATTGAGTTGATGACATGGAGGGTTACCGTCATGACTAAGGTACTTGGATTGCTTCTTGTTCTTGTCCTGCTTTCGGGCGCTGCGCTCACGACTGCCGATGGTCACTTGATACCGATCAAGCTGCAGTTGCAGTGGGTGGCGCAATCGCAATTCGCCGGCTATTTCGCCGCCGTTGATCTCGGCTTTTATGAAGATGAGGGGCTTGATGTCACTATCCTGGAAGGCGCTGTGGAGATTGTGCCGCAGCAGGTGGTCGCCTCAGGCGGCGCAGAATTCGGCCTCGCCTGGGTGCCGAAGGTGCTGGAATCCAACGAACAGGGTGTCAACCTGGTAAATATCGCCCAGGTCTTCCAGCGCAGCGGCACGCTCGAAGTCTCTTTCGTCGACACCGGCATCGAATCGGTCGAGGACTTCGCCGGCATGCGCATCGGCACCTGGGGCTTCGGCAACGAGCATGAGCTCTTCGCCGCCATGCGCGCCGTCGATATCGACCCGGGCAACGCCGATGACGTCACCGTCATCCAGCAGCCCTTCGATATGTCCCTGCTGCTGAATGGCGAGTTGGACGCAGCCCAGGCCATGACCTACAACGAATACGCTCAGGTCCTTGAGGCGGTCAATCCCGATACCGGCGAGCTTTATCAGCCGGAAGACCTGAACGTCATCGACTTTAATGACGTCGGCACCGCCATGCTGCAGGATCATGTCTTTGTCAACGCCGACTGGCTGGCGGAAGAGGGCAATGAAGATATCGCCGTCGCCTTCTTGAAAGCGAGCTTCCGCGGTTGGATCCACTGCCGCGATAACCCCGACGAATGCGTCGAGATCGTGCTGGACAATGGCTCAACCCTCGGCGAAAGCCATCAGACCTGGCAGCTCAACGAGATCAGCAAGTTGATCTGGCCCTCGCCGGCTGGCATCGGCGTCATGGACGAGGACCTCTGGGCGCAGACTGTCGCTGTTTCGATTGAGGGCTTGGTCATCAGCGAGGAGCCGGGCATGGATGCTTACCGCATTGACCTGGCGCAGGCGGCGCTGGATTCGCTGGCGATGGACGATGTCGATGTAGTCGGAGACATGTGGGCGCCGGTCGAGGTCATGCTGCGCCCCGGCGGCGAGTAGTTTCTTAACCCCCAGCCCAAACCCCTCTCTCTTTATGAAAGAGGGGCTTCAATTCACGCTCACCTTTGGTGGGCGTGTTTCGTTTTGGACAAGTTTGCGATAATTTCAATATACGATAAACTAGCGCGCGTTGAATTCCTTAGGAGGCGTTTCTGCATTATGAAGAAGCTGGATCCTCGCATCGTCCGCACGCGCCAAGCGCTCACTGATTCGCTAATCACGCTAGCCTTGGAGCAGGGCTACGAAAATCTCACAATCAAGATCGTGACCGATCACGCGGGCGTCGGCAATCGCACCTTTTACCGTCACTTCCTTAGCCTGGACGACCTGTTGATACATATCCTGAAGACTGCGTTTGAAAGACTCAAAGCGCTGGCGCTTGAGGCAGAGACGCCCGAAGGCGCAGTGCGAGCCTCTTACGCCTTCATTCGGGATCATCGAGATCTGTTGCGCGTTTATGTGAACTTGCCTGGGGCGCATCCGGCCCGCCAGGTCATCCGGACCGCAGCGGCAAAGACCGTGCACGACTACTATGCCCAGCAGCGCGCGACAAGCGTGCCGCTGGAATTATCGATTGATCACATTCTTCTGACTACATTCAACTTGGTTACCTGGTACTTGGACCACGTTGATGACTATACGCCGGAAGAGGTGGCGGACATTCACGATGTTCTCGTCCTTGAGGCGCTCGAGCGTCGTGCGATAGTCCTGCGCGAGGACTGGGGGCAGACGCGCCAGCAGCCTCGCTAACCCGCGCTGCGTCTCTCTCCGGGTCAGACTTCTCTGGCGCCCGTCTAGCCACCTTCGACTGCCCTCACCACAGCTTGCGCATAGCGATTGGCTTGCGCGTCAAAACGGAACAACCTGAATAAATTCCGCATCAATTGCGTTACGTTCGCAAATAGGACCGGGGTTGCTCGCGGACGGGCTGACTAGGACAAAGAAATGACCGAGTATTTGTGAGAGCGCGCCAGAAGTTCCGACGGTGTGGCGAAGGGCGAAGCGCCTGATTAACATGATCGCGGTTCATTAACGTGGAGGTTACGAATGAAATTCTTGTATCGCGCGCATCGTCCGATTCTATTTGTGATTCTGCTTACGTCGCTTCTGCTCGGTGGCGTAAGCCAGGCGCAGTTCCCGCCGGGGTTCCCGCCACCGCCATTACCGCCGCTGCCGCCCTTTGAGCTTGATACGGGGTCTCCTTTGGCGCAGGTGGTAATTCCAAGATTCTTGCCCGTTGCGGCGCAGGACGTGTCGCCGACATTTGGCGATGTCACGCTGATATTTCGCGTGGGCACAGTGTTGGCTACGGGCTTGTTCGATGCCTTGGCGCCCTATCACCCCACAGCCGTCGGCGTCTACACGCGCATTGAGCGCAGGCCGCAAGAAGAATGGACGCTGCGGAATATGAATATCGCGTCGCTTTACGCTTCCTATCATGTGGCTAGGGGCTTGTTGCCGCAGCGCGAAAGCGTTTGGCGCTCTATGTTGACCGACTTCGGGCTTGATCCCGCCGATGGTATGGACTTAAGCACACCGGCCGGCATTGGCGCGGCGGCCGGTAAAGGCGCGGTTGCCGCTCGCCTGCGCGATGGCATGAATCAAGTCGGAAACTATGCGAACAGCACTGACTACGCGCCAGTGAACACGGCCTATGAATTGCTCGACGCCTCGCGCTGGCAGCCGGCGATCAGGCGACAAGGCATGGGTATACATGCTGTCCAGCAATATGTCACGCCGCAGATGGCGAACACAGAACCCTTCGCCGACTTCAACCCGCGCGATTACCGCATTCCCGCGCCCGCCGCGAGCAATCCGGAAAACTGGGATGCGTATAAAGCGCAGGTGGATCAGGTGCTGGCGGTTTCGGCGAATCTATCTGACGAAGACAAGATGATCGCCGAGTTCTTCGACAACAAGATCGTGTCGATTGGCTGGTCGGTGATTCAGGCTGTGGTGCAGCATCGCCTTTCGCCGATTGAATTTGTCCACCTGGATTTGCTGACTCAGGCGGCTGTCTTCGACGCCATGATCGTCACCTGGCAAGAAAAGACGCGCTATGACGCAGTGCGTCCCTTCAGCGCCATCGCCCATGTCTACGGCGACGAGCTGGTGAAGGCTTGGGCTGGACCCGGCATGGGGACAAGAGAAATCCCCGCCAATCAATGGCAGAGCTATATCAACGTGGCCGATCATCCGGAGTATCCCTCCGCCTCGATGTGCGCCTGCCAAGCCCACGCGCAGGCGGCCCGGCGCTATTTCGGCACGGACGAACTGGGCTTGTCGGTCACCTACGCGGCCGGCTCGTCTCGTATTGAGCCAGGCATTACGCCGGCTGAAGATCTGACACTGCATTTCGCCACCTGGACGGCGTTTGAAGAGGAGTGCGGACGCAGCCGCGTTCTGGCTGGGACTCATTTTCAAGCCGCCGTTGATGCCAGCGCGGCGATCTGTCATGCCTTTGGCGACCATGCCTATGACTACTTCATTACGCTGATGGATGGCACAGCCCCCGAACGCGCGCCGGCGCAAGCGCTGCCGCCTGATCCACGACGTGACGACCGCGCGGATCGACCGGGCGCCGGCGATTCGGTCTCACTCGCGCTTGTATTGGACAATTGCCAAGTGACGTCAGTTACGGATATCCACCTGCGCGCCGCGCCCTGGGGCGAGGTCCTCGATGTCATTCCCATTGGGACCGCGCTGCCGGCGCTTGCGCGCACTGAGTCTTGGTTCAACGTGATGTATCTGGAGCAGGAAGGCTGGAGCGCGGCCTGGCTTTCCGAGGGCGAAGGCGGCTGCGACTGGCCCCGCTCATAAACGTGACGCATTAGGCTGGCGCGAAGCCCGGAGAAGTAGACCAGCCGCGCTATCTCTCACGTGCTTATTGGGAGAACTGACAATGATGAACACTACAGGCCTGCGTCATGCAGGCTTGTTGTACTTGAGTGTTAAGTTTTGCGCCGGGCGATTCCACAAGGGTTTGGGAGAAGCGAAACTTGACAACTTGACTCGCTGCGCGGAGAATAAGATCAAGGTAAAGTGAAGTAAAAGGACAACTGGATGGACAGCGCTGTCAGAGGACGGTCCATATCGCTGTCGCTAGAGACTATCGTCATGCTGCTAACCGCTGTCGTGCTGATGTTAACAATCGTATTGACCAGCAGAGATCTTGAGTACCGCTTGGACCAGCGCATCGAAGCAGTAAGGCTTGAATTAAAGGCTGACATCCAACGCCTTGAGGACAGACTCTTGCCCGTACTCTATCCCGCTAGCGAAGAATAAACCTGGTCGAAAACACGCCTCACCGGAATCGGCGCAACTACCCAGAAAACGAGAACACGCCCGCATGATGTGGGCGTGTCCCTGTTTTTGGGGGCTGTCTTTGGTGCTAGCTTCAACCCCCGTGCATCGCCCGCTTCCGCGCCAGCATCTTCTCCCGCGCTTCCGGGCTGCCATCGTGGCTGGTGCCGAACCAGTGATCGAAGGGCATGCCCATCTCGCCGTAATTGCACTCGAAATAGCGATGATGCAGCGAGTGGTAATACGAGGCGCCTGACTGGACCTTCACACCGTCTTTGATCACGAAGTCATCAAAGCCGCCATGCCCCAGTATCGCGGCGAAGGTGGCGTGCTGGCCGTTCATCATCATGTGGATGGGATGCGAAGCCACCACCCAGTGAATCAGCATGCAGGTGTAATAGAGCAGGTGCTCGATCGGATGCATCGACAAGCCGGACCAGGGACCGATGTCGATGTTTCGGTGATGCACGTGATGCGCGATTTTGTAGAATAATTTCACATGCAGCAAGCGGTGCGCCCAGTAGAAATGCAAATCCCGCCAGAGCGGCACGAGCACGAGAATCACGAGGAACCAGACCGGCTGCGCGCGCGGGTCCACGAAGGGGATGATGCCGTTGGCGTATGCCCAGAGCATGACCACTTCAAAGCCGGTCCAAATCGTTCCAGCGCTGACGACGCTCCAGAAAACGTTGTCGCGCACCTGGTCATTCCATAGGAACTTCTTGCTCTTGCCCATCCAATTAGGCGACCACTTGTATTGGTAACCCTGCGCCTTGTTCGACCACAGGCGAACGTGCAAAACGGTCGCTAAAGCGATCAGCATCACCTGGTTACGGATGAATATCTCGGCAATCCAGCCGGCGCTGAACTCCTTCATGCGCGCCAGCTCCGGCGTCAGGAACAGCCAGGTCACTGTCGCCACGATCATGTACATCAGATTGATGGGCCAGATATATTCCTTGACCCACTTGGCTATTGCCCGCGGCTTCGGCGGCCAGGTGAATACCGGGTTGGGTACGCCAAAATCTTTATCAGGCTTCCAATAGCCGCGCTCGTCCCGCGGCATGCCGTCGGCCAGCCCGTCTCTTTCTGCGCTTATTTCTGCCATTGTAAATCTGCCTTTATCCTAAGAATGCGTACGCTTCAAGCATATCGCGGGGTTTTGCCCCGTGCAAATTCGCCCGACTAGAACGATGGATCATTCATTCGCCGGCTGTGTTCAGAATGATGCCTTGCATAAAATGCTTTTGCAGCGCGAAGAACAAGATGAGCGTCGGAATCGATGCGGTCAGCGCGCCGGCCATCTGTTGCGGGATGGTGCCCTTGCCGTAGGTGCCGGAGAGCATTGCCAGCGACGTCATGACCGGGCGCACATCGTCCGACTTCGCAAGCACCTGCCCGAAGAGAAAATCATTCCATATCCAACTGAATTGCGTCACAAAGAGAAAAAGAGCGGGCGCCTTCGCCATTGGAAGCACAATGCGCAAATAAGTTTGAAAGGAAGACGCTCCATCTAACGATGCCGCTTCAATCACTTCCCCTTGCAGTCCGATGAAGTAGTTGCGGAAAACAAATATACAGAAGGGCACAGCGATGGCCGAGTAGAACAGCAGCATACCCACGCGCGTATCGTAAAGGCCGACCGTCTGGTACATCTGAAACAAGGGCATCAAATACATCTGAAAGGGGAAGATTGTGCCGCTGTAAATGAGCAGAAACCAGAAGAACGGGAAGCGGATTTTCAGCATGGCGATAGAATATGCCGCCGATGACGCGACGATAACCGCGGTCACAGAACCGACGAATGCGTAGATGAGACTGCTTACGATCCCGTTGCCGATGCCTGACAATTCGGAAGCGGACGAAATGTTGTCGAGGATTATCGCGGCATTCTCCGGGAGCGCCAGGATTGCGCTTTGCGATTGCTCCCTGGGGCTTTTCATACTGCTCAGCGCCACGATTGCCAGCGGGGTAACCCAGACTAATGCGAACAAGCACAGCAGCCCCAACATGAGGTAGCGGTCAAGAGAATGTTTCCCTGTCGATAGTCTCTGTATCATAGGGCGCTTCGCTTCAAGGTCGCTCGCAAATAGAAGATGGAAAATGCGATAACAATCGTGGACAAAATCACCGCCACCGCACCGGCATAGCCCATTCTCCACATGATAAAAGCCTGGCGATACATCGTCACCGCCAGCGTTTCGGAGGAGCGTCCCGGTCCGCCCTGGGTCATCACCCAGACCAGATCGAAGGTCATAAAGCTTCCGATGACCGACATGATGACGACGATCGCCGTGATTGGCCGGAGCAGGGGCAGCTTGATGCGCCAGAAGAGTGTACGCTCGCCAGCGCCGTCTATCTTTGCCGCTTCGATGAGTTCTGGCGGTATGGTCTGCAAGCCAACGAGAAACAGCACCATGCTCGGTCCCAGCGCCCGCCATGAGGCGGCGACGATCATCGCCAGCGTGTTTGTCGGCGCCCAAACCAGCCATGGGCGCGCCAGCGCATCAAGGCCGGCCCAGCGCAGGGTTTCATTCAGGACGCCGTTGTTGGTGTAGACATAGCTCCAGATAGCGGCGATCACCGTCGTCGACAATATCGCCGGCAGATAGATGAGCGTCTTTAAAACCCGCTGCCCGGGGATGCGCTCCAATAGCACCGCCAGCAGCAGGCCGCCCCCGACCGGCAGCAGCAAGCTTCCCCCGGTCCAGATCAAAGTGTTGCTGAAGGACCGGGTGAAAGTCGGATCGCGGATGGCGTCAACATAATTTTGCAAGCCCACGAAGCGGGGCGGGGTAATCAAATCCCAATCGGTAAAGCTGATCGCCAGAGTATGGGCGACCGAATACAGCAAAAGCCCGCCGACGAGCAGAAGCGCGGGCAATAGATAAAGATAAGGCTCAATCTTGCGAAACACCGCCTGCGCGCGCGTTGGCGTTTCAAGCGGCGCTCTGCCCAGCGATGTCACCGGGACCTCATTTCGATGCGGCTCAGTGCTCACCTGGTTTGTATCGGGCAACCCGCCCGCCTGCATTCAAGATGAATGGAGAGGCGCTTGATAGGCCTCTCCAATTCCAGATTTTATTCGCCGCCGGCGCTTGCCCAATAGTCCTGAGCAATCTGCTCGGCGCCGTCCATAGTGGTCTGCAAAGACGCCGGATCCAATACAAACTGACCGAGCAAATCTACCACCTGTTCGACGATTTGGGGCGGCGTGGCTTCCCAGTATCGCGTATAGAGCTCGTATTCGCCATTGGCGACCGCATTCGCCAAATCGACCAGATGTCCCGGGCGCGTCTCTTCGGGCGCCAGCAGATTCGGCGAGTTGATGTCGCTGGTTTCGGCCCAGATCGTTTGCCCTTCAACACTCATGAAGTAATCGGCAAACTCGAGCGCGACATCGCGCTGCGGCGAATTTTCGGCCAGCAGCAGCGGACGCCCCTCGATGATCAGGCTGCTATTGCCCGCTTCTGTTATGCCTGGCATCACGAATATGCCATAGTCCTCACCGGCGATGAAACCGGCGCGCTCCAGGCCAGCTGTCCACCAGTCGCCAATCAGATACATGCCAACACTGCCGCTCACAAACGGTTCCGCCCAGTCGTCGCCGTAGTCGCCGGGCTGCGAGAAGTAGCCCGCGTCAAGCAGGTCGCGCCATTGCTCCATAATGGCGATTACCTGGGGATCGTTGTAGGCTGTCTCGCCCGACATCACACTTTGATATAGGGCGGGATCAACGCGCACCATCATTTCTTCGAACCAGATGAAGCTGCACCAGCGGCAGCCAACCACGTCAAGGCCGAAGGGGGTTACGCCATTGCTCTTGAGCGCTTCCGCAACCGCCACCAGTTCGTCCCAGGTGGTCGGCACTTCGAGGCCATGTTCAGCAAAGACATGCTTGTTGTAAAAGACGACCCAGTAGTTGATCATCTTCGGCAAGCCATAGGCGCGCCCGTCAAAGCCAAAGGAACCCATCATGCTTGCCGGGTATTCGCCCTTGTCGATATGCGTTTGCCAGATGTCGGTGACATCGGCAAGCAGCCCGGCGTCCACCAGGTCTTTCATACGATAGCCAAACCACCAGTCAAAGAGCGGGAAAGCGTCGTCGGTAGGCAGCGCGCCGCGCACGGCAGCCTGGTAAGAGTCTGTTGAGGAGAAAATCACCGTGTTGACGCCGATGCCAGTTGCGTCAAGCGATGCCTCGCCGACGGCATCCTGGCCCGCCTCGTGCCAGGCCGCGTCATTCGCCCAGTCGATCACGACGGGGTCATCCTGCGCCGCAATGCTGCCGCCCAGCAACAAGGCCGGGATGAGCAGCAGCGCCATCAGTCCTGGCAAAAATGCGTTCTTGTTTCTATTCATGTCATTGTCTCCTTATATAGAATGCTTAGCTGGACAAACTAGACTGGCAGCGTCATAGGCATTTCTCCTTTGGTGAAATATTCATTCTACCGGTCGCGTATGCACTGACAGCGCTCCCCTTACCCTTTTGTGGGAAGTCCACCCCCGTTGAGCGCTGAGGAGCGGACATGGTATTCAACCCCTCCCCCGGCCCCTCCCCGAAGCGTCAGGGAGGGGAGTTTTGTCGCTTAGTAAGCGGGTTCAACACCTCGGTCTAGCCTCCCCCCGTTGCAATGGGGGGACTGAGGGGGGTAAATTTCGGGGCGCCCCGCATTGGATCTAATAGCGCCTGCAAACGTGTCCGCTCCTCAGCTCTTTATGGGGGAAAGGGGATGGGGGTTAACTGCCGTGCATGGCGCGCATCCGCGCCAGCATCTTCTCGCGCGCCTCCGGTGAACCGTCGCAGTTGGTGCCAAACAGATGATCAAGTGGAATGGTGGGTTCGCCGTAATTGCACTCGAAGAAGCGATGATGCAGCGAGTGCCAGTAGTTGCCGTAAGGGACCTTTAAATCGTCTTTGACGACAATTTCCTCGAAGCCGCCATGACCCGTTATCGAGCCGAAGGTCACCTGCTGCCCTTGGAAGATCATATTGATCGGATGCGCGCCGATGAGGGGATGGATCAGCATGCTGGCGTACATAATGACATGTTCAATCGGGTGTTGCGACAAGCCCGACCAGGGTCCGACTTCGATATTCCGGTGATGCACATGATGCACGGCTCGGTAAAGAAATTTCACGTGCAGCAGGCGATGCCCCCAATAGAAATAAAAGTTGTACCATAGCGGCGACAGGAAAAGGATCAGCGCGAAGGCGACCGGTTGCTCGCGCGGGTTAAGATAGGTGATGTAGCCATTGGCATAAGCCCAGTGCATCAGCACTTCAAATCCCGTAAATATCGTGCCGGCGCTGACGATAGTCCAGAACATATTGTCGCGCACTTGATCGTTCCAGAGGAATTTTCGACTCTTGCTCATCCAATTCAGCGACAGCTTGTATTGATATCCCTGCGTCTTCAGCGTCCACATGCTTATATGGAGTACGGAGGCGTAGACGATCAACATGATCTGGTTGCGCAGGAAGATTTCGAGCATCCAGCCGGCGCGAAATTCGCTCATCCGCGACATCTCCGGCGTCAGGTAAGCCCATGTCAATACCGCCACGAGCATGAAGAGGAGATTCCAGGGCCACAAGTATTCTTTGAGCCACAGCAGGGCTGCGCGCGGCTTGGGCGGCCAGGTGAACCAGGGGTTGGGCGCGCCGACATCTCCCTCCGGTCTCCAATATCCGCGTTCGTCCCGCGGCATCCCGTCGGCAAGGCCCTCTCGTTCCATGCGTATTTTCGCCATTTTAATGAGCTCCCAAACAATACAAAATTTAACTTATGCCGCTAGTATACTACGCCGCCCTTGCCGCCGGCAAAGGAATCAGGCGCGGCCGGGCATTTTCAACGCTGCAATGACAGGCGCTTTATTCTGCGGGCGGGACCGGCGCGATATGGAGGTCGATTCCACAGTCGAGGATGGCTTGCCTGTCAGCATCCGTGATGCCCTCGTCCGTCACCAGCGCTTGAATCTCCCGCGTTTGCATGACTTGCACCATGGCGGTATGACCGATTTTGCTCGAGTCGATGACGACGATCGACGTTTCAGCCGAGCGCGTCATGGACTTTTTGACTGCGGTATCGAGCATTTGTGAATCGGCCAGGCCGGCCGCAATCGTGAAGCCGACGCCCGAGACGAAGGCTTTGCGGGCGAAGAAATCCTCAAAGAAGCGCTCGGCAACCGGCCCAACGAAGGTCTGCGCGGTTGCGCTCAGCAGTCCGCCGGTGCCCAGAATGGTGCTCTCCGGCAGATAACGGTGAAGCGCGTCGATGGTGCGGATGCTGTTGCTCGCGATCGAGAGATTCGCTTTACATTTAAGATGGGGGATGATAGCGCGCACCGTCGTGCCCGAGTCGAGAAAGAGCACATCATCAGCATCGACGAATTTCTCCGCCGCATATTGGCCGATCGCCCGCTTCTCCTCCGCGCGGATGGTCGCCCGCTCAATCTGATGTGACACGTTCTGTTGAAAAGAATCGCCATTATAGATGGCGCCGCCATGCGACATTGTGACATAACCGGCTTCCTGCAAAATTTTCAGATCGCGCCGGATCGTCATGGTCGATTTGTGAAATCGCTTGCCCAAATCAATGATGGTATCGCTGCCAACCTGGGCAAGGTGAGTTAGGATGGCGCGGCGTCTTGCTTCTGGCAACATGATTGACTATTTATCCCCCCAAAGAATGGACGCGAGCCCGGCCGCCCGGGTCCGTTTTTCTCACTGCTGATTCCTAAGTCTTGGCAACGCGATGAGGCGTCAATGCTAAACTGCCAACTGCTCACGCAGTATTTCAAAGCGATCTTTGCTATCCCGCCCCGCCTGCAAGCCGAAACAGCCTAGCGGAAGTCTGTGTCAACAGTCGGTACATTCCCAAATATTTCGAAGAATCACGATTATCTACCGATATTAGCGAAGACTGGCGACACTTGCAAATCTTGGTGAGGCGAATAAATGAACCGGATTTGTCCAAGCATGCCAATCGCTTAATCTGTCAATCTGTCTACCCGGTAGCGAGCGATGGTTTCTTCATCAAGGCTGAGGCCCAAACCCGCGCCATCGTTTGCTTTGAGCGCTCCATTGTCGTAGTGTATTGCTTCGCGCATCACCGCATGCCGCAGCGGGTTGAACAACTGGTTGTACTCGTAGATGAGGAAGTTGGGCATGACGGCGCAGGCGGCGACCGCGGCGACGATGCCGGCGCCCACCCCATGCGGCGCGACGGTCACATTCTCCAGCGCCGCCAGATCAGCGATCTTCATCATGCCGGTGACGCCGCCGCAGCGGGTGATGTTGGGCATGATGACATCAACCGCTTCCGCCTTCAACAGGTCGCGGAATTGATGCCAACTGCCCAGCCACTCGCCCGAAACCACCGGCAGGTCCACGCGTCTGCGGATGCGCGCCAGATCGTCGGCGTATTCGGGATGGACCGGCTCTTCCAGCCAGTAGACGTCGAGCTTCACCAGGTCTTTCGCCAGCGCGATCGACTCGCTGACGGTGTAAGCGCCGTTGGCATCGACCAGCAGTTTGCAATCATTGCCGATGGCAGCGCGCACCGCTTCGACATGTTCGATATCCCGGCCGATGCCGCGGCCGATTTTGAGCTTGACCGCTTGGAAACCCTGCCGCAGGAACCCGCGCGCCCGCTCCGCCGAGTCAGCAGGATACGCCAGGTAGGGAATCGGGCTGGCATAACAAGCCACCGTTTCGCGCATGGGACCGCCCAGCAGGTTTGTCAGCGTGTCGCCATAGATCTTCCCGCGCAGGTCCCATAGCGCCACATCGACGCCGCTGATGCCCATCGGTGCGAAACGCATTTGCTCGTTCATCGCCGTCCACAGTGCCAGATGATGCCGCGGATCAGCGCCGAGCAGCATGGGCGCCAGGACCTCGTTGATGTGCGCCGCCGTGCCGCGTGGGCCGGGGCGCCCCATCGCTTCGCCAATGCCGACCAGTCCCTCGTCGGTTTCGACGCGCACGATGACCGCGCCCTGGCCAAGCAGCGGATTGTCGCGCATGTTGAAAGCGGGCTGGGATAGCTCCGGCGGGACGACGTCCAGCGCGTCGGCGAATGACGCGAAGAGGGGGATGGCTTTGACTTTGGTGATTTTCATGCGAAATACCGGCAGCGCGAGCTGGCTCTATTTGCTGCTATGGATCGCGCTGACTGCTAGCGCCCGGCGAGCGCGCTGTTCAAGCACTAACCCAACAGCGGGTTCATCTTGGTCGCCGCCAGATCGCCCGGCTCGGTCCCCGGCAGCCAGTGGTCGCGGTCATTGACGCGGCTCTCGTTGTCCAGCTCGCTCACCCGCGTCCCATCGGCGTAATAGATCACCGTCATTGCCGGGCGCATCCGGTCGGAGAAATTAGGCGGCGCCGAGTGCAGCGTCCAGCCGCTATGGAAGGTGGCCGCGCCCGCTTTCATCTCAGCGGCTTGCGCCAGCCTGAAACCCTGTCGCTCGACGAAAGCCTTCAGCTGCGTTTCCGACTCGTCCGAAATCGGGATATCACCCAGGTAGCCCTCGAGATGCGAGCCGGAGGCAAAACGCAGCGTACCCATATCGGCGCTGATATCGGCCAGCGTCATCCACATCGTGACGGTCTTGTCCGTCGCCAGCGGCCAATAATGCTGATCTTGATGCCAGGGCGTGATGCCGCCGCCCGCCTCCTTGAAAAGCGCCTGATCGTGATAGAGCCGCACGCGCTCGACGCCCATCAGCCGCGCCGCAATGCCGGCGAAGCGCTTCGCCGTCACATATTCCTTCACCTTGGCGCTGTGCTCCCAGAGGTTTGTGGTTTGCAAGAATGCCTTGCCGTAGGTGTCGCGGTCTTTGAGGGCGCGCCTTTCTTTGTTGCGGCGCGATACCGTCTCTTCGATGGCCGCTTTGTAGGGCGGGATGCAAGCGGCGTCGAGCACATTGTCCAGCAGGATGTGGCCATCCCGCTGATACTGCGCGACTTGCTGGTCAGTGAGTGGATAGTCAGCTTGCACGGTCATAATCTGGTCTCGCTGCTCGGTGAGAATCTCATGTTGACGCGCTTGAAAGTTATATCTGCAATCACGTCGAATAGTGTAGGGGCGTCTCGCTGAGACGCCCGAAACAGGCTGGCGCAAGACATGGGCGTTTCAGCGAAACGCCCCTACAGATTCGATCATTTATTGCCCTACTGTCATTTGGGAGCCAGGTCAAAAATGGCCAACGGTTGCATGTGGCGCATCAATGATCGTGCTCGACATCTTCATGCGGCACGAGCACCATAAATCCGGCGTCGTCGCCCATCATCGATTTGACGCGATTGTCGTCAAAACGCTCGCCGTAAAGTTCGGGCGCGTTGGCGGCGCAGGGCGTGCCGAACCGGGGCTGGGCGTAGGGCAGGTGGGTTGAGCCGCGCGCCAGGATATGCCGGTGATTGGTTGCGCCGTTGGCGTCGGCGCCTTCATAATGCGCGCGGTTGCTGCCGTGGTCCCAGGCGACGCGCGAACGAGCGTTGCAATAATGGCTCACAAAAGCGCGCCGCTGCCGGTCGGAGTTGTTGCGATGCGAGCGGTGAAACACGTGGCCGCCGAAGAACACGACATCGCCCGGCTCGGCATAAATCGGCACTTCTTCATCGTACCGCAGCGCGACCTGCGCCAAGGTGTTGATTTCGACATCGCTGTGGCTGACGCTCTTGACCGCTTCAATATCGCTGAGGATGGTATCGCCCTGCTGCGTCACGCCGTCGCAATCGGGATAGATCGGTTCATGCTGCGAGCCCGGCGTCATCCAGAGGCAGCCGTTTTCTTCATCGGCCGGGTCAATCGCCATCCAGGCGCCGATCAGCGTGTCGGGTTGGGTGGGGATGTAATACGAATCCTGATGGAAACCCTGCCCGCCCTGACCGGGTTGCTTGAAAAACAACATGGTTTGCAGGCCGAGCACATCGGGGCCGATCAGCGCCTCGAGCACATCGACGATGCGCGGATGCAGCAAAAATCGCTCGGCGATATCGCAAGTGCGATGCGGCATGTGGATGCGGTCGTAAAAGCCCCGGCGTTCCGCTTCCGTCGCGTCGGCCGGTGGCGCCGGCAAACCGGGCATGACCCGCCGGCCCGCCATCATGTCATGGGTGAAATCGGCCAGATCGCGCGCTTCTTCCGGCGCGACCAAGCCGCGGACGACCAAGTAACCGTCGCGGCGGAACGCTTTATACTCTTCCACCCGTACTTGATAAGGCTCGTGCGTGCGCGTTGGCGCCTCTGTCAAGATCATGTCTCTTACCTCTATTGTCTATTTTTATTGCGCGGCCGACTTTCACACAGCTAGCAATATATCGCGCAGCCTGCAAATTCGCGAGTGTTAGGTCGCGAGAGCGGGCCTCAGATTATTTGCGCGAAAGAGACCGAAGGTTATTTCCGCGAGGTCATTCCTGGCTTCCGGCGAGAACTTAACCGAAGGTATCTGCGGGCTTTTGGTCATCGTTTATCGGGACGTTGGCTTCGTCTCGCTCTTGAGCCCAGCGCTTCGCGTCTTCGAGTAATGTATCTGGATTGAAGGGAGTTCCTTCACCGTCTTTCATTTGTTCAAGCGATCGATGGCAGCTGGCCCGGAATTTCGCGAGGTCGCGCTTGCGCTTCTCATCGTAAGTCGCTACTCCGTTCAGCCATTTTCCTACCGAAACGTTGGCCGCTTCTGCTCTTTGCCGAGCCAGCTCCCAATCTTCTTCATAAGTTACGCTCGGTTGCATTTTCATTCCTCTGCTGTCAACCTTCGACACATGACCATTATACCCGATGGTGCTTCCAACCCAACGAGGAAAACGAAGCGCCGATATATGACGCATTGTATCCCACAGTAACTAATCAATGCTAATGCCTGTGAATGCTCATCGATTGCCAGGACAAGGCAATTGTACAATTATTTTAGCTCGGTGAACCTGTTGGTTAGGCGATTTGACGCGATTGTCTCGGTGCGTCGCCAGCGTCGTTTTTGGAATTGCGGCTTAATCGCTATACTAGCGGCAGTTCGCGAGTGATCTAAAGGGGAGGAACACGGCATGGAACAGCGAACCTTCGGCAATACCGATTTGACATCTTCAGCAATCGGCTTCGGCACCTGGGAACTGGGCACGACTCAGTACGGCGAGATTGATGTCGACGAAGCGGTGCGCGCCGTGCACATGGCCATCGACCACGGCATCACCCTCTTCGATACCGCCGAAGTTTATGGTCCCTTCACATCGGAGGAGCTGCTGGCGCGGGGCCTGGGGGCGCGCCGCAAGGACATCGTGCTCGTGACCAAGGTGGGATTCGTTTTCCATGATGACCCGACAATCGTCGGCGACGCCGCCATCGTCGGGCGCGATGCCTCGGCCGCTTACATCACGGAGCGGACTGAAGGCTGCCTGCGGCGCCTCAACACCGACTACATCGACCTCATGCTAATCCATTGGCCCGATCTCAAAACAGCGCATGAAGAGACGATGGGCGCGCTTGAAGCGATGAAAGCGGCCGGCAAAATCCGCCATTACGGCGTGTCCAATTATGATGTGCCGATGATGGAAGCTTGTCAGGAGCACGGGCGCTTGGCCGCCAACCAGGTCGGTTACAACTTGTTTGACCGGCGCGTGGAATCAGCCGTTTTGCCTTATTGCCTGGAGAACGGGATCGGCTTCATGGCTTATGGCAGCCTGGCCTTCGGCTTGCTGACCGGCGCATTAAGCCCCGACACCCAATTCGCCGAGAATGACTGGCGCAGGCGCGGTATGGCATTCGGCTTGCCCCTCTTTCAGCGCGAGAATTTCCTCAAAGAGTTGCGCGTCACCGAGCGGCTCAAGGACATCGCGGCTCGCTATGACAAGTCGGTCGCCCAATTGGCGCTGGCCTGGGTGCTCAGCCACCCGGCTGTGACCGTCGGCCTGGTGGGCATGCGTAACGAACGCGAACTCGAAGAGAATATCGCCGCCATCGACTGGCGCCTGACCGACGCCGATCGCGCCGAGATAGATCGGATCTTTGACGCTGAAGGCGTGCCGACCCACGCGCAGGCCAGACAAATGACCGACACCGCGGCCGGGGGCGACTCACATGCGCAATAGGCCGGCGAGGCGGTAGCGCGCGTCAGCCTTCATGCAAGCCAGCCGGCGCCAGATCGCCGATTGAGCGCTCCAACTCGGTTGCCGGCTGTGGGCTTGCCGCCTCGGTCGGGGGCTCGGGATTGGCCGTCGGCGGCAGCGGCGTATCGTACTGATAATCCGGCTCGGTTTTCTGCCGCTCCCAAATCATGCGCATTTCTTGCCAGGCGCCCACAAGGCTGCGCGGCGCCGGCATATCGTCTTTGATCTCGTCGTAGAGTTTGCCGAGGTTATAGCAAGGCACACCGGCGTACATGTGATGCTCAATATGCCAGTTCATGCGCCAGTACAAAAATGAAAACAGCGGGTTGAGCCTTATTGAGCGCGTGTTCTTGCGGAAGTCCCGGCTGTAATCGCGCAAGCCGCAATGCTGCGTCAGGCCGACAAAGTAGGACAGCCAGTTGGCGATGAAGGCGGGCAGGGTGAGCAAGAGCGGCAGCACCCACCAGCCGCTGACAACCGCGACGAGCAGGACGCCGCCGTGGAAGGCCAGCAGGATCCGCGACCAAAGAATCGACCGCCGATGCTGCTCGGGCTGGTCAGTGTGCAGGGCCTTCAGCCATTCGTTGATGGGCGCTCGCTCATCGGCCGGCACGCGCCCGACCGCGCCCAGCGCCGTGATTATCAACGTCGAAATCAGCCCGCCCTTGCCGAACGTGCGGCCGCGCTGCGTCAGCAGGTTGATGGTGAACATTTGCAGCATGAATGTGGAAGCGAGCGACGGCTCCAGGGGCAGCAGGTTCTCCCGATCGCCCTTCACATGAAGCGTGTAACGGTGATGGTAGGTGTGGCTGCTGGCATAATCAAAGGGGTCCCACCAGCCGATGAGGCTGAATAGATAGAGAAAAACTTTGTTCAGCCATTTGGTCTTGAAGACGGTGCCATGCCCCAGCTCATGGGGCGCGGTGCCGGTGAAGAAGCTGGCCACCGTGCCATGGCAGAAGAGCGCGAGGACAAAGCCCAGCCATAGCTCATTCCACCAGAAGCCGACGACGAAGGCGCCGGTCAACAGGAACAGCCCGAAATGGCCGCCGGCCTGGAACCAAGCTTGCGCGTCGCTGCGGCGTGATAGCTCGCGCAGTCGGCCGGGTTTCATGGCGCAGCGATACCAATCCACCCGCAGGGTCTTCCGTACTTCCGAGAGAGGTTGGTAAGTCATTGCCGCGCCTCATTCAAGCTTCAAGACTTTAATTTCAAATATTGTAGCCCCGAGAGGGTCTTGGCTGCCAGGCAAGTAATCGGATGTCTGTTGAATGCAGCATAATTTTCCGAGCAAGCGGCGCTACACTGAGGACTCAGGGGCCAAACCCGCCGGGAGTGGGGCCGGTCTATTGCAACTGTTTTCGATCATCACGCGGTGGTTTCCTCGTGAAGCATCGGTCAAGGCCTGCATCACATCAAGGACGTGGAAGGCTAAATCGCCGTGCTACATTGGCGGGCGCCGACACAGGCTCATTCTTCCATTGTCAGGCGGCTGAGTCGGGTTCTTGGATCGAGATATTCGCTCAGCGACAGCGAGACCAGATAAAAGCCGACCACCATCAATACCGATGCCGCAATCGGCGCCGCCAGAATCCAGACGCGGCGTCTCAGCAAAGCGTGATGATAATTGCCCCAAAAGATCAAGGTTCCGATGCTGGGCGTGCCCAGGTCGCTCAGCCCCAATACCGACAGCGTCACCTCCACGCCTATCGCCCAGAGAAAGCCAGCCACCGCATCGGCCAATAGCAGCGGAATCAGAAATGGCAAATGTTCTTGCACGACCACCTTTAAGGCATTCATGCCTGAGAAGATCGCCGTATGGGTGAAGTCACGCTCGCGCAGGGACAAAATCATCGCGCGGTAACGCTTGGAAGGATGCGCCCAGTCCAGAATGCCGAGCAACAAGGCAAGCGACAAGACGGTCATCTCGCCTTGCATAATCGCCGCTATCAGTATGAGCAAGGGCAATCGCGGAATGACGATGATGCTATCCACAATCGAGGATATGACCCGATCGGTCTTACCGCCGAGATAACCGGTAAGCATCCCCACCATGACGGCGATGCTGCGTCCAATGAGGACCGCCACCCCTGATACCATCAAGGTGTTGCGGATGGCAAAGGTCAGGAGCCAGAAACCATCCTGCCCACTTCCGGTTGTGCCTAAAATGAATTCTTGTGATGGCGGTTTATTGCGCGGCACAACTCGCCGGTCATCTGATTCAAATGGGGAGAAAAACGAAAGCAGCAATAGAATGCCGACAATCATCAGGATAATCGAACCGAAACGGAACGATAAGCTGAAACGAAAGAGGTCTCTAATCGTAGCTCTTAGCACATCATTCGCCATATAATCTAACGATAGCGGACACGAGGATCAATCAAGGGGTAGATGAGGTCGATGAGCAGTGAAGCCGTCGCAATGCCCACAATCGACAGCAAAGTGATGCCCATAATCGCGTTATAGTCGCCGTTGTTGATGGCGGTATACATCGTCGTGCCAATCCCCGGATAACCAAATACGAATTCGGCGATGAGCGCGCCGCCAAAAAGCGCTCCCAAGGACAAGCTCAAGTCCGTCACTTGGGGCAAGAGCGTGTTTCGGGTGACGTAATAGAACAATATTTTGCGTTGAGGCAGCGCCGCCATCTGCGCGTACTGCACATAATCGCTGGATTTCTCGGTCGTCGTCAGCGCTTTGGCCATAATGAAACGATGGGCGGTCGCGCCAATAACGATGGATAAAGCCGGCAAGAAACCATGATACAAGACGCTGCTGATGTATTCCCAGGTGAAAGCCGCTGTGCCGCGCGCCCCGCCGATAAGCGGGAAGATCGGGAGATAGAAGGTGAAAGCCATCAGCAATACAAAAGCCAGAATGTAATACGGCACCGGGTAAACGGTGATCAGCGATTTCTCCAAGCCTTCCGACCACCAGCGGTTCGGGTAATAGCCGGCCAAGGAGCCAAGCGTCATACCCAGCGTCCAGGCGATGAGAATAGACGTGCCGAGCAATCCAATCGTCCAGCCAATGCTTACGCCGATCAATTGATTGACCGACAACGGGAAAGAGGCAAGGGACGGACCCAGATCACCCTTGAGGACGCGTTTCCAGAAGTTGACATATTGTTCCAGAACGCTGCCTTCCAGCCCGTAAAGATCAAGCAAGGTCGCACGCATTGCCTGCACCGCCTCGGGGTCTATATTCTGGTACATCTGCATACGCGCCAGAGTTTCCGTTACCGGGTTGACCGGCGACAAGCGAGGGATGATAAAGGTAATCGTGACGCCAACGAAAATGACGATGAGCCATTGGGCAAAACGAGGCAGTATGAATTCTTTGAGCAGGGTCATGAGCGCAGTCGTGTCAAACTAGAAAACATCTGTTGTAGGGGCGAGGCGGTGACTCGCCCGATGTTGTAATCGTGTATTGTCGGGCGACACACAGTGTCGCGCCTACGGCTTACGACAGGTTTGAAGGAGGAAGAGTCCACGCCCTTCCTCCACTCATGCTATGTCATTTGCGAACCGAAATTCGGACTCGCCCGCTGTATTATGAATCGACCGGCTTCAGATTCTGGAAAGTCAGCTTGCCGCCCATAAACCAGTACAAGGGCATGGACGACGGGTTCTCAAAGGTCGGGAAACCGGTCCAATAGCGCTCATCCCAGGTGACGAATTTGTTGAAGGCGACGATGGGTATCGAGTACATATTCTCAACCCAATACTGCAACATCTCCGTAGTCAGCTCGAAGTTTTCCGGCGAATCGGGACTGATGGACACCATGGCATCGATATATTCACCAATCTTCGGATCTGTCAGGCGCGTCGCATGGCCGCCGGTGGTGCGTGAATCCTCCCCAACCGGAACAACCAAGTCAGGGTGAAAGCGGTTGAACGCCGGCCAGGCATCACCATCTACGAGGGTGAAAGAGAACCAATCGCCGGCGATGTCGAACTGCCCAGTCGTTTTGGTCGACGTATATAGTGTGCGTTCGTGCGCCGACAGGCTAGTATCGATGCCGAAGTCTTTCCACATATCGGCCGCCGCATTCCCGAAATGGAACTGCTGAACCGAAGTTGTATCGCTGAGGACTTCGAGTTCCCAGGGATTGCCGTCTGGCGTCAGCCAATTGCCGCCATCATCGCGGCTGAAACCGTGCTTCATCAGCAGACGATCCGCCACATCCGGCGCGTGAGCCCACCAACCGGAACCGAATACAGCGCGCGTATCACCCGGAACTTCGTAGCCCTCGGCTTCCGCCCAGGCGGCGATCTGATCGGGGATCGTGGCATCGTAGGGCTTGTACATCACGCCCTCTTCGATCTCGATCTCCAGATTCTGGAACCATTCTTCCATCGGGTCATGATAAATGGCGGTCAAAGCCGGTGTGGTTGGCACTGGCATGTTGGTCAACTTGGCGGTGCCGCCCATGTAATCAGTCACTACTGCCTGGATATCCAGCGCCAATGCCAGCGCCCAGCGCACATCCTTTTCATGGAACCAAGGCTGGTTTTCCGCTCCGAAGTTGAAGATTAACTCCCGCGTGCTGACTTCACCCATATAGCCCCAGGGGAAGCCGGCATACCATGAACGAGCGGCCGGCGCCGTTTCGAGCGTGCTCTGGAATGACTCGAAATCCGAATCGTAATAGACATCCAATTCGCCGCGGGACATGGCAATCACTTTTCTGTCCGGGCCGCCATAGTTGATCTCCAGAATGTACTTCGGTCCCGGGTTGCCGGTGATGATACCGGCCGGCGAGCGTTCCCAATCATCGCGCCGGACAAACAGTTGCCAAACCCCGCTGGGGTCCTCCTCCACTGGGAGGTAGGCGCCCAGGTAAGGACCATCCATATAGGTGTAAGCCGCCAGATCGTCGATGTTCTCAAACACATGTTTGGGCATCATGTAGAGGGCGCCCCAGCGGGCCTCCAAAATGGCATGGAAACGCGGCGTCGGCTCGGTCAGATGGAAGGTGACGCTGAAATCGCCCGTTTTCTCCACCGAAGCCATCGACTTGTTCAGGTTCGCGTGATAGCCTCCGCGGTTTAGTTCCGGCGTGGCTTTGACCGTCTCCACGGTAAAGATCAGATCGTCGGCTGTGAATTGAACGCCATCGCTCCAATAGATATTGTCCCGCAGTTCAACACTCATCTGGGTGAAGTCATCGTTGTACACCGGGTCAGAGACGGCGGCGCCCATGACGCGTTCGCCGGTTTCCTGATCCCGAATCCACAGGTTTTCCATGATCAAGGAATGGGTAACGAGCGGATGCGGTCCAGTGATCCAGAAGTTATGGTTATTAGGGACAGGCGCAGTGATGATCACATCGACAACAAAGACCTCTTCACGCGGCACATCGACTGGCAGCTGAGCTACCCCGACAAAAGTTGGTATAGAAAACACCACCAACAAGAACAAAAACATAAGTTTCCTTGCCATTGCAAAAACTCCTTACTTAATGGAACGTAGTTTTCAAGAGCGCTCAATTCGCGCTCCCGCTTGCCCGGAACAGGCAATCGCAGATATAGTGTAACGCGGAGTGGCGGCTTTGCCAAAGTTTCCGGGGCATTTGCGCCCACGACCGCCTGATGACATTGCGGCCGCCCGCTACGCAAATCGGCTGGCGCATGATCCGGAGGCGCCGGCCTTTGAACAGCCCGCCGGCGTTCTGCGGGGCTTCGAAATGGCTTCGTTTGCAGGCGCCGCTCCCCAGCCGGATAAGACGATCGCGCCACCGTCGATCGGCATCCGCTGCTGGCATTCCTAATGGCAGCTTAATTCATCGTTTTCTGCATTCCGAAGAGTTTGTAGCGGCAAGCCGCCAAACTGTGTTACTATGTATGCGAGCACAAGCTTAGATCAAAGGAAGGCTATAAGATGTTTGGAAAGCTGCGTCTCACCCTGTTGTTTGTACTCTTGCTGGGCTTGCTGGCGGGCTTTGCGGTAGCGCAAGATGCCGTCAGCATCACCGTTCGCTGTAAAGCCAGCCCGCCGGAAGAAGACTGGCGCTGCAACAGCTTCGCCGTCGTTGAAGAGCAAGTCGAAGCAGAACTGGGCATTGAGCTGGATCTGAACCTGATTCAAGACAATGCCGGCTGGGGCGACTACAAGAATGAGTTCGTCCTGGCATCGGAAGCTGGCGAAGCGCCGGACATCATCCTGTCCGGTCATGAGGACATTGGCGCCTGGGCGCCGGCCGGCTTCATCATCCCGCTCGACGATGTGATCCCCTTGCACAGCGAATTTGACGATATCGTGCCGTCGTTGTGGGATTCGCATGGTTACGCCGGCCAGATTTGGGGCATCCCGCAAGATGCCGAAGCGCGCCCCATCTTCTACAGCAAGCTGCTATTGCGTGACCTGGGCTGGAGCGAAGAAGACATCGAGTCGCTGCCCGACCGCGTCGTCGCTGGCGAATGGACCTTCGCCGACATGCTGGCGACCGCCGAAGCCGCCATTGACGAAGGCGTCGTCGACGCTGGCAACGGCTGGTGGCACCGCCCGAGCAATGGGCCCGACTTCCTCTACTACTACTTTGGTCATGGTGGCGAAGTCCTCGATATGGAAGGCAACCTGGTGGTGGATAGCGACGCCCTGGTCGCGACTTACGAACTGCTGGGCGGCGCGGTGGCGTCCGGCGTATTGCGCTCTGACGTCATCGGGCTCGACTGGAACGAGGTCTGGCATCCGACGGTGGCGCAGGCGGATACCGTGCTCTTCGCCGCTGGCGGCACCTGGAACTGGCCCAACTGGTCGATCAACTACGTGGCCGACAAGGGCGGCGATGAGTTCCTCTTCGAGAATATCGGCCTGACGCTGATTCCGGCGATGGCCACCGGCGAAGCCATCACGCTGACGCACCCGTTGACCTATATGATCAGCAGCGGCAGCGAAAATCCCGATGTGGCGCTGGCCTTGATCGCGGCGATCACCACGCCCGAGCACAACAACAAGCACGCCATCGACAGCTTCCATCTGGGCA
>WTGN01000044.1 GCA_011523545.1 Chloroflexota bacterium | reverse complement strand
CCCGCCATCTCTATGGCGGGCATCCAGCAAGCTAAGGAGGGGGAGCGACACACAGCGGAATGCAAGGTATTTTGCGTGGGCAGCGGCATTGTCGCGCGGGAGTCTACACGCATTCATTTCTGAGCGTTTGGGATAAAATGGGCGCATGAGATCGCTAACGATTTGTCTGCTGGCTGTTCTGCTGGCGGGCTGCGCGCCGGGAGGTGGGGCATCGCCGACAGCGACCCTGCTGCGCTTGACGCCGGAAGCGACGGCGACATGGACGCAGGCGGCGACGGTCGCGGTCTATCCCACCTTGACGCCGCATGTCTTTTGCGCGGGGACGCTGGAGTCCTTTCTGATAGTGGGCGAGCGCGGGCGGGTGACGCTGACGGAGGATGGCAAGTGGCTGAACCTGAGGGCGGGCCCGGGCACGGACTACGCTGTGATCGGCCGGATGGCGCCGCTGGAGGCATTTCTAGTGTTGGATGGCGCGCGCTGCGCCGGGTCGTATACCTGGTTTCAGGTGGATTATGCTGGCGCGCAGGGTTGGATCGCCGAGGGGGCGGATGGGGAGTATTATGCCGAGCCCTGGCTGCCGGGGTAGGCAGAAATTGCGGGCGACCTGATAGAGTCTGTTGACAATCGTGCAGACATTCTCATTAGCGGACACTGCACAGCATTCACCACAGAGTACACCGAGGATACACCGAGGGCATAGAGTGTTTCTCTAATGGGTAAAATTCGCATGGTGTCGGAACTCAGCGCTTCCGTTAGAGAGTTGATATACGACGAGACAAAGCGCAGAAAGTCTTCGCTGAAGTCTGTGTGTTCGCTCTGTTTCTCTCTTTTTATGCACCTACTTCATTCCGTCTTCAATAAGCGCGAACTCTGTAGGGGCGACTCGGTGAGTCGCCCAAAAGCACGCATAATCACAAGCGAGGGCGTTTCGGCGCCGCGCGTAGACACCACGGGTCAAACGCCGCTACAGAATGCTAACTTGCAGGCTACTTGTCTTGTGCCAGCGGAGTTGTGACTCGCGAGGGGCTGTCACAGAATTCCTGCGGTTCTCGACAAACCGGCTCTTCAACAGATTCTGACAGGTCGGCCCGACATTGACATTGGCGCGGCGCAAGTTTTCATTTACATCTTTCCAGGCTGTGATAAAACAGGGGCGTTAGGGTCATTGACAAGGAAGGGCGATGAGCGAACAACATAGTTTTCAAGCGGAGACGCAGCAGCTTCTCAACATCCTCATCCACTCGCTATACACCGAGAAGGAAATTTTCCTGCGCGAGTTGATTTCGAACGCGTCGGACGCTTTGAATCGGCTGCAGTTCGAGATGCTGACGAATGACGATGTGGTCGACGCGCAAGCCGACCTGGAGATTCATATCGAATTCGACGAGGCGGCGAAGACGCTGACGGTCAGCGACACCGGCATCGGCATGAACCGTGATGAGATCATGGCCGGGCTGGGCACGATTGCGAAGTCGGGCGCCAAAGCCTTCATCGAGGCGATGCAGGACAAGCCGGAGAGCGCCGCCGCCATCATCGGGCAGTTCGGCGTTGGCTTCTATTCCGCTTTCATGGTGGCGAAGCAGGTGGATGTGATTTCGCGTTCATATCGGCCGGGGGATGAGGCGGTCAAATGGTCGGCGACTGGCGGAACGAATTATACGCTGGATACTGTTGAGAAGGACGTTCGCGGCACCGAGGTGGTGGTTCAGCTCAAAGAGGATGAAGAGGAATTCACGCGCGGCTTCCGCATCAAGGACATCATCCGGCGGCATTCGGATTATGTCGCCTTTCCCATTTTCGTGGGCGATGATGAGGAGCCGACCAACAAGCAGCAGGCGATCTGGCGGCGGGCGCCTTCCGAAGTCGAGGACGAGGAATACGACAGCTTCTACCGCATGCTGACGATGGATTTCGCCGGCGCGAGCCATCACATTCATATACGCGCTGATGTGCCGATGCAATTTTACGCCCTGCTTTTCATACCCGGCAGCGGACAGCAGAACATGTTCAGTCCGCGCAGCGAGCCGGGCTTGAAGCTCTATGCGCGCAAGGTCTTGATCGAGGAATACAATCGCGAATTGCTGCCGGAGTATCTGAGCTTTGTGCAGGGCGTGGTCGATAGCGAAGATCTGCCGTTGAGCGTCACGCGGGAGAGCATCCAGGCGACGCGGGTGATGGCCAGCTTGAAGCGGACGATCACGCGGCGGGTTCTGTCCGAGTTGAAGCGCATGGCGAAGAATGACCGGGACAAGTACCTGACGCTCTACCGGGAGTTCGGCGCCTATTTGAAACAGGGTCTGGTGATTGACGCTGAGGATCGGAGCGACCTTGAGCCCTTGATGTTCTTCCAGACGACGCATGATGATGACCCGAGCGCCTTTCACACGCTGGATGACTATGTCGAGCGCATGCCGGTGAACCAGGACGAAATCTATTACGTCGTGGCGGATGATTACGCCAGCGGCGCGCGCAGCCCGCATCTGGACGCGTTTCGCCAGCGCGGCATCGAGGTGCTGTATTTCACCCATCCGGTGGACGCGATGCTGCCGATGGGCTTGGCTGATTTCAAGGGGCACAAGCTGGTCAGCGTCGATTCGGCCGAGTTGGATTTGGCAGAGGTGGGCGAGGCAGTTGAGACGGAATCGACGTTGAAGGAGGCGCTGGAGGCGGATTCGATTGGGGCGCTGCTGGAGCGGGTCAAGGCGACGCTGGGGGCGCGCGTGAGCGATGTGCGCGCGAGCAAGACATTGGTGGGCAGCCCGGCGCGCCTGGTCAGCGAGGACGAGAGCAGCAACCGCTACATGTACCGCATCAACCGCATGCTGGACAAAGATTACGAGCTGCCGGTCAAGGCGCTGGAGTTGAACCCGCGGCATCCGCTGATGCACAATCTGAGCGGCATGATCGCGAACAATGGCGATGCCGGGCTGATTGACACGGTGGTAGAGCAGGTCTTTGAGACAGCGCTGCTGCAAGATGGCATCCATCCGGATCCGTCGAGCATGGCCGAGCGGCTGACGCTGCTGATGCAGGCGGCGACCGGCTCGGCGAGCGCGGATTTGGATTTCGCCGATGTGAAGACGGTGATCAGCGAGCCAGCGGCTGCGGAGACGCCGCAGATTGACTTGGGCGATTTGGATATTAGTGATGCTGATTTTGAGCCGGTTGATGATGCATCAGCAGCGAAAGACGAATGACGAGAACCGAGCGTGTTCTGTAGGGGCGAGCCGCCGGCTCGCCCCTACGCACAACTAAAGTATGCGGGCGAGCTATCAGGTCGCCCGTACGAATCACAGGCAAGTGGGCGACCCAATGGCTCGCCCCTACAG
>WTGN01000030.1 GCA_011523545.1 Chloroflexota bacterium | reverse complement strand
TGGAAAAGCCGACCAAAATGCCAACGACGGCAAACAAAATCATTTCGCCCATGTTTGGCTGCTTTCCCGGCCTTCGCTCTGACGATAAACCCAATTATAAGCCAGCGCTGGCGGGCCTGCGAGTTGCTCAAGGCAATAGCGTTTATTCGTATTCACGACAGCCCCTCTCAATTCAATACTCGGCTTTCACCCATTACGAACCCGTAAACGCGCAGTCTGTAGGGGCGTTTCGCTGAAACGCCCGCATGCTCATCTTTGCGCAAAGGTGGGCGACCCGATGGCTCGCCCCTACAATGCTGCTGGATCGGCACCACTTTCAATGGCGGAGAATGTTCCTCGGTGACCACACCAAAACTCAGTGTACTCGGTGGCAGAATTTCAACGACTGGCTTGCATTTATCTTTGTATCCTCAATTGCGCTACAATCGTTGATTCGCGCTTTGAGAAGGGAGCGGCACTGGACTCAGATGGACATAGAGAAGTTCAACGACGAGGGCCGCGAATTGTGGGATCGGAAGGCTGCCTTCTGGGACGAATTGCACGGCGACCGCGGCAACCAATTTCACCAACGGCTGGTAGAACCGTCGGTCTTCCAATTGCTGCAGCTGCGGCCGGGCGAAGCGGTGCTGGATATCGGCTGCGGCAATGGCGCGCTGGCCCGGCAGCTGGCAGCGCGGGGCGCTCGCGTAACCGCCTTCGATTTCAGCAAGGCGCTGATTCGCCTGGCCAAGAAGCGGAATCGAAGCGAGGCGGCCGGCATCGAATACCTCGTCATCGACGCCACTGACGAAGAAGCGTTGCTGCAGCTGGGCGCGGGACGATTCGACGCCATCACCTGCACGATGACCTTGATGGACCTGCCAGCGATCCAGCCATTGTTTCGGGCATCGGCGCGCCTGCTGCGGGCGGGGGCGCGCTTCGTCTTCGCCACACAGCATCCGGCTTTCAATTCCAACAATCCGATTTTCGTGCAGGAGAAAGAAGACCGTGACGGCGTCGTCAGCGAGCATCTTGCGGTCAAGCTGCGGGCCTATCTGGATATGCCGCCGGTGAAAGGGGCGGGGGCGCCAAATGAACCGGCGCCGCACTACTATTACCATCGCCCCCTGAGCGAGCTGCTTGGCGCCGCCTTCGAGGCTGGCTTTGTGCTAGATGGCCTGCTCGAGCCCGCCTTTACCGAGTCGGACGCCGCCCAGTCCGAGGGATTGACTTGGCTAAATCTCTGGCAGATTCCGCCGGTGCTGGCCGGGCGCTTGCGCTTGGGCTAGATTGCAGCGTTGCAAGCCCCCAAAACTGCGGCGTCAAAGCTGCCGCCGGCATATTCAGGCAGCAGCGCCAGCAAGTCCTCCAGCGCCCGTTCAATATCTCCCTGGCCGCCTTCGTGCTGCGCTTCGACCGTGATGACAGCGTCGGTAGTCTCTTGGCTGGCGGCGCTGGTGGCGCTTTGACGCCAGCACCATCTTCGGGCGACGACCATGCGCTTTTCATCGGAGAACACCACTTCGCCCGGCGCCGGATGGATGATCGCCTGGCTGCCCAGCTCAACAAATTCTTCGCTGCCGTCGGCGTAATGCACAGATATCGGACCGGTGATCTGGCGCCTGTCGAAGATGGCGACCGGCAAACCGTAGCGGATGCTGACCAGGTTGCCGATATCGACGAGCACATTGATGCTCGGGATGTCGCCCTTTTTTGTCAGCCGCCGCAGCAGCGCCTCGGCAGCGCTGCGATACTTTGTCGGCGAGACGCCAAAAGCGCTGATCGCCCGGCGCCATGCGCTCAGCGACGGCAGCTCACTCAGGGCGGTAGCGCCGATGCGCGCCTTCACGGCCGCCTGCTCCTCCAGGTAAAGCGCCTGAAGGGCGTCGGGCGCGGGCGCATTGGTCATGCCGCGCGCCACGACAACGCCTGCGGCCAGATTTGGATAATTCTCGATGATTCGCGCGTCGTACTGAAAGCTCGTCATATCAACCTCCGGCGGCTAATTCGGGAGCGACTGACAGCGCCCTGGACTCCCGCTTCTCCAACATTTGAACGATCCACAGCCAGATCAACAGCGGCGCCAGCGAGACGAGCGCCGCTCCAAAGACGATGGCACGGATGCTGTCGTTGCCAACGGCGTCAATCAAATAGCCGATGATGATGATGCCGACGCTTTGCACCAGTTCGAAGCCGGCAAAATCCAGCGAGAAAGTCCGCCCCAGGTATTCATCGGGCACAACCTGCTGGATGATAACCGAGCTGTAAGTCCAGTTCACTGAGCCGCCCATAGCGCGGACGATGACGGCCAGCACGAGCAGTTCCAGCGACGGCGCCAGCCCCCAAAGCAGCCAGCCCAGCGCCATAAGAACGAAGCCTATGACGATCAGCCGTCGTAAGACGCGGACGCTGTCATCGCTGAATCGATTTGTGATCAACGGTCCGATGATGGCGCCGCAGCCGAAAGCGGCCCAGAGGATCGCCATAGAGGTGATGCCTTGCTCGCCCAATACAAAAACCTGCGTGCCATAGATAATCAAGACGGTATCGGAGCTGGTGACGCTCAGGCCCATCTTGACGAAGAGCGCCGCAGCCGCTTCCGGGCGCCTCAAGAGGTATCGGATGCCATCGCCGAAGGTGCGCTGGGCTCGGTCCTTTGCCTCGCGCGGCGTCATCCCGATCTCGGAGCGGGGCGTCTCCGGGATGACAATGGTGACGACCAGCAGAGCGGAGACGACGAAGGTCATGGCGTCGATCAGCAGCGCCGCTGGCGTCCCCAGAAGCTCGGCGACCAGCCCGCCGGTGATCGCGCCGATGGCCAGCATCGCCGACCAGGTGACACTGCTCAGCGTGTTGCCAATGATCAGCTGATGCCGATACAGAATGCTGGGCATAATCGCGTTGCGCGCCGGCTCGAATATCGACGAGACCAAAAACTGGATGACGACGCAGACGTAGATCAACGGCAAATATTCGGGACCTTGGGTAGCAAAGAGCAAGCCCAGAACCGCCAGCGCGCGTAAAATATCACTGGCGATCAACAGACCTTTGCGGTCGAAACGGTCGGCCAATACGCCCGCCAGCGGACGCATCAGCAGCGGCGGGACCAGGCGGGCGATAAGAAAAGCGCTGACGGCGATGCCCTGGTTGCCGCTGCCCTCGGTGAAAGAGACGATCAGCGCCGAGATGACGATCGTGCTGAACCAATCGCCGAGCAGGCTGACGAGCTGGGCCGCCCACAGTTTGGCGAAATCGCGGTTGTCGTTGATTAGATTGAGATATTCCATGCCCGGTCCTGTCGCGAATGCGTAGTGTA
This sequence comes from Chloroflexota bacterium, assembly GCA_011523545.1. GTDB lineage: Bacteria > Chloroflexota > Anaerolineae > Aggregatilineales > Phototrophicaceae > UBA6055. Next base: position 81,535 of record WTGN01000030.1, on the reverse strand, counting down.
CAGCACAACACGAGGCGGCGCACGGCAAGAATGGGCGGCAGGCCGGCGATAAATCGCGGGCCATCAAATAGCGAAAATGGTTTAATGCTACGATTGTCTATAATGTTTGCGGGAGCGAGAGATGGAGAGTCTGATTTATGTGGGGCTGGGCGGTTTCTTCGGCGCCAACGCACGCTATGCGCTTTCGCTGTGGACCGATAGCATGCTGGCGCCGCGCTGGGGGGCCTTCCCTTACGGAACGCTCACGGTGAATATCATCGGTTCTTTTGCTTTGGCCTTCTTCGGCGCCTGGTTCAGCGCCAGGACCGGCATGTCTCCCCATTTGCGTCTGCTTGTGGGCAGCGGCTTTTTTGGCGCCTTCACAACATTTTCCGCCTTCGCCAACGAGAGCGTAGCCTTGGTGCAGGCCGGCGCCAATAATTTGCTCCTGCTCAACATAGTGCTGAATAATGGCTGCTGTTTGCTCGGCGTCGCCCTGGGTCTGATCGCCGGGCAGCGGCTTTTCGGCGCGGCATAATCTATGTTCTCTAGGCTTCACTTATGACCTGCCAGGGATGCACATGATCGAAGACGCTTCAAAGGTTGTCATACTCGCGCTGATAGAAGGCATCACTGAGTTCTTGCCGATTTCATCCACCGGGCATTTGATCGTGGGCGCTGCCGCGCTTAATTTTGATGCGATGGTGCCGCCCATTTTCGAGATCTTCATTCAGATTGGCGCGGTTGTGGCGGTTCTCGTCTATTACCGCCGCATGCTGGCGGAGCAGGCGGCGCAGCTTGGCGCATCGCCCGAAACGCGTCGATTCTGGCTCTTGATCGCGCTGGCCTGCTTGCCGGTGGCGCTGTTTGGCATCATATTCCAAAAAGAAGTCGAGTCATTATATTTCTCGTCCAAAGTGGTGGCGGCGTCATTGATTTTTGGCGGCATCGCCATCCTAGTGATCGAGCGTTTGCCCAGGTTGCAGCCCGGCGCCGCAGAAGACAAGACAGACTTGAAGCAGGTGACGCTACGGCAAGCGGCCTTGATCGGGCTTGTGCAAGTGCTCGCCTTGATCCCAGGCATGTCGCGCTCGGGCGCCTCGATAGTCGGTGGCATGCTGGCCGGTTTGGACCGCCGCGCCGCAACCGAGTTTTCGTTTTTTCTGGCGATACCGATTTTGGGCGGCGCAACACTGTACAAATTCGCCACCACCTTCAACACGCTTGGCTCGGAGCAACTGCTGCTGCTGCTGCTGGGGGCGGCCCTTTCCGCGCTTTTTGCCTGGCTGGCCATCGACCTGCTGCTGAAGTTCATTTCACGGCACAGCTTCGTCGCCTTCGGCTATTACCGCATCGCCGCCGGCATATTGATTCTGTTGGCGGTTTCCGCCGGCCTGATCTCCTGAACGACCGAGAGTTAGCGCCGGCGCGCTACATATAGCAAGTTGCAAAGCCAGTCGCAATCTCGTTTGTCCATATTTTCTACTCTACCTATAATGGATGCAGGGATAAGCAGGGAAGCGGCCCTGTATTGCCTGATATGGGAAATGGAAGGCCTGGCGCCTTTTGACTTTGCAAATTGCATGTAGGTCAAGCGCTCAGCCTTATGCGAGGGAGAAGCCGACTGATGTTTAAGCGTCAACGAGGATATCAGTTGCTGGCGTTGTGCGCCGCCTTGTGTTTGACATTGGCAGCTTGTTTCCGTGATACATCGGAAGAGATTCAGCAGCAGCCGGTCGCGCGGCAGATTACATCGCCTACCGCAGTGGAGGCAGCGACTTCGACATCGCTGCCGCCGACCGCCACTGAGACGCCCGCGCCAACCGAGCAGGAGGCGGATCAGTTTGCCTTGACGGCCACCGCCCTGATAGCCTTGCAGACGGGGCAGCCCGGCGAGCCACAAACGGCGGAAGACGCGGGCGATCAAGGCGCTGCTTTGCCGGACGGGCGCGCGACGGCAATTCCAGTCGCCCGCGCCACCATTCCGCCAGGCGAAGATTGTGTGCACGAGATACGGTCAGGCGAGACGCTTTTCCGGCTGTCGCTGGCCTACGGTGTGACGGTCGACGACATAGCCCGTGCGAGCGGAATTAGCAACCCCGATCGCATCGCGGTCGGGCAGCGCGTTGTCATTCCCGCCTGTGGGACGACCGGCTTCATCCCGCCCCCGACGTCCATACCGCCGCCGACTGTTGACCCAGCGACGATTCCGCCGACGAACGTGCCAGCTGAAGTTGAGCTTGTCAGCGCCGAGGACACAAGAGACACCTTGATTGAGCAGGCGCAGGCCTCCCTGCTTGATAATGCGGTAACGGGAGGCGAAACAGAATTCAGCGTCCAGGCGGCGCCGCTTGCAACGCCCGAGGGCACTTATACGGTACAGCAGAATGACACCCTCTATGGGATTGCCATCAAGCTGGGCACAACGCTTGAAGTCTTGGCAGCTCTTAACGATATCACCGATGTCGACAGCCTTGATGCCGGCGTCGTCTTGATCACGCCTTAAGCGTTGTATTGGTCGCGTCGGTAGCCGCTTGCATCTGCTTGCATCTGCTTGCATCCGATTCCATACACCCCGCCTGGCGAGGCGGATTGCGCAGCCGCCCTTGCTAGGCGCATGGCTGCCGTGCTAAAATGCGCCGTTCACTATGACAGCGAGCGCCTTAGGGCGTATTTTTGTGGAAGGAACGCAGCCATGAGCCAGGAAATGATACAGGCCTTGGTCGTCGATGGTAACAAGCATCCGGCCATCGAATCGGGCGACACGGTCAAGGTTCATATGCGGATCGTTGAAGGCGCCCGCGAACGTGTGCAAGTCTTTCAGGGTGTTGTAATCCGAGCGAGAAAAGGCGGGAACGAAGCCAACTTTACCGTCCGCCGTATCGCCAGCCATGGCGTCGGCGTCGAGCGGACCTTTCTATTGCGCAGCCCGCGGGTCGAAAAGGTGGAGATATTGCGGCGGGCGAAAGTGCGGCGCGCTCAACTGTACTATCTTCGTGACCGCCGGGGCAAATCGGCGCGGCTCAAAGAGCGCCGCTAGCGGGACCTGTCAGGTCGACGTGGCTAATGTCTAAGCACGTAGTACGTTCCCTTTTTCGCGCCAACCCTTGTGAGAATGCCCTTCTCCACCAGGTCAACCAGATCGAGGCGCAAGGTCTCTGAGGAGACCGCCTGAATCAAATCGCGGTATTCACGGTTGGTTATGGATCCGGTTTCGCGGATGTACTGCAAGGCGCGCGCCTGACGGGGGTTGGTATCGCGCGACCACTCGGGGAGTTCCGGCTGCGTGCGTTCATTATGCAGCGCGAGAGCGAAACTGTAGGGACGGGCGTCGAATTTCGGCGGCGAATGCCCCGCTTGTTCCATAACTTCAATCATGCGGTCTATGCCCAGACCAAGCTCTTCAATGTAGCCCCAATGAAATAGCCCGCCGACCAGACGCGGGTTGCGCGAAAAATGCTCTTCCTTGATATTTTCGACCGTGATGAAGCCCGGCAAACCGCCGGGGGAGATGACCTCGAGCCGGTCCGAGAACATGCGCACTTCGATGCGGCGCCCGCGCAATCGATAATCGCGGTGGCAGATGGCGTTGACCAGCGCCTCGCGCACGGCGAATTGCGGATACTCAAATGTCTCCTCGCGCTCCAGCCCTTTCACCACCGCGCTGATCGCCATTTCACTCCAGACCAGGTTCCAGGTGCTTTCGATCAAACGCGGCACCGGGCCGATCAATTCCTCGCGGCGCGAATAACCCGCCAGGCCGCTCTCGCCGCGCGGCGTCTTGCCGACGAACTTGGCGAAGACCACAGCACTTTGCGGCAGCCAGCGTTGTGGGTATTCGCTGAATAGCAGAAGACCGCAAACCGTCGGCCGGCCGTCCGCGGTTATCGCGCCTATCTCAGCCAGAAGTCGCTTGACCTCGCCGTTCTGTGGGCGCTTGGTGCGTTCGGCGCGCTTTTCCACATACTCGTCGATCATGGCGCGGCTGAAATCCTCTATCGTCGCGCCGGGGACCGCCTCTGTTTCAAAGTCGCCGGTATTCTTTGCGCTGGCCAACCGTTGAATCTCTTGCCCGCCCAAGGGGCGATTGACCTTGCCGCTTCGTATGAGCACGCGTCCGTCCGCCAGGGCATGCAGCTCGGTGCTGCGCGGCACCCGAATGGCATGAACCGGGATTTGCTGCGGAAAGACGATGCCGGCGCGGCCACCGTTGCCGCTCACATCCGGGTTGCGCTCGACGCGCCCGTTGCTTGATTCAAGGACGGTTTCCTCCCAGCTTTCAATAACAACAGGCGGGCTGTATAGATCATCGGCTAGTTTGAGCACGCGGTCAATTTCATGACTTGTGGTCGGCGCCGCGGCTGGCGCCCCGTCCGCTTGCAGCCCGACGATGATGATCCCGCCCTCGGTATTGGCAAAAGCGACCATGTTTTCGGCGATAAGTTCGGCATCAGCCGCAGGCACAAAGGCGAGCCTTGGTCCCTCGCCGGACACCGCTATTGGGTCAGGTGGCATGGCTTCTTATCCGTCTGATTCGGTGTCAAATTGAATTGCAGCGGACGCCGATGATAATCGCAGAATATCCTTTCTGTAATTATAATGGTGATTCTGCGCGCCGCTGAGCAGATATCGTGTCAGATTTGAAAGTGCTGCGTAAATGCTAGAACTCATCGCGCCTATGGGCAGCGTGCTGTTGAGTTGGCTGCTGCTGTTTCTGCTCTTTAGCGGATTGGGCATCGGCGTATTGAGGGTCATTGGGCGGTCAGTTGACTCTGGCTGGATCTGGCTGGATTGTTTCTGGCTGGGCTGGGCGCTGGCGCTCGGGCTTATGCAATTCTGGCATTTTGTCTTTCCGGTCAACGATGCGCTCGTGCTGCTATTCGCCGCCGCCTCAGTGTGCTTGTTGCTATGGCGGGGGCGCAGCTTGCGGCGGGCCGCCGGACGATTGGCGGGCGACAAGCCATTTCTGCTGCTGTATGCCCTGATGGCCCTTTGGATGTCGAATCGAGCGCTCGGCATGCCGATTGCATTTGACACCGGTTTCCGCGATATCCAGGCCGTCATGTGGATTGACGCCTACCCAATCGTGCCCGGCCTTGGCAATCTGTTTTCTTCGCTGGCCTTCAATCAATCGGTCTATCTCTATGACGCCTTGCTGGACACGTCAATCTGGTCCGGGCGATCATATTATATTGCGACTGGCCTGCTGCTAATGGTTTATCTCGGTTACGCCTTGGGCGCGGCGCTGCAATTCTATCGGTCGCCATCGGCCGCTGGCCTGCGCTGGTCGAAGATGTTCGCCGCGTTGACCATACCCTATATTTTGTTTCAGACCGTGAGCGGGGGCGGCATCACCCATTTTCTGACCGATACCGTTGTGGACTTGATGGGCTTCATGACCCTGATCTATTTGCTCGATTTTCTGCAGGAGTGGCGACCGGCGCAGGCCGAAGGCAATTATTTCCTCTATCGATTGGCGATCGTCATTTTGGCGGGCATCACCATCAAGCAGAGCTATTTCGTCTATGGCGCCGCAACCGCCGCGCTGGCGATCATGGTCTGGCTTGGCCGCGGCGGCTTGGGCGAGCAGTCGCGGAGCGCGGCGCGTACCGCCCTGTCCATTTGCCTGCTTGGGCTGGCGCTGCTGCTACCCTGGTTGGCCCGGGGCGTTGTCACCAGCGGATACCTTGCCTATCCGCATTCGTTTGGCAGAATAGATCTGGACTGGACGATGCCGGAGGACCAGATCAAATTGCGCCAACAGAGGCTGGCGACCAACACCCGTCTAAGAGGCGGCGACCCGGCCACCGTCCTGGCATCCTGGGATTGGCTGGGCCCTTGGGCGCGTGACTTTGCAACAAACATCTTCCCCACCTTATTGCCAACGATCCTTTCCCTTGTCGGGCTCTGTCTATATGGCGGCGCAAAGTTGAAACATCGGGCGGATAATCCCGTGCCTGGCCTGAACTGGCGGGTCTTTTGTCCGATGCTGGTCATGCTTCTGTTTTGGTTCTTTTCCGTTCCGGAAGACAAATATATCCGCTATATACTCTGGAGCTTCGCCGCGCTTTCGCTTACGATGGCGGCATTGGCCTGGCTCTCGATTGCCTGGCGCCGGCGGGTTCAAGCTGTTTTCGCTGTCGTCATTTTCTGCCTGGCCTATGTCATTTTCGCTATCGTCAGGCATGGGGAGTACTTCATACCGGCTGGCTCGGCGGGTGGCTTTCATGCGCATTTTCTGCCAATCTATCATGAGTTCGTGACCGATGACGGCACCGTGCTCAATCGTACGCTTGGCGAAGAACCGAATCAATGCTGGCACATCCCGCTGCCCTGCACGCCACACCCCGACGCCGGCATTTCGGCGCGCGTCAAGGGAGAGTTTCGGCATGGTTTCCGCTACCGTCCAATCGATGAGAGGGGCGCGCCGGATGATTGAACGCTTGTTAGCGCCAGTGACTACCCGACTGAAGCCGGGCGCAGGATAATACGATGACCGCAGCATTGCCCTTGATAATGTTTATCACCATGCTGCTTTTTCTGCGCGCATGCCTGGTGACCCTGGGTTTCTACAAGGAACCGATTCTGACAGCGTTTCAGCAATACGGCGATGAGGTGGGGTTCAGCCCGCTCTTTGAGTCTTTCGCCTGGGGCGGCGCTTTGGCTTATCTTCTGTTTGTCGTCCTGGCGCCGTCCTCATTCCTGATTCTCATTGGCGTCTTCTCATTTGTCTTGTTTGTGATGCTCTACTGGCGGATCAAAGACAGCATCTTGAACCACCCCGGCATCTTCTTGCGCTTTCCGAGCTGGTATCGCGAAATCGTCGATCGTACATCGAGGGAAGAGCGGCGAAAACTCTCTTACATGTGGCTGGCGCTGCCCTTGCGCACCCGCTTGCTCTACAACGCGCAGCATGAAGAGTTTCGCAAATGGGTCGAGCTGGTGGTGCTATCGGTTTCCTGAGGTCGGCTCTCGCCGTTATGTAGCACACCGGGCAATAAAAGACGGCCGCCTTGAGGTGACGGCCGTCCGCGGTGTCTGGGAGACCTGGACTCGAACCAGGAACGGCGGATCCAGAGTCCGCTGTTTTGCCGATTAAACTATCTCCCAAATCTATGGCGCAATCGTAACATGGGCTGCCCCGCTTGACAAGCCTGTCCGCCCGCGTGCCAGCTGATCAGGCGCGCGCGGCTCCAGAGCCGGCTGTTCGGCCTACCGGTTGCGCCAAGGACTCCAGCGCAAGTTTAAGCCGCCGCAGCGACTCCGCTTTGCCCAGGATTTCCATCGTCTCGAATGTCGGCGGCGAGACGCGCTGGCCGGTCACCGCCGCTCGCAGCGTGCCAAAGACCTGCCCGTTCTTGAAGCCACTCGCCTTGGCGTAGCTTGCCATGGCCGCCTGCTGTGCCTCGGGCGCGAAGCATTCGAGCCGCTCCAATAATGGTATGGCATCTCGCAGCACCGCCGCCGTCTGCTGATCGTCCATCTTGCGCTGGATGAGAATGTCGGCCGCCGGGGGCCTGAACGCCGCCCAGTCCGCAAAGAAAAAGCCCGCCATCGGCAGCACGTCGTTCAACGATTTGAGGCGGACGCGCAACAATGGCGCCACGCGTTTCAAACGCTCGCCATCGACCGAATAACCCGCCTTTTCCAGTATCGGCTGTAGGCGCCGGCAAAGCTCGTCATTGTCGGCGCGCTGGATGTACTGACTGTTGAGCCAATCGAGTTTGGCGATCGGGTAGGCGCTGTTGGCCGGGTTGACATCCGTGAGATCAAAGCGCTCGATGGCTTGAGCGATGGAAAAAATCTCCTCATTGTCACCGAAATTCCAGCCGATATTGCACAGAAAATTCATCACGGCGGCGGGGAGGTAGCCGGCTTCCATGAACTCATGCACCAGAACGGGCACGCTTTTGCCCGCGGCATCGGTGAACTGCTGTTTGCGCTTGCTGAGTTTCCCCTTGCCGTTTGGGTTGAGCAGCACCGGCAAGTGCGCGAATTGCGGCGCCTCCCAGGCGAAGGCCTTCCAGATTTGCAAGTGCAAGGGGAAAGACGGCAGCCACTCCACCGCCCGCGTAACGTGAGAGATTTTCATCTGATAATCGTCCACGATATGCGCCAGATGGTAGGTCGGGAAGCCGTCAGACTTCAGCAGCACCGCATCCTGCATTTTGTCATTGTCAAATTCAATCGGGCCGCGGATCATGTCTTCGCCCACGGTCACGCCGGTCAAGGGCATCTTGAAGCGGATGACATAGGGCAGGCCTTGCGCTTCTAACTTAGCTGCCGTTGCCGCTGAAATGTCCCGATAGCGGCGATCATAGCCGGCGCCCGCCGAGCGCATCTCGGCCAGTTCTTCAGCGCTGGCGAAGCATTTGTAGGCATGGCCATTTTCGACGAGCCAGGCGGCCCAGGCTTGGTAGCGCTCTAGGCGTTCGGATTGCACGTAGGGTCCGTAGGGTCCGCCTTGGCGCGGGCCCTCGTCGATATCCATCCCCAGCCAGTCAAAAGACTGCAGGATCATCTCCAGCGAGCCGGGAACGCTGCGTTTCTGGTCGGTATCTTCAATGCGCAAAATGAACTGCCCGCCATGACGACGGGCGAAAAGCCAGGCGAACAGCGCTGTACGCATGCCGCCGATATGCTGCGGGCCGGTCGGGCTTGGCGCATAGCGAGTGCGCGCCGGACGCATAATGGAATCGGTCAATTCAGTTCCTCCATTGATTGACTTTGCCGATTTTGCCTGGGTTCGGTCCGGGAAGAGCCGCTTAAATGATGATGCGGCGGCGGCGCACGATGACGCTTTCAACCAGGCCAACGCCCACCATGGTAAACAAGAGCGACGTGCCGCCCGAGCTCACGAAGGGAAGCGTCAAGCCGGTGACCGGCATCAAATTCAGGTTCATGCCGATGGACACGGTCGTTTGAAAGAAGATCATGGCGGCGACGCCGTAGCAAATCATGCTGCCCAGCGGGTCGCTCGCTTCCCGCGCCCCCTTCAATATGCGCGCCAATATCAGGGCGAACATCGCCAATACCGCGACGCCGCCGACCATGCCGAATTCATGCGCGATGACGCTAAAGATGAAGTCCGTGTGGCGCACGCGCAGGAAGCGGCCGGTGTTCTGCGGGCCGACGGCGTAGCCCTTGCCCAGGAGACCGCCGGAACCAATGCTGATGCGCGCCTGATTGATATTGTAAGCGGCGTCAGGATCCAAATCCGGATTGATGAATGTTTCCACACGCGCGCGTTGATACGGCTCTAGCAACGGAAAAATGATCGGCAAGATGATCGCCAGCGCAAACATAAAGAGGGCAATATGCCGCAGCCGCAGGCCCGCCGACCAGATGATCACCGCCCAAATCACCAGAAACACGATGGTCGTGCCAAGGTCCGGCTGCGCGAATATCAGGGCGGCCGGTATCGCCACGTGCAGCATCGTGCGGAAAACGTTGGACAGCTTGCCAAGTTCCAGATAGCGCTGGGCGACATATTGAGAAAGCGTGATGATCAAGATGATCTTGCCAATTTCGGATGGCTGAATGCGGATTCCGATGTTCAGCCAGCGTTTGGCGCCGCCTGCGCCTTCAACACCGAAGAACTCCACCATGATCAGCATGAGGACCATGCCCGCATAAAGCCAGGGGCTCAAGCCTCCCAGCAGCCGATAATCAATCGTCGCCATCACAATCGTGACGATGAAACCGATTATGGCGAAGTTGATCTGATCGGGAACGCGGCTAATGATGTCGTCATCAATGGCGCCTTGGGTCGCGCTGCCGATCATCAGGATGCCAAAGACCACCAGAACCAGCGTGGCTGTAAACAGCGTATAATCAAAGCGCCGCCAAACACTGAAGCTGTCTATCATCTCTTCCGCTTCGTATTAGGCTTTCACCCGGATATTATAGTGGCAAGCGATTTGACGATACAAGGTTTGCCCTGTTTGGCGTCGCCGTCCAGGCGGATGCCGGCCAGCGGGGGCGAGGTCTTGGGAGATGAGGACTCAGCAGATTATGATTTTGCGTCTTTAGTCTCTTCGCCATTTTCGCGCTGCTCAATTGGCGCGTCTTCCGTTTCCTTGTCCACATCGGCATCCACAGCGTCGTCGGTTTGGGCGTCTTCGTTCCCGTCGGCGTCAGCGGCGCGGTCTTTGTCTGCGCTGTTGTTCGCGCCATTGGCCCCGGCGGCGGCCGATTGATTGGCCGAATTGGACACCGAAGGCGGCGTATTGATGGCAACGGGTATCTCGGCCACCAGCTTGCTGTGACTGCGGTCGCGCTGCTCCAGGTCGATCTCCACTCGGTCTTTGTCTACAACCAGATATTTGACGATCACGGCCAGGATCTCTCGCTTCATCTCTTCCATGCGTTCCGGCGGCAGGTTGATGCGGTCGTGCTGCAGGACAAAGCGCAGCCTGTCCTTCGCGGTTGCGCCGCTGCCTTTTTTCCCTCGACCGAATAAACGGCTCAATAGGTTGGTCATGAGGATTTCCTTTGCTGGTATCGGTTGCTTGGCGCGCCGTCTCGTTTGCGCTGCCCTAGCGGCCGTCAAGCAGCCGGACAAGCCGCTGGAAGATGCCGCGGTTCTCGTCCAGGTTCATAAAGGGCACATCCTCGCCAATGACGCGCCGGGCGACATTGTTGAAGGCCATGCCGGCTTTGGATTGCAGATTGAGCGTGACCGGAATCCCGCTATTAGAGGCGGAAAGGACCAATTCGTCTTCCGGAATAATGCCGATGATCGTCAAGCCAAGGATATCAAAGACATCATCGGAAGATAGCATCTCGCCTTTCTTGACCAAATCGGTTTTCAGGCGATTGATGATTAATCTGCCCGGCCCTTTGTCGGCCGCCTCAATCAAGCCGATGATGCGATCCGCATCGCGCACGGCCGAAACTTCAGGATTGGTGACGATCAAGACCTCATCCGCCGGCTCCAGCGCATTGCGGAAGCCACGCTCGATGCCGGCTGGGGAATCGATCAAAATGTAATCGAAATCCTGACGCAGCTCGTCGGTGACTTTGACCATGTCTTCCGGGCTGACGGCCATCTTGTCCCGCGTTTGGGCGGCGGGGATGAGAAACAAGTCGGCGAATTTCTTGTGCTTGATCATCGCCTGGCGCAGCTTGCTTCTGCCTTCGACGATATCGACCAGATCATAAACAATGCGGTTTTCCAGGCCCATAATGACATCAAGATTGCGCAGACCAATATCGGCGTCAATGACTACGACGCGCTTGCCCAGGCTCGCCAGGGAAATCCCGAGGTTGGCGGTGGCGGTCGTCTTACCGACGCCGCCCTTGCCCGACGAAATCGTTACGACTTTGCCTCCCATTCGCTGTCCTTTCTCGGCCTAGTCTCTGGCTTCCACTATGATTTGATCGCCGCGAACGAGCGCGATTTCCGGCACAATCTGCTTGCGCTTGCCGGGTGGAGACGTGGCGACGAAGTCAGCGATTCGCAGACGGCTGGGGCTCATCTCCAGCGCGCAGACGATGGCGCTTTCATCGCCGCCGGCGCCCGCATGGGCATAACCGCGCAGTTTGCCCCAGACGACGATATCGCCCGCCGCGATCACTTTGGCGCCGGGATTCACATCGCCGAAGACGACCACATGCCCGTCGCTGTGTATGGTGCGGCCCGAGCGCAGCGTGCGGCGGAACAGCACGCCCTGCGTCCCCGTCTCTTCCGGGTTGACCGGGGCTGTCTCCAGCGCCGCCGGTTTGACCCTGGCGGCAGCGTAGTTATTGCTGGTCGGCACGGCCAGGGACGCGGCCGACTCGCGCGTCGTATCGCTCTTGCTCCGCACTGACGACAGCGTCAAGCCGCGCCGCTCAAGCAAGGCTTTCAACGAGCTCAATTCATACTTCGGTACCGGCCGCTCGCCGAGCTCGACGGTGATGTTTGCGCCGGAGTAAAATTCGACGCGCTCGTCGATGCGCGCCGCGAGCTGGTCAGTGACCGACTGCCAGTTCTCCGTGGCGCTAAGCGAAATCAGCAAACCGCCGTTGTGGCCTTTGATGGCTATGAGTTCATCTTGCATGCCGGATGACATCCGCTTGGGTGGTCCGCGTCGCGAATTGCGATACGTTTAATATACTCGGTTTTCATTTCTGCGCATCAGTCTGGGTCGGGGAAATAGGGCAGTCGTCTGGCAGAGGCGGCGCTTTCAGGACGCCAGGATATTGAGCAGAAAGTATGCCGGCAAGGCAAAGTAGAGCGCTGAAACCAGATGGATCCAGCGGCCGGAATCATCGGCCAATGACTTGTTCACCCACTGGCCCAAGGTATTGACCGCATAAGTCATCCACATGACTTGAATAATGAACAGCGGAATCAGGAGCACTTCGCGATGGCTGCCACGATAGGTCAAGCCGAAGACGATATAAGCGGCGTATGCGATCACGGTGACTGTACCCAGGGGCGGGTACCAGCGTGAAAGACGCGCCAACCCGACCACGCCAAGGATGATCCCGAATGGGCTGAATTGGGCGATCACCAACTGCCCCAGCTCGATCCAGCGCGTCCCGTCTCGCCAACCCCAGATGTCCAGCGGCGACGGCTGCGGGATGAGATAGGCGCGCGCAAGCAGGACAATGCCCAGCGCAGTCATCGCCAGCAATGCCAGCCAGTAAACGGCGGGCAGTTTGGCGTAGGACAGGAACAGAGCGAGCAGAATGGCGGGCGCGAGCAAGGTTATCAGCGGGTCATTGATGGCGCCGATCGCGAAGAGGAACAGCAATCCGGCGCTGCGCCAGGCTTTGGGGCTTTGCGCCGGCTTAATACCCGGGCGCGGGTTCGTCAACAGAATCATGTCAACGAGCAGATAGAGCAGCCAGGCCGTGACCAGCCCGGTGAGTCGCAGGCTCTGCGCCGTGCCGATTTGACTCCAGAAGATGGCGAGAAACAGTATTATGCCCAGGCCGATGCCGAGATCATTGCGCTTGAGCAGGAAGGACGCCAGGAGCATGGCGCAGCCAGCGGCGCCCGCGGCGATGACGATGGTCGCCGGCTGGGATTGCCCGCCGCCTGTCTGCGACCAAAAGACCGGGCAGAGCGCCAGCGTCAGACCGCCCGCGATGGAAGCGACGAAACCCATCTGGCGCATGCCCGCCGTCACGCCGAAGACAGCCAGCGCCAGGCCCGAGGCGCGCGCGACCGGCGTATCGCCAATGACCAGCATCAGCAGCCAGGCGCCGCCGGCGGTAACTAACGCCGGGCTCCACTGCCTTAGCAGTTTTCTATGCACTGTTGAGAGCGAAAGCACCTTATACCTCGCTCGTCGCGCTGGCGGCGCGCAATGTCAAGCCGGCGCGCGTGTTTCTCAGCCGGAAATACTCTTCCATCGTCCGGCGGACTATCGGCAGCGCGACCTGGGAACCCTCGCCGCCGTTGTAGACAAAGGCGAGTATGATGACTTCGGGGTCATCGTAGGGCGCATAGCCGGTATACCAGGCATGCGCGGGCCATTGACCCGGGACGCAAAGATTGAGCGCCCAGGCGTTGTCATCGCAATATTCGGCCGTTCCCGTCTTGCCAGCGACTTCTACAAAGGGTAGCGCCGCGGGCTGCGCCGTGCCGCCCTCGCCAATGACGGCCTCGCGCATGCCATCGCGCACCAGATCCAGCGATTCATGGGAGACAAAGGGCGGAATATAGGGCGTGCTGACCGTGCGAAACCTGACGCGCTGGCACACGGAACCGTTGAAACTATAATTCAGCGGGATGTGGATGCGGTAGGTCTGCAAGTCGTCAATGCCGGGGTCGGGATTCAGGTCGACCGTGTTTCGATATCCGCTCGGATCACAGCGGTAGGGGTCATACCAATCCGAGTTGGGTTCACAGACGCAAGCCAGGCTCGACTCGCCCTTCATCAGCATGTCTTCCAGCAGCAGCAACGTCAGTTCGTCGCCCGCCGCCATCATGTCACGATTGATGGTCCGCAGCACTTTGGGCTCGAACGGGCTGATAATCCGCCGTTCTTCGTCGAGGAACTCGCGGATGATCGTCGGCTGATAGAGGACGCCGCCGTTAATCGTGGCCGCGACTGAAGAAATGAGTTGAATTGGCGTAACGTTGACGTAACCTTGCCCGAATGCCGCGTTGTAGGTATCGCCGGTGGACCAACTTTCGCCCTGGTTGCGGCGTTTCCAATCGGGATCGGGCATACGATTAGGGTTCTCAAAAGGCAGTTCAATGCCCAACTCGCTGCCGATTCCAAAGGCCGTGCCATAACGAAAGAGATCATCAATGCCCAGACCGCCGGGCCGGATCGTCTGCGCCGAGAGATTCGGGTTGCCGCCGCCAATCTGATAAAAATAAACATCGCAGCTCCAGGCGATGCCGCGGATCATATCCACCCGCCCGTGCCCCTCGCGCAGCCAGCAGACGAAGCGTTGCGCAGCGGCGCGGTCAAGGGGCGCGTAACGGTTCTCCACCAGCAGCTGGCCCTCATCAAGCAGCAGTGTGTTCGGGTCGATGATATTTTCTTCCAACACGGCGGCAGCGGTGATGACCTTCCAGACGGAGCCGGGCGGATACTGGCCCTTGATCGTCTTGTCCAGCAAGGGAAACAGCGGATCGGCAGCGATCTCCAGGAAATACTCGACATCAATCGCGCGGGCGAAGCGCGAATTGTCGTAGCTTGGATAGCTGACGAGGGCCAAGACCTCGCCCGTGCGCGGGTCCATCGCGATGACGACGCCTTGCCGAGACACTGCGCGGCCGGCAGCGGTATTGAGTTCCTCCAACTGGTCAATGAGCGCCTGGCGGGCGAAAGCCTGCAAATCAGTGTCGATCGTCAGCCGCACGTTCTGCCCGGGCACGGGATCGTCCTGCCCGATCACCTGGACGACTTCGCCCGCGACATCAACCTCGCGCAGAATCGAGCCGCGTTGGCCCGCCAGCCGGGTCTCGAGATAGCGCTCGACGCCTTCGTAACCGATGCGGTCAAAGGCGGGGTTGTAACCCAGGGCGCGCAATGCATCGGCTTCTTCCGCCGGGATCGGCCCCATGTATCCGATAATATGCGTGGTCAAGGCGCCGGCCGGATACTCCCGCACCGCGATCGGCTCCACATCGACGCCTGGCATATAGACGCGCTCTTCCAGGATTTGCATCGCGACCAGCTGCGGCACGTCCAGGGCGACGATGACCGGGCTGAAGGGTTCGATGCCTTCGCCTTCCCTTACCAGGTCTTCAATGCTGCGCAGGAACTGGCCGGACTGTTCCGCGATTTCGCGCGTCGGCGGCACGCCCACCAAAGCGGACAGTCGATTGAAGACGTCCAGTTCCGCCTCTTCATCGGCGGGAAGCTGCGCCGGAATGACGGTGACATTATAAGCGGGCACATTGAAAGCGAGACGTCTGTCGTTGCGGTCAAAGATGGCGCCGCGCCGCGCCGGTATGGGAAAGCGCTTGAGACGGTTCTCGTCCGCGTCTATTTGGAACTCGTCATGGCGCAGCACCTGAAACTCATACATGCGGATGCCAAAGATGAGAAAAACGGCGAATATAACCGCTTGAAAGAAAGTTAAGCGCCAGGTCTGAAATGGGATGAGGCGGTTGGATTTCACTCGCGGGCGCCCATTTCACTTCCGAGCGACAAACTTTGCGGCGCGATTTGCAAACCGCCCTCCAATCGACGCTGCAGAAAGCGCGCCAAGGCATATACCGGTAATACAGCAATGAGATTGTAGAGCAGCGTCGGCATCAGCACGAGGCGCGCCATCGAAGGGATTTCGTAGGAATGGCCCAGCAAGAACAAGCCGGCCAAGCTGTAGAAAGCCATGAAGACTGTCGCCAGCGCCGTGACCGCCAGGACAAATAGCACACGCAAGCGAAGCAGCTGCTGAGCGACGCTGTTGACCAGGAAGACGATCATTATCAGGGCGGCGGACGATGTGCCGACGGGCAAGACCGAAAGCAGGTCCAGGAGGATGCCGCCGACAAGCGCCCAAATGAAGCCTTCCGCCAAGCTTGAACGCATCGACCAGCAAATGACCAATAACATCACCAGATTGGGTTGGCCGCGCGTGCCGTGCAGCACGGGTGTGATATTGCCGGCCAAGGCCACCACAAAGGCGATGAAATGCGGTACGAAGCTGGCGGACAGCGCCGCCGCCAGGCCCAATATGCCGATGGACAGGTAGCGCCCCATATCAAGTCTCGTCCGTCGGCTCGAATACGGTCAGATCAATTGGCTCAAAGCTGGTGATGACCAGCACCAATTCCAGGATGTCGAAGTCTATCAGGCTGCGGACTTCCGCCTCTTGAAACAATTCAAACTCGAATTGACGAACGCTGGTCACCTGGCCGACCACGACATCGGGCGGGAAGTTGCCGCCCAAACCCGACGTTATCACCAGGTCGCCTTGCTCAATGGTTTCATCAAGATCCACCATGGTCAAGCGCAGCACGCCGGAGGCCTGGCCGATGATGCTGCCGTGCGCGCGCGTCGCTTGCAGGCGGGAGCTTACGGCGCTGTTCTCGTCGTTGATGAGCTGCACCTGAGCCGCGTTGGCACTGACGCGGATGATCCGGCCGACCAGGCCAAGCTCGGTAGCGACCGGCATGCCGACGCCGATGCCGTCTCGGCTGCCGCGGTTGATGATGATGCTGCGCGTGATCCCGGTTTGCTCGACGGCGATGACGTCCGCCGGCAGGAACTCCTGGTCCTCCAAGGGCGATGTATAAGCGAGCAGACTCTTCAGGCGCGTATAATCGCTGGCCGCTTCGCGCAATTCAATTGATTCGATCTGCCGCCGGGCGAGTTGCTCTTCCAGCGCGGCGATCCGCTCACGCAGGCGTCCCAGGTTATTGAGCTCCTCGAAGGCAGCGTTCAGCGACAGCGACAGTCTGTTGAACAGGCCGGAAAGACCGTTTAGAGGAGCGGCCGCCAAAGACTCCGCCGGTGACAATACGCCAGCGACGCTGAGCGCAATCAAGCCGGCGCAAAGGCCGAGCATCAGCAATAACATCAGAATCCGGCTGGGTTGGCGCAGGCTTCGCAATGTATCGACCCCGCTTGAATTCAGTATGTTCTATGTTAGCACAGTCCCCCTGAAGGCAGAACATAGCTCATGCACAATCACGAAATCACCCAATTGCGCAGGCTGTAGCGCTTGTCAACAACTGGCGCAATGAATTGCCATATTTTACCCCATCCCCCCGACCCTCTTGCCCAAGCAGGCTAGGGAAGAGGGAGCGCATACTGCGTATGCCTGGTACGACAACACCTGCATGGTCATTTCGCCTGAAATACCACTTCCTGTAGTAGAGTCACCCTTCCCTAGTTGACTGGGCATGGGCCGGGGATGGGGTAAAGCCTAGGCAGCCGCCCCGTTCACAGTACCGGACAAGGACTCATCATTTGTCGAATTCTTACCAACGGGGCTGCTAACCAGGCGGGCGCCCGGAACCGAATTGAGGAATGCGCTAATGTCGCGTGCTGCCGCGTTCCGGGCCGGTAAGCAGACGACGCAGATTATTGTAATCTTCCAGCACGCGCCCGGCGCCGCGCGCGACGCAGGTCATGGCGTCATCGGCGACCCAGGAGCGAATATTGACCTCCTCGCGCAGCCGGTCTCCCAGGCCGCGCAGCTGCCCGCCGCCGCCGGCAATCGTGATGCCGCTTTCCATCAGATCCGCCACCAGCTCGGGCGGCGTATCGTCAAGCGCGTCCTTGACCGTATCGATGATGATGTTGACCGAGCCGCCTATTGCTTCGCGGATCTCGATGGAACTGACCTCCACCGAATCCGGCAAGCCCGTGGTCAAATTTCTGCCTTTGACCATATATGTGCGCTCTTGCGGCAATGGATAGGCCGAGCCGATGTCTATCTTGGCCTTTTCCGCGGTTGGCTCGCCAATTAAGAGATTGTGCTTGTTGCGCAAGTGCTGGACGATGTCTTCGTCCATTTCGTCGCCGGCCACGCGAATCGAGCGGCTGATGACGATCCCGCCGAGAGAGAATAGGGCGACCTCGGTCGTTCCGCCGCCGATATCAACCACCATGCTGCCACGCGTCTCCAGCACCGGCAGGTTGGCGCCGATAGCGGCCGCCACCGGTTCTTCGATCAAGTGGGCTTCGCGCGCGCCAGCGTCCAGCGTCGCCTCTATGACGGCCCGTTTCTCCACCTCGGTGACGCCGCTGGGGATGCCCACCACCACACGCGGCCGCGGCACTGGCACCCAGCTCTGCTCATGCGCCTTCTTAATCAGATAATCGAGCATGCGGGCGGTGATTTCGTATTCGCTGATGACGCCGTCGCGCAGCGGGCGGACTATAAGAATGTCCTTCGGATTCTTGCTCCACATTTCCTTCGCGCGGGCGCCAACTTCGATCGGGGCGCGGGTCTTGCGGTCGACGGCGACGAATGAAGGTTCGTTGATCACGATGCCTTTGCCGCGCACGTACACCAAGGTATAGGCCGTACCCAAGTCAATGCCGACGTCGAGCGAGAACAGCCCGAACAGGAAATCCAGGGGACTTAGCACTGATTAACCCTCGACGAAAGGCATACGCGGCGCATTATATCATAGTCCAACATTACAAATATTAATCAAGCTCAAGGCTACGCCAACGCTGACAATGAGTCAATTCGCTTTAACAAATATAGCACTGAATCGCACATCGTTCACAAGCTGACGGTACGAGGTTATGATTGAGGCAGGGCCTTCATTGGCAAATTCAACATGGTATTGGAAACAGTAAGCAACACGCTCGCCCAAAACGCCGCATTTGTCCCGGGAGAAACGGTGATCGTGGCCGTTTCCGGCGGCTGCGATTCGGTGGCGCTGCTCCATCTGCTGAAGCGCTGGGGCGAAAGCAACACAATCAACCTGCATGTCGCCTCGCTCAATCATGGCATCCGCGGGGCGGCGGGCCAGCGCGATCTGGAATTCGTGGCCGAGTTGGCCGCGCGCTGGCGGGTGCCGCACAGCGTCGGTC
The DNA here is from genome assembly GCA_011523545.1 of Chloroflexota bacterium. Lineage (GTDB taxonomy): Bacteria > Chloroflexota > Anaerolineae > Aggregatilineales > Phototrophicaceae > UBA6055. The sequence continues at coordinate 62,603 of WTGN01000030.1, read as the reverse complement.
AAGCGGATGTGCCAAGCCTTGCTCGCGAATGGGGCGTCGGCATTGAAGCGGCGGCGCGGCGCGCAAGGTACGCCTTTCTGGCGCGCGTTGCCGGGGAGCAGGGAAGCGCCTGCGTCGCTGTCGGTCACCACGCCTTGGACCAGGCGGAAACCATCATCATGAACATCGCGCGCGGCAGCGGCAGCGCCGGACTGCGCGGCATGAGAGCCCTGTCCCCGCTGCCAGGTCATCCGGGGCTCCGCCTCGTGCGCCCGCTTCTTCAGCTCTCGAAGGACGAACTGGAGACCTATTGCCGCGATCACAAGCTGCCATTTCGCTTTGACGACAGCAATGACGATATTGGCTACCGGCGCAACTTTGTGCGTCATGAATTGATCGGCCGCATGAGGCGCCTGAACCCGGCATTGCTCAGCGCACTGGGTCGCTTGGCGGAGACCGCCGCGGTGGAGGAAGATTTCCTATCGTCCAGTTTTGACTCGATCGTGATGCCGCTTCTGACTGTTTCGCCTGAGCGCTGGCGAATTCGGACGGAGGATTTCGCGACCTTGCATCCGGCGCTTCAACGGCGCTTTATCCGCGAAGCCTATCGGCAGCTGTCCAGTGGATCTGCCCGCCTGTCCCATGCCTTAACCCTCGATCTCATCGGCTGGTCGCAATCATCGGCAACCGGCGCCCGCCGCGATTTGAGCGCTGCGCTGCAAATGCTGCTCAGCTATGACGACATTTGCATCGAACGCAAAGGCGCTCCCCCAGCGCGCGCGGGCTATCGATGCATCTCCGCGAATACCAACCGTGAGATCCGCCTTGATGCACCGATCATTTATCCGAATTTGCGGCTCTGCCTCTCGCGAGGTCTTCCCGCGAGCGACGCCGGCCAGAGCCTGTTGCTGCCCGCTAGCCTGGAGCTGCGCCTGCGAACGCGGCGCCCGGGCGATCGCTTCAAACCGCAGGGCATGGGCGGGCAAACACGCAAACTCAAGGACTGGATGATCGACCGCAAAATCCCGCGCGAACTACGCGACCAGATCCCGCTCGTATGCGCTGACGGCGAAATCCTTGCAATTTGCCTGGGCGATGAATGGCGCCTGGCCGATTGCCGCCATTTTGAAGCGCGCGATGCCGATTGCGTCGTTCTGACCCTGGCATGATGTGGCTGGTTTTCCAAGGAAATCAAGGGCAATGTGTTATCAAATCGGTCAAAATTCTACTATAATTTAATCAGAGCATTAGTTTCAGGCCGGGCGGCCAATATGGCTGAGAGACAGCTTATGCGACTGTTGCTAGTCGACGACGATGGCGTCAATCGATACACCGTGAGCAAAGCCTTGCAGCGCGTCGGTTATCTCGTTACGGAAGTGAACAGCGGCGAGGCTGCGCTTGAGCGCTATGACAAGACTGACTTTGACCTCGTCCTCGCCGAAATCGACCTGCCCGGAATTGACGGGATCGAACTGCTGCAAGGCATCAAGCAGAAATCGACCGATGCCATCGTCGTGTTGATGACCGAGCAGGCCAGCCTTGAGACGGCGCTTCAGGCGCTCCGCTTCGGCGCCTATGATTATTTGATCAAACCATGCACCAGCGAGACCATCCGCGAAAGTGTGGAGCGCGGCATTGAAAATGCGCGCCGGGTGACGCGCCGCCGCCGCCTCCTGGATACGATAGAGCGGACCGTAACTGAACTGGCGCGCGAAGCCTCGGATGCCTTGGACGGCGCAGATTTTGGGGTGGAGCTGGGCGCGGCGGCGATTCGCGAACGGATATCGCCCCGGGGCAATGCCATTAGTCTGGGCCCGCTTTCCGTCTTGCCGGGCAAATATCAGATTGAGGCCGATGAACAGTCGGTCAGTTTGACGCCAACGGAATTTGATCTGCTGCTTTACCTCGCCGCTCACAGAGGGCGGGTTGTGCCCTGTCGCGAGCTCGTGCGCGAAGTCCGCGGCTACACAACGGAGGAAACCGAGGCGCGCGAAGTCATTCGCCCGCATGTGAGCAACCTGCGGCGCAAGCTAAAGCGCCTAGGAGATATCGACCTTATCGTCAATGTTCGCGGCATCGGCTATCGGCTCGGCGAAGTCTCGGAAGCAGGCTGATCCGCCTTTCACACGATCGCCGCAATCTGATATCCTTCCGCGACCTGTCCGCTTCTCAACTAACTTGACGGAGACAGATTGCGCTCGCTGTCGGCTACAACTCTTGTCATCGTTCTTGCGATTCTCGCCGTCGCGCCCGGGCTGCGGGCGTCCGACGAGGCATGCGCGGCGGCGGGCACGCTCTCGCGCGAGGCTTATCAAAGCGGTGTTTCCGCGCATGAGCGCAAGTACAGCCTGTACCTGCCGCCCTGCTATCATGCCTCCGAGGCCTCGTATCCGCTACTGCTGCTCTTGCACGGCTCCAACGCCAAAGACGACCAGTGGGCGCGCCTCGGCTTGGTCAAGGCCCTGGAAAGCGCGATCCAGGCGGGCAGCGCGCCGCCTATGATTGTCTTGATGCCCTTCGGCGGATCAAGCGCCAACAAGAATGAATTCGACGGCGTCAGCTATGACGCGATTCTGCTCGATCTGCTCGACCAGGCGAGCGACGGCTTCCGCCTGAACGGCCGGCAGGCGATCGGCGGCATTTCGCGCGGCGGCTTCTGGGCCTATCACCTTGGATTGCGCTACCCCAGCCGCTTTGTCGCCATTGGCGGGCATAGCCCCTATTTCGACCTTAATCATGCGGCGCCGGCTTATAATCCGCTTGACCTGGCGGATGCCCTGAAATTCGATACGCATTTGCGCCTTTGGCTGGACCGGGGCACAAGCGACCACGCGGCGGATGGCGTTGACCGGATGCACGTCATCTTGCGGAAGCGCGGCCTGCCGCACGTATATGTCGTGCACGCTGGCGGCGATCACAGCGAGGCGAGCTGGGGTCAATTCGTCGCGGATTATGTCAGCTTCTATGGCGCGGCGCTTTCTGGCGCGGATGACGTGAACACGCCCGTGGACGCTCCAGTTGATGCCGGCGTCGAGCTTTGGCTGCCGGCGGCCGGTTTCGGCAGCTTGCTTACATCGATCGAGTCGGCCGATCTCGCCGGGCTGCAGGCCGGCGACTATCTTGAACAGTTGGTTCTCAGTGAGTCAAACGCGGACAGGCTGCGGCGGCATGGCATCGAACTGCATCCGCAATCGCATATTGTCCCCGACAACAAGCTCTATTATGCACTTTGGCGCGAAAAGCTCAGTTTCACGCTTTTGCCCATGGACCAGCTGCATATTCGCTTGCGCCCGCTATGGCTGGATGATGTGCCCGTTGTCGATCAGTTGGCGGCTTATCCGCTGGTCTTTCACAGCGGCGCGCCTAATTTTATGCCCGAGCGGCTGACGCGCGTCACCCTGTCCGGCACGACTGCGCTGGCGCGGCATACACTGCCGGCCGTTGAAGCGATTGGAGTTGAACACGCCGCCAGCGGCATCCGCGATTATGTGCGTCGAGCTGATTATTTTCATATCACGCATGAAGCGTCGATCGCGCCCGGCTGTCCGGAGGCGACCGGCCCAGTCTTGGGCGGGAACAACAGCATGTGCATGACGCGCGATCAGGCGAGGCTTTTCGACATTCTTGATGTGGATGTCGTCGATTTAACCGGCAATCACATCAACGACTATGGTTACCAAGCGTTTGAAGATACGCTGGATCACTTTGAAGAGCGCGGCTTTGCCCTTGTCGGCGGCGGGCGCAACCTGGCGGAGGCGCGGCGGCCATTGATCCTGGAGCACAACGGATCGCGTATCGGCTGGATAGCTTGCAACAATATCGGTCCTTATTATGCCTTTGCCAATGACGACACCGAAGCGCTAGGCGGTCAGCGCGCGGGGAACGCCTATTGCCGCGGCGATGGCTGGCTGCGCGATGCCTTGCCGGCGCTGGCGGCCGAAGTCGATATCGTGATTTTGACCGTTCAATATCGTGAGTTTGAAGCTTTCACGCCGATGCGGCAACAGCGCATCGATTTTCAGTCCTTCGCCGAATGGGGCGCCGATGTTGTGATCGGCACGGCGGAGCACAAACCGATGACCTTTGAGTTTTATCAAACGCGTCGGGGCGAAACCGCCTTTCTGCATTTTGGCTTGGGAAACTTGTTTTTCGATCAACAGCCCTGGGGCAACAGGCGCTTTTTCATGGATACGCTGTATATCTATGAAGGTGAATTGCTCGCCGTGGAGTTGTTCCCGGGCATCATCGAAGACCGCGCGCGGCCGCGGCTGCTGACCGGTGAGGACTTGTTCAATTTTCTGCACTTCATGTTCATCCAGAAGAACGAGTTCTGACTTGGGCACGGCATTTCTAATGATTTTCATACGGCGCTTGCGAGATAATCTAGTCGATGCGCCGTCGCCTAAGCTATAATGACGCGGCGCCTTTGCATGGAGCAATACAGTTTCTGAGGACAGCACAGGTCAATGTCTACGTTAAATCCCGACTTGATTTCAAAAGATATGGACGCCGTCTTGAATGACGCGGCGGACATGCTGAAGGAGTATCGCAAATCATCGATTATGCCGGAGATGGTGCTGCTCGCCTTGCTCCACCGTGAGAACACGGCCGCCTGGCGCATGCTCGAGAACTTTGAAACATCGCGCGGCGTCGACCTTGATCGCCTGCAGCGCCAGGTCAAAGCGGCGATTGCGGCCCGGCGCGACCCCGACGGCAGCCTGGATTTCGTCGCTATCGGCAACCGCAAGGTATCGCTAAGCCGTCAATCCATCGTCTTGCTTGATGACGGGCTGACAATCGCCAACTCCATGAACGAACAAAAGATAGACACCGATCATGCCTTGGCCGTGCTCGCTGAGACATCGGTCAGCACCGGGGGCATCCTGCGCCAGTTCAGCATCACGCCGAAAGCGATTCAGGACGCTTACAGCGACGCGAGCAAGATCATCCCGGCGCGAGAAGACAGCACGACGGTGGATTTTGTAAAGCGGGCAAAACGGGGCTTGCTGCGCGCGGTGCATTTTCGCGAAGACCTGCTGCGCAATGTGATCAACGTGCTGACGCAATCGGTCAATCGGCATGTCGTGCTGGTCGGGCCCGACGGCGTCGGCAAGCGAACCCTGGCATACAGCCTGGCGCTGCTGATGGCGGAAGAAAAGGGCCCGGCGGGGTTGACCAATTTGGTGCAAATCAGCGAGACGGCGCTGCTGGACGGCGACCAGGAAGCTTTTCGCGCCGGCATGAGCGCCGCCCGCAACGGCATCCTGTTCCTGCCGCTGATCCATCGCTTCTTCGGCGGCCCCATCAAAGCCGATTTCAACAAAGCGACTTCTCTGGTGCAGAAGGCTTTTCTCAGCGATGACCCTGTGATCATGTGCACGACCAATGTACAGGAGTTTGAGGAACGCATTCAAGGCGTCAGCGCCATCATGGAGAACAGTCAGGTCATTCGCGTTGATGAACCCTCGTTGGAAGAGACGGTCTGCATCTTGGAGACGATCGCGCCGCACCTGGAATCCGACTATGAAATCGCGGTCGATCACGACGCTTTGAAGATGGCCGGGCGCATGGCGCAGCGCTTTCTTACCATTAGCCCGCTGCCGCTCAGCGCCGAGCAACTGCTCCATCGTACCGCCGCCATGGTCAATATGGCCAAGCAGGACGACCTGGCCTTCAAGCCCGAGAATAACGACGCCTCGCTTGATGTGGATGATGTCGCGCTGGTGACGAGCCAAATGACCGGCATTCCCGTGACCAAACTGGGCGCTGACGAGCGGCTGCGCTACGCCAATATGGAGGACCACCTGCGCAAGCGCTTGATCGGCCAGGAAGAAGCGGTGCAATCGGTCAGCCGCGCCATCAAGACGGCGCGCGTCGGGCTTAAAGACCCGCGGCGCCCCATTGGCGCTTTCCTCTTCCTCGGGCCGACCGGCATCGGCAAAACCGAGCTGGCCCGCGTCCTGGCGGACTTCATGTTCGGCAGCGAAGAAAATCTCTTCCCGCTCGATATGAGTGAATACAAAGACGAAAGCAGCATCAATCGATTGATCGGCTCGGCTGTCGGTTATGTCGGCAGCGACGAAGGCGGGCAACTCACCGAGCGAATCCGCCAGCAGCCCTACACGATCGTGCTCCTGGACGAAATCGAAAAATCGCACCCGCGGATCATGGACGTGCTGCTGCAGGTGATGGAGGAGGGCCGCCTCACCGATGGCCGCGGCAACATCGCGCGTTTCAGCGAGGCGGTGGTGATCCTGACCAGCAACATCGGCTCCGAGCATCTGATGGTGCGGCACATCACCGAAGACCTGCGTGAGATGATCATGGAGGAAGTGCTGGAATTTCTGCGGCCGGAGTTCATCAATCGCCTGGATGAAGTGATCCTCTTCAACGCCTTGAGCGACGAAGACTTCGTGCTCATTCTCGATCTGCTGATAGAGAAGGAAAACAAACTGGCCAAGGAACGGGGGCTCAAGCTGACCTTCACGCAGGGCGCCAAGAACTGGCTGCTGGCGCAGAATGACGAGCCGGAATTCGGCGCGCGCCCGCTGCGGCGGATACTGCGCCGGAACCTGCGCGAACCCCTGGCCGACTTTCTGCTGCGCGCCAACCCGCCGGAAGGCACCGAAGTTCGCATTAGCTCGAGCCGCAAGGGCGGCGGCGGCTTGAAGTTTTCGGCCGATGTCGATGGCGAAGAGTTCGTCCTCGATGCCTGACAATGGTGATCAAGCGTTACCTATTGTGTGTAGGGGCGAGCCGGTGGCTCGCCCAAGATCTTACGAAATTCCGCCAGAGCTTTCATATGATTAAATCTACTGCAATTGGCAGGACTTGGGCGTCCGCCAGGTATGAAGCGAGGGAAATATGACAGCGATCGACCCGTCGGTATTCCGGAAATACGATATTCGCGGCACGGCAGCGGGCGATGCGCCCCAGCTCACGCCGGCCTTCGCTAGGCTCGTGGGCCAAGCGCTGGGCAGCTATCTGACGCAGCAATTTCAGACGCAGCGCGTATTCGTCGGCTCGGACAATCGGTTGACATCGGGACCGCTAAAGGCGGCTGTTATCGACGGTTTGGCTTCGACAGGTTTGCCGGTCACCGATATCGGCGAGGTGCTCACGCCGACCGTATATTTCGCCTCGGCATCCTTTGACGGGGCGGGCGCCGGCGTCATGGTCACGGGCAGCCACCTGGACACGCGCTACAACGGGATCAAGATGGCATACGGCAAATTGGCGCTCGCCGATGAGCAGATCCAGGATTTGCTCAAGATAATCAACGAGCGAGCCTTCAGCGTCGGCCAGCCGGAAATCGCCCAGGACTTCGACATGATTCAGCGGCACATGACGGCCATCCAAAGCAAGGTGACGATGGCCAAGCGCATGAAGGTCGTGCTGGATGCCGGCAATGGCTTGTCCGGCTCTTACGTGCCGCCGGTTTTGACCGCGTTGGGCCTGGATGTCGAATGCCTCTATTGCGAGCCGGACGGAACCTTCCCCAACCATCTGCCCAACCCGGAAGACCCGGAAATGACGCGCGATCTGGAAGCCAAGGTCCTTGAATTGGGCGCCGACCTCGGGCTGGCCTTCGACGGCGATAGCGACCGCTGCGGCTTCATCGACAACCAGGGGCATCATATCGCGGCGGATCGGCTGCTGGCCCTTCTGGCGCGCGACCTGCTCAGCCGCCACCCCAACACGCCAATCGTTTTCGATGTCAAAGCGTCGCAAGCCTTGCCCGATGAAATCACGAAGTACGGCGGCCAGCCGGTCATGTGGAAATCCGGCCACAGCTTGATGAAGAAGAAAATGAACGAGATTGGGTCCTTGCTGGGTGGCGAAGTCAGCGGCCATCTCTTCATCGGCGAAGAATATTATGGATTCGATGACGCGCCGCTGGTGGCGCTCAAAACCTTGGAAATCATCAGCAGGACGGACGAAACCATCGCCGAAATCTTTGACGAGATTCCCAAGCTGGTCGCCACGCCGGAGATCGTGCTCAGCGCGCCGGACGACCTGAAATTCAAAATGATCGATGAGATGACGGCGAGCCTGCAGCGCGATTACGAAGTGGTGACGGTCGACGGCGCCCGGGTGATATTTGACGCTGGTTGGGGCCTGGTCCGCGCCAGCAACACGCAGCCGGCGGTGACGCTCCGCTTCGAGGCATACACTCGCGAGCAGATTTTGCGCTACATGCAAACTTTCAAGGCCTTGCTGGATCCTTATCCGCAGATAGATCAAGAACGGTTTGACGCCGTCATAGCATCGTTCCAGGATTAGATGCCGTTGAATCCAGCGCAAGAGCGGCCCGAAGATTTCCCCGAGTCCGACGAATTCAAAGATGTCTATCGCCATGGCGCCGGAGCCTATGATCGCCTCGTCGCGCGCGAAGATTATCGGGGCAACGTCATCGCCGCGCTCAACGAAATCCGCCCATTGCACGGTTTGCGCATCGTGGAATTCGGCGCTGGCACCGGCCGGCTCACGCGTAATCTGTCGGTCATGGCGGAGCACATCGCCGCCTTTGACAATGCGCCGGCGATGGTGAGCCGCGCCAGCCAAAACCTGCGCGCTACTGGCATGAGCAATTGGTCGCTCGCCCTGGGCGACAACTTGCGCATGCCGGTCGCAGCGGCTTGCGCGGATCTGGTACTGGAGGGGTGGAGCTTCAACCACGTCCTGGCTTGGCATCCGCTTGATTGGCGCGAGCGAATCAACGGGATGCTGGCGGAGATGGAGCGCATTCTCAAGCCGGGCGGCATCGCCATCTTGCTCGAGACAATGGGGACGGGCGCGAAACGGCCCAAAGCGCCCAGTCGGCGGCTTGAGGCGCTGTACCAATATTGGCAGGAAGTTTGTGGCTTTCAGTTTCGCTGGGTGCGCTCGGATTATCGCTTTGCATCGCCGGCTGAATCCCTCGAATTGATGCGCGGCGTATTCAGCGAACAGCTGACGACCAAGTGGCTAGGCGGCGGCAAAGTCATTCTGCCCCAATGCACCGGCATCTGGTGGAAACAATCTGCCAGGCAGCGCTGAGCCTGTCGGCGGTCAGAATGGCGCCGGCGGCGAAATCGACTGCGCCAGATAATTGAAGACGGTAAGGGCCAGCAAAACCGCACCACCAAAAATGATGAGCAGCACGCCATAAATCACTTGACGCCGATCCCAGGCGCCTGTTCGCCTCGGCGCCACCTTGCCGCGCGCATGCCGCAAGCGTCGCTGCCAGGTCCGGTCGCGATCGATGATCAAGATGATGCCCCATACGATGAAAGGGATACCGAATATTGAGCCGAAGCAGACTGCTGCTACCATGTCTTGTCACCACCTTCCGGCCGATTCTCAGCGGCGGAAAAGAAGAAAGCGCCCCCGGCCGCCTTAGCCATCGCCCGCAGTCGGCAGCCGCTCGCCGACGCCTCGGCCGCGGGCAGGCGCTATTGCAAGATGACCGTAATCAGTTATGATGATTTCGCGCCAAGCGAATATGGCCTAGTTTAATGCTGAGGGCTTGAGAGGCAAATTGCCGATGTTGAACGCGCCGGATGCAGCGCCAAATATTGAGTTTGAAGTGGATCAGGAGCATTCCGGCGTCCGCATGGTCGGCTGCTTCACCTTCATCATCGGCGCCATATTCAGCTATTTCATCCTGGGGGCGATAATCCCCAATGGCGGCTTGATCAGCATCGGCGCCGCGCTAATGATCGCTGTCGCTTTGACCTACGGCGCAGATTACCTGACCAAAACATACTGGCCCAGCAATCGCGCCATTCAATTCGTTGGCGACATGATCAGGCTCGTCAACGGCAGCAAGATTCAGAGCGAGATCGACGCCGAACAGAACGTCAATTTGCTCATGTGGCACTTTGAAGCGAAACGACACCCCCGCGTGCCCAAGGGATGGTATGTCGTGGCCAATTCGCTTGAGCAGGATGGCGAACATCTTGTGAGCTACACCATCATGTCGCCGACTGACTTTGAGGCGCTGCCACTGTCGCGGCTGTCGGTCAGATACCAGCGGAAAAAGCGCAAGAAAGAAGAAGGGCGTGGCCTGCGAGAAGCGGGCAACTACCGCCGCATTGCGCAAGCTGAGTTCCATCGCGGGGAGCTTGGGGCGGAGATGTCGCAGGAAGATTATTACGCTTATCTTGATTACTTGGCGGATACTTATACCTCCTGGATGCCGAAGGACAAATGACTGCGCCGGGCAGGATCCTCTTCTGCATTGTCTGTCTATTTGCGGTCAGCCGCCCGCTCAAAGCGCAAGACAGCGCGCTGCAGATGGGCAGCATTGTCGAAGGCAGCCTGGCGGCGGGCGAAACGCAGCGCTATTCCCTGACAGTGCTCGCCTTGACTCTGGCGTCGGTCCGCGTCGAAGCCCTCAGCGACGGGCTGGACCCCACGCTGGCGATCTATGACAGCGCCGGCGCCCTCCTGGTCTCCAATGACGATTACGATTATCCCGCCGCGCTGGATGCCGCGATCCAGGCATTCGTCTTCCCGCGAACATCGACTTACACGATCGCCGTCGGCGCCTTTGGCGAGAGCGCGGGCGACTATCGATTGCAGGTCCAGCCGGGATTCGACCAGTTGGCGATTCATGAAACCACGGTGGACAGCGCCAACTGGGAAATCGTCTACAGCAACGGGCCGGTCAGCGTCTCCGAATCGAGCGTTTTCGCGGTAGAAATGCGCGGTCTGGCGCGGTCGGCCGGTATGGTCGGCTTGCACCTGCCCACCGAAACGGATCTTTATTTCGAAGCGATATTCGAGCAGGTGAGCTCGCCGGCGGTTTGGCATGTGGGGCTCCTGTTTCGTTATTTGTCGCCGAGCACATATCATCGTCTGCTGTTGAGCAAGCGCGGCTACTGGCGCGTGGATCGCATCGAGGGCGACACGGTGACGCCCTTGCGCAACTGGACGGCACATCCGGCGATCCCGCCTGGTGAAAGCGCGTTTCGCCTGGGTGTGCTGGTCAGCGGGCAGCATTACGATGTGGTTTACAACGGGCAGGTGGTGGGAGCAGCCTGGGATCGGGCGCCGTCGCAGGCCGGCAGCCTGGGTATCGCCATGATGACCGACGATCAAGCGGGCGGGGCCATGTCGCTCGTCGTCGCCGAAACGCGGGTGACCCTGCCGACGCGAGCCGACAACAAGGTCCCCTTTCCTCAAACGCTGCTGGCGAAGGGATATTATGCGATGGCCGAGGATCTGGCGCGGCTGCAGCTCGTGCCAGTCGGCGGCGAAGTCCAGGTGGCCTTGCCCGAGAGTTCAGTCAGAAGCGCAAGGCCTGGCGTCACACGATTGCCTGTCGCCTCCAACTTCAGCTTCGCCCAATTTGCCTTTGGCGTGTCATTGACCATTGATACGCGCTCCGACGGCAATGGCGGCTGCGGATTGTTTTTCCACTACAACGACGTCGAGAATTACACGCTTGCTTATGTAACGAGCCATGGCGACTATGGTATTTCGCGCCGCGCGGCCGACGGATTCGCGCCTGGCGTCTATGGCAATCGCCCGGCGCCGGCATCGGGCGCCCATCACCTTCTGGCCATCGTGTCGGACGAGGTCATTCATTATTTCCTGGACGGGCGCTATGTGGGCAGCCTGGACAGCCGGCCGCGGATCGGTGGCGTGGGCATCGCCGCGGTGAACTACGATGAAGTGGACACTAGCTGCACATTCACAGACCTTTGGCTGCTGAGCCATGATCAATGAGCGCCGGCTCGCGCGTAGTCGTGCTGTAGCCAGTTCGGGCGAGTCACCGCCTCGCCCCAACAAGATTTGTCCGGTAGTGGCACATTCTTCCGCGCTTTTTCTACCCCTTCCCCGACCGCCTGTGTCTACGCGGCGCGGCCCCTACCCGCCATCACTATGGCGAGCATCCCTGCAAGTTAGGGAAGTGGAGATTTGTCGCCAATTGAACGGTCTCGACGGCGAAAAAAGTCTCCCCCCAATGAATTGGGGGGAGATTTAGAGGGGGTGAACCTTAGGCAGGCGACCAATACTTAGTACCGGACAAGCCCAAGAGATTGTCTGGAGCGGGCTGCAACTAGCCGCGCATGACCGCGCCAAGCGAATCACAAGCCGGGCAGCCGCCTCCGGGCCGCAGCATCGCGTAGCCGGCCTGCGGGTCCGCGCCCCAGGCGGTGAAGTTCACATTCCAGACGATCAACAACTGGACATAACCGGCGCTGCGCGCCACGTTAACCGCGCCCGCCAGCCACTGCGCCTGGTTCGCCAGCGTGATGCCCGACGCCCAGGAGAACCCGCCCGGCAGCGCGCCGATGCCCTCACCGGTCAGATACCCCAGTTCAGTGAAGCAAAGCGGCCTGGTGGGGAAGGGGTTGCGATAGACGCTCATCATACTTGGCAGATACCAGGAATAGTGACCGGCGCTGCCGACCGGGGCGCCGCTGCGGGCGTCGGGCGGTGTGATGCCGGAATTGTAGTGCACGCCGACGCAATCCATATAATTTGCCGCGCCAGCCTGCGCCATCTGCTGCATGAAGATGTCGTCATTGCAGCCGCCGTCCGCGCAACCAGTCTGGAAGAATCCGGTCGGGGCGGGCGCGCCGCTGATAACCAGGGTTGAGGGGTTGGCCGCCTTGATCGCCGTGTAAGCCGCCTTGAGCAATTCGACGTACCTCGCGCCATTGATTTGCCCGCGGGGCCACTCCCGTTCGATATTCGGCTCGTTCCATACTTCGATGGCGTCGGCGCCGTTTCGGGCCAATGAAGCAAGAGATTGGGCAAACTCGGAGACGTAGCCGTTGAAGTCAGCCGCCAGGCGATTCTTGTCGCCGAGCGCCCCAATCAGCACCTTGAAACCATTGGCATGGGCTTGGGCAATGATGCCGCCATCGGAGTTGCCCCGCACCTGCTTCTTGACCCAGGTCATGCCGGCCCGCTGCATTGCGTTTATGGCCGCCCCGTCAAAACCAGCGATGTGACCGCCGAGCGCGAATCCGCCTGATCCCGCCGCTGCCGGTGCTGGAGCCGCCGGCGCAGCCTCGGCCGCCGGGCTCTCAGCGCTCGCCGGACCGCCAAATTGGGGCGGCACCTGGACCTCGTCGCATAAGACCACCTCAGCCAGGTCATAGCTGACGCGCACCTGATATTCCTTACCCGAAACATCCTTTATGCTGAAGGTCCAGCCAAACAAGATGTCCTTGCGCTTGAGCGGTATGGGCACCTCGGCCACGCAGTTGTCGATGCCGAAGGATCCGTAACGCTGCCAGCTCAATACCGAGCTCCAGTTGTCCTCATAATAACGCCAGCGAATGACCCTCAAGGGCGCGAAGCGCTCTTCCTCGACGCGGTCCCTGGCGACTTGCAGGCCGAGCATCAGGGGATCGCCGGTGGGACTGCTCGCCTGACTATCATCCTGCGCTTGCGTCAACGTGCCGAGGCACAGCATGAACAGCGCCGCAAGGAGCAGTGCCAAGAGCGGGGCGGCGCTAGCGTCAGCGATTTTCTTTCGCATGCTTATCCTCCACTAATCGCTTCCAGTTTTCCCGCGAAAGGATAACGAAATTCCTCAGGAAAGCCATAGCTTGTTTAAGAGCGCATAGAAACCGTCAGTTAAGCGTTGGCAGGCGGCGATCTCTGCGCGCTTGTTCAGTCGCGAGGCAATGTGAAGAAAAATGTCGAGCCGCTGCCGATCTGGCTCTTGGCCGAGATCTCGCCGCCATGCGCGTCGACTATCGCTTTGACCAGATAAAGACCGAGGCCGGCGCCCTGTGCGCGGCTGGTGAGCTTGTCATCCACGCGGTAGAAACGCTCGTATACCTTGTCGATCTGATCTTTTGGGATGCCAGCGCCCTCATCGCGCACGAAAACAGTCACGCTCTTTTCGGTGAAGCGACCGCCAACCGTGATCGTCTTGTCCTCCGGCGAATACTTGATGGCGTTTGTCAGCAAATTCTCGATGACCTGCCGCAGGCGGATTTCATCGCCTGGTATGACAGGGAAGTCTTCCGGGAAGCTCAATACGATCGCATGACCGGTTTGGCCTTCAAGCCGCTCCACCGAGCGCGCGGCGATCGCCCGCAGATCAATATCGGCGAGGTTCAGCCTCAATTCGCGCGCCGCCTGAATTTTGCTGGCGGTGAGCAGGTCTTCCACCAGATTGGTCAGCCGGTCCGCTTCATCTTCGATTATCGCCATGTTCTCACGGATGACCGCGTTGTCCCATTCCACATCGTCGCGCCCCAGCGTGCTGGCGTAACCCTTGATGATGGCGATCGGCGTTCGCAGCTCGTGATGCACGGTCGAGATGAAAACGGATTGCATTTCCTGCGCTTTGCGGAAATTGGAGATGTCGCGGACATTGGCGATGATGCTCTCCAGGCGGCCGTCTTCGGTGAGCATTGGCGCGTAGGTAATGCCGATGCTTATTTTGATGCCATCGCGGCGCAATAGGTCGCCTTCGACGTAAAGCGCGTCCGGGCGCCCAGACGAATCACGCGCCCAGCCGGCGTCAAGCGCGTCTTCGATGTCCCGGCATTCCAGGGCATGCCAGACGATGATATCGCTCTTTGGTCGGCCAACTGAATCTTCCTGGCGCCAGCCGGTCATCCGCTCAAAGGCGCGGTTCACCTGCTGGAAGCGGAGATCGGGCTGCAAGATGAACACGCCGTCGCCGCTGTTATTCAAGATCGCTTCCAGGCGCTGGCGTTCCTGATTGATCTCGCCGTAAAGCTGGGCGTTATTGACGGCGATGGCGGCCTGGTCAGCAAAGCTCTGCAAGGTGTCCAGGTCTTCCGGCGTAATGGCTGTTTGGTAGGAGCGAAACACGATCAGCAGCCCCAGGGGCTTCCGCGCGAAGACCAGGGGCATGGCAATGGATTGCGCCAGGCGCGGGTCAATGAGATCAGCCATTTCACGCAGCTTCTTGTTGAGAAAATCGCGGCTGAAGCCCTCCTCGTCCTGTGGATTCATCAATTCTTGCAGTTTGGCGTTCAACTCTGGCACATCATCGGCCGAGATGCCGCTGTAGGCGCGCAGCGAGAATCGATTGTCCTGCTTGTCGCCCAGGGCGACGACGCCGACGCGGCCGGCCAGCATGACCAGCGACGCATGAAGCACCCGCCGCAAGACTTCGCTCAAGTCTAGCTGGGCGGTGATGGCGCGGGTGATTTCCAGCAGGAAATCGCGCTGCTGCGTTCGCTGGTCCGGTCGCATTAACATAGCTTGATTGTAGCACGCCGCAGGGAGGGCAAGAATCAAACGGGCGGGCCCGATTCGGCGCTTTCGCCCATGAAGTTCAACAATTCAGTATTCTCGAAATGTCTTTCGGACGGCAATCTTGGTCAACAGATTCCTCATATTACTCAGAAAAGCCGATCCAGCTCGCTGATGTCCAGATTGCCGCCTTCAGTCGCCACCAGAGCGGCCGCCCCAGCCAGCGCGACATCTTCACCCAGGGCCGCGGGCAGGATGCGCAGGCCCTCGGTATAAGCGGCGTCCATCACATGCTGCTGGACGGCTTGCCGCATCGGCGCGAATAGCAGCTCGCCCGTCTTGGTCACGCCGCCGCCAACGACGACCACTTCGGGATTGAAAAGATGCAGGATCGACACGATGCCGAGCCCGATGATCCACCCGGCGTAGGCGAGATGATCGATAGCCAGCTGGTCGCCATCGGCCGCCGCCAGGCCGACCACGCGGGCGTCGATGCGTTCGAGATCGCCATCGACCAGGTCCGGCGCCACCGATGGTTTTCCACTTCTTAGCGCGCTTCTGACGCGGCGCGCGATGGCGGGGCCGGCCGCCTCCAGCTCGACCGAGCTGACCCGGCCCTTCTCGACGATGATCGGAATATGACCGAATTCGGCCGCCAGGCCGTCGCGGCCCAAGAGCAGCTTGCCATCGCAGATCATCCCGGCGCCGATGCCAGTGCTGACGGTGATGTAAGTCACGTGGCGGCAGCCCTGGGCGGCGCCCTTTGACGCTTCAGCCAAGGCGGCTACGTTGGCGTCATTGCCGATGTAAACGGGCAGATTGAATTCCGCCGCGATAATGTCTCTCAGCGGGACGTCGAGCCAGCCGGGCAAATTGGGCGGCGCCACAATGACCCCGCTGAAGGGGTTTAAGGGGCCGGGCGACGAGATGCCGATGCCCTGAATATCGTCGCGGTCCGCCGGCATGGCCTTGCGGATATAGGCTTTCATGCGGTCGATCGTCGACTGAAGGCCTAGGTCGGCGCGCGTCAACGTATTCTCGCGCTGTAGCAGGTTGAGGGCTTGGTCGTAGCGGGCGGCGCGCAGCTGCGTCCCTCCCAAGTCGACCGCGATGATGTGTTTCCCCAAGCGCACCGCTCCTTGACGGTAAAGCCGCATCCCCATGCCGCGGACGTTCTTGCAATTCAGTCGGCGAAGGAGGCGCTGCTGCTTGCCCCGCCAGGCAACTTGTAGGCAATAATTGACGCTGATAGAATAACATGGATTGGCCCGAGAAATAGGCTCTACGACATCATCCGCGGGGTCTCCCTATGCCACGTGTTACGCCGATGCGGCGGCAATATCTTGAAATCAAAAGCCAATATCCCGATTGTATTCTGATGTTTCGCATGGGCGACTTTTACGAGATGTTCGATGACGATGCCGAGATTGCGGCGCGTGAATTGGACATCACCTTGACCTCGCGCGCGCATCGCAAGGGTGGCGACAAGATACCGATGGCCGGCGTGCCCTACCATTCCGTAGACGGCTACATCGCCAAGCTGATTGACAAAGGTTTCCATGTCGCTGTTTGCGATCAGATAACCGAGCCGACCGGGCGCGGCATCGTCGAACGGGAAGTGACTCGCGTCATGACGCCGGGCACGGTAGTCGAACCGGCCTTGCTCGAGGAGGGCAAAGCCAATTACCTGATGGGTATCCTGCCGATTGGCGACGCCGAAAGCGGAAAATGGGCCCGGGCCGGCATCGCCTTCGCCGATATATCCACCGGCGAATTCAGCGCGACGCAATTCAGCGGTGGCGATGTCGGCCTGCGCGTCTTTGAGGAGCTCTCCCGCCTGGAACCGCGCGAAGTCATCATGCCGGAGACCTGGGTGGCGCGCGGTGTGACGCTGCCCGAAGGCATCCACCTGAGTTCGGTACAGGACTGGACATTTGAATATGCCGGCGCCGAGCAGCTTTTGCGCGATCACTTCAATGTCGGGACGCTGGCTGGCTTCGGCTTGCAAAATATGGACGACGCGATTTCGGCGGCCGGCGGCGTCTTGCAATACCTGCGAACGACCCAGAAAGGCGCGCTGGATCAACTCGCGGCGATACAGTCCTATTCAACCGATACATTCATGGTGCTGGATCAATTCACACGACGAAACCTTGAACTGGTCGAGACCATCCGTCATGGCAAGGCCAAGGGCAGCTTGCTCGGCATCCTCGATCGGACCGCGACCCCGATGGGCGCGCGCCTGCTGCGCAGCTGGCTCAACCGGCCGCTGCTGGAGCTCGATCGACTCAATGCGCGTCTGGACGCCGTCGAGGCGCTGGTCAAGGGCGATATGCTGCGCGATGAGATCGGCGCGGAATTGAAAGGAATCGGCGATATCGAACGGCTGAGCAACCGCATCACGGGCGGAAAAGCCGGGCCGCGAGATCTGATCGCGCTGATGAACGCCTTGACGGCGGCGCCACGCCTTCGGGAACTCATCGACGAACTGACCAGCCTGGCGGCGATCCGCGACCGTCTGGACCCCTGCGACGGCGCATTGCAGCTGATTGCCGCCGCCATTAGCGACGACCCGCCGGCGACCTTAAGCCACACCGGGACGATACGCGCTGGTTATTCGACCGAGCTCGACGCCATTCTGACGTCATCGCAAGGCGCGCGCGACTGGATCGCCAATCTCGAAGCGCATGAACGCCAGCGCACCGGCATCGCCAGCATCAAGGTGAGCTTCAACAAGGTATTCGGCTACTACATTGAGGTGACCAACGCGCAGGCCGATAAAGTGCCCGACGAGTACCTGCGCAAGCAAACGCTGGTCAATGCCGAGCGTTATATCACGTCTGAACTCAAAGAATACGAATCGCGCGTACTCAATGCCGAGGAGGAGATTCTGGCGCTGGAGCGCGAGCTCTTCGCCGATGTCTGCCGACAGCTTGGTTCACAGCAGCAGCGCTTGCTTCGGACCGCGCGCGCCATCGCCCATCTGGATGCCTTCACCTCGCTGGCGGAGGTGGCGGTGCGGGAGGGCTACACGCGGCCGCACTTGACGGAAGAGAGCGTCCTCGAAATTCAGGCGGGCCGGCATCCCACCGTCGAGAAACTGCTGGAGAGCTCGACGCGCTATGTGGCCAACGACAGCCATCTTGATCCGGCCTCGCGGATTCATATCATCACCGGGCCCAATATGTCGGGCAAATCGACGTATATCCGGCAAGTGGCGGTCATCACCCTGATGGCGCAGATCGGCAGCTTTGTGCCGGCGGACTCGGCGACGATTGGCCTGGTCGACCGGATATTCGCCCGCATCGGCGCGCAAGACGAAATCCATGCCGGGCAGAGCACCTTCATGGTCGAAATGGTGGAGACCGCCCGCCTGCTCTCCGGCAGCAGCCCCCGCAGCCTGCTCATCCTGGATGAGATCGGCCGCGGCACTTCGACCTATGATGGCTTGGCGATCGCGCGCTCGGTCATCGAGTTCATCCACAACAACCCGCGACTGAATTGCCGGACGCTCTTCGCAACGCATTATCATGAGTTGACCGAACTGCCAAACCTCTTGCCGCGCTGCGGGAACTTCAATGTGGCCGTTGCCGAGCAGGGCGATGATATCGTCTTTCTCCATCGTGTCATGCCGGGCGGCGCGGATCAAAGTTACGGCGTGCATGTGGCGCAGTTGGCTGGCATGCCGCGGTCAGTCGTGGACCGGGCGCGTGAATTGCTCTTTCAGTTGGAAGCGGGCGGCAGCGATTTTTCCCTGCGCAAACCGCCGCCTCAACACCAGCAGATGAGTTTCTTCGATACACCCGAGAATCCGGCGCTCGGCGCCTTGCGGTCGCTTGAGGTGGATGGGCTCAGCCCCTTGGAAGCCTTGACCAAGCTGTATGAACTCAAACGCATGGTGGCGGAGGCTTAAGTGTTTTTCGCCAATACGGTAGTCATCGCGACCCATCGCCGCTCGGGCATGCGCTGGACGATTGACGCCCTGCGCAACAACAGCCCGGACATCAACGACTCTTATATGTCGCTTGAGCAATTGGAGGCCGAGCACGACGGCGCCATCCCCCTGGCCGCCTTCCGCCGGCAGCTGCTCAACATGGAAGGGCGGGTGCTGATCAATGTGCAGGATCTGCCCTCCGCCGAGACCTGGCAGGGCCTGGACGAACGTCTTTTCGCGCGCACGATTTTGCGCAATTCGCCGACGATCTATGTGCACCGAGACGGACGCGATGTGATGGTGTCCATGTATTATTATATGCAGTCATTCAGCGAGACCGTGCGCAATCAATCCTTCGCTCGTTTTCTGCGAGGCGAGACCGCGCCGGATAGCGACGGCGCCGCGCTAAGCCGCCCGGGATATTGGGCTTTACATGTGGAATCCTGGTTGCAGACGGCTAACTTGCTGGCCCTGTCCTATGACGATCTTGAAGCCGATTACGAAGCGACTGTCAGGCGCATGGCGGCCTTTCTGGACGTTCGCCTCAACGACAGGCTGCGTCCGCTCACCATGCCCGGCCCGCAGGACACTGAGCCGATGCTCGACAGCATGTTGGGCCGGCTCGGCGTCAGGCGCCGGCGCGGCTCGCCACCCGATCAAGCGCGCGTCGGCAAAAGCGGCGATTGGCGCAAGCTCTTCGACAAGCGCGATCGTGAATTCTTCATGAAAGAAGCGGGCCCGACGATGCGGCGCCTCGGTTACGCGCGCTGAGGATATCGCGCTAGATGCAGGCCCTAGCCCGTGCCGGGCGAATGGGCCACCTCGGGCTGCGGCTCCGGGATTTTCGCTTCCTCTTCCCGCAGGATCCCTTCCGACAGCAGGACGCGCTTGAACGAGACAATCGCCACTTCGATCATATCCAGGCTCGGCTCGTTCGTGGTCAAATGCTGCAATGCCAGATTAGGCCGGATCATGAAACGGATCCAGGCTTTGTCGAGGTTGGAGGCGGTGTATTTCAGGAATTCGTAGGCGACGCCGGCGATCACGGGAATCAAGATAACCCGGGAGAGAATCAGCAAGGCGAAGGGCGGGCGCCCGATCAGCGAAAAGAGCAATACGCTAACGAAAACGACCGTCAGAAGAAAAGCGGTGCCGCAGCGCGGATGCTCAATCGCGTGCCGGCTGACGATCTCCGGCAGCAAGTCATCGCCGGCTTCATAGGCGTTGATCGTTTTGTGTTCCGCCCCGTGATATGCGAAGATGCGCCGGCCATCTGTCGTCCGGCCAACGAACCAGATGTAGACCACGAGAATGGTCAATTGAACGACGCCTTCGATAAGGTTGATGAGAAAGGCGTCAAGGCCGATGGGCAGCGCCTCATAAGCCAGGATGTTGGTCGTCTCGGGCAGGACCTCGATTTCATTGCCGTCCGCGTCGATGACGGTTTCCGGCGCCGCCGTGCTCAAGCCGAGCACGTTGCCGATGCCGGTGGCGGTTGCCGTCGGCAGCAGGAAAAATATGCCGACGCCGATCAACAGAGAGATGGCGATCGTCGCCCAGCCGATGGGACCGTTGAAGCTGATGTCCTCTTCTTCATCCAGGGCGACATCGGCAGACCACATCAGCGCGCGAATGCCGAGCCCGAGCGCGTCCCACAAACCGATGAGGCCGCGCAGAAAAGGCGTCCGGGCGATGCGCCCGCGGTACAGTCGAGCGCTAAGCGGCTGCTCGTGGATGACGATTTCGCCCTTTGGGTTGCGCACGGCAACCGCCATCGAGTGCGCCCCGCGCATCATCACGCCTTCGATGACCGCTTGCCCGCCGTAGGAGAATTTCAGTTCGCCCGCGTCCCGTTTCTTTGTTTCCTGCAATGTTTCCCCCTTCAGCGATTCAAACGCTCAATATACGCCGCTCAGCTTCAATGGTCAAGTTGAAACAGCCTCGCGCATATCCTCAGCGGGGCGGATGTCAAGCAGGCGCAATTGCGGCGCGCGCCTTCCATGCCACTCGTTCATCTCGACCTTGAAGGCGGCATCGATTCTGCGCGGCATCTGGCCCGCCCACTCGCCCAGCCCGAAGCCAATCGCATCAATCTGCGCGCCGCGTTGATCGGCGACTTTGAGCTTGAGATGGCGCCCGTCCCCGCCGACTCGGCGACAGCGCGAAGCCTTCAGGCCGCGCGACAGAAAGGTGGCGCTGTCATTTTGCTGCCCGGTCGGCTCAAGCATTTCAAGCTCCCGCAGCAAGTTATCGCTGAGTTCTTCCAGCTGGATTTCAGCGTCAATCGGCAAGCGGGGCCTAAGCGTCTGGCCTTGAAGCGAAGCCGCCGCCTTGCGCGTCAACTCAGCCCGCAGCAGTTCGACATTGCTGTTCGGAACGGTGAATCCGGCCGCCATAGCATGCCCGCCATGCCGCAGCAGCAGGTCGGCGCATTCATCCAGCGCGCGCGTGATGTTGAACTCGGGAATGCTGCGGCAGGAGGCGCGGCTATGCCCGTCGCCAATTTCGAAAATGATAGCCGGTCGATAATGCGCCTCCGCGAGGCGCCCGGCGACCAGGCCAACGATGCCGGACTGTATGTTCTCATCGCCGGCGAATATCAGCGGGGCGTCTTCGTCCAGCGCAATCTGTTCGCTGATGGCGGCCTGCGCCCGACGCGTCTTCTGCTGGCGCTCTTCATTAAGCGCTTGCAATTCCTGGGCGCGCGGCATCGCTGCTTCTATCGAATCGGCCATAAGCAGGCGATAGGCTGTCATGGCTGATCCCAGGCGGCCGGCGGCGTTGATGCGCGGGCCCAAGCGAAAGCCGATATCGCTCGCTCGCACGTTGCCCGGCTTCAAGCCAGCCACCTTGGCGAGGGCGGCGATACCCGGGCGCCGCATCTCATTGATGGTATTCAGCCCGTGTTTGACCAGCCGTCGATTCAAGTCGGCATTCAGCGGCACGACATCGGCGACCGTGCCCAGCGCGACAAGATCCAACAGGTCAGACCGCCCGAGTTCGCTGGGGTAATTCGCCCGATCCGTCTCCCAGCGGCGCATGAGCAGCGCTTGAGCGAGCATGAAGGCGACGCCCGTGCCGGCCATACGCGCTTCACCCGCGCAATCTTCCCGCTGTGGATTGATGACGGCCAGCGCCGGCGGCAGCTCCGGCCCTATGGAATGATGATCGGTGACGATGATGTCCAGGCCGGCGCGCCCGCCGGCGGCAATCTCCTCGATCGAGCGGATGCCGCAATCGACGGTGATGACCAGCTTGATCCCGCGCCGCGACAGCTTTTCCAGCGCCGGCGTGTTCAGCCCATATCCCTCGTCGGCGCGGTCGGGGATATAGGCTGCGACATCAGCGCCCAGCGCCCGCAGCGTCTGCGCCATGAGCGCCGTCGCGCAGAGGCCATCGGCGTCGAAATCGCCATACACGGCGATTGGCTCGCGCTCGGCAATGGCGTCGTCAATCCGCCCGACCGCGGCCTCCATATCTTTTAGTTGAAACGGGTCATAGCCGAGGTCAACGCCGGTGATGAATTCTTGTGCGGCGGCGGGCTCTTCGAAGCCGCGGTTGTAAAGAATCTGGGCCAGGAGCGGGCTGAATCCGCGGTAGCGCTGCAGGTGCTCGGCGGGCGCGCGCTCAGCCAGCGCCCATTCCCTTTGCATCATAGACCGCGCCCGCAATTTCTCCTAAAATGATAGCGGGATACTACCATCACGAACGACGAGACGCTATGGCAAAGATTGTCTTTATGGGCACGCCGGAGTTCGCCGTGCCCAGCTTGCGCGCCCTAATCGAGGGGCATGACGTTGTCGCTGTGGTCACGCAGCCGGATCGGCCAGCGGGGCGGCAGCGGGTATTGCGAGCCTCTCCCGTAAAGCGCTTGGCCCGCGCGGCAAACATCCCGGTGCTTCAGCCGCGAAGGATTCGTGAAAAGGCGGCGATTGAGGAGCTGCGTTCATGGAACGCGGATGTCTATGTCGTTGCCGCTTTCGGGCAGATTCTTCCGCAAGCGCTTCTGGATTTGCCCAGGCAGGGCGCCGTGAATGTGCATGCGTCGCTCTTGCCTCGCTGGCGGGGGGCGGCGCCCATTCAAGCGGCGATCCGGGCGGGCGACCGCCAGAGCGGCATCACCATCATGCTCATAGACGCCGGCCTCGACACCGGGCCGCTGCTATCAAAGCGGGCGCTTGCGCTGGCGCCGGCAGAAACCGGTCAAAGCCTTCATGACAAGTTGGCGCTCCTCGGCGCTGAGTTGCTGGCCGAGACTTTGCCCGGCTACCTGCGGGGGGACATAAAGCCGCAGCCGCAAGATGACCGGCAGGCGACACACGCGCCGCGCATCAGCAAAGAAGAAGGCAATATAGACTGGGCTTGCTCAGCCGCTTCTATCGAGCGCCTGGTGCGCGCATTCAGGCCTTGGCCCGGCACATTCACCCATTGGAAGGGCGCGCAGCTCAAAATCGCAGCCGGCTACAATGCTGACGGCAGCGCGGGCATGGGTCAGGTGGTCGAGCAAGACTGCGGAATCGCGATCGGTACAGGCGAGGGCCTCTATTTCCCCACTGAGCTGCAGTTGGCCGGCAAGAGACCGCTGCCAGTTGCGGATTTCGTCAATGGATACAGCGACTTCATCGGCTCGACCCTTGGCTGTTGATCCGCCAGCGGCGCTTGCGAATACACTGTTTTTCGGCTGGCTTGCCCGTACAGACTCATGATTTCTGCCTGCGCCAGGCGCGCGCCATGAACGAAGCGAGTACCGCGTCCGAGCGTCACCCCTATTTGCGCCGCCCAACCCGCACGCTGCTATACCTGTCGCTGCCGATTCTCTTATCGCTGATTGCGGAGCCGGTGACCGGGCTGGTCGATACCGGTTTTGTCGCGCGCCTGGGCGCCGTACCGCTGGCGGCTCTTGGCGTCGGGGCGGGGGCGCTGTCATCGGTGCTGTGGATTTTCAACTTTCTCGGCATCGCGACCCAGACTGAAGTCGCCCAGACATTCGGCCGCGGCGACGCCGCCGGCGCCAGCAAAGCCCTCAGCCTGGCCCTGGTGCTTGGTGTCATGCTCAGCTTGCTGCTCAGCGCTCTGCTGATGGCCAGCGCCTCAATCGTGCCGACCGCGCTGGGCGCCGAAGGGGCGGTGCATAGCCTGGCGACGACCTATATTCGGGCGCGTACGCTAGGGGCGCCGGCTGTCATGCTGGTCATCGTCGG
Organism: Chloroflexota bacterium; assembly: GCA_011523545.1. GTDB lineage: Bacteria > Chloroflexota > Anaerolineae > Aggregatilineales > Phototrophicaceae > UBA6055. The sequence continues at coordinate 38,306 of WTGN01000030.1, read as the reverse complement.
CTTTGGCGCGCTGCGCGGCATACAAGATATGAGGTCGCCGCTGTGGATTGCGCTGGGCATCAACCTGGCCAATGTGCTGCTGGACGCCATCTTCATATTCGGCTGGGGCGCGTTTCCGGCGTTGGGCGTGGCGGGCGCCGGCCTGGCCAGCTCAGCAGCGCAGTGGATTGGCGCAATATGGATGCTTTGGGAAGTGCGCCGCCGAATCGGTTTTAGCCGCGAGATCAGCCTGGGCGATGGCGTCAAGCTGATGCGCATCGGGCGCGATCTATTCTTACGGTCGGCGTCCTTGACGCTGTTCCTGCTATTTGCCACGCGCGTGGCGACGCAGATGGGGGCGGAGGCGGGCGCGGCCCATCAGGTGATACGACAGGTATGGTTCTTTACCGCTTTGATTTCGGAATCATTGTCGACGACCGCGCAAAGCCTGGTCGGTTATTTCGTCGGATCGGGCCGCCGGGAATACGCCAGGCGCGTCGCCGCTTCCACGACGATTTGGAGCCTGCTCACCGGCGTCCTTATGCTGGCCCTTATGCTGCTCGCGACCCCTTTAGTGCTGGCCGCGCTAGTGCCGGTGGACGCGGCATCCGTCTTCCAGGCCGCCTGGGTCATCGCGGCGCTGTCCCAGCCGCTTAGCGCGCTGGCTTTCGTCACCGATGGCATTCATTGGGGCACGAGCGATTATCGCTTTCTGCGCAATGCCATGATGATGGCGACGGCTTGCGGCTGCCTCGGCTTGCATTGGATCGCGAGCGACCCAGCCGGTTCCTTCGCCGGCGTCTGGCTGATGACCGTGCTGTGGATTGCCATTCGGGCATTCTGGGGCCTGGCCCGTCTGTACCCGGGCATCGGCGACAGTCCCATTCGCGCCGGCGTCGCCAGCCCGGGCGCCGGGCAAAAGTGAGCGCGCCGGCGCAACAGGCGGCCTTCCAATGCGTATTATCTATTAGAGAAACTTTGCCAGCGGGAAATCGCAGCCCGCGGCCAATGTCCCATATCGTCCGCAAGGAGGAAACAGCTTCAAATGAACATCAAGCTCAACAAGCGGCTGTATCGTTCGCGCAAGGACCGGCAAATGGCTGGCGTCTGTGGCGGCGTCGCCGATTATCTCGGGATTGACCCCACGCTGGTTCGCCTGCTTTGGGTCATACTATCGATTGCAGGCGGGCCGGGCTTGCTGCTCTACATCATCTTGGCGGCGGTCGTTCCGGAAGAGCCGGCATTCGTGCAGGCGACGGCGGATAAAGCCAAGCGCGAAGAGTTCGTATAGTCGCCCGATTCACGTCGCTGGGCGGCGACGGCAGCTTGGAGGCGGGCGACATGGTATGTCGCCCCTACAATCTACAATTTGCGAGCCACCGTCTCGCCACTACGCTTATAGAAGGTTTGCTATAGCCTCGCGCTCCGCGAGCAGCTCGGCCTCAGATTCCTTGATCTTGCCCAGCGCGTAGTCGCTCAGGGCCAGGCCGTCGACAATTGCGGCCGCGCCATCCTCCGTCGTCCTCAGCGGGAAAGAATACATCAGTCCATCCGCCAGGCCATAAGGATTGCCCTCGCTGGCGATAGCGGCGCTGTACCAGTCGCCCGCCGGCGTCGGATTGATGAGACTGCGGATGCTATCAAGGGCGGCGTTGGCGGCGCTGGCGGCCGAGCTCTTGCCACGCGCGTTGATCACGGCGGCGCCACGATTTTGCACCGTGCTCAAAAATTCGCCTTCCAGCCAAGCCCGGTCCGCGATGACGGATTCAGCCGGCTCGCCCTGAATGAAGGCATGCTCAAAATTGGGGAATTGCGTATTGCTGTGGTTGCCCCAGATAGCGATCTTGCTCACATCGCCTACCGGGACGCCCGCTCTCACCGCCAGCTGGGCACTGGCTCGGTTTTCGTCCAGCCGGGTCATGGCGTAAAAGCGTTCCGGCGGAATGTCGGGCGCGTTGGCTTTGGCCACCAGGCAATTTGAATTGCAAGGGTTTGCGACTACCAGCACGCGAATATCAGCGGCCGCCTGCTCGTTGAGGGCGCGCCCTTGCTCGACGAATATGGGGCCGTTGGCGGCGATCAGATCGCTGCGATCCATCCCGGGGCCGCGCGGCATGCCACCGACGAGGATGGCCCAGTTCGCATCTTTGAAGGCGATGTTTGGCTGATCGGTGATGATGACCTCGCGCAGGAGCGGCTGGGCGCTGTCCTCCAATTCCATGAGCACGCCCCGCAGCGCGTCCATCGCCGGCGGAATTTCGAGAATCTGCAATGCCACCGGTTGATTGGCGCCGAAGAGCTCGCCGTTGCCGATGCGAAAGAGCAGGCTGTAAGCGATCTGCCCCGCGCCGCCTGTCACCGCTACACGAATGGGTTTTGTCATGCCTTGGCTTCCTTTCCGGTTTCCCCGGCCAGTTATCCGCCGCGATTTTACTTGATATGGTGGCCATTATCAGCGGCGACCCGGCTTATTCATCTCCCCAGGGCGTCTCGGCGAAGGCGCCGATCTGCCAGACATCCTGAAAGCGCAGCAGCGTCGTGACCGAGCAATTCTTCATTGCTTTGGCGGGCAAATGCGCGAACATCGACGCGAGCAGAATCATCATCGCCGAGCTGTGCCCGACAATGGCGACCGTATCCAAATCGGCGGCGCCGACGATGTCGCGCCAGGCCGCCTCCATCCGCCGCTGCACATCCAGCCGCGACTCGCCGCCCGGCACGCGGTAAGGACGATAACCGGTTTCCCATTTGCGATAAGCTTCGGGATAAAGCGCTTCGACCTCGGCAAATGTATATCCTTCAAAATCGCCAAAGGCAATCTCGGCCAGGCGCTCATCCTCATGCGCGGTTTGCCCCAAAGCAGTGGCGATAATCCGCGCCGTCTCAAGCGCGCGCGATCGCGGGCTGGCAACTATCGCGTCGGGCGGGGCCGCCTTTAGGGCTTGCGCCAGCGATTGCGCCTGCTGGCGGCCACAATCGTTAAGCGGAACGGGCAGCGCCCCTTGCAGCCGCCGCTCTCGATTGAAATCGGTCTGGCCATGACGGATGAACAGCACCTTGTCTACGCTCATCGAATCCTCTCTATCAGCGGCGCATGGCAGACTGTGGAAGGTCTGATGACAGCGACCGCAAATGAAGCATGACCTCTCAACCTTGACGGATTGCCTCGCCAAGGGCAAAATCAAACCGGTGAAAGAGTTTATCATACAGAAAGCAAGCGCAAAGTGGCAGACGAACAGCGGGGTGAAGCGGTGCAGCCGAGCAAATTGACGCGCTACAGTCTGGCGATGGTGGGCGGCGCCGGGATGACGTTGATGATCCTGGGCGCCAGCGTCGGCGTTATCTTCGGCGCCGCGCTGGATGCGCAATCGACGCACTCGCTTGGCTTGCTGCTCCTTGTTGGCATGCTGCTGCTGGCGCTCGCCATCGGCTTCTGGCTGGGCTGGGTACGCCCCTTTGAACGCTTTGACGATATCAACGTCCCGGCGGAACCAGAGCAGCACTAAGCCCCGGAAATGAAACGAAAACCCCCGGTGCAGCCTCAGCCTATTTCCGATCAGGTTGTCGGCGTGGTGACCGAAATCGGCGATCAGGCGCTGCTTTCCAGCGCTGAATTGGCGGAGGGAAGGGTGATAGCGCGCGGCGAGCTTACGCTGCGTTATGGCATCACCTATTTGGGCAAGCCTCAATTTAGCATTGTGCCGCACCTGGTCGTGGCCGATTATGGCGAATTGCTCAATGGCGAGGCGGCCTGGGACTTTCTGATGACGAAGGCGCATCTGTATCCGCGCGCCGATGTGTGCGGCTTTCGCAATGATGGCGTTGAAGATATGCCCGCGCTCAAGCAATTGGATTTTGAACATCCCTATGCCGTCTTTGTCTACCGCGGGGTTCAGGATGAATTGCCGCTGGCCAGGCTGGCGGCGCTGATTGACGATGGCGCCGGCGCCATGCCCGAGCGCTTGCGGCGGCATCTCCCGCAATTTGACAACGTGAATGCCTGGCGGCGGAATGAGTGAGCTGGATTCGATTTTCAGCGATGACTGGGGGGAGGATCATCGCTCGGGCCTGGTCGCGGTCGTGGGGCGGCCCAATGTCGGCAAGTCGACGCTCATAAACGCCATCGTCGGCCAGAAGATCGCCATCGTCAGCGCCAAGCCACAAACGACGCGTCAGCGCCAATTGGGCATCTACACCAGCGCCGCGGCCCAGATACTGTTTATTGACAGTCCCGGCATCCACAAGCCCAAGACGCGAATGGGGCGCTACATGGTCGACGCCGCCCATGACGCCTTGAAAGAAGCCGACATCATCCTGTGGATTCTTGACGCCTCCACGCCGACGGCGGACGAAGATCGGCAAATCGCGCGGCAACTGGCCGAGATCGTGCCCAATACGCCGCGAGTGTTGGTCCTGAATAAGACTGACCTGGTCGTCGATCAGTCCGAGTTTGGCGACTTTCTCGCGCTCTCCGCGCATGTAGACGCGTTGAAGACCTGTGCCAAAGCGCGCCTGGGCGTCTCGGAATTGATAGACTGTCTGATCCCGCTCATGCCGCTTGGCCCGCGTTATTACCCGGCCGATCAACTGAGCGAAAGCAACCTGCGCTTCATCGCGGCCGAGATCATCCGCGAACGGATTATCGAGAACACGAGCGACGAAATTCCGCATTCGTCCGCGGTGCTGATCAATCGATTCCGCGAAAGAAGCGATATCACCTATATCGAAGCGTCAATCTATGTCGAGCGCGGCTCGCAAAAGGGCATCGTCATCGGGAAGGGCGGGGGCATGATCAAGCGTATCGGCGTCGAGGCCCGCGCTGCTTTGGAGGACATGCTTGGCGGGCAGGTGCATCTGGAGACGCGCGTCAAGGTGCAGAAGAATTGGCGCAGCAATGAAGAGTTCATGCGGCGCCTGGGTTACAGCATCCCGAAGCGCCAGCGCAGTTAACTTGGCGGCTCCGCCCCCAGGCAGCGGCGAGTGGCCTCGATATCGGCTTGAATCTGCTTCGTCAGCTCGTCCAATCCGCTGAACTTCCGCTCCGCGCGCAGGCGCTTCTCTAATGCTAATTCCAGTTCGTCGCCGTAAATCTCGCGATCAAAGTCCAGCAAGTGGGCTTCGATGGTGGTCGCCTCGCCGGCGAAAGTAGGGCGCCGGCCGATGTTGGTCGCCGCCGGAAAGCGCTCGCCGCCGAGGCGCGCCCAGGCCGCGTAAACGCCGTTCGCCGGGATGATCTGCTCGCGCCAGACCTCGAGATTCGCCGTCGGCACGCCGATAGTTCGCCCGCGCTGTTCGCCCAGGACAACCGTGCCGGGCAAGGCATAGGCGCGCCCTAACATCGCATTCGCCGCGGTCAAGTTGCCCTTGCGGACCTGGTCGCGAATGCTTGAGCTGCGAATGAACTCACGGCTGGATTCCCCGGTGATCAGCTCCACCGCCGTCACCTGGAAACCGCGCTTTTTGCCTTGCGCGCGCAAGAAACTTATATCGCCTTCGCGTTGGAAGCCCAGGGCGAAATCCGCGCCCACCCACAATTCCTTGATCCGCAGGCGATCAACCAGGCGGTCGATGAATGCCGCCGCCGGTTGATGGCGGGTCTCGTCGTCAAACGGGTGGGTAATGACCATGTCCACACCCAGATTCAGCAGCAGCTCGGCGCGTTGGTCGGGCGTTGTCAAATAATAGCGCGTATTGACCCGTTCAAGCACTTTGTCGGGATGCGGATAAAATGTGAGGACGATCGCCAACCGGCCCGAAGCGCGGGCGCGCGCAACCAGGCGCTGGATCAATTGCTGGTGGCCCCGATGCACGCCATCAAAAACGCCAATGGTCAGGATTGAATCGGCATCGAGGTTGGCATCATTCAATTTGCGCAAATGTCTCATAGCTATCGCTCGCCGGCTTGATGTCATTTTATCAAGACCCGCTTACGAATACCTTGCGCGGTTTCCACTGTTGACCGCGGGGCTCGAGGATTGCCACCAGTTCGCGCTCCGCGTCAAAGGCGAAGACGGCGGCGTCGTCAACTTGCGGCTGCCGGCCGATAAAGCCGCCATGACGAACGCGATCAATATCGTCCGCGCCGAGGGTCACCCGGCTGTATTGCGCCAGCGCGTCATAAGGCGAGATGATGTGCCGAAGCCATGTATCGCCGCCACCGACCACGGCATCAAGAGTGAGACTATGCTCAAGTTTGAAGCTGCCGCTGGCGGCGCGCGTTAATCCCGCCAGATGTCCGCCGACGCCCAGGGCCGCGCCCAGGTCATGCGCAAGGCTGCGAATGTAAGTCCCGGCGCTGCAGGCTACCTCAACTTCCAGGACCGGGCTGCGCCAGGACAGCGCTTTGAGCGCATGTATCGTGACAGCGCGCGCTTCTCGCTCGACCGTCTTCCCCTGCCGAGCCAGTTCGTAGAGCTTTTTCCCCCTAATCTTAATCGCGCTGAACATCGGCGGGATCTGCTCAATCTCACCGACGAAGGCTGACATGGCGCGCCGCACGGTGGCTATGTCGAGATGGTCGGCGCTTTTGCGTTCGAGAACCTCGCCGGCGGCGTCGTAGGTCGTGGTGGTCACGCCGAATTGGATCGTTGCGCGATAGACTTTTCGCCCGCGCATGACATACTCGCTGAGCCGCGTCGCCGCGCCCAGGCAGATGACGAGCACACCGTCCGCCAGCGGATCCAGCGTGCCCGCGTGCCCCACTTTCTTTGAGCCGGTGAGCGCGCGATAAGGACGCCGCACCTGCGCGACTACATCATGACTGGTTAGATGCAAGGGCTTGTTGAGGTTGAGAAAGCCGGCGGTGCGAAAATCAGGCAAGCGAGCTGGACCCTTCCGCGATCGCTTGGCGCGCCAAGGGCAGGACGATGTCTTGCACCTGCTGCATATTGCCTTCCATCGTGCAGCCCGACGCCAGCGTATGACCGCCGCCGCCAAGCCGAAACGCCAGGCTGGCGACATCGAAACCGGGCTTGGCCCGGAAGCCAATCTCGACTTTGCCCTCGGGCAATTCCTTGAAAACAACTGAGATCTTCGCTCGGTCCACATTCACCAGATAACTGACCAGGCCGCCGTCGCCCGACTTTTCCAGTCCGGCCTGCCGCAGATCGCGCTGCGTGATGCTTGCGTAGATCAGCCCGTTTTTCAGTTGCACCGATGGCAGCGCTTGCTTCCAGAGCTCCACTTCGGCAAAGGGGCGTCGGTTCAACGTCTGCGCCATGATTTGGGAGAGGGGCGCGCCCAAGCACATCAACTGCTGGGCGAGCTCCAGCGTGCGGCGGTTGGTGGCGCTAATGCGAAAACCCCGTGTATCGGTGACCAGGCCGGTCAGCAAGGCGCAAGCCGCCGCCGGCGACAGCTGGCAGCCAAGATAGGCGAGGAAGTCATAGACGATTTCAACAGCGGCGACCGCCTCGGGGACGATCAGATGAATATCGCCGAAACCTGTATTGGTGGGGTGATGGTCCAAGTTGATGACCCTGCCGGCCTTTGCCATGCCATAAGCGCCCGCGCGGCCGATGCGCTCAAGATCGCTGGAATCAAGCGCGATCATCAGATCAAATTCGCCCTCGTCCACGTTGGGCAGAACCATGTCGCTATGCGGGATGAAGCGCAAGTCCGGCGGTACGCCGTCGTCGATAGCCGCGCTGATGTCTTTTCCCATGTCTCGCAGCGGGCCGGCCAAACCCAGGAGGGAACCAACAGCATCGCCATCGGGCGCGATATGAGAGACGAGGAGGATCGTCTCTGACTCAGCGATGGCAGCGGCCGCCGCCTCCCATTGCGGCTCAGCGTGCCGCGCTGTCGTCCGCGCGCTCATCATCCGCGACTTCGGCCGGAATATCGAGTTTGGAGATGATACTGTTAATGCGATCGGCGCGCGCCAGAGTGCTGTCCCAATAGAAGTGGAGTTCCGGCGTGTTGCGCAGGCGTATTCGTTTGCCAACTTCGCGGCGCAAGAAGCCGCCCGCGCGCCCCAGCCCGCGCATCACATCGGGCTCGCGGTCTTCGTCGCCCATCGCGCTCACATAAACCTTGGCTACCATCAGCTCTGGATCCAGGCTGACCTCAGTCACGGTAATGTCCTGCAGGCGCGGGTCGGAAACCTCCCGCAGCAGCAGTTGGCTGAGAATCTGATGAATGCGTTCGCTCATTCTTTGGCGCTTGATGGTCATGCCGCCAGCTCACGTCACGCGCTCGCGCACGAAAAATTCAATGACATCGCCTTCTTCAAAATCACTGACGCCGTCCAGTCCGATGCCGCACTCAAATCCGGTGCGGACCTCGCGCACATCATCCTGAAAGCGCTTGAGCGAGGAGACGCTGACATTGTCGTGGATGGTTCTGTCGCCCCGTTTCACACGCGCTCTGGCGTTGCGGCGCGCCTCGCCCTTGCGGATGATGCTGCCGGCGATGACGCCGCTGCGGGGTATTCTGAAGGTTTGCAGCACTTCAGATTCGCCAATGACCCGATTGACGAATTTGGGCTCCAGCATGCCATGCAGAGCCAGCTCAATATCTTCGAAGAGTTTGTAAATGATGTTGTAGCGCCGTATCTCGACGCCATGCACATCCGCCGACGCCTGAGCCGCGATATCCACGCTGACGTTGAATCCGAATATGATGGCCTTGGACGCGCTGGCCAGCATGACGTCGGATTCGGTGATCCGCCCGACCTCCTGGCGCAGCACACGCACGGCGATGCCCTCTTCATTGCGCTCGGTGATATTGACCAGTTCATCGGTGATGGGCTGGATGGAGCCCTGTACATCCGCTTTCAAGATAATGGATAGCTCTTTTGCGACGCCCGTTTGGAATTGCTGCAAAAAGTCTTCCAGGGTCATCGATGGCTGGACTTGCCCATCGAAATCGCGCGCGCGCTCAGCATCGCGGCGGTCCTCGGCGACGCGTCGGGCGGTCTTTTCATTCACCTTGACTTCGAACATGACGCCGGGCGCCGGCGGAGAATCGAGGCCGAGCACAGCCACCGGTGTTGACGGGTCGGCGCGTTTCACCAGCTTGCCGGCCGAATCGAACATCGCTTTGATCCTGCCATAAGCCGTGCCGGCGACGATGGCGTCCCCGCGCTGCATCGTGCCATTCATCACCAGAAGCGTGGCCATCGTGCCCTTGCTCCTGTCAACTTCTGCTTCGATCACCGAGCCGCGCAACTGGCCCGTCGGGTTGGCGACAATCTGATTCTCATCGGCGACCAGCACCAGCGCCTCCAGCAAATCTTCGACGCCTTCGCCAGTCAAGGAATTGACCGGCACCATGATTGTACTGCCGTCCCAGTCGTCGGGTATCAATTCAAGGTCGGCCAATTGCTGCTTGACCAGGTCGGGATTGGCGTTGGCGCGGTCCACCTTGGTGATGGCCACCACCAGCGGGACGTTGGCGGCGCGCGCGTGATCGAGCGCCTCGCGCGTTGTCGGCATGACGCCGTCATCGGCGGCCACGACCAGAATGGCAATATCGGCGCCCTGCGCTCCCCTGGCGCGCATGGCGGTGAACGCTTCGTGACCTGGCGTATCGAGGAAGGTGAGCGTGTGGCCCGCGTGTTTGGCTTGATAAGCGCCAATGTGCTGGGTGATGCCGCCGGCCTCGCCCTCGGCGACAGCGGTCTTGCGGATCGTATCCAGCAGCGTGGTCTTGCCGTGATCGACATGACCAAGGATCGTGATGATAGGCGGCCGGCGCCTTAGTGCTTCGGGCGCTTCACCCGCATACATCGCGCTCCATTTTTCTTCGCGCTGCTCGGCGCGTTTCTCTTCTTCATGAGCAGCGGCGACCGCGCTGGCGGATTGAGCGCTGAAGCCCAACTCCTCCACGACAATCGCGGCGGTATCAAAGTCAATCTGCTGGTTGATGGATGCCATGATGCCGTTTGAAATCAGCGTCTTCATGACATCGATGGGGCTGCTGTCTATCAGTTGGGCCAATTCCCGAACTGTGAGATAATCCGGTACGAGGACAATCTTGCTTGTTTCTGCCATCCCTACCTCCTTCAGTTTTGACGACCCTTCGAGGCAGGGCAGGGCAGCCCGCCTCCGTCAGATGTGTCGCATCATGATGGTGTCATCTGCCGCAGGTATTCACGGTCTGTATCGCTCAATTCGCGGCGAAGGGCTTTGCTCATCGCGGGCCTGGCGGCGGCCGACATCCAGCAGTCGGCATTGTCACAGAGATAGGCGCCGCGCCCACTCAGCTTGCCCGACGGGTCAACCTGCAGTCTTTCCCCGGTGAATACCAGGCGCGTTAAGGCTCTTTTGTCGGTCTTCCTGCGGCACACGGCGCAACTGCGCTGCGGCCTGTGCTTGCTTCGCATTCGCCTGCTTTGCGACCCCGCCTAATAATCGTAGTCTTCCCAGACCTCTTCGTCCCAGCCGCCGCGTCTTCCCTTGCGGCGCCGCTTGGCGATTACCTCGCCGCTCTCCTCGTCCAGGACCAACTGGCGGCGCTTCTGGCGGTCTTTGCGGCGCTGCAGCTTGCCCTTTTGGCGATCGAGTTCAAATTCTCGTTCGCCTTCTTCTTCGACGAATTGCGGGCCGTCGTCCGTCCCGGCCGGCCTTGCCTCCCTAGCGTCCTTGGAACCGTCCACAACGGCCGCCGCTTCGCCGACCAACTCCGCGATTTCCTCAGGCGCCGCGGCAGGTTCTTCCGTCTGGCTCTCCTCAACTGGCTGGCCAAAAGCATCCAGCATGACCGGTGGCTGCTCGGCCTCCGCCTCGGCCTCGTCGCTGGACACTGCTTCCGGCTCGGCGTCGGCGGCGGGCTCTTCCGCCCCTTCCTCTGCAGTCTCGTCAATGGCCGCTTCTTCATCATCGCCTGCTTCTATCGAAAATGCTTCCGCGAGCAGCTGATCGAGATCCGCCGACTCAACGATTTCCAACGCCGCGCGCAGCTCGGCCATTGGCTCGCCTTCGAGTTCAACAAACTTTCGGCTGACCAGCTCTTCGTCAATCGCGCAGTGCAGCATGACCTCGCCGATGTTTTCATAGGGCTCCAGGATATCAAGCACTTCCTGAGACACGGCCAAAACATCCAGCGGCAATTCGAACAATTGTGGCGCGAGCGTGGCGCGGGCGGCCTCGCGCTGCTCCAGAAAGCTCTCGTGCGTCTGATCGCGCTCTTCCTGCAAGAGTTGCTCGACAATGTTGGCAAAGCGAGCGAGCGCCTTGTATTCCTCCGGCATGACCGCCAGCTCAAGCCGCTTCTTCTCCATGATGCGCAGGGATTCGGCAATCAAGTCAGCATGCCGCTCAGTCAAGGAGTCCAACGGCGGCAACTCAAGGTTCTCCAGCGCGTTTTGCACGGTTTCGGTCACGCTCTTGATATCGATGCGCCAGCCGGTCAGCTTGGCCGCCAAACGCGCGTTCTGCCCCTCTCGGCCGATCGCCAGCGAGAGTTGATCGTCCGGGACGAGCACGACTGCGGTCCTGCCTTCAACCGGGTCGTCATCAAGATAGACGCCGGTGACGCGCGCCGGGCTCAAGGCTTTGGAGATGAAGGCCACGGCGTCGTTGTTCCATTCAATGACATCTATTTTTTCGTTGTGCAGTTCCTTAACGATATTCTGGATGCGAATGCCGCGCATGCCGACGCAGGCGCCGACCGGGTCAATCCCGTCTTGCAGGGCCGCGACCGCCACTTTCGAACGGTGCCCCGCCTCGCGCGCGATATTCTTGATTTCAACTTGACCGTTGTAGATCTCAGGGACTTCGTATTCCAGCAGCCGCCGGAGCATGCTGCGATGCGCCCGGCTGACCAGTATCTGCGGGCCGCGGTTGCTCTTGGTCACTTCGACGACGAAGACGCGAATCTTCTCATGCGTGCGATAACGCTCGCCGGGGATTTGCTGCTTTCGCGGCAGCTCGGCCTCAGCCCGGCCGAGGCTGAGCGTAACCTGCCTCGCGTTGGTGCTTTGCACCGTTCCAGTGATCAAATCGCCTTCCCGGTTGATGAATTCGTCATAGAGCGAATTGCGCTCGGCTTCACGGATTTTTTGCAGGATAACCTGTTTCGCTGTCTGCGCCGCAATGCGCCCGACGTTCTTGGAGGTGTGATCAACTTGTACCATCACAACATCATGGATTTGCGCCTCCGGCTCGAAGAAGCGCGCCCGTTCCAAGGTGACTTCGGTGGCGTCATTTATGACGTCATCGACGACTTCTTTTTCAACATAGACCCGTTGCCGCCCGGTATCGGGATCAATCTCCGCTTCAATCGCCTGCGCGGTGCTGGCGCCGGTATCTTTGCGATAAGCCGAGACAAGCGCGCTCTGAAGCGCATCCAAAATGATCTCTTCCGGCAAAGCCCGGAAATCGGTAATTTCTTTGAAAGCACTTTGCAATTCGTTCGACATGTCGCCTCACTCCAGATGCCGAGCTTCGCGGGATTGCGGCATTCGCTACAACCCCATATAAAACGAAAAGTGGGGGGCTCCCACTTCTTGCGAAAACTTACCTATAACCGGACTATAACATGCAGGTCGGCGGCCGTCAAGGTACGTCGCCCCCAGACGCTCCAAAGCCAAGCGCTCCCTTCTCCCGTTCAGGCAGCGTCGAAGCCGCTTTAGCGCGTCAGCCCGTCGGGAAGGGCGGGAACTTGACTATCCTGGCGGCGGCTGAATCGCTGACATAAACGAAGCCGTCTTCATCGACAGCGATGCCGCCGATGTCCGCGAATTGCCCCCGCGCGCTTTCATCGCCCGATTCGGCGAAGGCGCCAATACAATCGCCAGCCGTTGAATAGACGAGAATCCGTTTACCGTCGGGGTCGGTGACATAGAGAAAATCTCTCGCCTCATCCAGCGCAAGATAGGGTCGGTTGGAGGTCGCGTCATACCAGCCGCGCGCGCGGAAGTTCATCAAATGCGCGCCGCTCACATCGAAGACGGCGATACGGCGATTCCAGGTGTCGGCGATGAACAGCCTCCCATCGCTGTGGATGGCGATGCCGCTCGGTTCGTCCAGCTCGCCCGGGCCGCTGCCGCCGCCGCCAATATCATACAGATGCCGCGCCCCATCCTCCTCCAGCATGTAGACGCGGATTCGCTTGTTGCCGGTATCGGCGATGAAGACGCGATCTAAATCGTCCAGCGCAACGTCGCGCGGTCCCCAGAAGCCGTCGGTCGGCTCAACCGGCGCGTCGAAGCCAAATTCGCCGGCGGCGCCCCAGGACAGCCGCACACTGTCTTCCGGGTCAATGCGCAAGATGCGGTAATTCCAGGTGTCGACCACCAACAGCTCGCCATTCGCGAGCGCGAAGACGCTGTTGGGCCGGTTGAGGGCGAAGGTCCCTGCATCGCCGATGGTGCTTTCGAGTTGCCCGTCCGCGCTGTATGCGTATACGCGGTTGGCCTGCGCGTCCGCTACATAGACGAAACCGCCAGCGGCTGATAGACCCAGTGGATTCATCATATTGTGGCCGGCGCTGTCAAATACGAGGGTGGGGCTGATCGGCTGCCAATTGGCGACGCACTGATTGACCTCGGCCGGGATATTGCTCGGCACATCGCCGCCGCCCAGGCCATATTCCCAGATCTTGGCGGCGAAGTCTTTGCGAATGTAAACATGCATGCGATCGGAGACCGGCCAGTTGGTCAATGAAAAGTCCTTGCCGGTCGTCGCGGCATATTGGTCGTAATCGCGCGACCACCAGATATCAAAGATGCCACGGCGCAGCGCCCCCGCGTCCTCGTTTGCAGGCGAGAAATCCAGCGTGTTCAAGATGCGCTGCGGGGTCAAGTTGAAGTATTCCTGCATCGGCCACCACATGCGTATGTGATCGCGCCGCAGATAATGATCTTCCAGTATCGGTTCGACATCGCCGCGATGGCCGGCGCCGACGACCACGAACACGGCGTCCTGCGTGTTCTGCACGGTTGGATTGCCGCCCACAAAAGCGGCGTCGGTAAAGTCACGGAAGTACCAGCTATAGGGCCAGGAGACTTCATCGTCATAGGCAAATTTCAAGTCCATGCCATCGGTCATGCGCAGGCTCATCTCTTTGATGTCGTCCAGCACCCACTTGACGGCGGGCGAGGCATGCGCGTAGACCAGCAGCTCGGTCGGCAGATCATAATTGATGAAGGAGGCCATCCAGGCCGCCCGAAAGGTGACGATGCTGAGCAGAGCGAATACCGACGCGGCGCAAATGCGGCGGATATGCATCCAGGTCGTCAAACGCGCCAGGCGCATCAGCAGATAACCCAGGCCGGCGGCGGCGAATAATGACCCCAGCCAGGAATAGCTGCGCTCAAGCTGCGCCTTTTCCAGGCCGACAAAGGGCGGGTCGCCAGCGACGAAGGCGCCTATAACCTGCGCGGCGCAGATGAGAAAGGCGGGCATCAGCAGCAGCGCCAGCCATCCGCGGGACAAAAACCGGGACCTGTCGATGCGCGACAGTACGCCACCGAAATACCAGGCGGTGATGAGAATCATGGGCGTGGTCAAGTGTGTGCCCAGCCAGGGCATCTTTTCGCCAGCCAGCGAATAGCCGACCAGGTTCAAAACCGCCCACCAGGCCAGCAGCAGCAAGAAAGGCAAGCGATTGAGCTTGTCGTCGCTGTCGACTGCATCGCCTAGTTCTTCGGCGGGTGGGCTTTCAATTGCGCCCTCAGTTTCCGGCGCCCCCTCGCCATCGCTTTCTGGCGCCGGTTCCGCGTCGTCGGCCATGTCGCCCTCCGTCGACAACGTATCAGGATTCACCGGTTCATCGCCAGCGTCGGCTGCGGCGAACTCATGATCACGGCGGCGGACTTCACCCGCGATTATGCGTTCGCGGCGCGCCTTCCAGAAGCAGGTCAAGCCGGCGAACATCGCGCTGACGCTGCCGATGATGGGCAAGAATTCATAGGTGGGAAGGATTATGAGCAGGTAGTAGTACTGCGGTTGACTGCCGCGCCGGACGCCTTGCTGTTCCAGCCAGTAGCCCAGGCTGTAGATCATGCCCGTGCCCAGGCCGGCGATGTTGGTGAAAACAGTTGTGAAGAAGAAGGCGAAGAGTATGTGGAACACCGCCGCCGCGATCAGCCAACGCTTCCAGTTCCAGGTGAGGCCAATGACCAGCGACAACGCCATCAGCGGGGCGAACGCGAATGCCCCGACTAAAAATTGCCCGACCTGTGATACCGATCCCATATTGGGCAAGCCGGCGAACAAATTGTAGAGGCCGGCCGGCAGGGATTGCGCCAGGCTGGCGTATTCCAGGCTGGAGCCGCCCATCAGGCGGACGAAGAGCGCCGTCGTCCAGGGCAGAATCAGCGTAACGATCAGGACCAGTATGTCAACTTCGGGAAACTGATATAGATAAGCCCAAAAGCCGCGTCTCTCCGTCTTGTCTACGGCGCGCTTGTCTTCGAGCGTGGCGCTGCGGCGCGCATCGCGCAAGAGATAGCTGGCAACCGCGAGCGCGATCAACCACAAGGCCAGGCCGGGCGCCCAACGTATCGCCGGGCCGGTCTCGGCGCTCACTGCCTCGCCGGCGTCAGCATCCGGCAGGGCGGGCTCTGCCGTTTCCGTCGCCGTCGGGAAATGGGACAGTTCCTCAATGAACAAGAGACAGCCAGCCGTCGCCAGCGCAATGAGCAGGATCAGGCCAATTTCGCGCCGGGGCAAGCGGCGCCAGCGATCGCGGAAGGCGTACAGCGCCGTGGACAGCAGCGCGAAGACGACGCTCAAAATCGATAGCGCCATCCAGTTGATCCAGCTGGAGCGCTCGAGCGCCGACAGGCTAGCCCAACTGGCGCCGCGCCCGGGCACAATCTCGGCCGGAATGACATCGACGACGATATACATGCCGAGGGTCATGACCCCGCCCAGCAAGATGCCTAGCATGAGCGAATGGAAGATTGGCTTGCCGGGCAGTTTGTTGCGCTGCTGCGCCAGGCGCGTGAGAAAATAAATCAAGAGGAAGCTGCCAAAAATGGCGATGTAGATGAAGGCGGTCTCTTTCGAGCCCAGGTTGAGAATCATGGCGGCGGCGAAGAGATAGAGCCAGAATGCGCGCCGCCGGAAACGCGGCGAGCCGTCAAGATACATGACAATGCAGTAAGCCATGATCAAGCCGAAGAGGATGGACGGCGTATCGTGGCGAATATAACGATTGTAATAGAGCAGGAGCGGCGATATCAGCAGCAAGAGCGAGGCGAGCGCGGCGCCCTGGCGGCCAAGCCATTTTCGCAGCAGAAGCGGGAACATCACGATCATCACGCCGAGCAGGGCGGTGTAAACGCGGCCGGAGAAATCGCTGTCGCCAAAGAGATAGAAAGACAGGGCGGTGGCATGGAAGAGCACCGGGCCATGCATCAGTGGCGTGTGCTGAAAGTTGCCCTCGTTATACAAGTTGTAGGAAAACCGGGTATGCAGGCTTTCATCGTGGCTCATCACGCGGTCGCCCAGAAGGTGAAAACGCGTGAATAAAGCCAGCGCAAATATGAGGATATAAGCGGCCAGCTCCCAATTGAGCGCGAGCCGGGTGGACAGCGCGCGACCCAAGGCGTTGTCTTCCTGCAGATTAGGAGACGTTATCATGCCTAATCGACCTGTCTTCGGCGGATGCTTCTCTAGTTAGGCAAGACCCTCAAAGATCCGGCGCCGGCGTGTTTTGCAGGTTGGGCTGGCTGCCGCGCGCATTCGGCTGCGCCGTCGCCAGGATTCGCAGTCTGGGCGCAAGCTGCCTGTCCGGCGTCTGATCTATGCTGACGGCGTGTGGCAGGCGCGGCAAATCAACGGGCGACAAGGTAGAACGAAAGCCGATCATCATCGGCAGCAGCAGGGCAAGCGTAATCGCCAATATGGCCAAGCCATAACTGAACTGCATGGTGGACTGCGAGCCGAAGTCGCTCAGCGGCAGCGCGCGCGCCGTTGGCCTTTCCAGCTCCAATTGCAGTGATGACCAGACCTGGTCCAGCCGCTGCGCATTCGGCCGGCCCAGCGTCGGCAGGTTGCGCTCAAGCTTTACCGCGAAGTCGCAATGGCGCTTGTATTCCGCGTGGCAGTCCTCGCATTCGTTGATGTAGCGCCCGACGCGCCGGCGGGCGGCCTCCGAAAGATCGCCGCTGACGAAGCGCGCCATCTGTACTTTGCAGTAACGATACTTGAACCTGATCATGGTCTCGCTTACACCTTTGGCACAAAGCCTAAAGCGCTTTCTGCAATTCTTCCAGCAGGCCCATGCCCACCGGCTGCAAGGACTGCCGCAATCGCTGATGCCCCAAACGGACGCGGCTCTCCGCCGTTTTTTGCGGGCAGCCCATCACCTCGGAGATTTCACGGTAGGTCATGCCCTGGCCATAGCGCAGCACAATCGCTTCGCGCAGCCGCGGCGACAGGTCCTGCAGGGCTTTCGCGATAGATTCATTGGCGTCTCGGCGAATGACAGCCGCTTCCGGCGCTTCTGAGGCGGGCGCCTTTAATTCCAGGCCCAGCCACTGCGTGATATCGACCATGATGAAGCGCTTGCGGCGGTAGGTGTTGCGGCAGCGGCTCACCGCGATCGTATACAGCCAGGTCTTAAGCGATGCCTTGCCGGAGTCAAAGCGATGCAGATTCTTGAAA
This sequence comes from Chloroflexota bacterium, assembly GCA_011523545.1. Lineage (GTDB taxonomy): Bacteria > Chloroflexota > Anaerolineae > Aggregatilineales > Phototrophicaceae > UBA6055. The sequence goes on along the minus strand of WTGN01000030.1, from coordinate 20,766 downwards.
GCGTAAAGGAAGGATTCTTGCAAGATATCTTCGGCATCCTGCTCGTTCATCAGCAGGCTGTAACAGAGCCGGTACAGGCTGGCGGCGAAACGGTCATACAGTTCTGCGTAACCATGCTGATCGCCGTTTAGGGCGCGCTCAATGATGGCGTCAATTTCCCCGTGGTTTCTTTTTCGGCTTAAGGTCATATTACGATACCTGTCGCGGGCATTTGCGGACACTTCCTCATCTACACATTGTAACGCGAACATCCTCAGAATTGAGGGCGCCGCTTGGCTGAAACGCCATCGTAGACATCTTGGCGCAGCCAAAGCAGGACGGCTTCTTCCCGCGTGATGCCTGCGCGCAAGCGACCTTGCGACCACCAGGCAGGCCAATCCCAGATGCTCAGTTGCGCCAGCGACCAGCTCCGGCGCAGGCGGAAACGCTGGCCGACATAATCGCCAACGAGCGGCTCCACCCCGCCTTCATCGTAGGCCGTCAACAGCAATTGCGCGCCCGCCGCCTCTTCTGCCCTGTTTACGAAGCGGGCGCCGGCAAAGTCGCGCAGGAGCCAGGCGAGGGCGCCGTCATCGCGAATGATGCCGTCGTCGTCAGGCACGATCTTGATCTCCAGCGCCGGGTTGCCGGCGGAATCGCGGTTGGCCAATTCAAATAATGTCTCGCGCAAGAGATAAGCGTCTTCAGATAGCGCGCGCTGCGTCCACAAGTCGAATTCGCCAACGACCGCCCCCCGCCAGGCGCCGCCCGCGCCGGAGAGCAATGCCAGCCAGAAGAAGCCAAGACCGATGCCTTGCAGGCAGGTGCCCATGCCCCAAAAGTTGGCGGTGAGCAGGAATACGATCAGCGCTATGATTGCCGTCAGCGCCAGCAGGCCCAAGCCATGCAGCAAGCGCGTCTGGGCCGGTTCACGCAGGGCAGGGAAGATTTCGTAAAAGCTCATGCCGGCCGGCAGCCCGAGCATCAAGCGCGCCACTTGCATGAACTGCGCCGAGAGGATAACCAGAAACATGAGCACAAGCGCGGAGATCGCCCATTTGACCCAGCGGTAGCGCGTGCTATAGAGCGCGCTCGCTTCCCCCTCTTCATCGTTCTGGCCCCAGAGAATGACCACACGCCGATCGACCATCAACTGCGTGACGCCATAACTCGCCAGCATCGTCAGCGGGAACGCAACCCACATCGCGTCGGTCGCATTGGCGCCGGGATACAATAGCAGGCCGAGCGCGCCAAGCGCCGCCCAGGCGGCCGCGAAACGGTCAAGATAGGTGACATCGCCCTTTTTCCACAGCAGCCAGGCGCCGCCAAGGGCATAGATGATAAGCAGGGGCTCGTAGGTCAACAAGGCGACGAATCCCAGCGGCGCGCCATCCGCGGCCTGGCTGAGTGTCAGACCGCGTATCGACTCCGCGATCAGCTGGCTCACGGTGCGCAGGCCGGCCGGATTCGACATAAACAGCGTGGATGCAAGGACGACCAGCAGCAGCGGCACGAACACCGCGCCGGCGTAAGGAAAGTCGCGCAGCCGCCGCACCGCGAGCTGCAAGATATCATCGCCCGGCAATTCCAGGCGTTGGGGCGCGCTGAGGGCGGTGCGCCAGACAGCCAGCCAGCCCGCCGCCAGCAAGACTGCCAACAGCGGGATGCCCGCCGGGCTTGATAGCCCGACCATGAAGGCGATAAAGGCAAGCGCCCAACAGGCATCACTGAGCCGCCGGGAATACCAATATCGCCGAATCGACCAGATCGCCAGCGCGGCGAACAGCATCATGAAAGCGCCGCCGTCGGCGCTGCGGGATGAGACCGTTGGCGCTGTCAGCACCGAGAGCAAGAGCGCCCAAATGAATGTTCTCGTCCGGCCCAGGCTGTCGCGGAACAACAGGGGCGTAAAGGCCAGCGCCAATCCGGCCAGCGCTGTTCCAATGCGCGCTGTGAACTCGCTCGCGCCCAGCAGCGAAAAACTGGCGACCTGCGAAATATAGGTCAGCGGGCTGCTTGATACGGTAAATGCGCCGGGCGCGTCGTCTTCAATCGTATGCCAAGCCTGCAGCGCGCCTGCCGCTTCCAAATCGGAAATCGGAACTTTGTCCAGATCGCTGACGCGCAGCAGCAAGGCGAGCAGGAAGAGGCCGATGTAGGCCAGGGCTTCGACCGAGACCGACGGCCGCGCCAGGCCCGCTTCAGCGATTTCAGGAGACGCTGCCCTGGTCTGGGCGAATCCCGTCAATTGTCCCTCAGCTTCCAAGGTCGGTCCTCTTTCCTAAGGCATGCGGGCGGACATATTTCCCGCGCTGCCGCCTTAATCACGGGCGCTGTAATAAACCCGCGAGCGCCCATGATGGCAGACGACGGGCAGATGATCGGCGAATTTCTCTTCGCCCAGGTCGCCATATTTGTGGCGCTCCGATGTTCCGTACAATATATAGTCGATGTCATAACGATTGATGATATCGACAACGTCGTCCATTAGGGCGGCGGTATACAGGCGCTTCAGATCGACATTGCGCGTTCCGGCGATATCTGCGTATGTGTTCCCGCGCCACTGCCGCTCGTGATTCTCCCAGCCCAGCACGATGGGAATCCCAGTCAGCGTTCCGACCCGGCCGTATTCAACGCGATAGGGCTCGCCAACAGCCTCGGCGACCACCGCATCGGCGCGCCCGACCAACCCGCTCAGGCAGCCGATAACCCGCTGATCGTCCAGGTGCAGCATTCTCGCCGCGCCATCCAGGGTCAGCGGCGCTTCGACAATCACCGCCCCGTCTTGATATACAACGATGCCAGCATGGTCTGCCCGAATCAAGTCCCCGCCGGCAGCATCGCCAAGGTCGCTTTTTGAAAAGAGGATCCTGCCCGGCGCCACCGTTTCGCCCTCGGCAACACGGCGAATGGCGCCCTTCCAATCAGCGGGCGGGGCATAGGCGCGCGCGGCGGTCGCGTGCTGACGACCGGTTTCGATCCAGGACCGGTTGTAGACAGCCTCGATCGTGTACAGCAAACCAGCGCCAAGGCTGAGCGCCAGCATGGCGGCAAAAGCAAGACGCAGCAGCGGATGCGGCCGGGCCTCGCTGCTATCCGCCAAGATGCTGCAGGCCGCGCAGGCAGCCGCAAGGCTCCAAAGCACCCAGGCTTGATAATAGAACTTGAATACCGTGTTGATGCGTACGCCGAAGTTGTCCTTCAGGTACAGGAACTCGGGAAATATCGCCAATACCAGGCCCATGCCAATGAGCAGCAGGACGAAGCCGGTCCGCGGGGGATATTTTACCCAGATGATCGCGACTTCACCATGAAAATCACGCCGCCCGCCGGGGAAAAGCCGCGCCAGCGCCATGATGATGCCAAGCAAAAGCAACAGCGACGTGAGCCCGAAGTCTATGCGCCGCTGGATTAGCAGGCCAAGCGGCGCGCTGGATTCTTCGGGCAAGATGGCCAGGCTCAAGGCCGTCATCAATCCGGCCAGGGCAAGCCATAAGGCCCCGCCCGCAGCCAGCCCAAAACGCCAATCCAGCCGGCGCGCCCTGTGACCGCGCCAGACTTCGACAGCGAGATATGCGCTGACGACTAGCAGCAGCGGGCCGAACATAATGAAGAACTGCTGGAATTGCGTCGGATGGCGCAGATTCGGCAGAATGCCGCCCGCTTGCGAACGGAAGCCGACGAAATAGGGCAGGTAGGCCAATAGGGCGACCAGCGCCAGCGACGCGCCAAATCGGATGAGGGCCAGCAAGTCCACCGCCAGCAGCTTGCCCCGGTCGCTGGTCATCAGCCGGCGCAGAGCCTCCACGCCCGCCAGACCAAAGAGATAGATCGGGCCATCCCAAGCGTTGAGGAAGGTCAAGCCGCCGACCGCCAAGCCATACAAAAGCAGTTCAGACGCGGATGGCGCGCGCCGCCGCAGCAGCAGGTTGAGCATCAAGCCGATGACCAACACGGTGAAGGGCAGCGCCAGGACGTGCGGGTGGTTGTCGCCCAGAATGAAACTGAAGGCGGGGAACTCGCCAATTGGCTGAGTGCCGATCGGGTTACCCTGCAAATCGTAATCGGTGATGACGCGGCTGGCGCGGAACCACCACCAATAATCCCAGCTCGACGAATGCAGCGATAGCTCGGCGGACCGGTCCTGCTGGTATTCGCCGTCGGCGAAATGCGAGCGCGCTTGCGTCGCCCAGAAATCGAGCGTGGATTGGCTTGCGCTGCGTGTTTGATAGGGCGCCTCAATGAAGACCATTTGAAAATTGCCGACCAGAATGAGCAGCGCCATAGCCAGCAAGCCCGCCGCGATGCCCGCCTTGCGCGATGCCGGCCGGGCGCCGAGGCCAAACGAAGGCCCCATCGGCGAGCGGACCAGATTGTAAGCGACGCCGAATGCGCTTAAGCCGGTGAGGGCGAAGAGCGAGGCGACGGTCAAGTTGAAACCGACGCTGCTGGCGACGCCGCTCAGTGTTGCCAGCGCCGACCACATGACATAACCCATGTAGTAGTAGCTAATGGCATAGCCCGACATCCAGGGGTCGGCAGGGGGGAAGACGGCGCTGCGCTGCGCCGCGCTGAAAAACGCCAGCTCCATCGGTTTTTCGGTGCCGGTTAAGCCGTTCTGATGCGCGCGAAAAAATGTCCAGCCCAAGAATAGGACGAGGAAGAGCAATTCCGCTGCGATGACAAGCGACCGATTCTCGCGCCACCAGATGGCTATCTCATTGCTTTCCGCGTGGCGCTGGTAAAACACGAGGGCGATGATAAAGAGCAAGAGCCATGAGAAAACGATGCCGCCCGCCGAATTGTCGAGGGCGCCGAAGCTGCCCAGCAGCCAAAAGATGAAGGTGACCAGCAGCATGCCCAAGGCGCGCGCCAGGGTGTATCCCTTGTCTGGCAGGCCACCAAGCAGACGCAGGCAAAGCGGGAAAGCGGCCGCGCCCGCCAGCGTGATCCAAAGCCACCAGGCGATGACAATTTGCCCTTCGCGCCCGAGCCAGTCCAGCAGCACCGTCATCGGAAACGCTCCACAAGATAAGTGAACAGGGCCTCTTCATTGACTTCGTATATGACGCCGCCCTCATTCGCGTAGGCACGGTCAAGCAAGCCCGCGTCCACCATCCGATTAAACTTCGCCAGGCCTTCCGCTGTTGAGTGCAGCGCTTCCAGCCCGCTGCGAATGATGTACCTGATGTCGTAGTGATTGATGATGTCGACGGCGATATCGATGTCAGCGCTGTTGTAGAATTGCAGGATGTTTCGCTCGCGCTGGTCCACCCAGGTCGGCAGCGGATGAAAGGTGCGCTGCTGCCGTTGATGGAAGTTCCAACCGAGCACCGATGGCAAGCCGGTTGCGATGGAAATGCGCCCATTCCATTGATATTCGCTCGGCCGGCGCCGGCCTTCTATGATCACGGGCGAGCCCTCGACATTTTCCTGCAGCCATCTTATCAGATCATGATCGACAGCGAGATCGATCCATCCGCCGCCGCCCGAAGCCGGCGCGCTTTCGTAATGTCGGGCCTGCGTCATGTAATCCAGTCCGTTCAAGGTCAACGGCAGCTCAGGCGCCATGCGATCGAAGGAGCGCCCCCGCGTGCCCGTGATGGGAAACAAGCCGGCGATGAACAGCAGGGCCAGGCATGGAATGGTCCAGACGAGGCGCAGGGGCTTGGTGAAGTCTTCGGAGGCGCGTATGAGGCAGGCGAATGCGACGCCGCCGGCGATGCTCAGCAGCAGCCATACCTGCATATAGAACTTGAATACGGTGTTCTGCCGGCCGATATCGCCGCCAATGACGATGATTTCCACGCCCAGCGTCAGCGATAGCGCCAGACCGACCAGGGCCAGAATGAACCGCCTGGCGCGCGATTGGCCGCGGCGGAAGAAGAGCAGGGCGATCCAACCGACGAGCGGCAATACAATCAAGGCGACCTGGTAGTCGGCCAGCGCCAATGCAAGCGCAAGCAGGCCAAGAAGCAGGCTCAAGCCCGCCAACCATTTCGCGCCCCGCTGGTTTTCGAGCAGGGTTCTGACCGATGTCGAGCGCAGCCAAAGCGCCGTATCCCACAGCAGGAATGACCCAATCAGAAACAGGAACAGCCCGTGAATGTCGAAGTAGGCCCATAATGGCGTCTTGCCGCCGTCCCACATGCGGACGCTGTTGTACGTGGCGGCATACCAGGAGGTATAGGGCAGGGCAAAAGTGAAATTCAGCAGCAGGAAGCCGCCAAGCTGAGCGGCCAGGTCAAGCGCCGACACCCGCGCCAGCCAATAACGGATGGCGCCGTAGGCGAGGACGACGGCTGCGCCGGCGACCAGCACCAGACGCAGGGCGCCGCCCACAGAATACCATGCGTTCGCAAAGCCGGCGCCGTTCGCGGGTGTTACGAGTGTCAAGATGCCCCATCCTGCGAGGAGCGCGGCAATGAGCCCAGCGTAAAAATTCGCATCCGGAACCGGGCGGAAATTATGGCGCCAGCGGAGCCACCAGGCGTATGCCAGCCCAACGCTGACGAATAGCGTCATGGTCGGCCAATCCCAGGTATTGGCCGCTTGCAGCGCGCCGACGGTCAGCGCCCCCAGCGCCAGCGCCAGGAATCGCTCGGGATGCCGGCGTCGATCCCGCCCGGCATGCGCCAACTCATTAAACAGAAACAGCACCGCCAGCAATATCAGCGGCATGCTGATCATATGAGCGTGCAGGTCGCCATAGAGAAAGGTGAAAAACGGCATTTCGGTGATGGCGCCGCCACCCACGCCGGGCGTCTCCGCCAAGACCCGCGACGGCCCCCAATACCAGCGGTCGCTGCGGATCGGCAGCGGCTCGCCCGCGAGCACACGCGCCATGCCACGCAGCAAACCGCCCGTGAGCGACAGCGAACTGTCGATTTCATAACGCAGGCTGTCCCAGGGGCGCACAGAGTTGGCTCTTTCAGCGAGCTCAGCGCGCACAGCCGGCGGCGCTTCTTCGCCATTAGCCGCGACATATTCATTGACGAGGAATTGCTCCAGGCCCTCGGGATTGCGATAGCCGCCCAGGCTTGCGATGCCGTTTCCTATAACGCGCGCCGTATCAAGATTGCCGAGCACGATGCAAAGCAGCAGCGCCATGATCCCCGCGACCCAGGGGTTGCCGAGCTTTTGTCTTCGCCCCGGTTCTGATTTCGGCAGCTTGTCCCGCGTCATCCGCCAGCGCGACAGGATGTTGAAGGCGGCGGAAAATGCGCCCAGGCCCGTCAGGCTGAAGACGGTCGGTATCATGAGGTTGTAGGCGAAGGCCGGCACGATGCCCAGCAGGAGCGCCGGCGCCCCGAGCAAAACATAGCCGAAATAGTAATAGTTGATGAAGCCGCCGGCGAACCAGGGATCAATCGGCGGGAAGGTTGTGCTGCGCAAGATGCCATTCAGATAGGCGAAGTCCATCGGCTTTTCGCCGCCCTTAAAGGGATGCCACAGGTCAGGGTTCGTCAGGCGCACAAGAATCATCAGGGCGAAAGCGATGATCCCAATCAACTCTATGCAGAGGAGCCGCTTCCAGTTGCCGCGCAAGAAGGCGGCGATTGCTTCGCGGTTGCGCCGACCAAGCCAGGCGCTCAACAAGGCGAGCAGGGCCAGGCAGAACAGTATCCCGCCCTGTGACCACAGCGGGATTTTCAGGCTTGATAGCGCCCAGGCGAGCCAGGCCACCAGCAGCATCCCGACCAGTTTGGACAGGGCATAGCCGCCATCGGCCAATGCGGGAAATAAAGAGAATACGAGCGGAAAGGCAAGCGCGCCGAAGAGGAACAAGGTCGCGTACCAAACGATGACGCCAGCCAATTGATTCTTGTTGATTATGCTGTCGCTGAAAAAACGCGCGGACCAGGTGCCGCCCGACCTTTGCCTGTCGTAATCTTCAGGCGGGAAACTCAGCGCGGTCGGAACGGGATCCGCCTCGACGGAATTCCAGTAAAAGACGCCCAGGAGCTCGGCCTCGTCTTCGTCGTACCGCAACTCATGCGCTTGTTTGAGCGAGATTTTGGAGAGCGCCGCTTCGACTTTGGCGCGCGAGTAATCCTCCGCTTTGCGGAAGATGAAGACGGCGGGATGGTCATAAACGTGGAAGGCTTCGTCCGCTTCCAGTTCGTTCAGCCAGGCCGGCGAATCGTAGATCGGCAGGTGCTGGTCAGACACGCGCCAGGGGCCCAACTCGAAAGTTTCGTCGAAGACGGCGATCAGGTCATAACCCAATTCGCCAGCGAACAGCTTTTCATAGTACAGCGTTGTCAAAGGCCAGCGTTTGAGATTGCGCGTTTCAGAATCGTAAAAGCGATTGCTGGCGATCGTCAAATAATCGCCGATATCGAGCGTGCGCAAGATGTCATCGTATTTGATCTGGTTGTCCACCGGAAAGGACATGATCTGGTCCTGCGCGTTGACCAGGCGGTAGAAAGCCTGCGTGCCGCGGCAATCGGCGGCGCTCAGCAGGCCGGACGGCGGGTCGTCCGCCAGCGTCAGGCCGTCGGGCAAGTCGCAGGTGTGAATGCCGGTAGCGCGATTGTCCCAGTCGCCCTCGTTAAGCACGACCGACCCAGAGCCGATAACATCCCCGCTGCCGGCGGCGGCGAGAATTTCAAACTCATAGCTGGCGCCCGCCATTACCCGAAGCTGCGCGCCAAAAGGGATGCTGTATGACGCGCCAAGGGGATGCTGCGCCCGGCTGAGATTTGCCCGCAAAACCGCCTCCGCCAGCGGCCTATCGGCGCCTGTCTCATAGACGCGAATGATGACTTCTTCCGGCGCCTCGTCATCCCAGGGGTCGGCGAGATGGGGCGCAAAGACTTGCCGAACGCTGCCACTGGCCGGCGCCTTGAAGCTGACCCGCCTCGGCTGACCTTCGACATATTGGGTTGCGCGATTGTAGGGCGAGCCGTCAAAGCCCGGAAACGCGAGGCCGGTGTCGTCGATAGCGATGTTGATCAAGGGCACGTCGTCATCGGCGCCTTCGAGCTGCATGGCGAAGTCGCCCGGTACGCGCTCAAAAATATAGCGCGAGGACTGTACCAGCGTCGTCTGATGACGATAGATATTCGAGTGCATCAACCCCCAGAGCAGCGCGAAGCCGACCGAAAATGCCCCCAAGATTACCGGCCGATGACGATTGGCTTGCGGCAAGACCGCGCTGCTTATCAGCAGGATTCCGATCAAAAGGGCGCTGCTGGACGTGGCATCGAAACTGCCACTGGCGGCCTGGTATCCACCGACCGCGGCAAAGACCGCGCCCAGGCCCGCCATCAGCCAAGACGTGATCGGGGGGCTGGTCCCCCGGCGCCTGGCATGACGATACAGTTCCACCAGGCACCAGCCGGCCAGGACCGCCAGCGCGCCATACAATGGCAAGTAGTAACGCATGGTCATCGTCCACAGCCGGCTCATCCAAAGCATGTAGCCGCCGATCCAGACGAGCAGCGCGAGGTTTGCGGTCGCGCCGGGGCGGTTCCGCAGCAGCCGATATGCCGCCCAGCACCAGCCGAACCAGGCAAGCACGCCAAAAGTCAAGCCCATGCCCCAGAACAGCATGTCCTTGGTCAGATAAACCAGGGGCGAGCGCGCCAGCCACTGCCAGTTCGGCGGGTAATCTTGCAGCCCGCCGACGCCGCGCCCGACTTCAGCAAGATTCGCTATCCAGCGCTCGTTTGGTAAAAGGCCGAAGAATCCGGGCCCGGTGAAGGCGTAAGGGTTGAAAATGCGGAAGACCAAGAAGGCGCCAAAACCGGCCAGGAGCAGGCCAAAAATTTGACGAGCGAGGATGCTGCCGCGTTCACCTTGGCTGAGGCGGGCGTCAAGAGCCGGCATCGCTTGAAAACCGGCCGACACGATGATGATGCCCGCCATCGGCGCCAGGTTGATGCGGCTGGCGACCGCGGCCCCGCAGGCCAGTCCGAATAAGATGTACGGCAGCCACCCGCCGCGCTGCTGCACACGGACCGCAAAATACAGCGCCAGGATAACGAAGAAGGAGGCGGTCGCGTTGACGGTGCCGAAGTGCGCCTTCTGGATCGCCAGCGGCGCGGCAGCATAAAGCGCGGCGGCGAGCAAACCGACCCAGCGATTGTGCATCCGCGCGCCCAGAGCGAAGACCATGAGGATGCTGAGAATATCGAAGATCATCGATATGCCGCGCCAGACCAGATGACCGCCTTGAAAATCGAAGAGCGGCCAGCCCGCCTCGGTCCCAGCGCGAAGGAAACCCTCCCCGTAATGCGCCAGCAGCAAGGGCAAGGTCCCGTAAACGAAGAAGCCGCTGCCGGCGTTGTGTGGATTCAACGGCGAGCAGCGCGCGTCAAAGAAGCCGCCGCTCCCGCTCGCGGCCGGGTAGAGATGAAGGCAGCGCAAGGACTGAAGGTCGACGGACGACAGCGAATCCACGCTCGCAACCTGATCGTGATCGGGCGCCTGGAATTTGTCGACGAGCAGAGCGTCAGCGTCGCCGGCGATCAACGCGTCTTGAGCCTGCAGGAAGCTGTCGAAGGCGAGAATCCGGTCGGCGCTGACGAGCCACTGGCCGGCTTCGGTGGCAAAAGATCCGCGGACCACCGCCAGCCTGCTGCCCGGCTGAACGCGGAGATCATCGCGGCCGCGCGCAACTGTCGAATCACTTAATGCCAGGATCTGCTGCTCGGGAAACTGCGCCTCGTCGGCGGTGAAGGCGTTGCCCCCGCCGATGTTCGGCAGGACGAGCCGCGTGAGAAAGAGTTCATCGGGATGCGTGTGAGAGAAGTCGTCCCAGTTCTGCCCGATGAAGCGTAAGCCGCCGCCGTAGATCAGAATGACGGCAAGCAGAAAAACGGAGAGGGTCGCCTGTCTAAATTGCGGCCGCCACATGCTTCTAGTCAACGATTCCAACATGATGCCTGCATGCCTCGGTCAGAAAGTCTCGGCTGGTCTACCGATTCTCGTCCAGGAAGCGCCGCAAACCCTGAGCGCCCAAGGCCGGCGCGCGATAGATGAAGAAAGACTTGTGCGCGGGCTGAACTGTGATTTCCATTAGCCGTCCATTGGGAAACCACTCGCTCAGCAGTATGGGCGCGTCTTCGTTCCCGCGCGAGTAGAAAAAGAGCAGGTCCCGCTCCGGTAGCAGGCGAAATTCGCCCTCCCGCCACAAACCGCGCTCCAGCATCTGCGGCAGCTGTGCAACCTCGCCGCCGCTGTCCCAAAACATGCGGCCCGCTTCGATCCCGATGGCGCGCACATCCCACCAATGCGGCGATGTGAGCACGAAGGCGTTGCCGTAGCCGCCGTCGCTCTCGGCGAAGCCGCGCAGGATGCGGCCGGCCTGCGCCTGCGGGTGCGATGCGCGCGCATAATTTTCGGTGAACTCTCCGAAATAGAGGCGCGTATTATAGTGGTTTGCCGCCAAAAGCAAGCTGACGGCGAAGGCGACCGCCAGGATGAAGCCGGCGCGTCCTGAAAATGACCTACGCAGCCGCCGGCAGATGACCGCGACAGGCAGCGCCGCGATCAGATAGCTCGGCGGTATGGCGCCGCTGGCCCGGATGAAACTCGGCACCTCGATTGGAAAGGAGAGGGCGAGCGCGGTGGGCAAGAGCATGGCGAACAGATATACAAGAACAAATACATGAACGGGATCGCGCGATCGAAGAACCAGCGCCAGCCAGGCGGCGACGCCGAGCAGCATGAACGCCGCCGTCGCCGGGTCCATGGCCGGCTCCTGGGGCAGGCCGCTCACCCAGGTATTGTCGCCAAAATAGTGAAACATCAGCGCCGTCTTCCGGACGTTGCTCAGCAGGACAGGCACACTCTCAAGGAGAAAAGCGGCCCGCTCTTCGCCGGTTGTTGGCATGTCGCCAAACAGGCGCGTGTCCGCTCGGCGCATGTAATTCTCCGGTGATTCCGTCCAGTAATGAAGCAGCGGCAGAAACACCATGAGCGCGACGAAAGCCAACACCGCCAGATTCAAGATATAACTGAGGCGCGCGCGCAGTGAATGCCGGCCCAGGGCAACGGCGACCGCCACACCCGCGACCGCGGCCGCCGGCAGCATGCGTACCGCCTGATAACCCATCAAGCCGAAGCCCAATGCCAACCCGGCTTTCACAAAGTCTGACCGCCGGTTGTATCGCAGGGCGCGAACGAGGTAGACGCCTGTCAGCGTCGAGAAGAGCGGGGCGAGGCTGATGCGCATGCCCTGCCGTCCAATTGCCGCATGCCAGAAGCTCACCGCCACCAAAGCAGCCGCCAGCAAACCGAAAAGCAGGGCGAAAGAACGCCGGCGCCGGCCCATGACTTCGACGCCCAGCCAGAACATGATGGGCAGCGCAACCAGGCTTTCCAGCGCTGACATCAGCTTGAGCGCATAATGGTCGAATGCCATGCCCGGCTGGCTCGCCAGGATAGAGAGCAGATAAAAGTGCAGCGGCTCTCGCCCGCCGATATTTTCAAAGAATATGCGGTAGTCGTTCAAATGCCGAATCTTGTAGGCGTCCTGTATCTTCTCGACCAGGTCGCTGTACATCTGCGGCGGGTAGGCATCCAGCTCATAAAGGCGAAAACCGGCGCCCAGCAGCATAATCAAAAGCAGCGCGACAAGCGTCAATCGATAATCGCGGGGGCGAAAACGCCGGGCCGCGTCTATTCTCGCGCAGGACCATTCAACAAAATTCCAACGAAGCGGCGCAAAGACAAAAGCCCACAATCCTGCGCTGAGCAGCCACAGCGTGATGACAGGCGGCTCAATACGATTGCCGCTGGTATTCAACCAGACCGTGAGGCTGCATAAGGTTGCAAGCGCGATCAGCAGTTTGCGCCGTCCGCCGATATCCGCCGCGAGTGAACGCCTCGCCCGTGGCCGATAGACAAGTAACGCGGCGCCGTCGTCCGAAGTAAATCGACCATGGCGCTGCCGAAAGGCGATTTCGATCAGAATCCAGAGAAGGCCGCCGGCGACGAATAGACCTAACGCTGACAGCGCCAAAGACGTCGCGTCTCCTGCCGGCGCGGACATGGCAGCGGTCAAAGTGAAGAGCGCAAGCAAGCAAATCATGACCGGCAGGGCGCGCGCAGACCAACGCAGGCGAGCGCGGCGATCCATGGCCCGCCAGCTTTCACGAATGTTCGCCCACTCGCCGACTGCTTCGGCAGCCAGCCACAGCAGAAATCCCAGCCAGAGAAAAGGCGCGCCCACTATAAGTGAATAGTCGCCGGCGCGCGGCACAGCGTCACTGCCGCGAAGCAGGATGCTGCCGGCTAAGGCGCTGACGATGGCAATGCCGTAGAGCAGCAATTGAATCGTATTGGCCGCCCGCAGACCGCTGACGGCGGACAGAATCGCCCTGACCAATGAGCTGCCGGGCGCATCCCTCACTGGTGGGCTTGGCGTTATGATTGAAGGCGCCGCCGCGCGCGGAGCATATCTGGCTTCGGAGGCGACTGCAATCCGCAGCGCGCGCCATGTCTGGCCCGGTCGACGCAGCCAGCTTTCGATGAGCTCGCTGAGCATGAGGTCTTCAATGGGCCGGCCCGCTGCTGCCGCCTCGCCTTCAACGGCGACCGTGTTTGACGCCATGTCTGAAGCGTCATAATCCGATGCCCGCTCTTCAGGCGAGCGCGGCGCATCCGCGGCTGATCCGGCTTCGCCCGCGTTGCCGGCGTCATCGGCAATGGCGGCGCTGGATGGCGGCTTTTCCAAGGCCTCAGGCATCTGGCTTCCGACCTTTTATCGCAAGGTTGACCGTCGAGCGCCCCGCTCCTTCATCCAGGGAATTCTTGGAATCAAACAGATTGAAGAGCGCGACGCCCAGCCTGACGGGATTCAGGCGCCCCCCGCAGGTCTCAAAGTCATGTCGGTCGGCGACAGACCGCATGGAACCAGGCAACACGTTCGCTTCCAGCAGCGGTTTGCCCAAGCCATACACCAGGTTATGGATGAAGGGGAAACAGTGATGAGTCAAAGACCGCTCTTCTTCGATGTAGAAGCCGGCGCTTGATACGGCGCGGCGCAGTTGAATCGGCGTGTACAGGCGCACATGGTTGGCCCAGATCCCCGCCAGCGGCCCCCGCTGTATATGCCGATTGAAGGCGCGCTCCAATAGCTTGTTTATCGGATCCCACAAAAAGGGGTAGTTGGCGTTTGGCACCGTGACCGCCAATACGCCGCCCGGCTTCAATACGCGAAAGGCTTCGCGCAGTCCGCGAATGTCGTCGTCGATATGTTCAAGCACTTCCGACAATATGACAGCGTCGAAGCAGCCGCCCGGATAGGGCATGGCGTATACGCTGGCCTGCTGAACATGAATGCCGGCCAATTGCTTCAGCGCGCGCCCGGCTGTCTCCACCACGGACCATTCCAGGTCGGCGCCGACGAGCTCGCAGCCGCAGACATGACGAAACATGTTGAGATAAAAGCCGCGTCCGCATGGCAGATCGAGGATGCGCATGCCATCGTCTGGTTCAACGAAATCAAATATCGTTTTGACCCGCCGCTTGAATGCCATGTCGGCTTCATTGCGCGTCATGAACGCTATCGTATCCGAATCGACCACGCTTCCTCCCGATGTGACGCGGCGCGCCGGCGCTTACGCTAGTGCTTGGCGTATTGATAAAGAATCGACTCGTATCGATTTACGCATTCTTCGAATGAAAAGACGCCTCGTATAAAGTCTCTGGGTTTGGTGTACTGGCCGGGATCTTCGAGGACTTCAAGCGTAGTCTCCCCGATTGACCGCGCGTCGCCCGGTTTCGCGAGCTTGCCCATGCCGGTGACTGTCACCGCGACGCGCCCGCCCGCGATGTCCGTCATAACAACAGGTGTGCCGCAAAGCATCGCTTCCCCCTGGACCAGCGGGAAGCAGTCGCTGTCGCTGGGCATGACGAGCACGTCGCAAGCGGCGTAGAAATTGGCGAGCGTCTGCTTGTCGCGAATGAGGCCGAGGAAGATGAGTTGGGACTCGTACTGATCGACGAGGCGCCGATGCCGCTGCCAGGTGCCTTCATAGCCCACATCGTATTCGCCGGCAAATATGACACGCGCGTTCGGATGCCGTTCGTTGATTGTGTCAAGCGACCGTATCAGCAGATCGGGCCGTTTCTCCTGCACGAAGCGGCCGGCATAAGCGATGAGCGGCCCGCCGTCCTTTTGCCATTGCGCGCGCAGCTCGCGGACGCCGGCTGGATCCGGTTCCGGTATGACCATGGGCGGGTAGATAATTCTCACTTTGTCGCGAAAAGGACGGAGGTAGTAAGAGTTGTCGGCATAATCATCGCTAAGCCCAATGATGCATGGCACGCGCCGCGCCATGTACTTGTAGAAGGCGAACATGATTTTGCTGATCGTGTCGTTAATTGGATTCTTCGGCAAAATCAGATCGCCGTGATGCGTCGGTATGACCTGGACCCCGGCGATGCCCGCCAGGAATGCCACCAGCGCAGTCTCCAACAGCGGGATGTGAATATTGGCGACATCGTGTTCACGCAGGAGTCGATTGATCGCGCGGGGATAGTTCGGCATAATGCGCCCGCGGCTCAAGGCGATGGGCGCCCACAAGCGTACGACGCGCACACCATTGAGCGTCGCCTCGCCCAGCGGCAATTCGCGGCTGTGGCAGGACGCGACCACAGTCACCGCATGACCGCGGCGCACCAGCTCCTCGGCCAGCATGCGGACGTAATGCGTCAGCCCGGTGGAATGCGGATGGTAATACAGGAGGATGATCAGAATTTTGAGCTTGCGCTGCTTCTGGCGGACGGAGTTGCCCATTGCGTCTTGTGTTCTCCTCAATGTGAGCGACCGCGACCAGTCGGACGCGGGATGCTTCCACTCCTTGTCTTAACGAATGAACTGCGCCCATGCGAAATCAGAGCCCGGCGGGCGGCCAGCGGTCCACGATACTTTTACACCGCTTGCCCCCAAATATACGCTGCGCCAGCCACTCGCTCCTCTGGAGAAGAACGCTCAAAGCCAAATCATATCATAATCGCTGGCTCGGCATAGCGGCAGTGACGTCTCAACAGCGGTGGAGCATAGACTGAGTATGGGCGGCGCCGATGTATCGAGGCGGATCAGATGTTGACCTGGCGCGCCGGCGCTCGCGGCTGACGTCATAGCTGTACCGGCAGCTTGCGCCATTTGCAAACTTGACACAGCGATTGGCGCGTTCTAAAATTGACGAAGTCCGCGGGTATAGCTCAGTTGGTAGAGTGCCTGCTTCCCAAGCAGAAAGTCACGGGTTCGAGTCCCGTTACCCGCTTCTCGGAAAACGCCCACGGTTTCGCGGGCGTATTATTTTCCATACTATTGACTGGCGGCCGACCCGCCACTAGAATTAGCCGACTTTGTCAGAGATGGTAAGCGCGCCGGCGCCCGCTTTGTGATGCGTCGAGCCAGTGTTGAGGAGCTTCAAATTATGGCAGAATTCCGACTTGCGGCAGAAGTGCGGCAGGCGCGCGGCAAGGCAAACCGCCGATTGCGGGGGGCGGGCTTCGTTCCCGGAACCGTTTACGGGCCGTCCATCAATCCTATCAGCGTGCAATTTCCCTACCGCGCGGTAGAGGTGACGCTGATGAACGCCGGCGGCACCAATCTCATTGATATCGAAGTGAATGGCGACAGCTTCCCCACCTTGGCGCGCGAAGTGCAGCGCGATGTCGTCCGCGGCGATATTCTTCATGTGGACTTCCTGGCCGTAGATCAGACGCAGCGAATCAGCGTCGAAGTGCCGATCGTGATGGAAGGCGAAAGCCCCGTTGTTACCGCCCGCGAAGGCATCTTAATCACCGGTAGAAGCTCGCTCACGCTTGAGGTTTTCCCGAGCGACATCCGCGACCGCATTCAGATTGATCTCTCCCGCTTGACCGAGCTGGGCGCCGAAGTCCTGGTTGGCGACCTGACTTTTGGCGAGAATGTGACCGTGCACAACGACCCCAACGAAATGCTCGCCAAAATCGTGCAGCCCGCCGCAGCGCGCGCCGAAGATGAACTCGATGAACTTGAGGGTGACGGCGAGCTTGACGAGGCGGATGCTGAAGAAACGGAAGACGGCGGCGAAGAAGAATAGACCCGCGATCATCTCGATCGTTTAGCGGCGAGATCGCTCACCATCTCTGCGCCGGTTCGGCCTGTGGCTCACTTGTTGCCGTTCTGCGCGGATATGCCGCCGGCGCCATTTTCCTCACCGTCGAATATGTCGTCCGCCGCGTCACTCATGATTGCGATGCCGGCAACGTCGTCGCCATCGTTTAGATTCATCAGCTTGACGCCTTGAGTATTGCGGCCGGTCTCGCGAAGTTGGGACAGGTCCGTTCGTATCACGATGCCTTTTTGAGAGATGAGCATGATGCCATCGTCTTCGCTTATGCATCGCACGGCAATGACGGGGCCGGTATGCGAATTGCGCTTTAAGGTGCGCACACCAAAGCCGAATCTCCCTTGCTGTCGGTACTCTGACAATGGCGTTCGCTTGCCGTAGCCCTTGCTCGTGACGACCAGCACGTGAGTATGGTCCGCGTCGACAACATCCATGCCGACGACTTCATCGCCCGCAGCCAAGCGCATGCCCATCACGCCGGCAGCCTGGCGGCCCATTGGGCGGACTTCCTCCTCGTGAAACAGAATACTTTGACCGTTTGCCGAGGCCATGACAATTTGCTGATCGCCATTTGTCCATTTAACCCAGCGCAACGAGTCGCCTTCCAGTACATTCATGGCGATCAATCCGCTGTTGCGGATAACCGATAACTCGCTCTGCTCAACTCGCTTGACCTTGCCCCTGATGGTGGCAAACACAAAGTAGCCTTGTTCTGTGTCGCGTTGTTGCTCCGGCAGCGCAAGAATCGCCGTGATCTTCTCCTCGTTTTCCAAGGGCAGCAGGCTCTGGATGAGGGGCCCACGCTTGTCCCGCTGGGTTTCGGCGATTTCATAGGCGGTGCAGGAGTAAACTTTACCGCGGTCACTAAATGATAAGATTGTATCGTGGCTGTATGCGAAGAAGACGTCCATCAGCGCGTCGTCTTCCTTCAGCGCGAAACCGCGCATGCCTTTGCCACCGCGCTTCTGAGATCGGTAGTGGCGCGCCGCCACCCGTTTGATATAGCCGTTTTCTGAAAGCGAAATGACGACGTCTTCCTTGTTAAATTGACTCGCTTCATCCAAGCTGAAGTTATCAATTACGGGCGTCGTATTGCGCTCGTCGCCATACTTCTCGGCGATTTCCTGAACGTCTTCTCGGATAAGACCAAGAATCTTCTGTGGCGACCCTAACAGGTCTTCCAGGTAATCAATGCGGGCTCGCACCGCATCATATTCCTCCTGTAGCCTCTGTCGCTCCAAGGCCGCCAGGCGCCGAAGCTGCATATCCAATATGGCGTTCGCCTGCGCCTCGTCCAACTCTAGCAATGCCATGAGTTGCGCGCGGGCGGCGCTCACATCTGGCGAATTGCGAATCGTTTGTATGACAAGATCAATATTTGATACTGCCTTTAGCAAGCCCATCAAAACATGGGCGCGCGCCCGCTGTCGCTCCAAATCATGGGTTGAGCGCCGCACGATTACATCGTAGCGATGCTCAATGTAAATCTGCAGGCAACGCTTAAGGCTCAACAGCCGCGGTTCGCCGTTGACGAGCGCCAGCATCTGAATGCTATGGGCGGTTTGCAGCTGCGTAAAAGCAAAGAGTTGATTGAGCACTCGCTTGTATTGGGCATCTCGCTTTAGTTCGACTACCAGGCGCAAACCTTGCCGGTCGGATTCGTCCCGTAAGTCTCGAATACCGTCAATTCGCCCGTCGCGCACCAGGCTCACAATGCGTTCGATGATGCCCGATTTGCTAGCCTGATAGGGGATAGATTTGAAGACTATTCTTTCGACGTCTGCTGGTCGTTCTCTGGCGGCCTCTTCGTCGATGACATTGCCGCGTCCATCTTCCAGCGCCACCGTCGATCGGATTACAACCCGGCCCTTGCCAGTGGCGTAGGCTTCCTTGATCTCGGGGAGCAGTTCGTCTCCGACACCAATCGTGGCGCCGGTGGGGAAGTCTGGTCCCTGAATGAACTGCATAAGATCGTCGACCGTGACCGCGTCGATCTCACTGTAGCGGTCAATCAGATAAATGATCGCGTCTGCCAGTTCACGCAGATTGTGGGGCGGGATGCTTGTCGCCATCCCGACGGCGATGCCGCTGGCGCCATTGAGCAGCAGATTGGGCAAGCGCGCCGGCAAGACAGTCGGCTCCTCCTGCGTTTGATCGTAATTCTCGGCAAAGTCGACCGTGTTCATTGCGATATCGGCCAGCATTTCGCCGGCGATATTCGCCATGCGCGCTTCGGTGTAACGCATCGCCGCCGGTTTGTCGCCGTCTTGACTGCCGAAATTGCCCTGGCCGTCTACCAGGGGATAGCGCAGCGAGAAATCCTGCGCCATGCGCGCCATGGCTTCGTACACCGCCTGGTCGCCGTGCGGATGGTATTTGCCCAATACCTCGCCCACCAGCCGGGCGCATTTCTTGTAAGTACTGCCGGGGCGCAAGCCCATATCATGCATGGCATACAAGATACGGCGATGCACTGGCTTCAAGCCGTCACGGGCGTCGGGCAAAGCGCGCGCCACAATGACGCTCATCGCATAATTCAGATAGCTGCCGCGCATCTCCTCATTGATTGTGATTGTGCGAATGGCGCCATCGTCCGGCGAGTTGGAATCGAAACTGTCCATACCAAGCGGCCGACCTTGAAATTGGTCGACGCGATTCTCCTTTCATCGGCGGTGGTTCACCTTTGAGCGCCGGCTCCGCTCCTCGCTTGACCGCAGACATCGCCACTGCCTGGCTCAGCGAGGAATTTGCGCAAGAAATCATGATGAGCAGGGCAGGTAAGTCGCCCCCAAGTTTCAGTGTTGCGCCCGCGCAATTATCTGACTGAATTCTAACACAATCAGGCGGTTTTCGCCATCTGATCGCCTTGGTTTTCCGGCTGATTTGACCGCCGAAGCGCTTCTCCTGAAGGAAACGGGCAGGCGAAGACAGGAGCAAATCTGCGTGAGATTTCTGATTGCTTGGCTAATTTGCTTGCCAGCCAATAGCGTCCTGTATATAATGTAGACAACCGAAGCGGGTAAGTTCTTATGAATCTTACCCAATAGGAGTTCTATATCATCGCGGATCGCTGAAGACGATCTTAGTATTCTTAGGAGGAATCAACATGGACAGCGATAAACTTATGAGAGGGATCATACCTGGGATAATCGCCGGGTATCTCTTTCTCGCCTTCATCGGGGCGTCAATGGTGCCAAGCCTTGACGTCACAATGAGCGAAGGCGGAGACATGGTGGCAAACGTCGAGCAGGGCGCCCCCATGATGAACAATGGCATGCTGGAGATGGTCGGCGGCATGATTGGCGCTGACGCCTTGATCGGCTTCATCCTGCATGTCATCATCAGCGCGGTGATTGGCGCCTTGTATACCGGCCTCTTCATGCAGTATGTGGATCTGGGAAGCCCGCTCTACAACATCGCGGTCGGCGGCTTGATCTACGGCGTCATCTGGTGGATCCTCGGCGGCTTGATCATCATGCCCGCGATCGCAGGCGGCGAACTGCTGCAGATCAATCTGAACAGTCCGAGCTTGTTCGGCCACATCATGTTTGGTCACGCGCTGGCTTTCTTGGTCGCCCTGCGTGACCGGCGTATGACGGCGATGGACGAGTAAGCCTCTCCCAACAAGATCTTTAGGCTCTCGCGCTGCCATACAGCAGTTCATGCGTAATACGTTGCCTCTTACGGCGCCGTATCTCCCCCTCCC
>WTGN01000040.1 GCA_011523545.1 Chloroflexota bacterium | reverse complement strand
GGCAGCTGGAATGACCCGGCGCGCGGCAAGGAAATCACCCTGGCCATGTACGAGCAAGGCGCTGACATCGTCTTCCAGGTCGCGGGCGGCACCGGCGTCGGCGTCTTTGAAGCGGCGCAGGAACAGGGGCACTTCGCGATCGGCGTCGACTCGGATCAGGCGGTCATCGTGGCCGAGACCGATCCCGGTCAAGCCGAGCGCATTTTGACGTCCATGCTGAAGAACGTCGACAACTCGATCTTCCGCGCCATCACCTTGCACCTCAATGGCGAACTGGTCTACGGCGCAACCGAGAGCCTGGGCATCCCCGAGGGCGGCGTCGGCCTGGCCAAGAACGAATTCTATGACATGGCCACCTCCGATGACATCAAGGCGATGGTGGAAGCGGCTGAGAAGGCTGTCGTCGCCGGCGACATCGAAGTTCAGACCGTCTTCACCAGCGAGGACATGATGGCCGCGGTCGGCGCCGCTTGCGCTGATATGCCGACGGCCGGCATGACCATCGACGACCTGATGATGGACGATATGTAGGGAGGGGATTTCTCCCTCTTCGCAGGATTTCTGTAGGGGCGGCTGACGGTCAGTGTCTACGCGACCCGGTGAGTCGCCCTCTTTGCAGGTCGACTGCGCGACATGGGGGCAGTCGCCGGCTGAACCGAACGCACCCTGCCTAAAGCGCGCGGGCGCGTAAATGCGTCATGCAAGTTGTGCTAGAATCCAAGGTGTGCGGATAGCGTTGAGGAAAATCTAATGCCGAAGCCGTTGGAGAAAGAATACGACTACTACCTCACGATCCGGGAGGAACTGGCACGCGAACACCACGGGAAACTCGTCGCAATTAAGGGCGATGAAGTGCTGGGGATCTTCGACAGTTACCGGCAGGCCGCTAATGCTGTTTATGTTGAACACGAATATGGCACGGTGTTGATGCAAGAACTCGGACGCGATTATGAGTACTTCTCTGGGATTTACCCCGTTGCTGAAGTCGGATCGCGGTGATGGAGGCGGAGCGGCGTAGCTTTACTGTAAGAGGTAGCGGAATTCTGCGTCAGCTTGTGACTCCGTCATTCGTCTCCCTTGCGTCAAAGGACTTCGATATAGCCGACCGACCCCCGAGCAGGCAGTATCGCTCACTGTGGGACACGGGCGCTACTTTCAGCGCGATAAGCAAGCGCGTTGTAGAAGATCTTGGTTTGCAGATTGGCGGGTATATTGCGCTACGTCACGCTGGCGGCCGGGCGAAAGGGGTCCCAATTTTCTACGTAAACTTTCTACTATTTAATAACGTGGAGGTCGCGGATGTCCGCGTCAGTTTGGTCGACATAAGAGATATTGATGTGATAATCGGCATGGACATCATCAATCGGGGCGACTTCGCTGTTTCCAACAGAAATGGCGCGACCTCATTTTCCTTTCGCATCCCCTCTATCGCGGACTTCGACTTCGCCGCGGCGGACAGCGGATGAGATTCGACGTTCTAGGCTCTCTCATATAATGAATCTGCTACACTCCATCTGCAATCATAGCCAAAACTGTAGGGGCGAGACTTGTCTCGTCCGCCCAACAACCCATACCCCGGCGGTTGTTTCGGCGACAGGCCCCTGCAGCTAAATTTAGCGAGATGACATGCCAATCATAGAAACCCGCAGCATCCACAAGATTTATCCCAATGGCGTGCACGCCAACGACGACATCGACTTCGCCGTCGAACAAGGCGAGATCCACGCCCTTGTCGGCGAGAACGGCGCCGGCAAATCCACCTTGATGAAAATCCTATACGGCCTGGAGCAGGCGACATCCGGGCAGGTCTTCATCCGCGACGAGGAAGTTGAAATCGGCAATCCGCAAGACGCCATCGAGCGCGGCATCGGCATGGTGCATCAGAATTTCATGCTGGTGGATTCCTTCACCGTGGCCCAGAATATCATCCTCAACCGCGAGACCAAACAAGGCTTCCAGATTGATTTCCAACAAGCAGTCGCCGATACGGAAGCGCTCTCGGGTGAATACGGCCTGGCCGTCAATCCCAACGCCAGAATCGAAGACATCCCGGTGGGCATGCGCCAGCGAGTCGAGATTCTGAAAGCCCTTTATCGCGGCGCTGAAATCCTCATCCTGGATGAGCCGACCGCCGTCTTGACGCCGAGCGAAACGCAGGACCTCTTCGCCGCCATCCGCAATCTGGTCGAAGGCGGCAAGACCGTCATCTTCATCACGCACAAACTGAAAGAAGTTATCGAAATCTCCGACCGCGTCACCGTCATGCGCGACGCCCGCAAGATCGGCACAGTCGAAACAGCGAAAACCAGCGAGCGCGAGCTGGCCCGCATGATGGTCGGGCGCGAGGTCTTCATGCAGGTCGACCGACCCGAAGTGCGGCGCGGCGCGTCGGTGCTGCAAGTCGACGACTTGACCTACGCCGATGACAGCGGCCATCAGCTTTTGAAGCATGTGAGTTTTAATGTCTATGAACATGAGATTTTGGGCATCGCTGGCGTCGAAGGCAATGGGCAGACGGAGCTGGCCGAAGTGCTGACCGGCTTGCGGCCGCCGACGACGGGCGAGGCCTACATCAATGAAGAGCAGATTCTCGGGCGCGGGCCCCGCTCCGTGCGAGAGCATCAAGTGGCGCATATCCCCGAAGACCGCCTGACCAACGGCGTCGCCTTGACGTCGTCCATCGACGACAATCTCATCATCGATCGTTATTATCGCGAACCTTTCACCCGCCGCGGCCTGCTCAACATTGACTCCATCGTCGCCAACGGGGAGAGCTTGATCCACGAATTCAATATCATCGCGCCGGACGGGACGATACCGGTCAACGCGCTCTCCGGCGGCAATATGCAGAAAGTGGTGGTGGCGCGCGAGCTCTCGTCTTCGCCCAAGCTGCTGATCGCCGCCCAGCCAACCCGCGGCGTCGATATCGGCGCGATCGAGTTCATCCATCAGGAGCTCGTCGACCAGCGGACCAACGGCCTGGCCATCTTGCTGATCTCGGCCGACCTGCAAGAAGTCATGAAGCTCTCCGACCGCATCATGGTGATGTACGAAGGCGAGATCGTCGGCATCTTTCCCAATGACAATAGCCTGACCGAAGAGCGCATCGGCTATTATATGCTGGGCGCCGAGCGTCAACCGGCCGCTGAAATGGAGCAATACGCATGAGGTTCAAGCGCAAGGGCGAGCAGCCAGAAAGCGCCCCCGACGTCTCTTTCCTCAGGAAGCATCTGCTGCTGATGGTTGGCGGCGCATCCGGCATCATCGTCACCCTCTTCGTGATGAACACCCTCTTTGACGGCTCCATCGAAAAGATGACCGGCACGACCGACTGGGCCAACATCCTGCTGGTCAACGCCCTGGTAGGCGCCTGTATATTTCTCTTTGTCGTCGAGTTGAAACGGGGCGCGATTCGCGTCTTGCTGACGGTGATCGTGGCGCTGCTGCTCGGCTTCCTGGTGACCTTCGTCTTCAATCTCGATTCAGCCGATCGCTTCGGGCGCGGCGAATTTCGCGTCCAGGTCGTCAGCGATGCCGAGCCGACTGAGCATGACGAGGTCGATCTCGACTACAACCGTGTCCGCGGCGGCGAGTTCAACAAACCGAATGTCGTCGCCCCGGTCAGCGAGATCGCCTGGACCTTCGCCGGGCGCGGGGGCGATGTCGTCTCGCTGCTGGCCTACGCCAAGAACCGGCGCTCCGATGTCGATCTGCTGGTCGAGCTGCGCGATGAAGCGGGCGCTGTCCTGGCGTCAGCGACCTCGGCGACCGAGACCCAGGTTGACGAGACCTTCGACGATTTGGTGAGCGTGAAAGACGCCGTCATCGCCGACTACGAATTGCCCGCCGACGGGGTCTATACGCTCTACGCCCGCCCGGAAGATATCGCCACCGGCACAGTCCTGTCCGAAGCGTTGAGCCAATCGCAACTGGCTTTCGAGGCCCTGCTGCTGGGCCCGATCGAGCGCGTCAATCGCTGGGGTGTCTGGATTCAAGACGCCATCACGCTCATTCTGCTCGGCATGTCCTTCGCCATCGTCTTCCGGGCGCAGCAATTCAGCCTGGGCGCCGAGGGGCAGCTCTACTTCGGCGCGCTGGTCAGCGGCATCATCGCCCTCAACTCGCCCAACATCCCCGGCATCATTCTCATCCCCTTCATCATCCTGGCCTCGGGCACGGCCGGCTTCATCTACGGGCTGATACCGGGCGCGCTGAAAGCCTACCTGGGCGCAAATGAACTGGTCTCGACGCTGATGCTCAACGTCGTCGCGACGCGCTTCTTCGAGATGGTGCTCAACTTCCAGTTGAAGCCGCCCGACGCCGGTTATGTCGCTTCATCCAAATTTACCGAGAACGCCGTCCTGCCCGTGATCGTGGACAAAACGCAAGTGACTGTCGCGGTGTTCCTGCTGGTAGTCGTGGTGCTGCTCTCCTGGCTCTTGATCCGCCGCACGCCGCTCGGTTATGAAATCCGCATCATCGGCTCCAACCTGCGCTTCGCCGATTATGGCGGGGTCAACTCCCGGCGCACAATCATGCTGGTGATGGCCATCGGCGGCATCGTCGCCGGCCTGGCGGGCATGCACCTGGCCAACGGCATCCACCGCCAGCTAATCCTGAATATCTCATTCGCGCTCGCTTTTGAAGGGGTGGTGGTCGCCTTGCTGGCGCGTTTGAATGTGCTGGTGGTGCCATTCACCGGCCTGCTCTACGCTTACCTGCGCGCCGGCGCCCAATTCATGGAGCGCGACGCCAACGTCAGCTTTGAAGTCGTGCGTATGATCCAGGCGATCATCATCCTGCTCATCACGGCGGAGGCGCTGGTGACCTTCTTCCAGGCGCGCCAGAAACGCGCCGATATCGATGAAGAAGGGCATAGCCTTGTGGTCGACCCCGATGCTGCCGCCGCGGCGCCCGGAGGTGACCATGTTTGAAAATGTCATTGACGGGATTTTCAGCGCCGTATTCGTCGCCGCCATCCTGCGTGTGACCACGCCGATCCTGCTGCCGTCGCTGGGCGCGCTGATCTCGGAAAAGGCCGGCGTGCTGAATATCGGCCTTGAAGGCATGATGCTCTCGGCCGCCTTCACCGGCGTCGTCGTCAGCGCCTATGCGCAAGACTGGTTCGGCTTCGAAACCGGCGTCGCAATCGGCCCCTGGCTGGGCTTGCTGCTGGGCGTCTGCGTCTCGCTGCTGCTCTCATTTGTGCTGGCGCTCTTCCACCTCGACTTGAAGGGCGATCTCTTCCTCTCCGGCATCGCGCTGAATATCTTCGGCTCTTCCGCCACCGTCGCCATCATGTTTGAGCTGACCGGCGACCGCGGCAACACCAGCACCTTGGCCAGCCTGCAGATGCCCTTCATTCAGCTGCCGGAATTCATCCGCGATATTCCGCTCATCGGCGGCTTCTTCTTTGATGTCTTCGACAATCAAAGCATGATGACCTGGGTCGCCTTCATCGCCGTCTTCATCGTCTCCATCGTGCTCTATCGCACGCCCTTCGGCATGCACCTGCGCGCGGTGGGCGAGAACCCGGAGGCGGCTGCCTCGGTCGGCATCAACGTCAAGCGCATCCGCTATTACGCCCTGCTGATCAGCGGCTTCTTCGCCGGCTTGGGCGGCATCCACATCAGCATGGGTTATTTGCAGCTCTTCCAGCGCGATATGACCAACGGCCGCGGTTTCATCGCCCTGGTCACGCCGTCGCTTGGTGGCGGGACGCCGATCGGCGCCATGATCGCGTCATCGATATTCGGCTTCTTCGACGCGCTCGGCATCCGCATCGGCTCGCTGGAGATCCCCTCGCAGCTGCCGCAGTCGATTCCCTACTTCGCGACCGTGCTGGCGCTGGTCATCTACGCCCTGCAGCGCCGCATCTCCCAACGCGTCAGCGAAATGCGAACCGCCTCGGGCGCTGGCTTCGACGCCGCCTTCTGGGGCTCGATTCAGCGCATCAGCATCCTGCACATGCTGCTGATGATGGTGGCGGTCATCGGCGTGGTGACGAGCGGCGCGATCCTCTCAGCGCCCAACGGCTTCGGCGGCGCGGAGACGGCCGTGCCCGCCGGTCTGCTCATCGGCGTCGCCTCGGTGGCGCTCTTCCTCATCGGCCTGCCCTTCGTCCGCAATATCTTCAGCATCCGCGAGAACTGGCGGGCGAGCGCGCTGGTGACGATCGTCTCGCTGGGGATTTATCTGACGCTGTTTCTGACGCTCTTCTTCCAGCCGCTGCTGGCGCTGATAATCAGCCTGGTCTTGAGCGCTGCCGTCTGGTTCATGATCGGCGGGCGGGTGCTGATGCGGGGGGCGTAATTCAGCACAGAGGCATAGAGGGCGCGAAGGTTTTACCAGCGCACACGTAAACGCGGTGAAAATGCGAGAATCGAATTGGAGGCTTCGCACTCAGTGCTTTGCTATGGTGACAACTGTAACACCAACACAACCAGGCCGACGATTAAGCCGGCAGCCAATGCGACCAAAAATGCGACTATGGCGCCTAAAATCCACTTCTGGTTATCCAACTTGGTTTCGATGCGGACGAGAGTCGGCACGACTTCGCTGCGTTTTAGATACTCTTCCGCTCGAGTTTCAACCTTAGTGAGGCGATCATTCATCGTTGTCTCGGCCATCGTTCACCTTGCTCAGTTGCTGATTATCTGCAAAACCTTGAAATAGAATATAACTCATAGTATATCACTTGAACATCCGTGAATCCTTGTGCTCTGCGAGCAGTTTCAGTTATTCTACATTTATTGTGGCGACACTCTCACGTATTGATTCTCAGCACTGGGCCTAGGCTGCGACGTCACCTCTATCAAATGATGTTGAATGCGGCTGTACACTTTTAATCCGTTTGCTCCGTATATATCCAAGGCAGTAGCCATACCAGTAACGAAGGGTTGTGGTGGCAAAACACGCATTGGGTCAAATCTGTTCATGTTTGTGCCTCCCGTGTAATTCAGCGCGGTGGGGACAAATGCACCCTATACCATAATTAAATGTAACGCATTATAGTATTGTATAGAACCACAGATTTGCAAATCAGACCTGTCAAACACGGGCGGAACGGCATGCTAAACAAAATCCTCGGCTGCCTATACGGCCAAGCGCTTGGCGACGCCTTCGCCATGCCCGCCCAGGTCCACCCCGATGACACCGAGCGCTGCTTCGGCTGGCTCGATAGCTGGCAGCCCGCCCCCGCCGACCACCTGGTGCATGCCGGCCTGCCCGCCGGGCGCATCACCGATGACTCCGAGCAAGCCTTCTCTATCGCCCAAGCGGTGATCGACGTCGGCGCCGTCACCCTTGACGCGGCGGTCAAGGGACTGGTCGCCTGGTATGACCGCGTCGATGGCGACAACTCGCCCTATGTCGGTCCCAGCACGCGGCGCGGCCTGAACGGGCTCAAGGCGGGCGAGGACCCGCGAACGACCGGCTTATGGGGCGATACCAACGGCGCGCCCATGCGCATCGCGCCCATCGGTACCCTGCATCCGGGCGATATCGAGGGCGCAGTTGCCGACGCGGTCACCGTCTGCATGCCCACGCATTTCACGCTGCCGGCGGTCTCGGGCGCGGCGGCGGTGGCGGCAGCTGTTGCCGGGGCGCTGGTCGATGGCGCCTCGCTGGACGATGTGATTGCCGCCGGGCTGCGCGGCGCTGAGCTGGGAGCGGCGCATGGACGGCGCTGGTTCGGCTGTTCGATACCGTTCAAAATTGAGCAAGCGCTTGATATCGCGAAAAGCGATGCTGAATTGCGACCCAAACTGCGGCGGCTATACGACGAAGTCGGCGCCACCCTGAATGTGCCGGAGACCGTCGGCGCGGCTTTCGGCCTGCTTGCCCTGGGGCAGGGCGACCCCAAGCAGACGGCGATCCTGGCGGCCAATCTCTCCGGCGATGCCGATACCATCGGCGCGATCGCTTGCGCCATGGCCGGGGCCTTCGCCGGCTTTGACGCGCTGCCGGCGGAAGATATTTCTGTGCTCGAAAACGATGAAGTCTTTCAATCCTACAATGTGCGCGAGATTGCGGCGGGCTTGCAGCGTCTGGCTGAAGCGCGATAGGCTGGATTTCGGGCAGCTGAGATTCACCACGGAGGCACAGAAGCAGTACCAAATATGTAATGCGAACAATCCTGCTTTGAAAGAACTCGCCATATTTACGAATCGTTGTAGGGGCGAGCCATTGGGTCGCCCGCGGCGTATGGCGAATTCTGGCGGGCGAGACACCGCCTCGCCCCTACAAACTTGGCGCAGGGCGGGCAGCTGATGGCTAAGCGCCTGGTGACAGTCGGCGATCTGGTCGTCGATATCGTGATGGACGCGCGCTTGCCCATTCAGGCCGGCCGCCATCAAACTGCCGAGCGCCTGCATTTCGAAGCCGGCGGCGCTTGCACCACCATACTGGCGGCGCGCGGCATGGGCCTGCACGTCGCGGCGCTGGGCACGGTCGGCGATGACATGCAGGGGCGCTTTCTGCGGGATATCCTCCGCGACGCCGCAGTCGATACATCAGCCCTCATCATCCCGCCCGGCAGCTCAACGACCACCGTTATCGCGCTCACCGACCTGGAGCAGGGCGATCATGTCTTCCTGGGGCATTACGGCGTCGGCGCCGATATCCCCTTCATGCAGCCGGCGCGGGACCTGCTGGCGCGGGCTGATGCGGTCTTCATCCCCGGGTATACCTTGGTGGAAGACAGGCTGGCGGTCCTTGTCACCGGCGTGCTGGATAGCCTGGAGCGCGCCGAAGCCCGCGTCTACTTCGATGTCGGGCCTTTCCTTGGGCAGCTGCCGCTGGCGCAAGTGGAGCAAACGCTGAACGCCGTTGATGTGCTGCTGCTGACCGAAGACGAGATCCCCTTTGTGACCGCGGGCGGGTCGGGCGCTGCTGCCTGCCGCGCGCTGCTGGGGCGCTTTCCGGCGCTGACCATTGTCTTGAAGCTGGCGGCGGCCGGCTGTCATATCATGTCGGGCGCGGGCGATGCGCGTATCCCGGGCTTTGCAGTCAAGGTGGTGGATACGGTCGGCGCGGGCGACGCCTTTGCCGCCGCTTACATCTGGGCCGATTTGAACGGGCATTCCCGGCCGGAATGTGGCACAATCGCCAATGCGATGGGCGCGGCCAGCGTGGCCCGAGCCGGCGCCGGGCGCAAGGCCCCGTCGCGCGCCGACGTACAGGCGATTCTCGACCGGCAAAAAACAGGAATCAACTTGTCATGCTGAAGCAAATTACAATCGAAACACCGGCGGGCGACGCCCTGGTCGATATCACCGCCCAGGCGAAGGCGCTCGTCGCCGAGAGCGGGGTGCAGGCGGGCATCTGCGTCCTCATTGTGCCCCACACTACCGCCGCAATCACGCTGAATTCGGGGCTGGACCCGGCGACGCCGGCCGACATCCTGGCCGATGTCAAGCGGCTGGTGCCGACGCGCGTCGATTTTGTGCACCAATATGACACGCCCGCCGATGCCGCCGCCCACATCAAAGCGACCCTGGTCGGCAACAGCATCACGCTGGCGATCGACGGCGGCGAGCTGCTCGTGGGCTGGTCGCAGAGCATTCTGTTCTACGAATTCGATGGCCCGCGCAGCCGGCAGATTCAGGTGAAGATCATCGCGGGTTGATTGAACCACCGAGTACACCGAGCACACCGAGGGAAGGGGACGGGCTATGCCACGCAAAATCATAATCGACACCGACCCGGGCGTTGACGATACGATGGCGATCTTCTTCGCCCTCTGCTCGCCCGAGCTGGATGTCATCGGCTTGACCAGCATCTTCGGCAACGTGCATACCGAGCTGGCGACGACGAACGCCCTGCGCTTGCTTGAGATCGCCGGCCGCGCTGACATCCCGGTCGCGCAAGGCGCCGTAGACCCGCTGACGCAACCCTTCGAGGGGCCGGTCCCCTTTGTGCATGGCGAAGACGGCCAAGGCGATATCTTCGCCCCCGAGCCCGCCGGAAGCGCGATCAACCTCAGCGCCGCCCAATTCATCATTGAGCGGCTGCGCGCCCATCCCGGGGAGATCACGCTGGTCCCCGTCGGTCCACTGACCAATATCGCGCTCGCCCTGCGGCTGGAGCCGCGCATCGCCGACTGGGTCCACGAGGTTGTGCTGATGGGCGGGAACGCCCTCGTGCCGGGCAACGCCAGCCCAGCCGGCGAAGCCAATATCCGCAACGATCCGGAAGCGGCCGATCTCGTCTTCGGCGCCGCTTGGCAGGTGACCATGGTCGGTCTGGATGTGACCTTGCGCGTGCACATGAAGCCCGACGATATCGCAGAATACGCCGCGCATGGCAATCCAATGTCGGAGCACATTAGTCGCATCCTGCCGCATTACCGCAATTATTTCGAAGCGAATTACGACGCCGAGGGCATCTTCGTGCACGACTCAAGCGCGATCGCTTACTTGATTGACCCCACTCTTTTCCAGGTACGGCGCTGGGCGATGCGCGTCGGCACGCAGGGATTGGGGCGCGGCAAGACCTGGCCCGCCACCGGCGGTCACACGCTGCCGGCTTGGCAAGGGCGCCCGCTGGTCAATGTCTGCGTCGGCGTCGATGGCGAGCGCGTGGTGGCGCTGGCGGCCGAACGCCTGCGCAATGCCTAGAGCATTTTCACAACCGCCCCTCGTCAGTAAACACTTGGCTCACACAAAATAACGAACCTGCGAAATGGGAATCTGTAGGGGCGAGACTTTTCTCGCCCTACGAGCTCGCGTTATCGCATGGATGGGCGTTTCAGCGAAACGCCCCTACAGTTCTTCTAATAGTAAGATTTCAATTGCTTACTCGGTTTTACCATTATGTCTCTGTGGGGGTTCTTTCAATCCCGATAAATCTGCTGCATGACGGCGAATTCATTGAAGAGCAGCCACTCTTTTGTGATCAGCCCGCCTTCGATCTGCTGCTGCGCGATACCCCACATGTTTACGCGGCGCCCGGTCGGCGCGCCATAGACGCCATTGCCGCGATGACTGCCCACCAGGCGCCAGCGCACCGACGCCAGGTAGCCATCGTCATCGTTGCCCATCCAGTAGATGTCATCGATTTGCAGCATGGCGTCCGGGAACATGGACAAAATGCCGAGCGCGAAGGCCTGATATTCGCCGCGCCCGTAGAAGACGCGGCCGGTCGCGCCACGCGCCAGCAGCGACGGATGGTATGATTGCCGCACCTGTTGCAGGCTGCGCCGGTTCCAGATGTTGTGCCAGCTGCGGCGGATGAATTCTTCGACTTCAAAGCCGCCGCCAGCGCCCGCCTTCATCTGCGCCGGCTTGCGTTGGCCCCTGAGGCGTTCCGCCTCGCCGAAGCCCTCGTCTTCAATCGCGCCCCCGCCCATCTCATTCCCAAGCTGCCGCGCCATTGTCGGCAGGTCGAAGCCCAACTGCCGAATCATATTGGCGGTGTCATAAATCACCCATTCGGCGAAGATGTGGTTCTCCAGCGAGACGCAATTGGCGATGCACCAAAGGAAGACGCGTCTGCCGGTCGGCGGTCCATAACGCGAATAGCCGGTGTTATGTCCCTTGATCACGGTGCGATGCGAGGTGTGGAAGCCGATCTCGTCATTCCCCGCCCAGATGATTTCATCGGCGAACAGGCGGATATCGGGGAAGGCGTTGATTGTATGCACCGTATCGGCGACGATCTTCTCGCTGCCATATTGCAAGCCATAATCGTCATAAACATGCGCTTTATGGCTGTAGGTGTCGTAGATGTAGCCGATATCTTTTTCTTCCCAGATGCGATGCGTGATGCGCACGATGTAGTCGATGATGTCGACATATTGGTCTTCAAAGCCACGCATGCGCTGAACGCGTTCTCCGCCCGGTCCCCGCAGTACGGCGTCGGTGCCGCCCCTGGCCGCCAGCGAAATCGAGAAATCGCCCGGCATGATTTCCGGGCCGTAGGCGATCGCTATCGGTTCGGCGGCGTCGCTGCCGGGCGGCTTTTGGTCGCCAACTGTCGCTGAATCGCCGGTGGCTTCTCTATTTTGCGCCATCGTAAATCGCTCCCGGTTAATCCTCGTCCGCGCAGGTGAATGATACCTCAAAGAAGCGAATCGTCGCCTCTCGCAGCGGCGGCCATTCGTGCCCGCAGCCGTCTACTATCTCCAGCGTCGCGTCACAGCCAAGTCGTTGATATTGCCTGAACAGCGATTCGAGACGTTCACGGCGAGTTGCGCCTGCGAGATTGGCGCCGGGCGTCCAGCCGGGATCGTCGTCGGCTACGGTGATATCGTCATCATCGTTCTCGCCTACCAACAGCTGTATCGGCAACGCGCGCAGGGCGGCGATATCAATGGCCCGGCCGAAGAGTCGCTCGGCGTCTCGTACGCCGCTCCACCAGTCGAGCGATTCATCGAGCAGCGTAACCCGGCCCGGCGCCGCCAAGGAAAGCGCGCTAAGGCGCCCCCCGTGAAAATAAGCGAAACGATGGGCGAACTGCGCGCCGCCGGAAAAACCGCCTAACATGAATCGCTCGCAAGGAACGGCGTAACGCTGGCGTATCTCATCCAGCATGCCCAGCATGATCTGATCGTAGCGAATCTCGTGGAAGCGCAATAGCTTGTAATTGTCTACGTCGCCCGGCTCAATGAGACCGGCCGGGAACATGGGACAAACCAGCAAGACTTGATTGCGGACGGCGAAGTCCATGAGTTGATCGCGATAGAAGGCGGCGTCGCGGTAGGTCCCGTGCACATAAACGCAGAGCCGCCGAATCTCATCCGGTACATACAAGCAATATGAGAATCGTGGATCCGCGCCATAGGCGATGAAGGACGTCCGGCCGTAAAGGAACGGGGAGCCCTTGTCGCGCGAGCGTTTAGTGCCGCCGGATGGTCGCATAGCGTCGTCAGCGCGCGGCGCTGGCGCAGCCGTCCTTCCGCGTCAAGTTTAGTTCTCCTGCGCGCTCTTCTCGCGCCGATATTGCCGGTACAAGTCAAAGACGTCAACGCCAATCTGCTTAAAGATATTGATCATGTCAATGTGCACCCAGTTGGTGACGAGCTTGTCGCCTATACGCTCCCAGAAGTCCATGATGCGCCAGTGGAGCTCATTGCCGCTGGGCGGGAAGCCCAGGAAGACGCCATCGTGCACGGCGACCAGGCTGGGCCAGCCGGTCGAAACGGCGAAGCGCCCCTCAGCGTAACGCGCATTGTGCGAGCCGGTCCAACTCCCGCTCAAGCCATTGAGAAAGACATGATGCACGCGGGCGAGAAACTCATCAAGAGAGCGCGCGCTGCCCACGCCGCTTGGGCTGTTCCAGACCATGTCCGGGCCCCAATAGAGCGACATCGGCTGGTCCTTGCGCACTAGGCCGAACAACATCGCCTCGACCAGCAGCAGCGTCTGCCGCGTTTCGTCCGGGTCTTGCTCGCTGCCCAAGACGCCGCTGCCCAGCTTGACCGGCGGGCGCAGGCCTTCGACCGCCGGCGCCTGCCAAGGGAGCTGAAAGCCGCCTTGCTGCATCACATCAATGAGGTCGAGCAAGAAATAAGTCTTGACGATTTTTCCCTCTTCCAAGGCCATGACTTCGCCGAAGCGGATCAGCGTCTCGGCGCCATTGGCGGCGATCCCGTGCCAATCCTCGCGAAATGTGCCGCGAAAATAACCGGAGGCGCTGACCCAATCCTGCTCGCGATAGCGCCCGGCCAGCAGCACATCGCAGCAGCGCCGCAAATCGGGAAATGCATGCCAAAGCGGCCGCCAGAATTGCTCGATGAGCGCGTCGACGCCCTTGATGTCCTGGTAAGGCGCCGGGCCATGCCAAACGTTGTCTTCGCGACAATGGGCTCTGACGATATCCGCTATCTGACCGGCGTCCGCATCGTTCATCGCCCTCCAATATGCGCTGATGATTTCACGATTCCGCTGCGCCTGCGAATTTGTCATTTGCTTCTCCTGATCTGTTGCGAGTGGTTTCTTGTTCTGCCGTTGCCCGGCGGGCGACCTGATAGGTCGCCCCTACAGATCGTGATTTCAGCGCTAGCCGCTTGCTAGCCTTTCACCGCGCCAGCTGCCAATCCTTTGACCAGGTGCTTCTGGAAGAAGAGGATGACTACGATGATCGGGATGGTCGCGGAGACGGACGCCGCCGCCGCCAGCGTCAATTGCGCTGGATCTTCGGCGCCGGTATAGCGCGAGATAGCGACCGGCAGCGTCCAGTTGGTTTGCGTCAAGACCCGCACCAGCAGAAATTCATTATAGGCCAACAGCAAGGTGAAGAGCGAAGTCGAGATGATGCCGGGCCAAGCGACCGGCACAATCACATGCAGGAAAGACGTCAAGCGGTTGGCGCCATCAACCATCGCCGATTCTTCCAGATCCTTCGGCACGTCCATGAAGAAGCTGCGCAGCATCCAGATAGTGAAGGGTTGATTGACGGCGACCAGGGTGATGATGACCAGTATGTGCGTATCCAACAGATTCAGCAGCGAGCCAATCCAAAAGTAGGGCAGTACGAAGGCCAAGCGCGGCAGGGCGCGAAAGGCCAGCGCCGCGATCAGAATGACGACCGCCGCCATGCCAGCGTACCGCGCCAGGGCATAACCAGCCAGGCAGCCGATGCTGATGGAAATCAGGATCGTGAAGACGGTGACAATTATCGTATTGATGAAGTACTTGTAGTACTTCTGCATGTATACCATTTGCGGTATCGCCCAGAGCAGGACGCCGTAACCGATCAAGCCGCCGATGTAAATCCATGCCGGGTTGACCGGGATGTAGCGGGCAAAAAGCATTAAGCAGGTGATGACGACGACGGCAATCAGGATGACGTAGCCGACCGCAGAGCCGGCATCGGGAAGGGAGCGAATCCAGACTTCCTGATAATTTTTCCAAGTGGGCTGAAAGAGGAAGATGGGCGCGCGCGAGAAGGCGTCTTTGAACGTCTTGAAAGATTGCAGCGCCGCCCAGAGGAAGGGCACCAGGCTGTAGATGGCGAATAAAACCAGCACCGCGTGGATGAATAGCCGTCCGGAGCGGCTGTTGACCCTATCCATATCAGCGCTCCGCGATCTGTTCTTTGTACATCAGATAGAGGAAAGGCACCAGCACCACCATGATGCCAATCACCGTCAGGATCGCCATAGCATTCGACTTGCCCAAGCGCTGAAATTGCATCGCCG
This sequence comes from Chloroflexota bacterium, assembly GCA_011523545.1. Lineage (GTDB taxonomy): Bacteria > Chloroflexota > Anaerolineae > Aggregatilineales > Phototrophicaceae > UBA6055. Next base: position 69,725 of record WTGN01000040.1, on the reverse strand, counting down.
TGAGGAAAGTGTAAGTCATGACAGTATCAGCTTTGAACTGCGGATTCAGCTCTGACAAGACGAAGACGCTGTCAAAGACGCGATACGAATCCATGATTGAAAAGAGCAGGATAAAGACGGTGAGCGAGCTAACATAAGGGATGACGATGTGGCGAATCTTCTGCAGGCGGCTGGCGCCATCGATCGATGCCGCTTCAATCATCTCGCTCGGCAGCGTCTGCAAGCCAGCGAAATAAACCACGATGGTGAAAGGCGTGACGTACCAGATGCCGAAGATGATGATCAGCGTCTTGACAGAAGTCTCGTTGACGCGGAAACGTGCGCCGGTCAACTGCTGATAGACCCAGGTCAGTAATCCGGAGGGTTCCCAAAGCTGCTTGAACATGATTGTTCCGATGACAGGCACGATGATGAAAGGCAGAAGGAATATCGACAGATAGACGCCGCGCACGAAGCCAGAGACCTGGTCGAGAAAGAGCGCAATGATGAAGCCGATTACGACCCAGCTTGGCACAACAATAGCAATATAGAGCGCGGTGAAATTAAACGAGCGCCAAAAGAAAGGATCGTCCAGAATCTCAATATAATTGCGCAAGCCGACGAATTCCGGGGCGGTGATATTGCGAAAGGTCATATATTGCATCGCCAGCCACAGCGCAATCAGCAGCGGCACGACCATCAGCGCCAGCATGAGAATGATGCTGGGCGAAGCGAAGGCGAAGAAGGTGTCTCGTTTCATGCTCTGTCCAGTTTATTCGCTTCCATCAGCGGTGCGGGCGTAGGGCTTGTCCGGTACTGAGCCATGACAACTCAGCGGCGGCCAAAGGAAGGATCTGTAGGGGCGAGCCGCCGGCTCGCCCGTACGCACCGTAAATTCATGACGTGGCTTGCCGCCCTTCGACAGCGCAAGCGGGCGATTCATTGCCGCGCGTAGACACTTCGGGGCAAACATCCGTACAGCGTCGCTGGTGGGAAAACAATACATCCCTCTGTGGCCTCTGTGCCTTCCTCAGTTCCTCTGTGGTGAAGCTTTAGAAATCCATTGCATGTTGTAGAGTCAGCATTGTGCCAACCACTACCGGACAAACCTTGTAGGGGCGACCTGGCAGGTCGCCCGAACTGAAATATTGGCGGCAGTGGGCGACACATAGCGTTGCGCAGGGCAGGTAGGCGCCGCCCTTCGACACTGACCGCCGACACAGCCCATCAGACGCCCCCGCAATACAATGCTGTCGGGCCAAGCGCGAGCTTAACCCGCAATATAACCTTGCGCGGTCGCTTCAGTGATGTATTCGGCGGCGGCTGCTTCGAGCGCTTCTTCGGCGGTCATGTCGCCGGGCCATACCAGCGGCAAGTACTGCTCCAGCTTGGCGATAGCTATGCTGACCGCCGGATTCACCGCATAGTTGCCAATACCGTTGCCGATAGTTTCGTTGGCGGCCGGCAGGTAGGGTCCACCGAAAGAGGCAGCCGAATTGCGCGTGGTCGAGCCGACGGCGGCGGCCGCTTGCTGGCTGGCGGCGTCAGCCGTTTCCATGATGACCTGGAAAACCAGGTCGGGATCGTTGGTGGTGTTGGTCGGGATGAAGTAGAAGTCGAGCCAGGCAGAACCGGCGCGCGGGCCGCCTTCGACGACGCTCGGCGCTGGCGCATAGCCAATTACATCGCCCAGGTCGGTGCGTTCGGGGTCAGCCATCGTCGCGGCGCGGCTGGCCCAGATCTTGGTCAGTGGCAAGCCGCCGTTGCCCATGGCGACCTGGATCTCATTCAAACCGAAGGCGACGCCATCTTCGCCGACGCAGCGGTTGACGGTCTCGATCATCAGATCAACAGCGGCGATTCCCGCATCGCTGTTGAAGGCGGGCATATTGTCGTCATCGAGATAATCGCCGCCCATCGCACGAAGCAGCATGAAAAATTCCAGCTCCCAGGCGCGCGAGCGCGAAACATCCATGGCGTAGATCAGTTCCCAATCGGGGTTGCCCAGCCCAACTTCGTCGCACCAGTTGAGCAGGTCGTCGTAGGTATCGGGAACTTCCCAGCCATTTTCTTCAAAGACATCGGTGCGGTAGACCAGGTGCAGCGTGTTGCCTACCACTGGCACACCATAGATATTGCCGTTGTAGCTGGCGCTATCCCAATAGCCTTGCGGGATATCGCCAAGGATGTATTCATCCCAGTACTTTTCGATCAGATCGTTAAGCGGCATGACCCAGCCAGGCGCGCCCCAGTCGGCGATCTGGCCGTTGGCGCCGTGCAGAATGTCATAGGGCGAATCGCCGCCGCCGGACAGCGCCAGAGCAACCTGCTCCCGCAGCGACGCCGAATCCAGCAGATTAGTATTGACGGTGAGGTTGTCTACTTGGCTGCAGGCTTCCATTTCGGCAGCGTAGAACTCGGTAATGGCGAAGGGCCAGCTGATCATCTCAATCGTCACCGGCTCTGCAGGCGCGTCGATTTCGCAGGCGTCTCCGCTTTGGGCGAGTGCCGGGATGCCGATTAGCAATCCCAACAGGGACAGAATGACTAGCAACTTGCGCATAATATGCTCCTCATACGCTTAAACGTACACTTTGCTTACAAGACAAAAAGGCGCGCTTCTTTCAAGCGTCTGCCACCTTTTCCTAAGTTAATCGGCGCCAGGACCCTGGCCCGCCCGGCCGCCTGCCATGCGCGGCGCCCTCAGGTTCAGGCCAGTTGAGCCGCGCGCGATCAATTCCACCGGCAGTGTGTGCTGCTCCGCTTCCGCGCTGCCGTTCGCAATCAACTTCAAAAGGCTTTGCACCGCCAGCTCGCCCATCGCCGTCGTCGGCTGCCGCACGGTGGTCAGCGCCGGTTCCGTCACGCCGGAGGACAAAATGCCATCGTAGCCGGCGATGGACAGGTCCTGCGGTACACGAATGCCGCGCGCCTTGGCGTGGGAAAGGGCGCGGATCGCCAGCGGGTCGGTGAAGAAGAGGATGGCGCTTGGCGGCTCTCTCAGCGCGTGAAAGTCGTCAAACGAACGCCAGTCGTAATCGGCAGCCCCCGAATCGGCCGCAATAACCAGGGCCGGGTCATAGTCGATGCCCGCATCACTCAGGGCCGCGACGTAACCGGCGTGCCGGTCATAGTCGGTTTCATACACTTCCGGCAGCCGCTCAAAACCAATGCGCCGATGCCCCAGCTCGATCAGGTGCCGGGTCAACAGGCGCGCGCCTCCCCGGTGATCGGCCGCTACATAGGAGATCGCCTCATGCGGCACCCGGCGCGGCAGGAAGACATGCGGCATGTCTTCATCCGCCAGCAGCAGCGAAAGCGCGACCGTCTCCTGCCGGCGCGGCGGCCAGGCGATGATGATGCCGTCGACCTCGCGCGAACGGCATAATTTCTTGATGCGATCGGCGCTGCCGACCATGGATGTATAAAGAATCAGGTTGTAATCGGCCCCTTCGGCGACGGTCGCCATGCCCAGGATGAGCTCGGAGAGGAAGTCGGATACCCGCTGAACCGGGTAGGTGACAACCAAGCCGATCTTGTTGCTGTGCTGACGGCGCAGGTTTCGCGCCGCGGCCGACGGCTGATAACCGAGCTCGCGCGCCGTCCGCAACACAAGGTCCTTGGTTTCGCGCGCGACATCCGGGCGGTCATTGAGCGCCTTGGATACGGTCGAAGAGGAAATCCCCAGTCGATTTGACAAGTCTTCAATGGTCAGCGGCATGGGCATTCTGCCTGGGATTCGGTCGACTGACGACCATTCACGAAATCGATTTCGAAACAATCATAACATATCGCGCGCGGCATTGCAAATAGCATTTCTCATATAGAACGAGGGAAGCAGGGGCGCTCGCTTCTTTGTTCACCGCAGTCCCAAGCGGGTGTTGACTTGGCGTTCTTTAGCGCATGAATCCTCAATGATGGGAAACTGTAGGGCTTTTCCGGTACTGAGCCATGACAACTCAACGGCGGCTAAAGGAAGGATCTGTAGGGGCGAGACTTGTCTCGCCCGTGCGCGCCGTAAATTTATGACATGGCTTGCCGCCCTTCGACAGCGCCGCGCGTAGACACTGTGGGGCAAACGTCCGTACAGCGTCGCTTGTGGGAAAACAATACCTCCCTCTGTGACCTCTGTGAGTTCCTCAGTTCCTCTGTGGTGAAGCTTTGGAAATCTGTTGCATGTTGTAGAGCCAGCATTCTGCCAACCACTACCGAACAAGCCTTGTAGGGGCGATTCGGAGAGTCGCCCGAATTCGCCATCGGCATTCGATTGGAGTTTTACTTGATTTACTTGGAACTACGTAGGCGCGGCCGCGTGGGTTGTTGCCTATCAAGCCCAGGAGGGGTTTCGCCGCAAGAGATACTTGGCGATGCGGGCGGGCGCGCTTTCGACCGGGTTGCGCCGGGCGGTGTTCAGCAGCAGGTCGTATTCTTTCTGCGCCAGCCGTTCAAAAGAGTAAACTTCGATCGCGTCGCGCCTGGCGTTTTCGCCCATCGCCCGCATCATAGCCGGCTTCGACAGCACGGTCTTGATCGCGTACTCAATGCTTGCCGTATCGGTCTCGCAGAGGTAGCCATTGACTTCATGCTCGATCATATACTTGAGTTCGGGCACGCGCGTGGCGATGCAGGGCAGGCCGCAAGCCATCGCTTCCGACAGGCTGCGGGCCGTTCCCTCGCTGAAAGATGTGATGATTGAGACGCGCGCGCGATTAAGATAAGCCGGCAGCTGCGTATTCTCGATGCGGCCCAGCCAGTGGATGCGGCCGTCCAAATCGCCGAAGCGCTTTTTCAGGGCGGGCAGCTCATCGTCTTCCGTGCCGATCTCGCGCGGCAGGGGACCCGCGATCATGGCGATCGTCACATCGAGCCGCTCCACCGCTTCCAGCAATGCCCAAAGATTCTTGAATTCAAGGGCGCGCCCGTGGTAAACGAGGTCATATTGCTTGGGCGCCGGCAGCGGGCGGAAAATCTCCGATTCCACCGCGCTGGGGATCACGGTCGTCTTGTCGCGGGCTAGCGGTTCAATGTCAGCGAACTGCTCCGCGATCTGCCGCGTCGGGCAAATGATGTGCTGCGCCGTCCGCGCGCCCTGCCGCTCCATGCTCTCCACCAGCGCCACATCGGCCGGCGAGAAGCGCTCGGGGGAGGCGCGCCGCTGGTCAGACAATACGAAACCGAAGCGGTATACGAGCGGGATGCGCCAAGCCCAGGCGATGCGCTGCGCCACCACGATCGCGGCGGCGTCGTTGGTCTGCACCAGATGCGAGCCGATGAGTTGAGGCGCGTGCAATTGGTGAATGCGGCGGGCGTAGGTCTTCGGCGGCAGGCCCATCCAGTTGCAGTGCAGCTTCATGCCATTCAACTGCGACAGGAGCGCCAGCTCTTCGCGCCCGCCATGGCTGACGATGTTTATCTCGGCGCCCCGCTGCCGGAAGGCGCGGACGAGCCGGAGCTGCAAGTCAAGCAGGCCCGCGTCTTTCCATTGCGTCAGCGAGTCCCCATGATTGAGCACGTAACAGAGGCGCAGTGGTGTTGCCATTCGCTTATGAGTCTCCTTCGCCGCCGGGATCGCTTTTAGGCCAGCCGATGCCGCTCGAGAAAGTCGTAATTCGGCGTGAAGCCAAGCCCGGGACGATCGGGAACAGTCAGCCAGCCGTCATCATCCAAGCTCAGTTTTTCCTCAAAGATATCGCCCCGGTTGGTGTCAATCGTGTCTCGATAATATTCCACGATGAGCCCGTTGGGAATCGCGCCGACGAGATGCAGGTGAATCTCCTGATCGCCATGAGGCGCGATGTGCAGGTCATGGGCGGCGGCCAGGGCGGCGACATTCATGAACTCGGTGATGCCCCCCAGCACTTGCGCATCGGCGTTAAAGATGGCGGCCGCGTCATGGGCGATGAGATCGCGGAAGCCGTAGCGCGTATACTCGTTCTCGCCGGTGGCGATCGGAATGGATGTCGCGGCGGCTAAGCGACCATGCCCGCGATAATCATCCGGCGGCAGCGGCTCCTCGAACCAGAAGATGTCATAACGCTCGATCTTGCGCGCGATATTGAGCGCTTCACGCCCGCTGTAGGCGCAGTTGGCATCGACCATCAAGTCGACATCGGGCCCGATGGTCTCGCGCACGACGCGGACGCGCTCGACATCTTCCGCGATTGAAGCGCCGCCGATCTTCATCTTGACCGCTTTGGCGCCCAGTTCCAGGTTTGCTTCCATTTCCGCCGCCAGGCCCGCCAGCCCCTTGCCCTCGCCGTAATAACCGCCGGCGATATAGGCCGGCACACGCGCTTGCGCCGCGCCCAGCAGCTTGTGCACCGACTTGCCGGTCGCTTTTCCCATCAAGTCCCAAAGCGCGATATCAATCCCGCTGATGAAGCGCGTGGTCAAGCCACGGCGGCCAAGCAGCTTCGGCACCCAGAGCTTCTGCCAGATGCGCCGATAATTGAAGGGATCTTCGCCAATGAGAAGGGGCTTGCAGTATTCGAGCAAGCCGGCAGCCACCGGCGCAATACCGGCATGCTGCGGCGCCAGCGCCCAGCCAAGTCCGCAAAGTCCTTCGTCAGTGTGAACGTGGATGAGACCCATTCCGGTCCAGACATAGGTGTGCATGCCATTGCGAATCGGCGCGCCTCGCTCCCACCGGTATTGGCGCAGTTCAACGTCGGTTATTTTCAAGTGCTTGAACTTTCATGGCGCAAGGGCGACTCTCAGAGTTGCCCCTACGTTCGTATGCGGGCGGTTGACTGGTATTGTAGAGGATAATTCCGGCGAGAGCACAGCGGAAGCGCCCGCAAGTAGCAGACTCGGCGGACACAAGCCCCCTGTCCGCTCAAGGGCGAGGCCTGTTGACACAGGCGCTCCACAGAAGCGGCCCAGGCCAAATGCCTTGCGTCCCGCAGTGTCTGCGCGCGGCGCTGAAAAGCCCAATTCATTTCCAAATGTGGCGCCCCTGAATTTCGTGCAGCGGCGGACGGGAAGCGTTAGTATTGTCGAAAGGTTGAGAATCGACCGCCAACAGGACAAAGGCAAGCAATGACCAACTGGACAGACCGACTCGCCATCGTCAGCGACGAGATTGACGACTCCTTCGCCGAGGCGGCGCGATTGGGGCGGTCGCTGGGCATTCGCGCCTATGAGCTGCGCGCCCTGGCCGGCCGCCGCTTCCCCGATGTGAGCGAGCGGGCTCTGCAAGAAGTGGCGGATACCGCCGCCGAGCTCGACCTGGACCTGATCGGCGTGAGCCCCGGCTTCTTCAAAGGACCGCTGGACGCAGCCGATATCGCGCAGACCTTCGAGACGCGCCTGCCAACGGCCTTCCGCCTGATGCAGCGCCTGGAGATTCGGCGCATGACCCTCTTCAGCTTCCGGCGCGAGAGCCGCTCGGAGGCGATTCCGGCGGCAATATATGACCACCTCGGCCGGGCGATTGAGCTCTGCGCTAGCGAAGGCATTGAAGTCCTGCTGGAAAATGTCTCGAGCATCTATGCCGATACCGGCGCCAATCTGGCAAGCATCGCGCGGACGCTCGGCGTCAAGGTCGCCTGGGATCCGGCTAACGCGGCCGCCTCCGGGGAAAAGGCCTACCCCGCCGGTTATGACGCGGCGCGCGATCTGATCGCCCATGTCCATTTCAAAAACTGGACGGCCGAGGCGGGCTGGGTGGCGATCAATGACGGCGTCGTCGATCTCGCCGGGCAGGTGGCGGCGCTGCAGGCAGCGAACTACGACGGCTACTATTGCCTGGAACCGCACCAATGGCAGGATCGGCGCAAGTCCGCCCGCCAGAATGCCGCGCAGCTCTTGTCGCTGCTGCGCGCCAAAAGACCTGGATATTGTAGGGGCGAGCCGGTGGCTCGCCCACTGATTGAATACGGCGATGCGAAGGGGAGAGCGAGACCAGGGTCGCGTAGACACTGACCGTCTCTCGCCCCGGCAATATCCAGCGAGAGAGACTGTTTTTGACGCGGGTTGTCTGAACTGTTATGCTTTGCGCAAGCGCCGACAAATACTCTGAAACAGGATGATGCTATGAAGCTTTTTGACTATGTTGACGATTTGAAAGGCTGGGAGCAGACCATCAACCGCTACGCCAAGCAAAAGGTCGAATTTGGCGCCCAGGGCGTCGCGGAAAAGGTGGCCGAGATTGAAGCGCTGCTCAAGCAGAAGGTGGCCGAGCTCGACGCGCTGCCCAATGACCCCGAGCTGGAACGGGCCGAACCCGACGATCTGCCGTCCATCCTCGCTCTGCGCCGGGCCGGCCGCCGCCGCATGCTGACATCGCTCCCCGCCGACTTCCGCGATCGGCTGGAAGGGGCCTGGCTGGCGCGCTGCGCCGGCTGCACGCTCGGCTCTATCGTCGAAGGCTGGAAGGTTGACCGGATGGAGCGCTGGGCCGCATATATTGGCGACCCGTTCCCGCTGGTGGATTATTGGAGCCAGGCGGAACAACCCCAGGAGCCCCGGCTCAAGGTCAGCACCCGCCACGATTACACACCCGCCAAGATGAACGGCGTGCCCAGCGATGACGACCTCAACTACACCGTGCTCGGCTTGCTGATCCTGGAAGAATATGGTCCCGATTTCACCGTCGACGATGTGGGCGCCGCCTGGGTGAAATACCTGCCCTTCGCCTTCACCGCCGAGGGCGTCGCCCTGGAGAACCTGCGCAATGGCGTGCCGGCGCTGCAAGCGGGTGCGCTCAACAACCCCTGCCTCAACTTCATCGGCGCTGATATCCGCTCCGACCCCTGGGGTTACGCCGCGCCCGGCTGGCCGGAAAAAGCGGCGGAATTCGCCTGGCGCGACGCCACCATCAGCCACCGCCGCAACGGCATCTATTCCGCCATGTACTTTTCAGCGGCGATCGCGGCCGCCTTCGCCGTTGACGATCCGATGGAAGCGCTGCAAATCGGCCTGGAAGAGATCCCCGCCGAGTCCATCACCGCGCGCGAACTTCGCTGGGCGCTCGATCTGGCGCCGTCGATATCGGGATACAAAGACGCCGCCGCCCTCTGCGAAGAACGCTACCCCGGCCTGTGGAAGTCGCATTCCTTGCAGAACAACGCCCTGACGGTTTGGGGCTTGGCTGTCGGCGGTGATGATTACACCAAGATGATCGGCGAGACCGTCGCCATGGGCCAGGACAACGACTGCACCGCCGCCACGGCGGGCAGCATCTTCGGCGCTGTCTACGGGGCGAGCGCGATACCCGAACATTGGACGCGCAACTTCAACAATACGATGCACTCTTATCTGAATGGCCGGCGGATCTTCGCCATCGACGACACCATAAATCGCTTCGCCGCCCAGGCGGAAAGGGTGCTGGCCAATGAGATTTCGTAAGGGCGACTCAGCGAGCCGCCCGTGCTTGTGAGAGTGCATGCTTTAGGGCGAGCCACTGGGTCGCCCGGCGCGATGAATGTGCAGAATCGACAACTGGAATTAAGATAGGAGACCATCATGCGACTATTTGAATATCCGGACAAGGTAGCGGCCTGGGAGCGCAGGATCAACGCCTACGCCCAGCAGAAAGTTGAGTTTGGCGCGCCCGGCGTGGCCGAAAAAGTGGCCGAGATCGAAGCCCTGCTCGCGCAGAAAATCGCTGAGCTGGACGCGTTGCCCAACGATGCCGCCCTGGCAGAAGCGGAACCTGACGACCTGGAGACGATCCGCAGCCTGCGCCCGGCCGGCAGCCGCCGCATGTGGAGCTCGCTCGCCGACGATTTCCGCGAGCGCCTTGAAGGGTCCTGGCTGGGGCGCTGCGCCGGTTGCACGCTGGGCTCCATCGTCGAAGGCTGGACGGTCGAACGCATGGAAGAATGGGCCGCCTATCTCGGCGACGAATACCCGCTGGTGGATTATTGGAGCGCCGCCGAGCAGCCGCACATGAAGAAGTACCAGACCAGCCTGCGCGAAGATTTCACGCCGGCGAAGATGGACGGCGTACCCACCGACGATGACCTCAACTACACCCTGCTCGGCTTGATGATCCTTGAGGAATACGGGCTCGATTTCAGCACTGACGAGCTGGGCGAGGCCTGGATCAAATATCTGCCATTCGCCTTCACCGCCGAGGGCATCGCGCTCGACAATTTGCGCAAGGGCGTCGCGCCAATGCGAGCGGCCGAGGTCGATAATCCCTTTCTGAACTGGATCGGCGCCGATATCCGCTCCGACCCCTGGGGTTATGCCGCGCCCGGCTGGCCGGAGAAAGCGGCCGAATTCGCCCATCGCGATGCCTACGTGAGCCATCGGCGCAATGGCATCTTTGCCGCCATGTTCTTCTCCGCCGCCATTTCAGCCGCCTTCGCTGTCGACAACACCGTCGACGCCCTCAAGTTCGGCCTGCAAGAAATACCGGCCGATTGTTATCTGGCGCGCGAAGTCCGCTGGGCGCTGGACGAGGCGCCGCAGATCGCGAATTATCGCGATGCCGCCGCCGCTATCGAAGAGCGCTACACGGTCATGGGGGGCGCGCATGCCATCAACAATACCGTGCTCACCGTCTGGGGCTTGACGGTCGGTGGCGAAGACTACAGCAAAGTCATCGGCGAGACGGTCGCCATGGGCAAAGACAACGACTGCACCGCCGCCACCGCCGGCAGCATCTGGGGCGCCGTTTATGGCAAGAGCGCCATCCCCAAACACTGGTACAAAAACTTCAACAACAAGGTGCATACCTTCCTCTATCATCAATCGCCCTTCGCCATTGATGACGTCATCGACCGCTTCGTCGCCCAAGCGGAGAAAGTGCACGGCGCTTGATTCTGCGCCCGCCGGCCCGCGAATCTGTAGACTCACGGGCGACAATGCCGCCGCCCACGCAAAACACCTTGCGTCTCGCTACATTCTGCTCCCCCTCCTTAGCTGGCTGGGGAGGGGGCCGGGGGGTGGGGTTGGCTGCCCGCCCGCCAAACAACAGAATTTCGTAGGGGCGAGCCGGCGGCTCGCCCGTACACATGGAAATAACTTCGCTCGCCAAATTGCGAAACTGTAGGGGCGACTCGGTGAGTCGCCCGTAAGCTAAGGAAAATCCCATGACCAACTACAACTATCCCGAACCCCTGGAAGATATCGACCGGTCCATAAACGTCTGGGCCCAGCTGAAGGCGGAAACGGGCGCAGCCGGCCTCGCCGAGAAAGTGGCGGAGATCAGCGCCATGCTCGCCGAAAAGCTGGCCGAGCTGCGCGCCCTGCCCGATGATCCGGCATTAAAAGCGCTGGAACCGGACGACCTGGACGGCATCCGCGCCTTGCGGCCGGCGGGGACGCGCCGCTATTGGACCGAGCTGCCCGAGGCGACCTACTGCGACCGGATTGAAGGCGCGATCATGGGGCGCTTCGCCGGCTGCGTCTTGGGCTCGATCGTCGAATGCTGGGAGATTGACAAGATGGAGGGCTGGGCGGCATACCTGGGCGACGCCTTCCCGCCGACTGATTATTGGAGCGAGGCGGAACGGCCGCATGATCTCAAATACAAGACAAGCCTGCGCGAGGCCTTCACCCGCTCCAAGATGGATGGCGTGCCCACCGATGACGACATCATCTACACGCAGCTGGGCATGCTCATCCTGGAAGATTATGGGCCCGGCTTCAGCCTGGACGATGTCGGCGCCGCCTGGGTGAAATACCTGCCCCATGCGGCGACGGCGGAAGGCGTCGCCCTGCGCAATCTGCGCAACGGCGTCCCGCCCGCGCGAGCGGCGACGGTCGATAATCCCTTCATGTTCTGGATCGGCGCTGACATCCGCTCCGACCCCTGGGCTTATGCCGCGCCCGGCTATCCCGAGAAAGCCGCCGAATTCGCCTGGCGCGACGCGGCAATCAGCCATCGGCGCAACGGCATCTATGGCGCGATGTACTTCTCCGCTGTGATCGCCGCCGCCTTCGCTACGGGCGATCCAATGCAGGCGCTGGAATCCGGCCTGGCCGAGATACCGGCCGAGTGCTTGCTGGCCCGCGAAGTGCGCTGGGCGCTGGATGCCGCCGGCGACATCAAGGATTATCGCGCCGCGCGCGCCGCCGTCGACGAGCGCTTCGCCGGCATGCACCGCATCCACACCATCAACAATGCCGCGCTGACTGTCTGGGGGCTGGCCATCGGCGCTGATGATTTCAGCAAGGTCATCAGCGAAACGGTGGCCATGGGCCTGGACAATGACTGCACCGCCGCCACCGCCGGCAGCATCTTCGGCGCCGCATACGGAAAAGACGCCATCCCCGAACATTGGACGCGGGATTTCAACAACAAGGTCTATTCATACATCATCGGGCAGCCGGAATTTGCCATCGACGACATGGTTGATCGCTTTACCGCGCTGGCGCAGAACGTGCTAGCGGGTGAATAAACTAGTCGCATCGGTTGAAAGCGCAGGGGTGACCTATCAGGTCGCCCGCGCATGTTTGTGGCGTCTGTAGAGGCTACACATTGGGTCGCCCGCCACATCGAGATAGCGAGCGGGCCGCCCATCAAATCGCCCGCCGTCAGATCACGTTCGTACGGGTGAGCCGGCGGCTCGCCCCTAAATCCGCACTTAATGTGTTTTTTCTAGTATTGATAGGAATGAAAGATTTAGGAACAGCGCATGACCAACTACAAATACCCCGAACCCCTGCAAGACAAGGCCCGCGCGATCAACCTCTGGGCGCAGCTGAAGACGGAAACCGGCGCCGCCGGCGTCGCCGAGAAAGTGGCGGAGATCCAATCGCTGCTGGCCGACAAGCTGGCCGAGCTGCGCGCCTTGCCCGATGACCCCGCCTTGCGCGCCGCCGAACCGGATGACCTGGACCGGATACGCGACCTGCGGCCGGCCGGAACGCGCCGGTACTGGATTGAACTGCCTGAAGCGACCTACCGCGATCGGCTGGAGGGCGCCTGGCTGGGGCGCTGCGCTGGCTGCACCCTGGGCTCGATCGTCGAGCTTTGGGCGCCGGACAAGATGGCGGCTTGGGCGGCCTACCTCGGCGAGGATTTCCCGCCCGTCGATTACTGGAGCGCCGCCGAGCGGCCCTTTGAATACAAGTATGAGACGAGCCGCCGCGATGCCTTCACGCCGGCAAAAATGGATGGCGTGCCCACCGATGACGACCTCATCTATACCCAGCTGGGCATGCTCATCCTGGAAGATTATGGCATCGACTTCAGCACGGAAGATGTCGGCGCGGCCTGGGTCAAGTACCTGCCCGTCTCGCCGGCGTCGCCCGTGCTCGGCAATCTGCAAGCGGGCCTGCCGGCTGACCAGGCGGCCGCAGTCGACAACCCCACTATGTTCTGGATCATCGGCGACATTCAGTCCGATCCCTGGGGCTATGCCGCGCCCGGCTATCCCGAGCTCGCCGCCGAATTCTCCTGGCGCAACGCCACCGTCTGCTGCCGCCGCAACGGCATCTATGGCGCGATGTATTTCTCCGCCGTCATCTCGGCCGCCTTCGCTCTGGGCGATCCCATGGCGGCGCTGGAAGCCGGCCTGGCGGAGATCCCGGCGGATTGCGTGCTGGCGCGCGAGCTGCGCTGGGCGCTGGACGCCGCTGACGGCATCAAGGATTACCGCGCCGCGCGCGCGGCCGCCGACGAGCGCTACGCCGGCATGCACCCGGTGCACACAATCAACAATGTGGCCCTGACCATCTGGGGGCTGCACATAGGCGGCGACGATTTCACCAAGGTCATCGGCGAGACGGTGGCCATGGGCCTGGACAATGACTGCACCGCCGCCAGCGCCGGCAGCATCTTCGGCGCCGCCTATGGAAAAGACGCTATCCCCGAACACTGGACGCGCAACTCCAACAACAGAGCGCATTCTTTCATCATCGGCGTCGAATCCTTCGCCATCGACGACATGATCGATCGCTTCACGGCGCTGGCGCGGCAGACGCTGGCCGAGCGCTAGTCGGCGTGCCTTAGTGGAAAGTTTTTGGAGCGACTGCCAATGTCATGAATGTACCGTCGAGTTGATTCTTAGCCCGATGACATCGCCCGAAGGCTGGCTTTCCAGTTTCGCGGATGCCTATATTCTGATCATAAAGACACGCAGAAGCCGCGAATACTCACAACATTGGCATTTGTGAACCGATTAACTAGACGTCGAATTTTGGAAGCTTGTACTTTTTACATGCAAATTGCGCTACAATGTCAAGTGAAGCGGAGTTAAGTCTAAGGGGAACAAATATGGAGATGATCACGGTGAGTGTGGTCCAAGACGATGACGTTTTCATTTCCCATTGTCTTGACTATGACATCGCAAGTCAAGGAAGCACAAGTCAAGAGGCGATTGCAAACATCAAGGAGGCGGTAACTCTGTTTTTGGAGGCAGCGTCGCCGTCAGAAATCCAAAGTCGACTCGAAAGGCGCGGCCACATAGAGCAACTGAAAGTACGACGTGCCTAAACGGAAACTGCTCTCAAGTCGTGAAGTATGCCGAATACTCATATTGGAGGGATTCGTCGAGGTCAGGCAAAAGGGCAGCCACATTGTCATGCAGAAAAAGATTCTCCAATTGAATGGAGAATATACGACTATAACGGTGCCCGTTCCCAATCATCAGGAATTGAGAGCGGGCACATTGTCTTCAATCATTCGGCAGTCGAAGCTTCCAAAAGATTTGTTTCGATAGCGGTTTTGTTCTTTTCAATTTAGTGATGCGGAATACCAAGTTCGGGCGACGCGATAGGTCGCCCCTGTTTACGTTACGGGCGGCAGACCCCCACCCCCGGCCCCCTCCTGCCATCTCTATGGCAGGCATCCCCTAAAGAGGGAGGGGGAGTTGAACGCAGTGGATCGCAAGGAATTTCGCGTGGGCGGCGGCATTGTCGCGCGTTAGCCTACATTTGCCGCTAGACCTTTGAAAGCCGAAGACGCATGTCATCGTCGCTTTTGCTCCTAGACTCGCGCAATGTCGCCGCCAGCGCCAACGCCAAGCTCGAACTCGGCGCCGTCCAGAAGCATCCGGCCAATCCCCTCTTCGTCGAGGAGGCCTTCGCCGAGCCGCCCAAACCCTGGGAAGCGCGGCTGGACAACGTCTACCCCAACGTCATCTACGACCGTGAAGACGGCCGCTTCAAGTGCTGGTACAAGTCCTTCATCTATGACGGCTTGTCCAATCGCAGTCCCCCGGCCCAGCGCCCGCGTCAATCCTATGGCGAATCCGAGCGCGAAGAGGGCCTGCTCTACGCCATTTCGAGCGACGGCATCCACTGGGAGAAACCGGCGCTCGGGCTTATTGATTTCGAGGGCTCGAAAGTGAACAACATCGTCATGCGCCGGCGCAGTCACGGGCTGCATGCTGGCGGCGTGCTCAAAGATTGGCGCGCGCCCGACCCGGCCCGGCGCTACAAATTCATCCATCGCAATGCCAGCGCGCGGCGCATGGCGGCCTGCTTCTCCGCCGACGGCCTCCGCTGGTCGCCGCCCGTTCTCTGGGACGAACATGACGCCGCCGGCGACTGCCACAACAACGCCATCTGGTCGCCCGCTTTGAAGCGCTACATCTGCATCACGCGCGGCTGGTCAGGCGGCATCCGCACCGTCTTGCGCAGCGAAAGCGAGGACTTTCGCCGTTGGACAGCGCCGGTCGAAATCATGCGCGGCGCCGACGCCCATGACCAAATCTATTCCATGCCCATCTGCCGCTATGGCGACCTCTACATCGGCCTGCCGTCCATTTTCCACAAAGGCGATGCGAGCGCCGCAAACTGGGACATGGTCGATACGGAGCTGGCGTACAGCGTCGACAGCGTCAACTGGCAGCGCATTTGCCCGGGCCAGCCGCTGATTCCGCGCGGCGCCGGCAGCTACCCTGACGGCGAGCATGATTGCGGCTGCGTCTATGCCGCCGCGCCCTTCGTCCACGACGGGCGGATTCTCATCTACTACGGCGGGAGCAACGGCGGCCACAACAACTGGCGTGAAGGCTCGCTCAACCTGGCGACGCTGGCCATCGACCGCTGGGCCGGCTTCATTCCCGACGACCCGCAGCAAACAGCGCGGCTGGAGACGACTCCCCTGCGGCTGCGCGGCGACGGGCTGAGCGTCAACGCGGACATCGAGCCGGGCGGTTCTATCCGCGCCATGATCATGGATGCCGGCGGCGCGGAAGTGAGCGGGTTCGGGCTGGATGACTGCCGCAGCATTGTGCAGGGCGGGGCGCGCTGCGAGCTGCGCTGGCGGGGGCGTGACCTGGCCGAGCTGGCCGGCGAGACGCTTCGGCTTGCGTTCGAGTTTCAGCAGGCGACAGTGTACGCGCTCAACGCAGCTCGGGTCCCGGCTTCCGATTGAGCGTGATCGGCTCGGCGTCACCCGCGTAGACCGGCCGCAGCGGCTCAAGCAAGTCCTGATGCCGCGCCTGCCACTCGGCGGGCCAGTCGGTTTCCGCCAGATACGCCTGTATCGATTCGGGCAGATTGGCGAAATCGGGATAATACCAGAGCGTGATATTGCTGCGATGCTGATCGCTCTGGTTGCCATGTGCTGCATGCAGCAGGCGCGCGCTGCCCATGACCACATCGCCCGCCTTGACCGGCACATCAACCTCGCCCTCGGCCCGCTGAAAAGCCAGGTGCGCCATGTCATCGGCGCGGCTCAGCGTCTCTTCATGCGCGTCGGGCAGGGCGTCATGCAGCCGGTGACGCTTCAAATGCGAGCCCGGGATCAGGCGCAGGCAGCCGTTATGCGGCGTCGTATCCACCAAATAGATCATCAGAAAACATTGAATTGCGCGCGCGGTATAACTGATGGGGTCGTTCCAAAAGCGCGCGTCTTGATGCCAGAAGAGGGGCGGGCTATGCGGCGGCTTGCTGATGATGAAGCCGCTGCCCCATTTGGGAGCGGGGAAGCCGAGCCGCGCCAGCGCCGCCAGCAGCGGCCGATAAGCGATGAGCCGCGCCATAAATGGCTCTTCGGTGACGCGAATCAGGCTGCCCTGGGCGCGGTTGCGCTCAAAATGGGCCGCCTCCTGCCGCGCAATCGCCCGGTCGGTGACCCGCCGCAGCTGCGCCAGCATGGCCTCGCCGATGATGCCTTCGAGCAGGCAGAAGCCGTCGCGGTCGAGCTGTTGGCGTTTTCGTTGGTAGTTGAGTGACATTTCAAGCAGCTCCAGACGAGTGGGCGAGCCACCGGCTAGCCCGTACACACAGCCATTTTGGAATGTAGCTGGCGGGCGACCCAATGGCTCGCCCCTACAAGTTTCGCCAGATGCGATGTCGTTGATACGGGTTTATGAGAATGATAATCGATAGACGGCATATTTTTTTGTCTCATATGGTCTCGCTTTATCAAAAGGCCGGATTCAGGCTGGCATGACGCCAGTGTAGCAGGGATTGGCGTTGGCGGGGTGAATGGATGGTCGCGCGGATTCGGGCTGACTGGCTAGCTAGGGTCGCTGGCCTCAGGCAATTCGGGGGGCGGCGGGCGACTCGGCAATGCTTCGCGCCTTTCGCGCTGTGCCTGACGACGGCTATGGGTACTGTAAACGAAAGTGCCAGCCGTACCTGCTATGCTGCCAATGACGACGCCCACACTTTGCCAGGCAAATCCGAGAGAAACAATATAGGCGCTCAAGGCAATCAATGCTAACGCCGCCACGAAGCCAAGGATTAGCCCGACTATTGCATAAGCCATCTGGAAAAATTGCTCACGCTCCGCCATCGACAGTATACGATCTGCACTTCCCGGCAGAACGTTTTCATGTCCTTGCATTTCCTTAGATGGCGGAATCGGACCCGAATACTGTTCAAAGTGCGCTTCTACTCGGGTAAGGGTTTCTCGTCGTTCGCTGTCTTCCGGCATACTCCCTCTTGGCGTGATGCTGGGTAGAATCTGTATTCTGCGCTATGAGAGCCCATCGCATCGTACATATAGCCGCCTACCGCTTCCCAATAGCCGCGTATCGCTTCCGCTTCAGCTTCCGCGGACGTTTCGGCAAAGAGACGCCGGTTCAGCACATCGACCCAACTGAACATGCCGCCCAAGCCACGAATGAATGCGTTTGTCCTGGTTGCCATGTTATTATCCTAAAGCCTATCGTTCGCGCCTATGTAAAGTACACTTGACAGTCCCGCACAATTCTCCCATAGCATATATCCCCGCCCCACTTCTGTCAACAGACTGTCGCAGCCCCTGTGCTATACTGAACGCGCTCCCCCACCCTAAATCCCTTCTCGCCATCTCTATGGCGAGCATCCCAAAAAGAGGGAGGGACTTTCGTAAGGAATACCCATGAACAACCGGCTCTATTACGGCGACAACCTGGAAATCCTGCGCAACCGCGAGTACTTCCCCGATGAGTGCGTCGACCTCATCTACCTCGACCCGCCCTTCAACAGCAACCGCAATTACAACGTGCTCTTCAAGTCGGAGAGCGGCGCCGACAGCGAAGCGCAGATCACCGCCTTCGAAGACACCTGGCATTGGGGCGAAACGGCCGAAGCGACCTACGACGAGCTCATCATGGACGCGCCGCACAAGGTGGCCACCGCCATCGAAGCGCTGATGAACCTGATCGAGCGCAACCAGATGATGGCCTACTTGGTGATGATGACCGCGCGCCTGGTCGAGCTGCATCGGGTCTTGAAGCCGACGGGGAGTTTGTATCTGCATTGCGATCCGACCGCGAGTCATTATTTGAAGCTCATCTTGGATACCATTTTCGGCGGGCAGAATTTCCAAAACGAAATTGTTTGGAAGCGAACATCGGCCCACAGCGACCGCACACAGGGCAATGTTTTACATATGGGAAGAATCCACGACGTGATGCTGTTCTATACCAAGAGCGAGTTTGCAACTCGTCATTCGGTATACACGCCATACGATGACAGCTATATCAACAAAATGTATAACAAAGTCGACGATGATGGCCGACGTTATAGGTTAGACAATCTGACAGGCCCCGGCGGTGCGTCAAAAGGCAATCCATTCTACGAGGTAATGGGTGTGTCACGGCATTGGCGATACAGCCAAGAGAAAATGAAGCAGTTAATCATGGAGGGCCGAGTTGTCCAGACGAAACCCGGTAATGTCCCGGCATACAAGCGTTACTTGGACGAGATGCCTGGAGTAGCGTTACAGGACGTTTGGGACGACATTAATCCGCTCGGATCCAACGCAAAAGAACGCCTCGGCTATCCCACCCAAAAGCCCGAAGCCCTGCTCGAGCGCATCATCCGCGCTTCGTCGAACGAAGGCGATATCGTGCTCGATCCCTTCTGCGGCTGCGGCACCGCCATCGCCGCGGCGCATAAGCTGGGGCGGGCCTGGATCGGCATCGACATTACTCATCTATCAATCGCCCTGCAGAAGTACCGCCTGCAAGATATGTTCGAGCTGGTCTCGGGGGCGGATTACGCGGTCATCGGCGAGCCGGCGACGGTGGAAGGCGCGCGCGAGCTGGCGCAAGATTCCGCCAACGAAGGCCGCTACCAATTCGAGTGGTGGGCGCTGTCGCTGCTGCGGGCGAAACCGGTGGGCGGCTCGGCTGGCTCGCGGCGGGGCAAGAAAGGCGCCGACCAGGGCGTTGACGGCGTCATCAACTTCTTCGATGAAGACGAAGCGGGCAAGAAGAAGCCGCAGAAAGCGGTCGTGCAGGTCAAATCGGGCAAGGTGAATTCGGGGCAGGTGCAGCAATTGAAGGGGGCGATGGAGAATGCGGGCGCGGCCATCGGCGTCTTCATCACGCTGGAGCCGCCGACGGGGGCGATGACGAAAGAGGCGCTAGCGGCCGGCTGGTATGAGTCGCGCACCTGGGGGAAGCGGTATCGGCGCTTGCAGATTCTGACGATTGGGGATTTGTTTGATGGCGCGGGCGTTGAGATGCCGCCGCAGCATGGGACGCATGCGCGGGCGAGCAGGTGGAAGGGGGATGGGGGGAGTCAGCGGGAGTTGATTTGAGGGAGTTGGACGCAGAGGCACAGAGGACACGGAGAATGTCTTGGTATACGGAGATTGCTTGTACGAATGTTGCCGAGTTCATCGAGGCAATTGACGAAACACGTTCCAGTTACGGAATCGAGTTGATGGTTTATCGTGGACTCGGCGACTCCGATTTCGATTTACGTCCTACTTTGTACCGGGAGCGATTTGGAGACATCACATTTGAGCTAAACATTGTATTAGATTTCATGCTCATTTCGCAACGAGCCGGACTGATAATACCTCCTGATGCCATGTCATTCATTGCACTGTATAACAGTAACACAAGATCTAAGCTGACAACGCTCCTACATGAATTCGTAGAACATAGAAATACCTATGAATACGATGTTGGGAATATAGCGTTTGCTATGGCGAGGCACGCAAAAATACCCACTAGGCATCTTGACTGCACGTGGGACCCTTTAGTGGCAGCATATTTTGCGGGCGCCAGCGCACATGCGGCCTACTTTGATGCAAATGAGCAGTCACCCGAGAAAATTGCTGTCTGGGCATTGGATTATCCTAGCTTACGTATGAATTTCGGTGTCATTCATCATGATTGGACTCATATTCCATCGTTAAGGAATCAACAGGGATTGTTCATATTTGATCCAACGATAGATGTCGAATCGCTCGACAATTGCTGGACGAATGCGCCGTCTTTCGAAGAGCCATTATCCAGAATTCCATTCAAGAATACGAATAAGAAAATTACGCTTACGTTCACCCCCGCAAATATAAATGAACTTGCTCGATACGTGACACTCAGAAACATTTGCGATTGGACAATGTTTCCTACACATCAGAATGTGCGCGATGCCGTAATGGATCGCTATGAGAATCCAAGTCCGGAGAAATAGCAACAGACACAACCGAACTCGATTTGATTCACAACAGAGGTACAGAGTGCAAGGATTTCTGTGTGCAAATGGGTTGTATTATCAATATGGCGAGTGAGTAGGGTTAGCCGATTAGGAAACTCAGAGGCGCAACAAGCCGAGTACGACGTTTAGATGAGTCCTGATTCTTTGCATTGCCTTAGCTGCGCCAAGCCGATCATCTATTGTCTTACTTGCTAGAACACGTAAATAGCAATCTCTAGCAGCACGACAAAAATAGCGATGCCTACCAATCTATACGAACAGACAAGAGATCGTGACTTTTTCTCCATCACGCTTCTGTGGCATTGATAAATGTCTGCGTATTGCGCCAAAACCTCGTTGCAATATGTGTCCCAATCAACACATTCGACATCTAGCAATCCCTCAATGTTCTCGCGCGTAGGTTCCAATGGACAAATGTCGATTTCTCTTGGCCAGAGCGTTAAAATAGACAATACGGCTACACCAAGATACAATACGATGAAGAACGCAATGCACAATATGGCAGCATCTTCGGGCGTTCTGTGGGTGATTTCAAACACGTTAATGTTGATTAGTGCGACAGACGCCGCCATTGCACTTATCAATGTAAAACAGTATTGTGCTTTTCGCTCTAGTGTGCCGATAACGTCGTGCGCAGAACGCAAGTTGGTGTCCAAGAGACCCAGCACATTCTTTTCCCGATCCGTAAACGTCGTTGTTTCTTTGCTCATTACCATCCCTCCGAAAGGAATCTACCAATGAATGACGAAACGCCACAAACTCCACAGAACACAAACGATGATACTCCATCGCAAATCCGCAAAGAACAAAGTGCGGATGGCGACAAACAGCAGAATAAATCCAAGAACTGCCTGTCCGAGTACAAGCGCAGATTCAATAATACGAGAGCCTTCAAGAGTTTCGACGAACCACAGCCGCGGCCAAAGGAAGATGATTAAAGGTGCATCGGATTCTCTGAGGAGTATTTCTGTTGGTGATTCGGTCATAACAACCTTCCTCTGAGCTTAGCCCAGCCCCGCCCTTACCCCCGCAAACACGCTCTTCACACTCGCCCGATCCCGCGCGAACAGCAGCCCCGCGCTGACCTCAAACGCCAGCTCGTCCGGCAGCGCACTCACCTCAAAGGGACGCGTCTGCTCCGCCCGCTCCAGCCGATTCAGCGCGAACCGCTCCCACTGCGCCAGTTCATTTTCGACGGCCGACTTGCGGCTGTGTTCCGGCGTCGGCGAATCAGGGCGTTCCAGCGAAACGCCCCTACGGTTGTCGTCGACGGATGGGGGCGCGGGGTGAGGGCTCACCGCCACATCCCCCCAGGCCACCGGCGGCAGTTGGAAGTAGTTGGCCCGCAGCTCATTGATGCTCAGCAGCGGATAGGCCGTGCGGATTTCTTCCAGGCGCGCCTTCGCGTCGGTCGGGCGGATGTCATCGTATTCGGCGACCAGGTTCGCGCCGTAGAAGGGCAGCAGCTCCTGGCTGATCTTCTGGGCGATGCGCGCGAGTTTGGGCCAGAGCGTGCGCTCGATGAATTGGCGCTCGGCGACTTTGGCGTTGGCTTCGGTGGCGTTCTCGCTGACCAGGCCGACCGGGATGCCGAAGATGTTGAGGATTTCGTCGCGCTGGGCTTGGCGCCCTTGCAGGAAATCGAGATCGCTGTGGCTCAAGCCGATGTGCTGCCATTCCATCGCGCCGCCGCGCAGGAAAGCGGTCCGCCGTGCCGCGCCGCCGTAGTTGCCCCGCCATTCGCGCTTGACCCGCTCGAAGTCGGTGTCGCTGATGAAATCCTTAATGTTGACGATGCCGGCCGGCACGCCATTGTCCTGCCCAAAGGTGTTGCGATTCCAGTCGGCCATGTGCCGGTCGCTGAGCACCGCGCCGCGCGCCGCCGCGATGGGCGAGAGGCCGTAGAAGTCGTCGGTCGGATGCCAGCGCCGGAAATGCAGCACTTCCAAGGCGTCCAGCGGGATGCGCTCGCCGTTGATCTCGTAGAGGTAACCGGCGACGATACGCCGCTCATGCGGGACGATGGTCACGCGGTCCGGCCGCAGCAGCCAGATCTCTCGCGGCTGCCCGCGTTCATCGCCGGCCAGGAACCAGTAAGCGTTGCCCTGCAATTCCAGCGAGCCGATGGTCTGCTCGAAGAGCTCGAAGCGGCTGGTCAGCGGATTGGGCGCGCTCAGCAGCGTCTCCAGCGGGTGATTCTCAACGCCGATGCGCTTTTCGCCCGCCAGCCGATAGACCTTGAGCGGCACGAGGGCGCCGGCTTCGGCGATGCGGTTGATGGCGACGTAGACCCAGGGCGAGCCTTCGTAAACGCGGGCGCTGTGCATATCGAGCGGCGGATTGAGGAAGTGGCGGTTCTGCGCCGCCACCCGTTCGATGTGGGGCGCGCGCGGGCGCAGCTTGTCGCGCCGGGTGCGGAAAAAGTCGGTGAGCCAGTTGAACATGGGTCGCTCCTTTGATTGGTCTGCGCGCAGGCTAGCATCCCGCGCGCCTCAAAGGGCGACTATATGTTTACGGTTTATCATATGTGGATATTGCGCGGCGCGGCGGCGGCCCGCCCACAAACATCAGTTGGCGCGTTCGGGCGGGTCAACAACCAAATCCCAGCGCCAGCACGACATCCCGCACCACCGGCAGCTCGCACCAGAGATTGAGCACATCGATCAAAACCAGGGCGATGCCGGCGAAGCAGACGAATACCAGGATGAAGAAGACGAAGCAGCCAAGAATCAGCCAGGGCGATGTGCCGCTGCTTTCCTCACGCGCGGCGTAGGGATCATAATCGTAACCGGGATACCCTTGCGGCGGCGCCGGCGGCATCTGATAACCCGCTTGCTGCTGTGGATAATACTGGGGCTGCTGCGCTGGCGCGGCCGGCTGTTCCGCATAGGCCGGGTATGCCGCTTGCTGCGGCGGGTAAGCATCGCCGGCCGGCGCAAAGGGGTCCGCGGGCGGGGGCGTCGCGCCTTGCAGGCCATACTCGGCGGGCGGCGGCGTTAGGTTCGGCTCCGGCGCGGGCGGCGGACTGAGATTTGGCTCCACCGGCGGGGCCGGCGATGGCGCGGGCGCTTCCATGGCCGGCGCCGGCGCGCTGCTCGCCGTGTTGACGCTTTCCAGCGCCAGAGTCACCGTCTCGCCCAGGCCGATCATGTCGCCATTTTGCAGCGGCGTCACGCCGGAGACGCGCTTGCCATTGACAAAGGTGCCGTTGGTCGAGCCGAGATCTTCAATCGTCAGCGTATCGCCGGCCAGCATCAGTCGCAAGTGATGACGGCTGGTTTCGCGATCGTTGATTACGATATCGTTGCTGATATCGCGCCCCAGCGTCGTGACGTCTTTGCTGACTTCAAAGGCATGGTTGGGCTGTGGTCCGCGCCGCACGACCAGACGGAAGCTGTCATTCTGCTGCATGATGCCCTCCTCAGCCAGTGAGTGGCGCTGATCGAAACCGCTGTCACGCTCGCGCGGGGCCGCCCAGCGAGCGACGTGGCATGTAGAACGCTAATTATACCAAAACTCACGCCCGACCATTGGCGCATTATACCCTTGTTTGTCAGTTGGCAAACATTGGCCTTGTCTATTGACTCGCTGCGTCGCCGCTGGCGCTCGCCGTTGGCAGCCACATCTCGATCAGGGCGGCGCCGTCCACCCACTGCCCGCGCAGGAGCGTCTCCCAATGCAGATGGGGCGCGCTGCTGCGGCCGCTGTTACCGCTCACGCCGATGATCTCACCGGCCGCAATCCGTTGGCCGGCCGCCACATGCAGCTCGGAGAAATGGGCATAGCCGGAATAAAGGCCGAGGCCATGGTCGATCAACACGTAATTTCCCCGGATATCAAGCTGCCCGGCGAAGCGCGCCTTACCCGCCGCCAGCGCCCGCACCGGACTGCCGATCGGCAGATTCTGATCCCAGCCGGTGTGCCGCGTCTGCCGCGCGTTGCGCAATTGGCGGAAGGCGCCGAAGGGCGAGGTCAACGCGCTGCCGTGGGGCAGTTCAAAGCCGCTCTCGTCCCAGAGCGGGGCGGGGCTAATCGCCGCCGCGAGCGCGCCGAGCCTGGCGTATTCCTGCTTCTCAATCTCGGCGTCTTCAAGCCAGGCGCGGTCGCTGGGCAAGTCCAGCGCTTGCAAGATGAAGCCGGCCGGCTCGATGGGCAACTCAAGCGCGAAGCTGACATCGCCTGCGCTGCGCTGCACCGGCACAGTCAGCGTATAGACGCCCGGGTTTGCGTTCATGTCCGCGGCGATCAGCGCGTACCAGGCGTCGCCATCCAGCGGGAAAAACGGGACGATTTCCCCGCGGAATTCTGCTTGCGCCGCTTCAATGCCATCTCCGTCCAAACGTAGAAGCCCAACGCCGCCCTGTTTCAGCGCGGTGAAATACAACTCCAGCCGTACATCCGGCAGCGCATGAACCGACGCGGGAATGGGCCGCGGTTCGGGCTGGAAAACCGGCGGAATCTCGCCCTGAGCCGCGGCGACGCAGGCATAGATTATGACGGCAAGAGCCAGTATACGACGCCGGGCGGCCATGCTATGACTTCCGAATCTCGCAGGCTTAAGCGGTTTTCGGTCGGATTAGTATGATACGGCCGGTCGGGCGATATCGCTAGAATAGGTATGATGGGGCGCGCGACCTGATAGCTCGCCCCAGGATCGCGTTGTCGGGCGGGCGTGATTGGCGGTCACAGTGGTATACTCTGCCCAGCCATTATAAAACGAGGAACCGAGACACATGACCGCTGACGACAACCGACGCGTCCTGACCTACCTGCGCGAGCATAGCCCTAGCATGGTCGCTGATTTGAAGCGCTTCATCGCGCTGGAATCCCCGACGACAAACAAAGCCGCTGTTGATGCCCTGGGGAAGGCGCTGGCGGAGGAACTGCGCGGGCTGGGCGGCGCGGTCGAGGTGCTGCCAAAAGCCGAGGTCGGCGATGTGCTGCGCGCCCGCTGGAACCCGGGCGAGGGCGGCGTGCTCATCATGAGCCACATGGACACGGTCTGGGCCATCGGCACGGTGGCCGGCCGGCCGACGCGCATCGACGGCGATCGCTTGTATGGCGTTGGCGCCATGGATATGAAAGGCGGCATCGTCATCGCGCTCTGGGCGCTGCGGGCCCTGCGCGCGCTTGAACTTTTTCCGCGCGGGCCGATCAGCTACCAACTCAATTCCGATGAAGAAACCGGCAGCAAACATTCCAGCGCCGAAATCGAAAGCGAGGCCCTCGCGCACAATGTCGTCTTCGTGACCGAGCCGCCTCAAGACGGCGCATACAAGACGCAGCGCAAAGGTGTCAGCCAGTATACGATCACCGCCAAAGGCCGCGCCGCGCATTCGGGCGCCGATCATGAGCGTGGCGTCAACGCGATTGAAGAGATCGCCCATCAGGTGATAGCGGTGGAAGCGATGACGGATTATACAATTGGCACAACCGCCAATGTCGGCGTCATCAGCGGCGGGACGCGCGCCAATGTCGTGCCGGCCGAAGCGAAGGTTGAGATCAACGTGCGCGCCTGGACCCGCGTCAACCAGCAGGCGATTCATGAGAAAATGATGAGCTTGCGGGCTGTGCATCCCGAAGCGGAAATCGCGGTTGACGGCGGCGTCGGCGTCCCGCCGATGGAGCGCACCGCTGAAATCGCGGCGCTGTTCAAGCGGGCGCAAACCCTGGCGGCCGAGATGGGCATCGCGCTGGAGGAAGGGCGCACCGGCGGCGGCTCCGATGGCAACAAGACGGCGGCGCTGGGTGTGCCCACGCTGGATGGCATGGGCATGGTGGGCGAAGGCGGCCACGCGGTCGGTGAATACGGCGAGATCTCGTCGCTGCCGGAACGGGCGGCGATCATGGCGGCCATGCTGCGCGAACCGCTTTGAGCTTGCGGTCATGCGCATACTGAATTGGAACACGGAGTTTGTAAGTCCGCGGGCCAGATCAGACAAGTTTGAGCTCATCCGGGCAACGATTTCCGGTTGCTCCGCCGATGTCATCTGCCTGACCGAAGCGTATCCGGAGGCGATGCCCGATGGCGGTTACCTGATCAGGAGCCGCGAATCGGGGCGGGTCAGAGCGGAAGCGGGCGGCGCGCGCAAGGTGCTGCTATGGAGCCGCAACGAATGGTCCGATGTCGATTTGATTGGATCGCCCGCGTTGCCCGAGGGCCGCTTCGCCAGCGCGCATACCCTGGTGAATGGATTGCGATGGCGATTCACAGGGATCTGCATTCCATACTTCGGCTATCGCATCAACAGGAAGTTTTGGGGCGATTAGGCTATGCGCCAGTGGCAGGGCGCTGAAATATACTTGGATATACTCGGCAGCGAGGTTCTGCCGCAAGATCGCTACCGAAAGCGAAGCATTTTGCTTGGCGATTTCAATTTGCAGATTCCGCCAGGCAAAACGTCGCGCCAGACGAAGGCGGTGAGCCAGCTGTGCCAATCGACATTCGCCGGCTGGCATATACCGACCGCGGGAGAAATAAGCGATCCGGCGCTGGACAAACGCTTCATCGACCATATCGCGCTGAGCAAAGATATTGAGTTGAGATCCATGCGTTTCATCAGTCGTTTTGCCGAAGACAGCACGCGGCTCAGCGACCACAGCGGCGTGCTTCTTGAAGTCGCGCCGGCATAGGATTGGGCTGGCGCGGGCGATTCACAGAAGCGGCCCTACAATATGCGGGTTGGGCGGGCGACGCAAGGACAGACAATTATGCTCTGTGCCCTCTGCGCCCTCTGTGGTTAAATCAGATTTGCCCAACCCACTTGAATGGTGAACAGCATGAAATTCGCCCCCTTCAAAATCGTAAACTTCTTCCGTCAGCACGAATTCAGCGCCCCTTACGGCATCAGCCAATCCGACAGCGAGCCGCTGACGCTGGATGAGCTGCTGACCTATGCCAGCCCAGAGCGCCACCGGCAATTCGAGACGCTTTGGCTGGGTTATACCGAGACGCAGGGGCATCCCGAATTGCGCCGTGCAATCGCCAATATGCACGACGGCATTGACGCGCGCGATGTCATTGAGGTGGTGCCGGAGGAAGGCGTCTTCCTGCCCATGAACAGCCTGCTGAGCGCGGGCGATCACGTGGTGGCGATGCAGCCCAGTTTTCAGTCGCTCTGGGAGATCGCGCGCGCGACCGGCTGCGAGCTTTCCTTTTGGCAGCAGCGGCGGACCGAGGACGGCTGGCATTTCGATGTCGATGAGCTGGAGCGCTTGATACGCCCCGACACCCGCATGCTCATCATCAACTTCCCGCACAATCCCAGCGGCTATCTGCCCAGCCGCGCCGACTTCGAGCGCGTCCTTGAATTGGCGCGCCGGCAGAACCTGATCCTCTTCTCCGACGAGATTTACCGCTTCACCGAGCATGACGCCGGCCTGCGCCTGCCATCGGCTTGTGAACTTTACGAGCGGGCGATTGTGCTTGGCGGCTTGTCAAAATGCTTCGGGCTGCCTGGCCTGCGGGTCGGCTGGCTGATCACGCGCGACGCCGGCCTCAGCCACGAGCTGCAAGAGATGAAGAGCTACACGACCATCTGCGGCAGCGCGCCTAGCGAGATCCTGGCTCTAATCGCGCTGGAGAACCGCGAGGCGCTTTGCGCGCGCAGCATCGACATCGTCAGGGCAAACATCGACGTCTGCCGCAAATTCTTCGGGCGTTATCCTGATCTGTTCTGGATCGCGTATCCTCAGTGCGGCACGATCACACTGGTGGAACTGGCGGCGGATATGCCGGTGGGCGACTTCGCCGCTGCCGCCTTGCGCGAGGCCGGCGTCATGGTCTTGCCCGCCGAAATCATGCTCTTTGAGGGCAATTACTTCCGCCTTGGCTTGGGACGGCGCAGCCTGCCGCAAGCGCTGGAACGGCTGGAGCCGGTCATCAGCAACTGTTTCGCCCGCCCCGGGACCAAGGTGTAGGGGCGAGCCAATGGGTCGCCCGAAGACGCATCTTGTCGCTGCGACGGACGGGTATGGGTTGATTGACCTATGGAGGCCGCAGAGGGAGGCTACGTCAGATTTAGCTCATTCATCAGGTGACGGATTCGGACGGGCTGCACATCGGCACAGCGGGGCTTTTGGCAAATTACGAGCAAGGTAATCGCCGTCTCCCCGACATGATAAACGACCCTGAAGCCGTCGCGTTTGCTTAGACGGGCGGAAGTGTTCCGCAATCTCACTTTATAGACTTCCGCCCCGCCAACATCCTGAAGTCGGTCGCCGGGTGTCCGCCCATCTTCCAGATCGTCAACAAGCCCGTCAACATCATCCGCGATCCGGCGATACGTTCGCCCTAGTTTCTTGACCAGTGAATTGAATCTATCCGTCAGGATGATTTCCATCATCTTCTGCTTCAAGCTCAAGACGGATTTTCCGCAGGGCTTCGCGCGCGGGCATCACATCGCCATTCTTCATTTGAATCAGGCTGACGCGCAAGTCTTCCATGAATTCAGCCTGGGCGTCTGTGAGTTCTTCGAGATCGGTTTCGTCGCGCGTTTGTGGGACGGGCGCGCTGGGTGAGAGCTTGGGGTCGGGCATGCGGGGCGTTCCTTTCGCGCTGCAGGTCGCAGGATTCCGCTTAGTCAAAATGAGCATACCATACAGTACGTGGAATGGCAAAACGCCCGTGCTTGCGATAGCGCGCGCTTTAGGGCGAGACGAGTTTCGCTCTCCCGCCGCCTTATGTTTCAGAGGGCGTTTCAGCGCCGCGCGTGGACACTGCGGGTCAAACGCCCCTACACGACCTTGTTAGAACTGGATTGATAATTTGTGTGCGCCTTGTAGGGGCGAGCCATTGGGTCGCCCGCCATAGAGATGACGAGAGGGGGTTGGGGGGAGGCGGTCATATCAACCGATTCACGCCATCGAAGGCGGCCGTTTTGTAGCACTCGGCCAGCGTCGGATAATTGAAAACTGTGTTGATGAAATAATCAACTGTGCCGCCGAAGGCCATCACCGTCTGCCCGATATGGATCAACTCGCTCGCGCCCTCGCCGATGATATGCACGCCCAGCAGCTTGTGATTCTCCCGATGGAAGACCAGCTTGAGCATGCCGATCGTATCGCCGATGATTTGCCCGCGCGCGATCTCCTTGTAATAAGCTTTGCCGATCTCGTAGGGGATGCCGGCGCGCGTCAATTCTTCTTCGTTGGCGCCCACGGTGGAAATCTCCGGGATGGCGTAGATGCCGTAGGGGAAGAGCTCGGGGATGCTCTGATGCTCAATGCCGAAGGCGTGGCAAGCGGCCATGCGCCCCTGCTCCATCGAGGTTGACGCCAGGCTGGGGAAGCCGACCACATCGCCGACCGCGTAGATGCTCGGGATCTCGGTCTGGTAATGTTCGTTGACGGCGATGCGCCCGCGCTTGTCGGTGGCAATGCCGATGTTCTCCAAACCTAGGCTGGCGGTTGCGCCTTGCCGGCCGATGGCGTAGAGCGCTTTTTCGGTGACGATCTCCTTGCCGCTCTCCAGCTTAGTCTTGACGCCACTGCCGTAGCGCGTCTTGACCTTCTCGATGCTGCGCACATTTTCGCCCAGGCGCAGGGTCACGCGCTGCTGCCGCATGTGATAAACCAGCGCGTCGACAATCTCGTGATCGACGAAGTCCAGCAGCCGCTCGCTCACCTCAACCAGGGTCACGCGCGCCCCCAAAGTGGCGAACATGCAGGCGTATTCGCAGCCGATCACGCCGCCGCCGACGACGGTCAGCGTCTTCGGCAAATGATCCAGCTTGAGCAGGCCATCGCTGGTGAAAATGGTCTCGCCGTCAAAGGGGATGCCGGCCGGCTTGGCTACCGTCGTGCCCACGGCGATCATGATGCAGCGCGTCGTCAGCTCGTCCTCGCCTTTCTGTCCGACGAAGTTGAGGTGCACGGTGTGCTCGTTGACGATGGTGGCGATGCCGGCGAAGAGCTGAACGCCGTTGCGCTGCAGCTGATGGCGGTTGATCTCGATCTCGTGGCGGATGACGTGGTCGGCCCGCAGCAGCAGGTCGTTCATCGTGATGTTTTCTTTGACCGTGTACGAGGCGCCATAAATCGAGCGCTGGCGGAAACCGGAGAGGTGCAAAACCGCCTCGCGCAGCGTCTTCGAGGGGATGGTGCCCGTATTGACCGAGACGCCGCCGATCAGTGTCTTCTTCTCGATGACGGCCACGCGCTTGCCCAGCTTGGCCGACTGGATGGCGGCGCGGTGCCCGGCCGGTCCCGAGCCGATGATGACGATGTCGTAATCGTAACGCCGCGGTTTCGGCGTCGGTTCGGGCTGCGGTTTGCCATTGGTGGCCGGTTTCGCCGGGGCGATTATTTCAGACATGCTTGCGCCTCTTTCACACGCGCTGTCGTCCCCTTGAGCATAACGCAAACGCAGGCGCGCTGGCAAGCAGGGCGGGGGCGGACGGCGGCTGAGTAGCTCGTTGGTATGTCGATCAGAGGGCGAGCGACTTCTGTAGGAGCGGCGTCAGCCTCTGCTGTATTCGTCGTCAAGCACTCGTCCTAGAGCGGAGGCCAGCAGCGCGGTCGGGACGGCCACTATTCCGGTCCCAGTCAGCAGCATGGCCAGCGTCAGGATCCGCCCTACAGCTGTCACCGGGTATACATCACCGTAGCCGACCAAGGAGACGACTGACCACCAAATGGCATCAAGGATATTGCGATAAAATTCCGGTTGCGCTTCATGCTCGACTTCGTAAATCATAAATGCGAAGCATACTGCGAAGATAAAAGCTACACCGGTGAATAGCGTAGCTTCAGCTGTGATTGATTTCAGCGCTTGTTTGAAGCGGTCCAGCGCATTCGTGTAGCGGGTCACTTTCAACAGGCGCAATATGCGCATAATGCGCAGCAGTCGCAACGCGCGAACGCTGGCGGCCGCGTGGAACAGAATTGGCAGCAAGGCGACCAGATCGATGATGCCATAGAAGCTTGTAACGTAGCGACGTTTGCTTTCAGCGGCAATGATACGCAAGATGTATTCGATGACGAATATCAGGGACAATGTGACATCGGCGACAAAAAGCCCATGTTTCAAGCCCGCCGGCAGCGCGAAAGTCTCCAGCCCCATGATCGCAATCGAAGCGAATACCGCAATGCTGACCGCGATTTCGAAGCGCGAATTGTTCCTTAAGTTCATGCCTTGGTGTGCTCCAATATAACTACTGCCCCCTCGCCGGTTTAGCTTGGCTGAGACAAATTAACGAATTCGTGACATGGAAATCTGTAGGCGCGCGCCGTTTGGTCGAGTTGACACTGACCGCCGGTCGCCCGTGCTTGTGATAGTGCCTGCTTTAGGGCGAGACTCGTCTCGCCCCTACAAATTTCCCTTTCATAGAAGAATGGGGCGGCGCCTACTCGCGCAGGACGATTAGCAGAATCTCGCCCGAGTTGACATCGACCGTGAACAGCCGCCCGTCCGGCGCTTTCACAAGGCCGTTGCTCGCTTGCAGCGGGCTCTGATCAGCCGGCAGCCCCTCGCTGAGCTGGCTCACCGTCTCGTACTCGCCGTCATCGTTTGCGTCAGCTATGAAGCTGAGCCGCCCGCCATGGAGCAGGATCAGGCCGTCGCCCTGCGCGTTCAAACCGGCGACCTGGCTCAGCTGCTGCGCCGCGTCGGCGAAGATCAGGCGCGTTTTATCGGCGGCGCCGTCGCCGTCATAGTCGGGCAGGGCGTAGACTTCGCCGGCGCGCGTCGCGGCCAGCAATTGCCCATCGCGGTCGAAGGCCAGCGCGGCGATGATGTTGAGGCGGTCGCTGTCAATGGGCACCTGTCCATAGACGATGCCCTCGGCGGAAGCGGGGAGGGCAGGGGCGTCGTCGGATGCTGGCGCTGTGGGCGTCGCTTCATGCGCGGCGATGGTGGCGGCGGCTTGCGTCGCGCTGGACGCAAGGGTGTCGGCCGTCGACTGTATTTCAAGCCGCGCCGCTTCCAGCGCCACCAGGGTCGGGTCTGCCGTCGCCGCGGTCGCGTCTGCCTCGATGTTGGCGGTCGCGTTGGTGTTGCGCTGGACCAATTCAACCGCGCTGCAGCCGGCCAGAGACCAAGCGAGCAGCGCCATCGCCGCGACGATCAGCCGCGCTGGCGGATACATTGATTCGTTGAGATTCACGCGCAGGATTATACCGCCTTTGCGTGATTTCAGATGGGCGGGGACGCGGTCGCGATGAATAAGATGATGAAGGCGAAAAAGGCGGCCAATATGCCGAAGGTGACCGCCGGCTTGATGCTCTTGCGCTCGCGGGTGGCGGCGACGGTGGCCTCGCGTTCCCGCAGCAAGGCATCGGCGACTCGATTGGCGAGCCAGCTCATGCCCAGCCCGGTGACGATGATGGCCGCGGCGTAGGCCAGGTTGTCCGCATCGCCCAGGTTGTAAAGGCTGCGGATTAACGCTGCATTGATGGCCATGGCGGCGATGACGGCGACCGCGGCGCCGCGCCAATCCGGCTCGCGCTGGCGAATGGCGCTGCAATAGTAGGCATAGATGTCGATGGCGAGCAGGGGCAGCAGCGCCGCCAGCCAGGCGACATGCTGCAGCATCTCGGCGTCAAACAGTGCAATCAAGCCGACGCGAATGGCCAGCGCCAGCAGGCCGGCCGCCGTCGCCGCGCCGGCGCAGCGGAGCACGCGCGTCGCCATCACGCCGGTAAAGGTGACGCAGGCCAGCAGATTGGCCGCCAGCAGCCATTCCGGACGATAGAGCCCGAGCGATTCCACGGGGATGCCCATCAAGGTCGCGTCCCAATCAATGAGCATAAGCTGCAGCCAGAGCAGTTGGATGGCAGCCAGAATCAGCAGCGAGAGGCTGTCGCTGAGCCGCAGCCTGAAAATGACATGCCATTCATGCCGCCGCCAGGTCGATACGTGTAAATCCAGGGCGAGCAATTGCGTCAGTATGAAGCTCGTCAGCAGTATCAGATGCGGAATGCTCCAGGCGGTGATGTCTTCGCCGAAGATCCAGTGCCAGAGGGGATCAGCCGGCAAGGCATAGAGCAGAAATGCGGCATTCAGAATCAGCAACCCGGCAGCAGTATTGGCGCGAAAACGCTGCTGAAAGTTGCCGCGCAAATGGCGATTGAGATAGAGCAGCGCCCAAAAGCCGGTGCAGATCGCCGTCGCGAAGCCGAAATACATCAGCAGATGCGGCCGCCAGAACAAATCCTCGCCGAAGGGAATGCCGTAACTGCGGTGCCACAATTCATCCCAAACGCCGCCGATGGAGGTGGCGACACCGCCGCTCGCCAGCAGCAGCGCCAGGAACTCCCGCGCGCGGAATGTCAAGGCCGCCTTTTGCGGTTGGCGAAGATTCGGCGCCAGAGGCCGGACGAGCAAATGCCAGAATGCCAGGACAAAGACGCAGATGACCAGGAGAAAGAGGCTCGACTGCAGCCAGAACAAGCCCAGGTTGGTCTCCGCCGGGATGCCGCCCCAGATGGTGAAGGCGATGAAAACCATGACGCCTGCGATAGCCGCCAGCGTCCAACCGAGGCGGTGGTGTATTGTGGTCATGCTCGCGCTCCAGCCACGAACAGTTGCTTCTATCAGATTACCATAGTTGGAATGCGTGGGTCTACGGTTTGAGGAGACCGCGGAGGAAGGCCTTGGCGTCTGCCAATTTAGGACTTTCCCACATATTCTCTTGCCGCCACACCTGTGTGTCGTAGGCATTTGATAGAAATAGTCTGTCAGTAATCCCGCTAACGTCCGTTCCTAATCCCACATTTTTGCCGATGAGAAATACCCGTATTTGGGCCTTGGATCTCTTTTCTGGAACAATCGCTACCTGTGTCTCTTCTAAACAGTCGAAGTAGTTATGTACACAGTTCGCTATTGGATCGACCGCCAGCGCATCCATGACAAGATCATCCAACATTCCTTCGCGCTCCGCTGAAGGAACGATCAACACAGACACTCTGGGATCACCGATCGTTGGCATTTGTGGGTGGTCCGGAATGTCAATAATTGGTGGACCTTCTTTGTTCACGGTTCTGATTCTGTCTTGAACGCTGCGAAGCGCATCAGTGTTGTAGTCGCTGTCGCGCACGATTCCGATATGGGTTATGTGCTCAAAGTTATCAGCCTTCTTCAAGTCGCGGAGCCGCAGCGTTAATTGATTTCTGCCTCCGTATTGGATGATCGCAAACTCAGATACGAGAAGTCGTGTATCCGATGAAGCTGCTAGATGATCTACAAAGTTTCTGAAGAAGATTTCATCGTCATCTCCCTCTACCAGCAGAAGCCGGGTTTTGCCATCTGGGATCAGCTCAGCCATCAGCGTACCTCATGATCAAAGTCAAAGGCGGCCACGGCTTCCATATCTAACTCGTTGTAGGTTGTTGCTCTTAATTCACCCGATTTGCGGCTCCTGCTCAACCGATGGTAGCGAAACTCGTCCAGCTTGTCGTCTTCAGAGAACGCTTCGTAGGCGGCGCGAATCATCTCGTAGCTGTGCGTCGTGGCGAAGACTTGGATGTCCAGATCACGGGCGAGCTTGCCGATGGCTTTCCAGACTTTGCATTGTACGGAGTGGTGGATTCCATTTTCGATTTCGTCGATGAATATGTAGTCGAGGCCTGACAACATTGTCATCATATTATGCAAAAACTTGTTGATTCCTTCACCCATGAGATTCAGGGGTAGGCTTATGCGGCCAACTCTTGCCCAAATCGTGATTTGACCGTAGGTTGACAATAGGTTGAGATCTGTTAGATCTGATTCAAAGATTTTGAGAGCGTCCGGAAGTCTGGACGTTTGACCTTCTATTTCTAGCTCACTAAATAGGCTAGCTGTCGCTGAAGAGTTGGGATGCCATCGGGTAGGGACAAACTGCGACTTTTCCTCTAACTCCTTTGCAGATTCGGACAAGAGCATCGGCGAGAATATTATCTTGTATGTGTCGGGCGCTTGGTCCCACGTGTAGGAAAGCTCAAGCAATAGATCCGTATTCGCAATCGCGCTCAGAATCTCGCCCATTGGAACGGCTCTGCTTTGACGAGTGAACTGGACCATAAGCAGATCCAACACATCTTTTGTAAACTCACGCTCTTTTATTGAAAGCCTAGTGCCGCTCGCGCGCCTAGTGTTATCCGCAGCAATTGTGATGCATTTACTAGAATCCATTCGAAAGAAAAACTGCTGCCAGTAAGATGGCAGGTTGTCGTTCGGCACATCAAGACCACGCACATGGTTAAGATGAAATAGTACCTGTGGTGTCAGGGGCTTTGTGAACAAATACATCGCCTCCATCAGAGCCGTCTTCCCAGTGTTATTCTTCCCCGCAATCAGATTCACCCGACCCAGGTCGTTGATCTGCAAATCCTTGAAGCAGCGGAAATTCTTCACGCGAAATGACTTGTACATCACGCGCCTCCTCGCACAAAGCGCTTAGCCTGCCCACCATTATACATCCGCGCCCGCCAATTCCAGTGCTACAATGCGGGCATGACCGCCATCCTCGCCATCGAAACCTCCTGTGACGAAACGGCCGCCGCTGTCGTCACTGACGGAAGGACCATCAGATCCAACATCGTCGCCTCGCAGGTTGACCTGCACGCCCAATACGGCGGCGTCTTCCCCGAGCTCGCCTCGCGCGCGCATGCCGAGACCATCAGCGCGGTGGTCGAGCGGGCGATGCGCGAAGCGGACATGACCTATGCCGACCTCGACGCCATCGCCGTCACCCAAGGGCCAGGGCTGATTGGCTCGCTGCTTGTCGGGGTCAATTTCGCCAAGGGGCTGGCGCTGGCGACCGGGCTGCCCCTGCTCGGCATCAACCATCTGGAAGGGCATGTGTATTCGCTGTGGCTGGCGCCGGATTTCAGCGAGCCTGAGTTTCCCATCCTCGCGCTGATTGTGTCGGGCGGGCACAGCGAGCTGCTAATCATGCGCGATCATGGCGTTTACAAACGCATCGGCGGCACGATTGACGACGCGGCAGGCGAGGCTTTTGACAAGGTCGGCCGTCTGCTCGGCTTGCCATTTCCCGGCGGCCCGGCCATCGAGCGAGCGGCGCAATCTGGCGCGCATGACGCTTATGATTTCCCCCGCGCCAAAACTGCCGGCGCTTACGACCTCAGCTTCAGCGGCTTGAAGACGGCCGTCTTGCGCGCTGTGGCCAGGCAGCCGAGCGCTAGCGGGCAGGGCAGGCGCCAACGCCGTGCCGAGAAGCGGGCAGAGCTGCGCGACGATATCAACATCAGCGATGTCGCCGCCGCTTTCCAGGACGCCTTGACCGATGCCTTGATGACAACCAGCTGTCGGGCAGCGCGCGATTTTGACGTGAACGCGGTTTACTTGGCGGGCGGCGTCAGCGCCAACAGGCTGCTGCGCGAAAAGCTGAGCGCGGCGCTGGCGCTCCCGGTCCGTTATCCGCCGCTTTGGCTTTGCACGGATAACGCCGCCATGATCGCCGCGGCGGCCTACTTTCGCTTTCACGCTGGTCATCGCAGTCCGCTGGATTTTGAGGCGCGGGCCAGTTGGCGCTTGAGTGAGGATGTCTACGCTGATTGATCGCCCCCAAAGCGATTCTCAGTAGAATCTGCTTAATCGTGTAAAATAGCAAGGTTGCCAGGAAAACTCGCCTTGCCTGGCTCGCTGGGATGCTCGGCATAGAGATGGCGAAAGGGCTGGGGGATGGGGTGAAAATCGCCATCATCGGCGCGGGCGCGGCCGGGCTGGCCGCCGCCTGGGATTTCGCCGGCGCGGGCCATCGCGTCACTATCTA
Source organism: Chloroflexota bacterium (assembly GCA_011523545.1). Lineage (GTDB taxonomy): Bacteria > Chloroflexota > Anaerolineae > Aggregatilineales > Phototrophicaceae > UBA6055. The sequence goes on along the minus strand of WTGN01000040.1, from coordinate 32,238 downwards.
CGAAGCGGCTGACAGCGTCGGCGGGCTCGCGGCCGGCTTCAAAGACGAACGCTGGGATTGGTCGCTGGAGAAATTCTATCATCACTGGTTCGCCAGTGACAGCGATATACTCGCCCTGGCTGATGAAATGGGCCGGCGCGACCGCATCATCTTTCCCCGCCCCAAGACCAGCTACTGGATCGACGGGCGGCCGGTGCGCAGCGAGATTTCGCCCTCGGCGCTTTTGCTGCCGCTGCCGCTGGTCTCGACCCTGCGCATGGGGCTGGCCGGCATGTTCATCAAGCTCAGCCCGCGCTGGCGGCCATTCGAGCGCGTCACTGCCGACCAATGGATGCGCCGCTGGATGGGGCGGGAAGCTTATGAGAAATTCTTCAAGCCGCTGCTGATCGGCAAGTTCGCCGAAGATTTCGGTCAGGTGCCGATGTCCTTCATGTGGGCGCGCATCGTCAAGCGCAGTCTCAAGCTCGGCACCTATGTCGGCGGCTTTCAGGCCTTCCTCGATGAACTGGCGGCCCAACTGCGCGCCAAGGGCGTGACGATTCGCCTGAAGGCCCGCGTCGACCAAATCGTCCAGAACGCGGGCAGGCCGGCCTTGATCAGCGGCGGCGAGCAGCTGGACTTCGATCTCGTATTGAGCACGACATCGCCGCGCCTGCTGCTGAGGATGGCCGCGGGCCTGGCGGAAACCGATTATGGCCGACAGGTGGCGGCGCTGAAGAGCATCGGCGGCTTGTGCGTCGTCTTCTCGCTGAAAAAGCCGCTCATGCCCGACGACACCTACTGGCTTAATCTGCCGGCGTCCACCGCCGACAAGTCAAAATCGGCCTTCCCCTTTCTGGCGCTGGTGGAACATACCAATTACATATCTCGTGAGCATTATGGCGGCGACCACATCATCTATTGCGGCGATTATGTGCCGCCCGCGCATGAGTATTTTCAGCTGAGCGAAGATGAGTTGGTCGAGCGTTTTATGCCGGCGCTGGCGAAAGTGAACCCGGCCTTTCGGCCCAGCTGGATCCGCAAGCGCTGGGTCTGGCGCGCGCCTTACGCCCAACCGGTGCCGACGCTCAACCACAGCCGCAAGATCCCTGATTTGAAGACGCCGCTGCCGGGCCTCTACTGGGCCAGCATGTCGCAGGTCTATCCTTGGGACCGCGGCACCAATTACGCCGTCGAGATCGGCCGGCGGGCGGCGCGCTTGGCCATGGCGGAATCGGCGAATCCTCAGCCAGCGCCCGGGCGGGACTTGTAGGGGCGAGGTATGTGTGGGCCGCCTACGATCTACCCCCCTCGGTCCCCCCATAGCAATGGGGGGAAGCTATATCGCATCGAATCGACTTTGGATTTCTGGCGGTAAGACCGCAGGAAACAGGCAATTTACATTGTTTCCGCGCGATTCTAGCTCCCCTTCCCTAATGCATTGGGGAAGGGGCTGGGGGATGGGGTTAGAAGGGCAGGCGGCTCGGGCTGACGGCGCCATGCCGCTTGATGCTATCAGCCTCATTTTGCAGTATACTTTTGTTAACACTGGAACATCTACCCAACCGGCGCATTCGGCGCTGAAAAGCGAGGGCAGTTGAACATATGTCAGAGGCGCAGGAAACCGCGACCAATCTGATAGCCGATTTGCGACAGCTTGAAGCTGAGCTGGATGAGGTGAACACGACGCTGGAAGCGCAGCGGGAATTGCTGCGGCGCCGCCGGCTGGCTATGCCCGCCTCCATCATCAACAGCCTGGAAGCGCTCAAGCAAGATTTCAAGCGCCTGGAAAACACCGTGCTTGAGGAGCAAACCGAGCTGCGCCAACTGCGCGCGCTCTCGGAAATGTCCACCCGCATCACCAACTCGCTGGATATCGACACCGTCTTGCAAGAGACGATGGAACTCGTCATCGTGCTGACAAACGCCGAGCGCGGTTATATCGTGCTCAGGAACGAAGAAAGCGGCGAGTTGGAATTCCGAATCAGCAGCGAGGGCGGTCTCATGGGCCGCGCAATGGGGACGGGCGACCGGCCACAGATCAGCATGTCCGTCGTCAACGAAGTCATCTCAACCGGCGAGCCCTTGTTGGCCGATAATGCTTTCAAAGATGAGAGGCTGTCGGAGAACCAGAGCATCATCAATTTCACGCTGCGCTCGGTACTCTGCGTGCCGCTGCGTTACAAGGAGCGCGTCATCGGCGTCGTCTACGTTGACAATCGCCTGGTGGCCGGCGTCTTCACCGAGCGCGAGCTGAACCTGATGCTGGCTTTCGCCAATACGGCCGCCGTCGCCATCGCCAACGCCCGCATGTACATGCGCGCCGAACAGATCCTGGCCGAGATCACTCGTGTCAAGGAATTGATGGACAATATCTTCTCCTCGGTCGGCAGCGGCATCATCGCGATCGATTCGAATGATTTGGTCCACACCTTCAACCGCGCCGCCGGCGAGATTCTCGACCTGCGGCCCGATGCGGCGGTCGGCTATGATGTCGCGCTGTTGATGCGGAACGCCGCGCTGGAGCTCGATGCGCATTTGCAACAGGTCAAGCAGAAGGACGAAGATCACTCGCTGGAGCTGAGCGCGGAGTTGCCCGGCCGTGGTCAAGTTGCGCTGGCGCTTTCGCTCTCGCCGCTCAAAGACAACAACGACATGACGCAGGGCGTCACCCTGGTGATGGACGACGTCACGCATTTGCACGAGCATGAAAGCACCATCAACGCGATGAAGCGGATCCTGCCCGCCGGCATGGTCGACCAGATCAACGAAATCGCCAATATCGAGTTGGGCGGCTTGCGGCGGGAGGTGACTTGCATCTTCGCTGATGTGCGCCCCTGGGTCACCTTGCCCGATGTGGCAGCCAGCGAAAAACTCAGGATACTGAATCTATACCAGGCGGTCGCCACCGCCTGCATTCACGAGTGCGGCGGCATCATCGACAAATATATGGGCAATGAAGTGATGGCGCTCTTCAATACGCAACTCAATCCGGAGCCGAATCACGCCCAGATGGCGCTGGAATGCAGCCTGCTGATGCGGGACCGCTTCGTCGAACTCTACCGTGAAATGGACATCAAGCCTGATCCGCATTATTATATCATCGGGATGTTCACCGGCGTCGCCACGCTGGGCAATGTCGGCAGCTTCCAACGGCGCGAATTCACCGCGCTGGGCAGCAGCATTAACACGGCCAAACGCATCCAGGAGAATGCCGCGCCGGGAACGGTGACGATCGTGCAGCAGACGATGGACCACGTAATGGCGCATAATAACAGTTCGTCGGCTTATGAGTTCCGCCCTCGCGACCCCATCTACGGCAAGGGCCTCTCCATCGGCATGCGGGCTTATGAGGTAAATCGACGCCTATGAGCGAGCTGGCGGGCGCGGGCGGCTTCAGCGCGATTCAGACGCAGCTCAAAGATCTCAAGAATCGCGCCGATGCAGTGAAAACCATGCTGGAGCAGCAGCAGGAGTTGCTGCGCCGCCGCGGCATCAGCTTGCCCGCCAATGCCATCGACCGTCTGTGGTCGGTGCGCTCCAATATCGACAAGCTCTCCCTCGGCCTGGTCGAAACGCAGATGCAGCTGCAGCAGTTGCGCCGACTGGCCGATACCACCGCGCTGGTCAATTCCGCCCAGGAAACCGACCTGGTCCTCAACGAGGTCATGGAAACCGTCATCCAGTTGACGCAGGCCGAGCGCGGCTACATCGTCTTGAAGAACCGCGAGACGGGCGAGCTGGAATTTAAGGTGGCGCGCGGCTTGAGCGCCGAGGAGACCGCCGCCGGCGGCCGCATCGTCAGCTGGTCCGTCATCAATATGGTCGCCGAGAGCGGCGAGCCCTTGCTGACGGTTGATGCTGGCGCCGATGAACAATTCAGCCACAGCGAGAGCATCGCCGGCTTCAGCCTGCTCAGCATCCTGGCCGTGCCCTTGATCGCGCGCGATGAAGTCATCGGCGTCGCTTATTGCGACAATCGGGTCATGGCCGGGCTCTTCAAAGAAAATGAACTGGGCTTGCTGACCAGCTTCGGCCAGCAAGCGGCCGTCGCCATCGAAAACGCGCGCCTGTTTGAAGACATTCGCGCTCAGATGGCCTTGATCGAAGAGATGCACGCGCGCCTGTCCAATATCTTTGCTTCGATCGGCTCCGGCGTCATCACCGTCAATGGCGAAAACTGCGTCCTCGTTTGCAACGAAGCGGCGGAAAAAATCACCGGCACGAGCAATGCGACTGCCTGCGGGATGCAGCTGAGCGCCGTCCTGCCTCATGTCACCGATAGCTTTTATGACGCGGTCGAACGCGTCCGGCGTGACCAGCTGCAGCATATCTGGGCGGAGCGCTTCGAGCATCAGGGACGGCAGCGATATTGGCAAGTGGTGGCCAGCCCCCTGCGCGGCGACGATCAGGTCAATCACGGCGTCGCCCTCGTCATTGACGACTTGACCGAGCGCAAGGAACAGGAAGAGCAGCGCCGCCTGCTGGGCACCTTCGTGCCGGAAGCGCTGCTGGAAAACATCGGTTCAATCGGCGAGTTGGATACCAGCCCGGCCGAGGGCACCATCTCGGCTATGTTTGTGGATATGCGCGGCTTCACCGCTTTCAGCGAAAAGCTGCAGCCGGAAGATCTGATGCGCGTCGTCAACCGCTATCTCGGCGCGGCCAGCGATGCCATCAACGAGCACGACGGCATCGTCGACCAATACCTCGGCGACGCGATTACCGCGCTTTGGAATTCCCAATTGAATCAGCAGGACGATCATGCCGCGCGCGCTGTGCAGGCGGCCCAGGCCATTCTCGATGAAGTCCGGGCGCTGCATGAAGTTGTCGACAAGGATCATGAGCTGCATTTCGGCATCGGCATCCACACCGGTCATTCAGTGATGGGCATGGTGGGCGGCGCCGACCGCATCGAATTCGCCGCCTTGGGCGAAGCGCCCGATGTCGGCCGCTTCCTGCAAGAAAATGCCGAACCGGGCGAGATCGTCATCAGCCCGACAACCTATGAATTGGTGAAAGACCAGATCGAGGCCGAAGCGCTGCCCGCGAGAAAGATGAAAGCGGGTTTCGAAGATCTGGACACGATCTACCGGGTCATACTGCGGCATTCGCGTCAAGACTGAAATCCACATCGACGAAAACAACAATTGAAAATGCGACGGCTTGGGCCACCCTCTATCGTAAGCGCTTTTAAAGCGCTTGCCCCGAAGAATGATGGCATAGGGCAATCGTCCGGTGATATGAGCAGGCGTCGCCGTTAAAATGGCGGGCAGGATGCGACGCCTGCTGCTGATACTTGCTATCTTACTCGGGTTCATCATTCCCGCGGCCGCGCAAGACGCCGCCAGCGTCCTGCTGCCGCGCATCAACAATCTGCGCGCCTCCAAAGGTTTGCCCCCCTATGCGCCGCAGGCCTCCCTAACCGCGGCCGCCAACAACCACGCCCGCTGGATGGCCGATACCGGCGAGATTTCGCATGTCCAGCCTGACGGCAGCGGACCCCGCGCTCGCGCTGTCAACGCCGGCTTCCCCAGCAGCTGGATCAGCGAAAATATCTACCGGGGCGCCAGCGCCTTGTCAGCCTGGCAGTGGTGGCTTCAATCGCCGAGTCATTATGCCGGCCTGGTCAGCCCCAACTATGACAAGATTGGCATCGGCAGCGCCAGCGGCGCCAAGGGCAATGCCTATGTCCTGGTATTTGGCAATTCGACCGGGCGCCTGGCGGAAGGAAGCGCTGCGGCCGGGGGCGGCGCGGCATCAGCGGCCGGCGGCGGGGCGTCTTATGTGTTGGGGCTGGACGAGTTCGGCAATATCAAGCACGAGGTGCAGCCGGGCCAGACCATTGGGCATATTCTGCTGATCTATGGCTACACCTGGGACGATTACCCCTATCTTCTGGAGTTGAACGGCATGATTGAGGCCGATCGACTGAACATGCAGCCGGGCAGTGTCATACTGGTCCCGCCCAAGGCTGGAACGTTTACGCCAGCGCCGAAGGCAACTGTGGAGGCAACCACCGAGGCTACAGCGGCGCCCACAATCACAGCCACCCAGCCAGCCGCGACGATTACCGCGACGCCGGCGCCAGTGACCGCAGCGGCGCTCGAAATCCGCATCGCCCCAATCGTGACCGCCTTGCCGGGCAATTTGCGCGGGAGGTCAGCCGCCGCATCAAGCGGGCAGCTTGTTATCCTGGGTTTGGCGATTCTGCTGCAGCTGGCCCTTATCGGCGGCGCCGGCATCGCGCTTTGGCGAAGCCTGCGCTAACCGCGAGGGCTTTTGGTTCGGTGTTCCAGCGCCACGGATTCGGTCACTTTAATGACCAAATCGCTCAACATGACTGACATCTGCTCAAAACTGTAATCCTGCCCGTCTGTCAGCCACCATCGGGTCATTTCCAGAGCGGAATTGATGAGGTGATTGGCGGCAACATCAAAGGGGATGGACACCTCGTCCCGCGCCGCATAGGTGGTGGCAACCCACTTCAAGATATCGTCGAACACCGGCGTCAAGGCGGGATGATCACGTGGCAGGCTTAAGCCAAACAGGCAGACGTCTTGATGCTCTTTCAGAGAGGCAAAGACTGCGTAGCATTCTTCGTGCATCGTCGAGGCTGTCTCAATCTCGCGAAAAAATTCGCTAATCACAGCGCGCATGCAATAGGTCGCCAGTTCGTCTTTGCTGCGAAAATGCCGGAAAAACGTGGCATATCCGATATCGGCGCGATGCGTCAAATCTCTGATGGAGATCTGCTCGTAACTCTTTTCCGCTGCGAGTTCAATCAGCGCGGACTTAAGCGATCGCCTCGTGCGTGCGATGCGCCGATCCACTTTTTTTGGCTTATCCACCACTAGCGTCTCCCGATGAACCATCGTCAAACGGCAACGAGGGTTCATATTTCAAATTGATGAATCATTAACAGAAAATGCAACTATTCTATTGTATCGCATTATACTCGCAAGTGCGAATCATGACATATTGGATACAGTAGATTTATGGATTTTAGCCTATGCGGCCATGACGGGCAAGGATGGAAGGGCAGACCGTGCTAAAGTCTATTGCGCAAATTCACCTGGCTGTTATGATAATTTGTCATGTTCGCGCCACAATGACGAAGCAGGTGAGACTGGGGCCTGCCAGCGCTGTATAGACGATTATGCGATAATGGACGCGTGAGCGAATAGGGAAGCCAAAGGACGCGTGTTGACTTACGAGGACTGGGTGCGGCGCGCCCAATCGAGCGACGGCGGGGAACGCAAAGAAGCCTTTGAGCATCTTGTGCGCGATTTCGAAGGCATGGTCTACAGCGTCGCTTACAGCCGCCTGAGCGATTCGCAGTTGGCTGAAGACGCGGCGCAGGAAGCCTTCCTTACCGCCTACAAACGAATTGCGCAATTGAATGATGTCGGCGCTTTCCCCGCCTGGCTCAAGCGGATCGCGCTGACGCAGACGGATCGTCTAACGCGGCGCGGCGGCCCGGCGCTTGAATCGATTGACCAGCAAGAGCGCCTGGCGTCGCCCGAGCCATCGCCGGAAGCGCAGGTGGAAGCAATGGAAACGCGGCATCAAGTTCGCGCCGCTGTCGCCGCCCTGCCCGCGACCGCCCGCGATGTCACCCGGGATTATTACCTGCGGGGCGATTCCCAACGAGAAATCGCCGAGCGGCTGAATATTCCCCTGGCGACCGTCAAGAAGCGATTGCAATACGCGCGTCAGCATCTGCGCAATCTGCTGACCGGCTTCAGCGAAAGCTTCGACCGGTCCATGTATGGCGAGCCGCAAGCGCCAAAGCAGCTGCAGCCGGTGTATATCAGTCGGCGGCGCCCGCCAAAAAATTAGTCGTGTAGGGGCGACTCGGTGAGTCGCCCGCAAGCGCGCAAAGAAAGAAGGGCGACACAAGTGCCGCCCCTACATGTTTGTCGCTCTTTTTTCTGAATCGGCTATATTTCATCTGCAATCAGATCGAATTCTGTAGACACAGGCCCTGCACCGCAGCGGCCTACGCATAATACCTTGCATCCCGCAGAATTTAGCTCCCCCTCCCTGACTTGTCGGATGCCCGCCATAGAGATGGCGGGAGGGGGCCGGGGGTGGGGTCTGGCTGCTCGCAGCATAAACAGGGCCGTCCCACCCGCAATGTCTACGCGCGGCGCTGAAACGCCTGCAGAAATTATACGGACAGCCGCAACGAGGGCGTCTCAGCGAGACGCCCCTACAGATTCACCACTGACGGGCATGACATAGGGCGACCCAGTGGCTCGCCCCTACACATTGGCGAGTTGCGGGAATGAAAACGGGCGAAATGATGTGCCGCCCCCAAAATATATGTATGTGGACAGGCGTCCTTAACTGCCCGGCACCGTCTCGCAAGCGCCCTCGCGCATGCAGGTCCAGGTCATGTCTCCGCCATCCAGGTGCAGCGTCGCCCCCATGCCTTCCAGCAGGGCCGCCATCGCCGCCACGTAAGGCGCGGAGAAGCTGGTGCCGTTCAGCGCCTTGTAACCGTTGTCGAGATGAATCGTGTGAATGTCGCGGCCGGGCGCCCAGATATCGCCGCCCTTGTTGCTGAAGCTGCTGCGCGTGCCATCCGGATCAATGGCGCCGACAGCGACCACATTCTCATAACGCGCCGGGAAGCCGGGCAGGGCGCCGCCGCTGTTGCCGGCTGAGGCGATGACCGTGACGCCTTTGGCGATCGCGTGATTGACGGCGTCTTCGGTCACTTGCGAGCCGACCATGCTGCCGAGCGACAGGTTGATGATATCGGCGCCTTCATCGGCGGCGTAGACGATGCCCGCCGCCACATCCGCCATCGATCCGCTGCCGCTCGGGCCGAGCACGCGCACCGGCAAGATTGAGCTATTAGGCGCGAAACCGGCGATGCCGATGCCATTGTCGATATTGGCGGCGATGATGCCGGCGACCGAACAGCCATGGCCGAAGACGTCTTCCGGGTCGTCGTCATTGTCGACGAAGTCATAGCCGTTATCCAGGACGCGGCCGACCAAATCCTCGTGGCTCATGCATACGCCCGTGTCGATGACCGCGACCGAAACATCGGCGAGTTGCCCCATTTGATCCCAAGCGGTCTCCGCCTGGATATGCGGCAGCGCCCATTGCCGCTCGTAATCGGGGTCATTGGGCGGGTTGTCAAATTGCACGCTGACGACAAAGTCCTGCTCGACCAGCTCGACATCGCTGTCGAAGGTGAAGTCATCGCTGCCGAATGCCTCCGGCACGTCCACCACCCAGATCTCCAGCTCGTCAATGCGCTCGACGATCGTCCCGCCGATGCGATTGACATATTCCCATTTTTCGTCCAGGGGCGTGTCCGGATCGTAGTGGATGACCCAGTTGCCGGTTGGCGCCGCGCGGTAGACCGGCACGACGCGGGTGCTGTCCGGCTCGCCATTGTTGCTGCCGCCGAGGATGAACTCGCCGGGCGGGAACTCGCTGGCCGCCGCCGGGAGCAGACCGCCGATTATCAGCAGAAGCGTGAAGCTCAGGATGGTCGCGCGTTTGATGCTAGTCATTGTTGATCCCTTCATCTAAGGAACGGGACTGCCGTATCGAAATCAGAAGGCCGAAATCTGCGTTTCTTTCGCGGTGATGAATTCAAGCAGGGCGGGAACGCCTTCTTCGGTTTTCCGGATGCCGCGCTGGATCGCCGGGATGATCTGCTCGGGCCGTTCGACGCGCTCGCCGTAGCCGCCGAAGGCTTTGGCCATGTCGGCGTAGTGGCCGCTGATGTCCGTGCTGCGGTATTTTTCGGTGGATACGGGCATGATCGGAATCTCGATCGCCATCGAGAAATTGTTGAAAAGCACCGACAAAATCGGGATGCGCTCGCGCACGGCGGTCTCGAAATCCATGCCGGTGAAACCGATGGCGGCATCGCCCCAAACGTTGACACAGAGCGCGTCGGGCCGGGCCAGTTTGGCGCCCATCGCCAGCCCAAGCCCATAGCCGAGCTGGGTCGTCTTGCCCCAACCGATATAAGTCAGCGGCGCAATCGACTGCCAGAAGGGCGACATCTGGTCGCGCGGGCTGCCGGCGTCGTGCGTCACAATCGTGTTCTTGACATCGACCGTGTGCAGCAGGTCCCAAATCACGCGGTAGGGCGAGAGCGGCGCCTCGTTCGAAGTGAGCTTCGCCTGCCATTGCTGCAGCCATTCCGCTTTGACCGCGCTGATTTCGCCGGCGACGGCGGCGGCCCGCTTCTGGCAGGCGCCCTTTGCGCGATCACGGACGGCTTCCACCAGGCCATCCAGAATCAGACCGGCATCGCCAACCAGCGCCATCTCAGCGGGCACATCTTTGTTGATATCGGCCGGATCCAATGTCGCATGAATCACTTGTTTACCGGCGGGAATCTTGACGCCGAAGTTGGTCCGCGTGAAGCTGCAGCCGATGCCGAAAATCAGATCCGCCTTACCCAGGAAGTGATGCACCGGTTTCGGGATCGCCCGTCCACCGGAGCCCAATGCCAAGGCATGATCTTCCGGGAAGGCGCTTTTGCCAGCCAAACTCGTCGTCACAGCCGCGCCGAGCAACTCCGCCAATTCTCTTAGAGCAGCCCAGGCTTTTGCGTAATGCACGCCCTGCCCGGCGTAGATTAGGGGACAGTCGGCGGCGAGCAGGGCGTCGGCAGCGGCGTCGATCGACGCGTCGTCTGGCCGGTAGCGCAGGGTCGGCGCCGGCGCCGGATCGAACGAGTCGGCTATCTCCTCAGCGAATAAATCGGACGGGAATTCCACGAGCACGGGGCGCGGCCGGCCGTTGCGAACCTGGGTGAAGGCGCGCCGCAGCGCTTCCGGCACGGCTTCCGCTGTGATGACCTGTTCACAGGATTTCGTCACGTGACGGAAATTGAGGGCAGAACTGAAGTTCGGCTGGATTTGGTTGATGCCGCGCGGATAACCGGCCGGCAGAACGACGATCGGCGCTGAATCGCCATAAGCTTGGGCGACGCCGCCGAAGGCATTTTCCGAGCCCGGCCCGTTCTGCATGCAGAAGACGCCGATCTTTTCGCCCGAGGTCAGCCGGCTCAGCGCGTCGGCCATGTGCAGCCCGATGCGTTCCTGCCGCACGATAATCGGGCGGATATCCAGCTTCGCCGCCGCTTCAATTATCGGGTTCACCGGATAGGCGAAGAGGTACTCGACGCCTTCCGCTTTGAGAACTCTGGCAATCGCATCGGCAACGTTCATGTATGGAGTGTTCCGTTTCCTTTTCTTGCAAGGCTACCGCACTCAATCTCAATACGCAAGTTAGGGCGGTCGCGTTGCGGTTGGCGGCGGGCGATTCACAGAATCGCCCCTACAACGCTATTCAAGGCGCTTGCGATCGACCGCGAAGCTGAAGACGTCATCGCGCGCATAACCGCCGGTGACATCGAGCGCCATCTGCTCTTCGGCGATGCGGGTCAGATCGAGATCGGCGTAGAGAATCGTCTCTTCGCCATAGACGGGCTCGACAAGGTAATCGCCATCGGGCGCGATGACGGCGCTCCCGCCATCCAGCAGCATGGCATCCGGCTGGTCGCGGTATGGCGCTTCCAGCCTGAGCTCGGGCGGGAAGTCAGCCGCGGTCATGATACTGCCGATGGCGAGCACAAAGGTCCGGCCTTCGAAAGCATAATGACGGCTGGCGATCTGGTGGCTTTCCTTGACCGCGGGCCACATGGCGACATGGATGGTCTCATTGCTGATATGCAGAGCCTGGCGCGCATGGGGCATCCAGTGCTCCCAACAGACCAAGCCGCCGACGCGCCCAACGGCGGTATCAACCGCGCTGAGGCCGGCGCCATCGCCCTGAGCCCAAACCAACTGCTCGGTGTAGGTGGGGCGCAGCTTGCGGTGGTGGTTCACGATCGCGCCATCGGCGTCGATGGTGACGATGCTGTTGTACAGGCTGCGATTGCCGCGTCCACGGGTCACGCGCTCGTTGATGCCCAGCAGCAGGACGATGTCATGCTCGCGCGCTTTGTCGCGCAGCTGAGCCATCTCGGGGCTGTCCAGCGCCATGCTGTTGGCGACCAGGCGGGCGTAGAGTTTCTTGGTCGGCGGGTGATCCCAACGGGCGTAATCGACGGCGTAATCCAGCCAGGCCGGGTAGCCGGGGAAGAAGGTCTCGCCGAACGCGGCCAGCTGGGCGCCGCCCACGGCCGCCTCGCTGATCAGCGCGCAGGCTAGCGCGACGGTCTGCCCCAAATCATAATAAACGGGGCGCGCCTGAATAATGGCGACGCGGATGCTAGCGGTCATGGTCGTAGGGCGCTTAGCTGTCGAGCACGGCGCGGACGCGGAATTGCTCGCCATCGCTGTCGGGCGCGTTGGCGACGGCCTCATCAACTGACAGGGCCGGGCCAGCTTTATCAGCGCGCATGACGTTGGTCAGGGGCAGGACGGTTGACGTCGGGTCGATATGCGAGGTATCCAGCTCTTCCAGCTTTTGAAAATAATCAAGTATGTCGGAAAGCTGCCGCTGATAACGCGCGACATCGTCTTCGCTTAATTCCAGGCGCGCCAGATCGGCAATGGCGCGGACGTCGTCCGCAGAAAGCGTGGTTTCCGGCATGGTGGCTCCTGATAAGCGATTTGCAGGCTCCACAGTGTAGCGTCGCTGGCGAGCGCTTCACAGGCTGGAATTTGCGCGCAATTCGACCCCATCCCCCGGCCCCCGCCCGCCATCTCTATGGCGGGCATCCAGCGAGCTAGGGAAGGGGAGCGCCTACAAACGGCTTGACAATTGCCGCTAATTTATGGCGTATTTACGGCTTGAATCCCAACTGTGAAGACGAGTCACCCTTCCCTATTTCAATGGGGAAGGGCCGGGGAAGGGGTAAATTGAACATGTCCGCTCTTCAGCCCATTGCTATGGGGGGAACGAGGGGGTAGATGTGGCGCGGCGGGCGCCAGGCTCGAAAGCGGCGGCTGATTTGGGTACACTGAAGCAATCGGAAACAGAACCGGGAGCGAGACGATGCGAGCCACTGTTGACCGCGGCGAAGCCCTGCGCCTGTTAAGAATCGAGCATCAAGCGGTGGCGGCGCTGATAGATGAGCTGAGTGATGAAGAAATGACGCGCCGCAACACGATTGAGCATGGCATGTATTATGACCAGGAATGCTCCTTCAAAGACCTGCTGGCGCATCTCATTTGCTACGAAGTTTATACGCTTGAGGCGATCGGCGAATGGGGCGCCGGGCAGATGCATTGGGCGATCGAAGCGGTAAAAGACCCGCGGCGCGGGCGCGAGATCCATTATGGCGGCATCGCCGAGCGCGCCGATTCCAGCCTGGCGGCCCAGCTCGACGAGTATCGGCGGATCAGCGCGGGCCTGGAAGGCGCCATCGCCGATATGACCGATGAGGACTGGGGGCGCGCGCCTTCATTCGCCTTGGCCGAGGCGACCGATTTGGGCGGCATGATCGAAGGCATCATGGTCCTGCCGCCTCGCCCGATGTATCGTCACCTGCCGGTCCACATTCCCGACGCCGGGCAATACATCCGCAGCCTGCGCTGAACCGAGCGTAGCCATAACGTGGGGCAGCGGCGGCGCGGCTTTATGCTATAATCCGCGCCTGTTTATTGAATGGCGTATGCAGGAAACGGGGGCTCATTGCGCGTTTCCGGATGTTTGGCCGGGCTGGGTATTATCGTCGCGCTCCTGGCGCTGACGGGTTTGTGCTCCTTCACTGGCTTCGTTCTGGCCCAGCGCACCGTTGTCGACTTGAACGCGGCCGGCCTGGCGGTGGATGATCCGCTGACGACCCTGCGCTGCGCTATCACCGGCCGCTGCGACGACGTGGCCGCAGACCTGAATGCCCGGCCCCTGAACGCGCCCCTGCTCCAATTGACGCCGCTGATCACCGCTGCGCCAAGCTCGCCACCGCCGACGAGCGAGCCGGCGCCGCCCCGCGCTCAGGCGACGCCGCTGCCGACCGCGCTGCCGCCGACGCCCGCGCCCACCATTGAGCCGACGGCCGCTTTGCCGCGCATCAGCGACCCGCGCCAAATTCAGATCCTGCTCCTGGGCATCGACCAGCGCAGCGCCACCGATGACCCCGGCCCCTTCCGCACGGACACGATGATGCTGCTGAATATCAACCCTGCCACCAAGTCGGTCGGCTTGCTGTCGCTTCCGCGCGACCTCTGGGTGGAAATCCCCGACTTCGGCGGCGCGCGCATTAACCAGGCGAATTTCATCGGCGATGGCAACGCCTACCCGGGCGGTGGCGGTCCGGCGCTGGCGATGGAGACGATCGCGGCCAATTTCGGCGTCCGGGTGGACAAGTACCTGCTGGTCAATTTCGATGTCTTCACGACAATCGTCGACACGCTGGCGCCCAATGGCGTGCCTGTCACCGTGACCGAATTCATCGACGACCCGGATTATCCCGATGATCGCTACGGCACGATCCATGTGCAATTCCAGCCCGGCGAGCAGCTGATGGACGCCGAGACCTTGCTTCAATATGCGCGCACGCGGGCGACTGAAGGCGGCGATTTTGATCGCGCGCGCCGTCAGCAGCAGGTGCTGGATGCCCTGCGAGCGGAGCTCTTGAGCGCCGGCGGCGTCATCAACTTCCTGTCGCAAGCCTTTACGCTCTGGGATGCGCTGCAAGGGAACTACCGCACGAACCTGGAACTGAATGACATCGTCGCCCTGGGCGACCTGCTTGGCGAGATCAAGCGCGAGAATATTCGCTATCGCGTGGTCGACAATCTCTACGCCTTTCCCGGGCTGAGCCCGCAAGGCGACCAAGTCCTCTATCCCGATTTCGCCGCCATCCGCGATCTCATTCTGGACACCTTCTATCCACAGACACAGCTGACCCTGGCCGAGATGAAGGCGCGCGCCGATGCGGAAAATTCGCTGGTTTACGTCTACAACGGGACAGACGTGATCGGCCTGGCCGGCGACACGCGCGACTGGCTGGTGGCCAAAGGCGTCCGCGTGGATGACATCGGCAATGATGTGACGCGCTGGCGGGCGCTGACTGAAATACAAGAATACGGCCGCTTCAACTGGACGGCGAAGTATCTGGCGGCATTGATGGGCTTGCCGGAAGATCGCATCTTACGCAGCGGCGATGGCCGGATAGCCGAGGGCGTGCTGATCGCCCTGGGCGAGGACGCGCTCGAGATCATCAGCGGCTAAAGCGGGCGCTAACACCGCCCTCTGTTCTGGCTTCAATCCCCATTTGCTATAATGAACGCGGAATGGCGAGGGAGAATGCATCATGCTCCGTAGAATTGGCTTGCGAAACTTCAAATGCTGGAAAGAGCTGGATATCGAACTGGCGCCGATCACGCTGCTGTTCGGGGCGAATAGCTCGGGCAAGTCCGCGATATTGCAGTCGCTTCTGATGTTGAAGCAGACGGTCGCGAGCCGAGATCCGAGCCAACATCTCAACTTTGGCGGCGGCACGCGCGATTACGTTGATTTGGGGAGTTATCGGGATCTGGTTCTCGCGCATTCGGAGAAGTTGCCGATAGGAATGAAGCTTGCGTGGGAAACTAACGCCCACTCGGTCTTCCGGTTCCGGCGAGGATACCTTAATCCTCGATACGGTCCCGCTATCAACTTGGAGCACTCAGTTTCCTGGCGGTGGGAGAATGATGTAATCGTTGATCATCTGGGCTATCGCGTATGGGGAGACGAAACGTTCGACTGCTTCATTCGGATGGAGCGTCAAGGGCCGGATGAATACCGCGTCGACCACTCTGATTCGTTGCACGACATTGCCTATCTGGACCTAGATGCGTTTGCGGAAGAGATACACCCAGCTTCGATTCCCGAAGGCCCCATCAACTGTTACCAACTCCCGTTAAACATGGAACTAGGCGAAATCACGGACGGCAAACAAAGTTACGATCCTCAGTTTGCGCTAGCATTCGAAAATATGACCGGCAAAATTCGCTACCTCGGACCCATGCGCCAGCATCCTCGGCGGTTCTATCAGTGGACTGGCGAGAGGAAAACGGAAGTCGCTCAGCCCGACGGTGCGGACACCTTTGCTGCGCTCGCGTCGTCGCAGCGCGATGATGGCTGGCTTAGGAAAGGCGTAGCAGACTGGCTAAAGAAACTTGATCTGACACAGGATTTGACCATACGGGTAGCTGGCAGCCACGGTCGATTCTACGAAGTTCTTGTCAAGATTGATGAAGTTGAAAGCGCGCTGCTGGACGTCGGCTTCGGTGTATCGCAAGTGCTGCCCGTGATTACGATGTTGCTGTCCGCGCCGGAAGGCTCCATCATCCTGCTGGAACAACCCGAGCTCCACCTCCATCCCAACGCCCAAGCCGCCCTTGCCGACCTCATGCTCCACGTCGCCGAAACCCGCAACCTGCAACTCATCGTCGAGAGCCACAGCGAGCACATCGTTCGGCGCCTGCAGCGACGCATTGCCGAGGCGTCGCCCGCCTTCGCCACGCCTGAAAACATCAAGATGTACTACTGCCAGCCCGGCGCCAGCGGCGCAACGATTGACGAAGTAGACCTGGACCGCTTTGGACAAATCTCAAACTGGCCTGAAAAGTTCATGGGCGACATTAGCGGGGATCTACATACAATGCTGAAGGCGGCACTCGAACGTCGAAGTCAGGAGCTTGAAATTGTCGGAAGTGGTAGTTGATACCAACGTGTGGGTTCTGGTCGATGAATTTGTAGCGGATATGGAAACGGATGCAGAGAAGTCTTGTATCCTGGCCTGTCAGGACTGGCTGGAGCAATTTAGCGCAAGTGATGACTCGCTCGTAATTGATAGCTATCAAACCTATCTGATTCTTTCGGAGTACCGGCGAAACGTTCGCCCAGGTGGCGTAGCTGAGAGACTTCTAAATGACCTTTCAAGCCGCCTCTTTTACAGACTTGTCATGAGGCCAATTCAGCTTGACAGAGACGGCAATGCGCTCCTTCCGCCCCCATTTTCTGTAACACATGGCAAGGACAGAAAGTTTGTTGCAGTGGCCATTCAATGCGATCCGTACGCTACGATATATTATGCCACCGACATTGGCTGGGCTCGTGATAAGGAGCAGCTTGAGACAAACGGCCTGACCATCCACGAACTCTGCCCCGACTACATTCACCAGAGAATGTCCGCCAACTAAATCCAGCCGCTACCTCCAGCCGCCAACAGACGAAAATCCCAGAGGCGCAGCCCCGCCAACAGCGCGCCAATCCCCGCTTATGCTACAATAATGGTAGCGGCAGGCTTTATTCAGGAACTCGGAGATGGATGAGAATACGAGGGAACCGCTGGCCAAACTGGTCTGGCTGGATCCCTTCACCGGCAGCACCAATGAACACCCTTTGCGCGATGGTGACAGCGTCAGAATCGGGCGCTCGGCAAGCAATGACATTCAGATCGCCGAAGGGCATGTATCGCGCGAGCACGCGGTCGTCAGTTGCAAGGATGGCGCCTTCACCGTCGATGATGTCGGCAGCGCCAATGGCACCTTTGTCAACGGTGTGCAGGTCTACGGCATGAACCCGCTCGTAATCGGGGATGAGCTGCATCTCTTCGTCTCCGTGCTCAAGCTGCGCTCGGCGGCGGGCGAGGCGCAGGAAGATGTGGCCGAGCCGGTCTCCGCAGTCGCCGGCGACCGCGCCAGCCTGCGCATCACCCGCGGGCCGCAGCGCGGGCAGATCTTCGCCCTGCTGAAGGAGGAGCTGTACATCGGGCGCTCGACGCCCAGCTCGAATTGGGAGATCGCCTTGCAGGATCCTACCGTATCGCGCCCGCACGCCTTCCTGGTGAGAGAAGAGGGGGGCTGGAAGCTCTTTGATCTGGGCAGCATCAATGGCACAGCCGTCAACAGCCAGCCGATCACCGGCGGCGTGGCGCACAAGCTGCGCGATGGCGACCGCATCACCTTTGGCGGCACCATGACCGTCTTTCACACCGGTTTCCCGCTGCAGCCCGCCAACGAACAGAGGGATCACAACGGAGCGACATGAGCCGTCCAAATATCATCCTCATCATCGCCGATGACATGGGTTACGGCGATTTCGGCATATTCAACGATCAGATTTCCTGCACGCCGCAGCTTGATGCGCTGGTGGACGAGGGCCTTTGCCTGACGCAGCATTATTCGGCGGCGCCGGTTTGCACGCCGGCCCGGGCCGCGCTGATGACCGGCCGCTATGCCCATCGCACGGGCAGCATCGACACCTTTGAAGCGCGCGGCGTTGACCGGCTGCGGCTCGGCGAAAGGACGATGGGCGATGTATTTGGCGCCGCCGGTTATGCCACCGGGCTCATCGGCAAGTGGCACAATGGCGCGCTCGACCGGCGCTATCACCCCAGCGCGCGCGGGTATCGCGAGTTTGTCGGCTTTCAAGGCGGCTGGAGTCCTTTCTATCAATACCGGCTCGACCGCAACGGCAGCATCGAATATGGCGACCGGGGAAGTTACCTGACCGATGTCTTCAGCGAGGCGGCGGTCGATTTCATCGAGCGTCATCGCGACGAGCCCTTTTTGCTGCACCTGGCCTATAACGCGCCGCACTTCCCGCTGGAAGCGCCGGACGCCATCGCGCGGAAATATGTTGACGCCGGTTTCAGCCTGGGCGTGAGCCTGATCTACGCCATGATCGAGGTGATGGACGCCGGCATCGGGCGCATCAGCGAAAAACTGGCAAGCTGCGGCATCGCCGATAATACAATCCTGATTTTCACCAGCGACAACGGGCCGGCCCTCGGTGATTGGCATGGCTTCTCCCAGCGGCGCTTCAACTATGGATTCAACGGCGGCAAAGGCAACACCTACGAGGGCGGCATTCGCGTGCCGCTGATCATTCGCTGGCCCGACGGTCTTGACGCGGGCCGGCGCAGCGCCGAAATGGCGCATTTCACCGACTGGTTCCCCACGCTGCTGAATCTGGCCGGCCTGGCGCCTCCGGCTGATATCGCCCTGGACGGGGTCGATATCACCGACGTTTTGCGCGGCGAAGGCGCGGGTGATTACCCGCCGCGCTGCTGGCAATGGAACCGCTTCAGTCCCGTCGGCACGAGCAACGCCGCCCGGCGCGATGGCGATTGGAAATTGCTGCGCCCGTTGATTGCGGAGGCGATGGAGGTCACCCGCTTTGAGACGCCAATGGACAACGCGGTCAAGTGGTATCCTGAGGGTTTTGACGGCATAGTTGACGAGCCCTTTCCGCCGCGCGACATCCCTGATCCGCCGCCGTCGCTGCTTTTCAATATCGCCGAGGACCCCTTCGAGCAGCATGACCTGGCGGCGCAGCATCCGCAGAAAGCGGCCGCGATGGAAGCCGAGCTGGAGCGCTGGTTCATCGACGTGACCGGGATTTGATTCCTGTTCGCACGAGACGGTGTAAGGCTTGTCCGATACCAAGTAAGTTGGCGCGCAAATGTACGCGCGATCTCCCGGTCGCCGTTCTGCTTGATGCCGTCGGGCATCGGTGTTGCAGGCGGTGGAAGGACTCGCTTGAGGACAGCTGATTGCCCATAAACGGAAGAAAAAGACGGCAAATGCCTTGAAAACCCTCTGAAACCTCCCTGAAATACCCCTGAAAACTGGGAAAGATATAGGCACAGTATAGATACAGCGGGGTTTTTCGGGGGTTGGCGGTTCGTCCGCCTGTTCAGAGGGGGCGCGATCGGCAAAAGACAGCGCGCCGCCAAGGTCGAAAAGCGAGTGTTAAGGGCGTCCATAGCTGCGAGTGTAAAGCAGAATAGCGTGGAAAGGGTGAACATAAGGTCGCGCGAGTCGCGTTGACATAGACTGCCAACGAGGGATTGGCACCAGGCAGACCGTCAGGTTATCCGCCAAGCAGGCAGTAGCGGACAAGCCTTGCTGGGGCGAGCCACCGGCTCGCCCGTACGCACGGTGGGCTTGTAGGGGCGAGGCGCTGGCTCGCCCGTACGCACGGTGGGCTTGCAGGGGCGACTGACGGTCAGTGTCTACGCGACCCGGTGAGTCGCCCGAGCGCGTCATCTTTCGCCAAGACGGGCGCGACGCAATGGCTCGCCCGCCCGCTTAACCGCAAGCGCCGATGCCTACCAGGTAGCCGTTCTTGAGCCAGCCGCGCGTCCCGTACCAATCCACCTCGAACCAATCGGCCGTGCGTGAAAAGGCCGTCAGCGTCACATTGTAGGGCACGGCGCCGATGATCGCCCCGCCCGGCCCCGCGCGCAAGTTCAGCGCGTTCTGCGTCCGCACCATGCAGCCGCTCAAGGTCCAGGGCGCCCGTTCCACTATGGCTTCAGCCGCCATCGGGGTGGCTGTGGGCGCGGCTGGGCCCGGCTGCAGGACGACGATGCCAGGCCGGTCGATCGTCGCGCAGACCATGTCCCCGACAGCGACCGCCGGCAGATCGTATACGACGCGCGGCAAGGGCGTTGTGTCGATGAACTGGAAAGTCCCGCCCGCCGCCGCGAAGCAGACCTGCATATCCGGCAGCACCCAGCCCCAGACATCGACCGCGTCGACGAAGCCGGCCGCCAGCACCGCCGCGTCCCCGACGCCCGCCGGGCTCACCTGCTGGCATTGCGTCGACTGGGTGATATTGCTGACGCGAATATGCGCCGGCAGCGTGGTGCAAGTCGAGACCATCGGCCGGGGCGTTGGGCTTGGCGTCGGCGGCGGCATCTGTTCCTCGCGCCTCCCGCTCCTCGCGCCATCGCTGGGCGACCGCATGTCGGCTTGGGTGAATTCAATCGCGCCGATATCGCAGGCGCTGCCTTGCGGACGCCGCATGCCGCGCTGGTCTTCCGCCGGGATATCCGTCAGGCAGGTGGCGGCGTCAATGGCCGGGCTGCCGGCGTTCAAGGCGTAATAAGGCGGGCTGCCGCTGGGCGAGGACTGCAGCAGGGGGTCGGCGCTGGATTGACCGGTCGTGCAGTTGGCGGTAGAGTCGGGCCCGATGATATTGCCGCTGTTTACGTTAAAAGTGACATCGGAGGTGGCCACCTGGCAGTTCTGGTTATTGTTGCCGAAGACAATGCTGTTGCGCATCTCCAACGTGCCTTCGAATATGTCTAAACCGCCGCCCATGACGCCGCTGGTGGCGGTCGCGGTATTGTCGGTGATGGTTACGTGATTCAGCTTGAGCGTGCCGCGACTGTTGGTACGGGCGCCGCCGCCTTGCTGAGCGCTGTTGCCGTAGATGCTGCTGTTGTTCACCGTTGCTGCGCCGTTAATACCTACATGAATGCCGCCGCCAGAGGGGCCCGCGCTATTGTTGTAGATGCTGCTGCGGTTGATGGTCACCGTGGCGGTGCCGATTAAGTTTATTCCGCCGCCAAAGCCGGTCCCTTCGTTGCTGTGGATGGCGCTGCGGTTGATGGTCGCAGTGCCGCTGCCCTGGACGCTAATGCCCCCGGCATTTACCGTGCCGCCACCGGTGGAGGAATTGTCGCGCACAACCGAATCGTTCAGCGTCAAGGTCCCGCCGCTGACCCGAATCCCGCTGCCGCCATCGCCGGTGGAATCGCTGCCGTCGCGTATGGTCAGCCGGTTGATGGTTAGGTTGCCGCTGCTATCGATCGAGAAAACGCGATACGCATCGGCGCCGCTTATACTGTAGCCGTTGCCGTTAATCGTGATTTCCGAGTCGATAGGTGAATAGGCCGAGCTCAGGGTGACGTCGCCGGTCAACTCGATGGTGTCGGCGCCGCTCCCCGCCGCGCAGCCGCCGACCACGGAGTCGAAGGCGGCGGATAGGAGGGCGTCGCTTAGGCTGCACGTGCTGCCCACCGTGATGGTCGCCGCCGAGACCGGCCCCGCCGCCAGCAGCAGGAAGACCAGCGCGATGAGGCTGATTCTGACGCTGTAGGCGCGGCTCGCTGAGTCGCCCGCCCTTACGCTGAACGACGGGCAAAAATCTATAAATTTGCTATTAGTGAATGATATTACGGGGGGGGGGCGGAGTTGTCTCAGCGCGGCGCGCCGCCAGTCTATGATACAAATTATAACCGCGAGCAATGAAAGACATAAGACCAGATTCTCCGTCGATTAAACGTGTTCTGACAGAAGTGTATATGCTAATATCGAATTATGTCAAGCGAAACTCGGAAAAATGGAGAACGCCGGCGCAAACCGGCGCGCGACAACACAATTGCTCGCCACGACGGGCGAGTTGCCGTCTCAAACCTACGGCTCTCAATCATATCGAAATCTGTAGGGGCGACTCGGCGAGTCGCCCGCAAGCCAAGGCGTTTCTCGATTTAGGGCGACCCAATGGCTCGCCCCTACAATGCCCGCCGGTTAAGACACCAAGAGGATTCTGCAATCGATGCAGAATTCCCCTGAATTTGATTCACTTCCGGTTGATGAATCGCGTTGCGCTGAAGGTACAATGATGTACAGTGTTGAGACGGGATCCACGAAAGGGGTCTAATTCGATGCCGATGACAGATCCGCTTCTGAATGACAACGGCGACCTGGCGACCGCGCTGGACATCCTTGACAAATGGGTGGCGCGTCAAGTCAAGCAGCGGCATCAACCGGGCCTGGCTATCGGCGTCGTTTACGATGGCGCCTTGCTTTGGGGGGCGGGTTATGGCTTTGCCGATGTTGAAGCGGGCGCGCCGGTGACGCTGGAGCCAACTGAAGAAGAGGACGTCTTCATTCTCTGCGAGGCCGGGCAATCCAACGAGACGCTTCGCTTTGAACGCGATGCCGAGGGGCATGTCACGCGGAAGTGGGAGCGCGGCGAGTACAGCAGTCCAGTCGGGAAGGGCCGCAAATTGCGAGGCGTTTGCGAGATAGGAGAAGTACAGTAGTGCTGGCATACTGCGCAGGATCCTGGACCAGCGCCCCCAGGCGAGCGGCCAAGTGCGAGGGCGCCCAATGAACCGCTTGGCAAATCGATTGCTCGGCGCGGGCGGCCTGCTGCTGGCCTTGATTCCGCTGCTGGTTTTCCTGTATCTGGCTCAGTTCATTCGGCTCATCGGCGACGATTACGCCTACCTGGGCAAGCCGCTGCTGGTCGGCGCCTGGGATGCGCTGCTCTATTGGCGCGAGAACTGGTCCGGCCACTACAGCAATTATCTGCTTTTCGGTCTCTTCGCGCCGGTGGCGACGGCGGCGCCCGCATTCTTTCCGATCATGCTGTCGGCGTTAGGTCTGCCCGGCTTTGCCTGGCTGAATGCGAAAATCCTGGCAATTCTTGGCGTCTCGAAGCACCGGCGCAAGATCGCTATTGCCGGGGCCTGCTTGGCGCTGGCCGCGACATACAACGGTTTCTATACAGCGGAAACCTTCTTCTGGTTCACCGGCGCGGTGGCATACACTTTGCCGGCTGTGATCTTGCTGCTCTGCCTGGCCCTGGCTGTTGAGGCGGGCGAGCGGCTGCGCAGCGCGCGCGGGTTATGGCTCGCGTCGATGGCGGTGGCGGCGCTCGCCTTCATCAACGCCGGTTTTTCGACGATGTTCCCGGTGTTTCAATTGCCGTTTCTGGCGCTCCTTGCGCTCTCGGCCTATGTCCTTTTGCGGGGGCGGAAACGCCGGGCATATCTGTCCTTGGCGCTCGCCGGCTGCCTGGGCAGTTTCGCCAGCTTGCTCGTGCAAATCAGCGCGCCCGGCCTGGCCCACCGCGCCTCGCAGCCGGAGAACTTTGGTCAGGTGATAGTGCCCGTGCGTGACTTGGGTGAATTGCTAGGCCGAAGCCTGGACTCCCTGTTACAGTATGCCGGTCATCAGGCCGCCTTCGCCGGCTTCATGCTGACGCTGATGACCGGGCTCTTTGTCATTTTGACATGCTACCGGCCGGCATCCGTCCCGGCTCGGCCAGCTCGCATAGCGGTTGAAACGCGCAGTCTTTGGCTCTGCTTGATAATTCAAATCATCTTGCTGCCGTATTTATGGGCGCACGCAAGCGACGGGCCGCTCTTTTTCTGGCGCTTCAGCCTGCGCTACGCCCTCATCCTGGGCGCCAATCTCACCGCGATCTTTGCTTTGCTGCTCTTGATCTGGAAACGCAGTCTGCTCGGCAATCTGCTCAATCGGCCGCAGGGCATAACAATTTACAGCAGCTTCGCCGCGCTCGCCATCGCCGCGCTCTTCGCCCTGACGCAGGCGCGAAACAGTGAACTCAGAGCCTCCACTTATTTGGTTCTGACTGCCTTCACATTAGTTGTCATGCTGGTGACGCAGCTTGCGGCCGCTGTGGACGAGCCGAAAGCGCGCCTGCTGAAATTGCTCGCGGCCATGGCGACCGGCATCACGCTGATCAGTTTCGCTGTCATTATCGGCGTCTCGCTTTGGGGGCAAGGCTTCGTCTATGAACGCACCTTCGCGCCCATTACATTTCTGCTCATGACCTCCGGTCTCTTGTGGGGCGCGCTGGCCGGTGTCTCGATCAAACACGGCGGCGAGATGTCATATTTCAGCGCGGGCTGGATACGCTGGTTTAGGCTGGCGAGCTTGCTGGCCCTTATTATCATCGCCGGCGGGGTTGCCGTCGGTCAGGCGCGGCGCGTCAATGACTTCGCCAAATATGCTCGCATTTGGGATGAAACGCACGAAGAAATCCTCAATTTGCGCGCTGCCGGCGACCCCGCTATCGACACGCGCGAATTCATGTTCCTCCCCCACGCCAACCTCGACGCGAAACACCTGACGCCCAGCAAAAGAAAAATGAAATGGTGGCGGCGTTTGTATTATGGGCTGGATTACGAAGCCCATTTCGGCTGACGATCCGGCATAATCAAGGCGGCGGCGAATGGCGATTGCTGGCTCTCCGTCGCAGCTCCTTGTTGACCTCAAAGCCGAAAGCAGGCAAACTCAGCCGAACCGACACCGTTCCGGCGACGCTGCCAGCAATATAAGGGCGGGCAGCGACCGCCGATTGACCGCAAGACAGAATGAATAGTTGAGAAAGGGATAACATGCCAAACTTTCAAGCCGATGCGCTGAGCGGCTTCATCGGGCGGATTCTGGAGGCGGCCGGCGCGCGGTCGGATTACGCTGAGATCGTCGCCGAGCATCTCGTCAACGCCAACCTGGCCGGGCACGATTCGCACGGCGTGATCCGCACACCCTATTACCTGCGCTCGATTGAGAAGGGCGAACTGCAGCCGGCGGCCGAGCCGGAGATCGTCGAAGAAACGGCGTCGATGGCGCAGATCTGCGGCAACTGGACTTTTGGCCAGGTGATCGCCAAACAGGCGACCGAGCTCGCAATCGACAAGGCGCGCGCTCAAGGCGTCGGCCTGGTCTCGATGTACCACGAAGGGCATACCGGCCGCCTCGGCACTTATGCCGAGATGGGCGCGGCGGCCGGCATGGCGTCGATGATCTGGGATGGCTGCCTGGGCGGGCCGCGCTCGATCGTCGTGCCGCTGAACGGGACCGGCCGCAAAATCGGCGCTAACCCGATTGCGATGGGCTTCCCGAGCGAGACGCATGGCGCGGTCATCCTCGATTTCGCCACCTCGATTTCGGCGGCCGGCAAGGTGATGGTGGCGGTAGATAAAGGCGAGCAGCTGCCCGGCGAATGGATCGTCGATGCCGATTGGCAGCCGACCTCTGATCCGACGCAGCTTGCCAAGGGCGGCGCCTTGCGGCCGATGGGCTTGCCCGATGTCGGGCACAAAGGCTACGCGCTGGCGATGATGGTCGGCTTCTTCACCTTGATGGCGTCGCTCCGTTCCGATAAGCAGCCGCCGCTGGAAGACCGCTGGGGCACGGTGATTCTGTTGATTGACATCTCGCGCTTCGGTCCCGTGGCCGCCTTCAAAGGCCAGGTCGACACGATCATTGACTATGTGAAGACGGACCCGCTGGGGGGCGAGGTGCTCTATCCCGGGGAAGTCGAAGCGCGCAATCGGCGGCAGCGGCTGGCGAACGGCATCGATTTGCCCGCTGCAACCTGGCGTGAGATTGCCGCATGCGCCGAGGGTTTGGGCGTTGCAAGGATCAACCCCCTCTAAATCTCCCCCAACGCATTGGGGGAGACTTGCAGGCACGAGCGAAGTCGTCATAAAACCAGAGAATCTCGCTACCTGCGCTCCCCTTCCCTAATGCATTGGGGAAGGGGCCGGGGGATGGGGTTGGTCGCCCGCCACCATGACAAAATGCGAATGCGGGCGACTTGATAAGTCGCCCCTACAATTTCTGCCATGACGGTGATGGTGACAGTACATGCCTTCCCAAGCTGAATTGTATGTGCAACTTCGGCGGGCGACAGCGGCGGAAACGCGGCGTGACCTCGCCCTGGAGCTGCTCGGGCGGTCGAATAGCCGGCAGTATCTGGATGAGTGCCTGCTCGTCCTGCACGCTGGGCGCGTTCGGGCGACGCTGGACGAGCGCCATCGGCCGGCTCTGCGCGACAAATGCCTCTCGCTTTTCGCCGAAGACAAGCGCGACAAAGCGGGCTTGCTGCGCGAGGCTTTGACGCGCCTGCTCGTGCATATCGAGCATCCGGACGACGCCGATATCTATCGCCTCGGCGTCGAGACCTATCATTTTCAGCCGGTTGACGATGTTGCGCAAAATCTGCGGGCGGCTGCCTTGGCCGGTCTGGCGCCGCTTGACCCGCCGCTCGCCTGCCTTTATGCCGCCCGCTTCCTGACCGAGCCGCAGACATCGGTCTTCAACTGCGAGCCGGCCATGACCGCGATTGATGTGCTGGTCGCTTCCGATCAGCGGCTGCCGATTTATCAGTTTCTGCTGCGCGGCGGCGCAGCGATGGCGCAATCCGCGCGCGGCGAGTTGACCGGGGCGGCGCTGGAATCGCTGGGTGGCGATTTTCCCCATCACCTGTACGAAGGCTTGATTAAACGCTACCAGGAGATCGACCAGCCGACGGCGACGATGGGCATCATCAACTGGATCATCAACGGGCGGCAGGCGCCTTTGTACGATCGCTTGCAGGCGGTCATTCTGGCGACGCGCGACGCGGACCTGCGCCGCTACGGTCTGGTGGTGATGGCGGCGGCGCGCGATGAGGAACTCGGCGAGCGATTGCTGCAGATGGCGCGACTGGCCCGGCGGGAGGATCTGCCGCTTTTCATCGAAGCGGTCGAGCTATGCCACTTGTCAGCGCGGGATGAGGCGCTTGAAAATCTCCGGCGGCGGCTGGCCTAGCGAATCTCAGGCCGGTAAATTGAAGCCAAGGCGCCCTCGATCTGCAGCGCGAGGTTTTGCAGTAGCGCGGCCGGCGGCGCTTGACCCAGGATTTCAGCGGCGACCAGCACATCCAGCGTCGCCAGGAAGCGCCCGCGCGGATAAAGGGCTAACAGATGCGCGCCCGGGGCCCCGGCGCAGGTTTCCGCCTCCGCGCGATAAACATTGGCGGCGGATGCAGCGCGTTCGTAGCCATAACTTTCCAGCCATTGAAGCATGAAAGCGTCTTCGGTGGCGGCGCGGGCGGAGGCGGCGTCTGCGTAGACATCAACCCAATAACCCAGCGACGAAAAGAAGACCGACTCAGCGCAATCTTCGTTGACGATCTGCATCCTCTGGCGATACAGGTGGCCCTGGTCGGCGGCAAATATCTCGAAGTCCGCCTGAAGCGCTTCGGCGACCGTGCCCGCCAAGTCCTCGGTTGAGAAATAACCGGAGCGCTCGGCGTCGAGCGGCAGGGCGGGCGGCAAGCCCTCAGTGAAAGATGCAAAAGCCGCGCCGACATCTTCTGCTGTCGCGTCCGCCAGCGCCGCGTCACTGCTCTTGACCTGAGCCGGATCGCTGATGATCAGCACCGTATGCAGGGTCTCGCCGGCGTCGCTCGCTGTGCTTGGGTCGCGCTCGCGAATCGCCTCGACCACATCCTGCCCGACCAGCACATCGCCGAAGATCGTGTGTTTGTAATTCAGATGCGGCGTCGGCGCGGTCGTGATGAAGAACTGGCTGCCGTTGGTGCCGGGGCCAGCGTTGGCCATCGCCAGCAAACCTGAACGATCAAATGTAAGGAAACCAACCGGCTCGTCTTTGAACTGATAACCGGGCCCGCCGCGCCCGGTTCCGGTGGGGTCGCCGCCTTGGGCCATGAAATCGCGGATGACGCGATGGAAGGTGCTGCTGTCGTAATAGCCCTGCCCGGCCAGGAAGACGAAGTTGTTCACCGTGACCGGCGTCAGCGCCTCGTAGAGGTCGACATAGATAGCGCCAGCGCTGGTGCAGAACATGGCGCGGTAATCCAGGCCTGGTTCAATGGCGCGCTCGGCCTCAGCAAATTGCATCATCGTCAAGGGCGCGGGCTCGGCGGCGGCGCAGAGGTCCTGCGGGGTCGGCAAGTCCTGCGCAATGGCGGAAGCGGACAGCGCGACAATAATGGCGAGAGCGATGATGGGCCGTAACAGACGCATGAGTTCTTCCTTTGGCGCTCGGCGAGCGATGACTTTGACTGCGCGCATTGTGCCAGCGCGCTGGACGCTTGCATAGGCGGGATTGGTCAGCGGCGACGCGGGCGGCATACCCTCAAAGGCGAAATCTGTAGGGGCGAGCCACCGGCTCGCCCGTACGTACAGCAAATGTAGGACAAAGTCTTCCTGCGTCGCGCCTCTGCGGCTGCTATTGGCGGAGGCATCTGCTAGAATCCTGAAATGCAACCGACAAGCAAATGGATCTGCACATGAGCGACTTCCCCGGCTTCCCCGTCGAAACCCAGCAATTCCTGCGCGAGCTGCGCGAGAACAATACGCGCGATTGGTTCGCCGCCAACCGGCCGTGTTATGAGGAATTCGTCAAGGCGCCGGCGCTTGCCTGGGTGGCGGCCATGGGCGCGCGGCTGAAAGAACTCGACGCCGATATCGTGGTCGACCTGCGGACGAATGGCAGCGGCTCGTTGATGCGGGCGGCGCGTGATACCCGTTTCAGCAAAGACAAATCGCCCTACAAGGTCAACGTCGCCATGATGTGGTGGCATGGCTGCGGCAAGAAGATGCAGCATCCCGGCTTCGGCATGCAGATCAGCCCCGATGACGCCGGCTTGATGGTCGGCATGTTTCATTTCGCCAAGCCCATGCTGGATGCCTACCGTCAAGCTGTTCTCGATGACGAGCTGGGTCCCGAGCTGGTTTCGCTGTCTGAAGCGGTGGAAGCGGCCGGCTACAATCTGAGCGGGAAGCATTACAAGCGGGCGCCGCGCGGCTACGACAAGGATCATGCGCGCGTTGAATGGCTGAAATATAATAACCTGCATGCCGGCAGTCATGACATCCCGCCGAGCGTGATCTCGACGCCGCGGCTTATGGAGGTCTGCTACGAGCACTTTGCCAAGCTGGCGCCGATTCTGCACTGGCTGGTGCGCGCGCAAGAGCGCTACGGCGGGGTCTAACCCCCTCGGCCCTCCATAGCAATGGGGAGAAGCCTGCAGTAGCGCGCCAAACTCCCCCTCCCTAATGCTTTGGCTGACGACAGGACAGTTATTCAGTGAGCAAAATATCGTCGCGAATTCTGTATTTTCTTGAGCTTTTTCGGGCGACTCACCGAGTCGCCCCTACAGTTTTCGCCAAGAGAGCAGCTTTTGAAGTCTAACGCGGAACCCTGAAGTATGATTAGGTCAAACCTGTCCTGGCCTCAGACTGCTTTGGGGAGGGGGTCCGGGGGGTGGGGTTGGCTTGCACATCTTTGCATAGCCTGACGCACAATAAAGTCGACGCTCGCCTTGTATCTTTCAACTATAAATTTCGCGTCTGCTTCCTTATAATCCCGATGTTTCTTCGCGCTTGGTGACAAAGCGGCGAGAATGGGTTACATTCTGCCCTTGATTTGTTCAGCCAGCGATTGCTATTGGAGAATCTGATTTGAAGCGACGCGCGCTGCGAACCGTTCTCGCCCTCTTGTTGCTGGTCCCATTCAGCGTCGCCTTCATGCAGGATGAAGCCGGCGTCAGCCTCAACATCATCGGCATCGACAGCACAGAGCTCTCAGAGATCGCCATCCACGTCAGCATCCTCGATTCCAGCGAGCAGTTGGTCTCCGGCCTGGCGGTGGATAACTTCTCGGTCGGCGGCGACCTGGCCGGCCTGGCCAATATCAGTCGCGTTGAGAACATCACCGATGACGATTTGGCTTTCGCGACTGTCCTGGTCATCGATACCAGCAGCAGCATGGCGGACCAGCCCTTGTCGGAAGCGTTGACGGCCGCCCGCGGCTACATCAACGCCCTGGGCCCGGATGACCCGGTCGCCCTGATGACATTCAGCGATAGCGCCCGCCTCATCGTCAATTATACGACCGACCGCGCCCTCATTTTCCAGCAATTCGAAAACCTCGGGTATGGCGGGCAGACAGCGCTTTATGACGCCACTTTCCGCGCGATCGAAATCGCCAACGAAGCGCCGCTGGAGCGCAAAGCGGTGGTGATCCTCAGCGATGGCAGCGAGTATGGCAATATCAGCGAGCATAGCCGCGAAGAGAGCATCCGCGCCGCGACCATTCATGGCGTGCCGGTCTACTCCATCGGCCTGGGCTGGGATATCGACCAGCGCTTCCTGGAGGCGATCGCCTCGGAATCCAACGGCGAGTTCTATAACGCGCCGCTGCCGGAGGAGCTAGGCGCAATCTTCAGCAACCTCGCCTTCTTGTTCCGCAGCCAATACATCGTCACCATGAGCGCGGATGTGCCGGCCGATGGCAGGCGTTACGATTTCACGCTGAACGTCGCCACCAGCGATGGCCAGACGGCGGCGGGCCGCGCCACCCTGCGCGCGCCGATTCCGGTGCCGCTGCTCTTCTTGCCCGATGATCTCTTCACCGAAGCGCTGACCGAAGACACGCAGATCACAGTGGAAATCCGCGCTGACCAGGATATCGAGAGCATCGAATATGCGCTCGATGGCGAGGTCGTCTCGACGGATGAAAGCTATACCATCGTGCCGGTAGAACAGGAACCGGGCGAACATCAGCTAGATATCACCGTCAGCGATGTCGAAGGCGACGTGGGCCGGCTGAGCACTGAGTTTGAGATCGCCGCCTTGCCCCCGACCGTTTCGGACGATTTTGAGACCGCGCCCCAGGAAGATGTCGCCGAGGCCGAAGTCATCTCGGTGGATGCCGGCGGGCAGACCGAGATCACGCAAGTCGAGTTCATCGTTGACGGCGAAGTGGTCAAAACCGATACCGAAGCGCCTTATGAATTCGATCTGGATCCCTTCCAGCTGCTGCCCGAGGAACACCAACTCAGCATCCGCGCCACCAACGCGGGCGGGCAAGTCACTACAGTTGAGAAGAGTTTCGAAGTCGAGAAGCTGCCGCCGCGCCTCGAAGTTGAAGGGCTGACAGCCGAAACCCTGGTCAGCGACATCACCACCGGCAGCATCACCGTCGAGGGCCAGTCGCCGATCGTCAGCTTGAGCGTCGAGCCGGATCTCGGTACGCTCGTCGGGAGCAACCGCTTTGACTTCACCCTCGACGCGGCTGACCTGCCGCCCGGCCGCAATACGATCGCGGTGCATGCCGTGGATGCAGCCGGCGCCGAGACGATTGAGACATTCGAATTCGAGGTTGCCGCCTTGGCGCCGACAGTGGCGCTCAGCGGCGTCGCGGTTGATGCGCTGCTCAGCGGCCCGCAGGATGTGCAGGTGGATGCCGGCGGCCAGACCGCGATCACTCGCGTAGAGGTGTCCTACGATGGCGGGCCAGCCGATGTCGTCGAAGACGAGGTCTTCACCATCCCGGCTGAAGAATTGGGCGATGGCGAGCATGAGGCGCTGGTCTCCGTCTCAAACGAAGGCGGGCAGACCTCGACCCTGCTATTGCCCTTCACCGTGCAACTTCCGCCGACGCCGACATTTACGCCCGTCCCCACCGATACCGCGACAGCGACAAACACAGCAACCGCGACCGATACCGCCGCGCCCAGCGCCACCCATACCGCTACACCAGTCTTCACCGATACGCCTTCAACCGAATCCGCCCAGACCGCGCGCGCCATCCAGGAATTGACCGCGACCGACACCGCTGTCCCGACGGATACGCCCTTCCCAACTCTCACCGATACGCCGCTGCCTACTGATACCGAGCCGCCGCCAACGGCGACGCCGCTCCCGAGCGAGACCAACACCCCCTTGCCAACTGGCACACCGGTTCCGGCCAATACCAATACGCCGCTACCGACAAATACGCCGCTTCCAACAGAGACCCATACGCCGCTGTCGACAGAAACCGATACGCCTCTGCCGACAAACACGCCAATTCCGACTGAGACGAACACGCCGCTGCCGACAAACACGCCGCTGCCGACAGAGACTGATACGCCGCTGCCGACAGACACGCCGCTGCCGACAGAGACGAACACGGCGCTGCCGACAAACACGCCAATTCCGACTGA